>JAFSQE010000001.1 GCA_017446775.1 Bacteroidales bacterium | reverse complement strand
GAGCCTGGCGATTCTTGGGAAATCGGTGCCAATGGCAACTGGTTCAAGAATGGCGTAGATTCCGGCAAGCCCGCTCGTGGTGAACAGGGTGTCCAGGGCCTCGAAGGTGAGCCTGGCGTAGACGGTGACTTCTACAAGCCTTGCACCGATAAGGAGAGCGAGGGTTACGGTCACTGGATCCTTGTTAATGGTGAAACCGGAGCAGAGCAGGTTCTCGAAGAGATGTGGCTCCCCGTTGGTACTATCACCGCTGTTTGGGATGAGGATGCTCAGACCATTTCCTTCCACAATGTAGAAGGTGTCGATGGTGGCGTTATCACCATCATCAACCCTAAGGTAGACCTCAAGAGCATCGCTGTTATCCCCGAGATGTGGGATGCAACTCTGGGTATGCCCGGTGTAACTGTTTACTCTATCTATCCTACCACAAAAGAGTTTGAGAGAATCCTCCTCTCCAATGGCCAGAAAGGTTATTGGGGTATGTGGAACGGTATCGACGGCTGGGGTGGATATTTCAGCGACATTTTCCAGATGGGCGGTTATCCCGGTTTCGCACAGATACTCTTCTCAACCTATTGCGGCAAAACCGGCCAGAGGAATCTCCATGGTTATGTTGCAAGCTTTGACCTCACTTCTGGTAGTTTCGCGAATAATTCTCAGGCAATTTTCGAGAATGCTGAAGAATGGTTTGGTCCTCGTTGGGAGATGACTTATGAGTATGTCCTTTCTATGGTAGATGTCATGATCGAGAAGATCGGCAAACAGCTTGGTTCTATGGCCAGCCTCGACGAGACTTACACCCGCCAGTTCCCGGTTAGTGACCTCAACCTCAAATATCGTGTCAATCCTGCAGGTGCAGACATGAGCGCTTACGACTTTACTATGATCGACCGCGTTATGGAAGTCAGCACCAAGGCAGAAGGCGACAAGGTCAGCAGTGCTGTTCCCGCTTTGACTGTTAAACAGAATGGTCCCGACCAGCTGGATGTTACCGGTTATATCAATTACTTCAAGTATTGGGAGAACATGCCGTTCGAGTGGCTTATGAAGATGTTCAGTGCAAAGATTATGCACTCCTGGAACCTCTGGAGCTGGAGGAACGACGATATGACCGGTTCTATGCCCAACCTGGCTGATGTTAACGCCAGCAAATTTGAAACACTGACCAATCCCAACGGATCAGACAATTACATGGGTGCCGACATCAAGAGCCTTGGCTACTGGATGGACGCTGCCGGCGTTTCATGGCAGACAGTTGTTGCTCTCCAGGCTACCAACAAAGAGGGCACCCCTATGCCTATAGTTTCTGACTATGCTTCCATCAAGATGGATTTTGTTTGCCCTATCTGGACTGCATACAACTATCATGCTGCTACGCTGCCCGTAGAGAAGTGGCAGATACCTCACAACATCTACAACTGGTGGAAGGGTATGGAGAATTATATGGGTACCGGCGTTCCTTACGAGAACGATACCATCAAGGTCGGTGAGACTTACGATGTTAAAGCTCACATGCGTTTTGCCGATCCTTATCTTGGAACTCTTGAGAACCTCGGTTTCCAGGTTAAATACTTCTTCCATGTATTCTGCTCTGCCAACAACATGACTCCCCGTCCGGTTCAGGATGCCAACGGCAACTACTCTCCTGGTTCCGGTCAGGACAATCAGTATGGTGGTACCGAGATGAACTGGGGCATTTGGGATAAGGTTGAATGCACCGACGATGGTAAGGTTAAGGTTAAAGACGGTGTCGCTCTCACCGAAGTCCTTGACAAGTTCTTTATGATTACAGCCGATGCTGCAATCTGGAACGAGGCAACCCAGACTTGGTACAACAGCGGTTGTACAGGTCTCCACTGGGGCAATTCCTTTTTGCCCAATGGTGTAGAATGGTCTGGCACTCCTGGTCTGAACTTCGACGAGTTCCAGGCTCAGTATATGCTTAAGGTTGTTTCCAACCCCGCTGAGACCACCACTATCGAGTTCGATCTTGGTACTGTTGACTACTTTGCACTCCCTGCTGCCAATGCACTCAAGGCTCCTAAGGATATTCTCCTCGAGGCAGCTGCTGCAGCAAACAAGGCAGAATTCGACACCAGGTACGCTGCTCCTACCACCAACTTCCCCACAGGTTATGCAGGTGCTTTCGCTCTCGCAGATGCTAACGACAATTGCATCTCTGTAACTCTGTCCAGCGCTACTACTCTTGGTGAGCACGCCGCTACCTACACCTTTGCTCCTAAGGTTACAGGCGCTAACACCATCGTTTACAAGGTTAAGTACACTGTAGAGGCTAATGTTCCTGCTACCCTTATTCCTACCCTCAACCCCGACTATCTCGTTCCCGAGGTAGAAAGCACAGTTATTGTTAAGGGTAAGGCAGTTGAGAACACATGGCGTCCTCAGTCTTCTATCCGTGAGCACTTCAAGAACTACGATGAGTTCGATGATGATCTCGAGGAGAACGTCCTTGTTGACTTCATGTTTGTCAAACTTAAAGAAGGACAGACAGGTGCAGTAGTCTTCCCTGCAAGCGCTACTTACACTTCTCAGGAAATCGAACTCGATGGCAAATATGCAATCGACGAGACTCAGCGTGAGGTTGTTGTTGAGGCTTACCTCCGTCTTGCAAGCGGTTCCAATGTCAAGGTTAAGGAGTACACTGTACGCTTCATCAACCCGTTCGAGATCTCTGCAGTAGAGAACATCACTCTCGAGACCCACACAATCGACTGGTGCCGTGCACTTGCTGCATACACCATCAAAGAGGTGGGTACTGGCGAGACCCTCGTAACCTGGAATGGCGCACCTGTACTTAGCACTTATGCTCAGAACATCTACCTTGGTGTATTCACAGACATGACCTCCACCTGGTCCTCTGGCGCAACCAACGACAGCAGCTTCGGCGACAATCTGTGGTACGTGAAGACTACCGGTTGGTTCTACTGGAACAACAATGGTACCCTCCTGCAGCAGGAAAAGAACACTACCTTCTCTGTTGAGGTTGTTAACCAGGTTGCAAAACTCAAAGCAGCTGGTACAATCACCATCAAGAAGAGCGCTGACTCTGCTGCAGAGCACCCTGGTGATGCAGTTTCACTCCCTCAGGAAGCAGTAAACGCACACGAGAATTAATGTGAGTTAACGTTAATCACCTATATGAATTTGGGGCGGCCATCTGGCTGCCCCATTTTTTTTTGGATATGTTGTGGGGAATCACTACCTTAGCGCAGCGCTGTTGTGCACCTTTTGAAACAACATAAACTTTAACATTTCTAATACATCATGAAAAAATTATTTTCAATTGTTTGTACGCTTCTCATCGCGTTTGCGATGAACGCACAGGACAAAGCAGAATTCAATCCTTACTGGTATCTCCAGGCTCAGGGTGGTGCTGCCTACACGGTTGCTGAAACCAACTTCATGTCTGCGGTTTCTCCCGCTGCTGCGCTCAATATCGGCTGGCAGTTTGCACCTGCAGTTGGTGCACGCATCAACTTTAACGGTTGGCAGGGCAAGGGCGTTGTTCCCGCACAGGACCTCGTATACGGCTTCAACTATGCCCAGGGCGGTGTCGACCTGCTTGTAAACCTGGCTCAGTTTGGCAAATATAAAGGCGACAAGGTTTTCAATCCTTATGTGTTCGCTGGTGCAGCTGCAAACTTTGCATTCAACAACGGTGCTCCTGCTAAGGCCGCTTACCCCGATGTTCTTGCAAATCGCTGGGATCCCACTCTTATCTCTCCCGTTGGCCGCGCCGGTGTCGGTGTAGATTTCCAGCTGGGTTATCGCGTAGCTTTGGGTCTCGAATATGTTTGCAACGCTGTATCCGACAAGTTCAACAGCAAGCCCTCTTCTGCAGTTCCCAACTTTGACTGGCAGCACCAGGCTCTCGTAGGCCTCAAGTTCCGTCTTGGCAAGAAGCCCGTTCCCGCACCCGTACCTGTACCCGTGCCCGTTGCAGAGCCCGAACCGGAACCCGAACCGGAACCCATCGTTGAGCCCGAACCTCAGCCCGAACCGGAACCCGACTTTGAGGCATTCGTAGAGAACATCTGGTTCACCATCGACAAGTATAACATCCGCGAGAGCGAGGCATACAAGATCGACAATATCGTTAAGGTTCTCAACGACAATCCCAAGACCAAGATCCTCGTAACCGGATATTGCGACAAGGAGACCGGTAGCGATGCTTACAACTGGAAACTCTCCGAGAAACGTGCCCTCCAGGTTAAGAAAGAGCTGGTTGCAAAGGGCATCGACGAGAGCCGCATCATCACCGACTTCAAGGGTAGCCGCGAGCGTCCTTTCGAGAATCCCGCATCCAAGAACCGTGTCGCTATCTGCGTAGTAGACGACTAATCGGGTATCCCCCTTATCATAAAAGACCGGCCCTCTCGGCCGGTCTTTTTTTTATCCCATCCCTTCCTCTGCCCGATGCTAAAGCGTCTGGGTCAGGGTGATGAAGTCGTTTACGGTGAGTTGTTCGGGGCGGAGGGAGGCGAACTGCTCCGGGGCCTCGGCGCCAATGGCTCGCAGGCTGTTGCGCAGGGTCTTGCGCCGTTGGTTGAAGGCAGCTTTTACAACCTGACGGAACCGCGCATCGTCGCAACCAAGTTCTGTGCGGCCATTGCGACGAAGCCGGATTACTGCAGACTGCACCTTTGGCGGCGGGATAAACTGGGCCGCATCTACCGTGAAAAGGTATTCTATATCGTACCAGGCCTGCAGCAGCACAGAGAGGATTCCGTAGCTTTTATTGCCCGGGCCGCTGGCCAGGCGCTCTGCCACCTCTTTCTGCAACATTCCCACAACCTGCGGCACGCTCTCGCGGTAGTCGAGAATCTTGAAAAAGATCTGCGAGGAGATGTTGTATGGGAAGTTGCCTATTACACAAAAGTCGCCCTCCGGGAAAATCTTGCGCAGGTCCGCCTTTAGAAAGTCAGCGGCGTAGAGGTTGGGCATTATCGCCGGCAGGTTTTCGCGCAGGTAGGCAATGGATTCGTCGTCTATTTCAATCCCCTTGAGGCAGATGTCGTCCCGCTGTAGCAGGTGGCGGGTCAGCGCCCCGGTGCCGCATCCTACCTCCAGCACATTCATCCTGCCGCCATTGCTGCCGTTCGCGCAAACGCCACTCCCGTCGCCGGTACCGCCACCGGCACAACCGCCATCGCACACCAGCGACTCGGCGATGCGCCGCGCAATGCCCTCGTTGGCCAGGAAGTGCTGCCCCAAACTTTTTTTTGCCCGTACTTTCATGTTCACTGCAAATATAGTCGTTTTTTGGCTACATTTGTAAGGATATCCCGGCCAGGCAGCATGCGTGCCTTCTCCGGGGCGAAGAACCTATGGCAGTAGAGAAGAACACACCCCTGATGCAGCAGTACTACGAGATAAAGTCGCAGTACCCCGACTGTATACTCTTCTACCGCGTAGGTGACTTTTACGAAACCTTTGCCGATGACGCCGTGGTGGTGAGCAAGGTGCTGGGGCTGGTGCTGACCCGCAAGGCGTCGGGCGCCGGCAGTTACACCAATCTGGCCGGGGTGCCGCATCACGCCATGGACATCTATCTTCCAAAGATGGTTGCCGCCGGCTACAAGGTGGCCATCTGCGACCAGCTGGAGGATCCCAAGCTCACCAAAAAGCTGGTAAAGCGCGGCGTAACGGAGCTGGTCACCCCTGGTGTGAACTACAACGAGGCGCTGCTGGACTCCGCCAAAAACAACTGGCTATGCGCCTTGTATTTTGAGAAGGATCTATCAGGTGCCGCCTTTCTGGATATCTCCACCGGCGCATTCCGCATAGCGCAGGGTTCCCTGGATTTTGTGGACCTGCTGCTGGCCGACTTCGCCCCCAAGGAAATCCTGCTGCAGAAAGGGTTTGAAGATGGCTTCCGTGCCCGTTTTGCCGACAAGGCGTATATCACCCCAATGGACAGCTGGGCTTTTGTATACAACACCGCATACAAGAAGCTGCTGCGCCAGTTCGAGACCGATTCGCTCAAGGGATTCGGGGTAGAGGAGATGCCTCTGGCGATAACAGCGGCGGGCGCGGCGATGGCATACCTGGATATCACAGAGCATAAGGATATCTCCCACATCCGCTCTGTCGGCCGCATAGACCGCGGCGACTTTATGTGGATAGACCGCTTTACGATGCGCTCGCTGGAGATATTGCAGCCGATGTCGGCGGGAGGAGCCGCCCTTATCGACATTATGGACAGCTGCCGCAGCCCCATGGGGAGCCGCCGCCTGCGCGAGTGGATAGCGATGCCGCTTAAAAGCCCCGCTGCCATAGGCAGGCGCGCCGATGCAGTCCAGGCCTTTTACGACAGCGAGGCGATGTGTGCTCAGATCCGCGACAGTATAGCTCAGATAGGCGACCTGGAGCGCATAGTCTCCCGCGCCGCTGCCGGTAAAATCCTGCCGCGGGAGGTGCTGCAGCTGGGGCGCGGACTGCAGATGATATCGGCGATAATCAACCAGGGGCGGGGTGTGGCCGCCATCGACGGATATATCGGCCGCCTGAACCCGCTGGAGGAGCTTTCTCGCCGCATCGCAGCCACCATCAAGGCCGACACGGCGCAGCAGATAGGCAAGGGCGAGGTCATCGCCGCCGGCGTGGATGCCACTCTGGACGACTATCGCAACATCCTGGCCAACAGCAAGCAGATTCTGCTGGACATACAGCAGCGGGAGCGGGATGCAACAGGCATCGCATCGCTCAAAATCAGCTATAACAATGTGTTCGGCTACTATCTTGAGGTGCGCAACACCTATAAGGAGATGGTTCCTGCCGATTGGATCCGCAAGCAGACGCTGGTGGGTGCAGAGCGCTACATCACAGAGGAACTGAAGCAGTACGAAGAGAAGATACTTGTGGCGCAAGACCAGATTGTGGCTATCGAGAGTGCTATTTATGCCGGTCTGGTGCGCGAATTCCAGGCCAACATAGCCGCCATCCAGACCAATGCGGCGGCGGTGAGCGAGCTGGACTGCCTGGCCGCCTTCGCCTTTACGGCGCACGAGCGGGGCTACAGCCGCCCTGTGGTGGACGATTCGCTCCAGATCGACATCAAACAGGGGCGTCATCCCGTGATAGAGGCGTTGCTGCCAGAGGGCGAAGAGTATATTGCCAACGACGTCTACCTGGGCAACGACGACCAGCAGATAATAATCCTCACCGGCCCTAACATGGCCGGTAAATCGGCCCTGCTGCGGCAGACGGCGCTGATTGTGCTTATGGCGCAGATTGGCAGCTATGTGCCGGCCGGCAGCGCCCGCATCGGCTATGTGGACAAGCTTTTCACCCGTGTCGGCGCCTCGGACAACATCTCGCGCGGCGAATCGACCTTTATGGTGGAGATGACAGAGAGCGCCACCATCCTGAACAATCTGTCGCAGCGCTCGCTGCTGTTGCTGGACGAGATAGGGCGCGGTACCAGCACATACGACGGAATGTCCATCGCCTGGGCAATCGTAGAGTACCTGCATGCAAGTCCGCTGGCCCCCAAGACGCTGTTTGCCACACATTATCACGAACTTAACGAGATGGAGTCCCTGCTGGACAGGGTTCATAACTATCATATCTCTACTCAGGAGGTAGACGGAAGGGTGATTTTCCTGCGTAAGCTCTCCCGCGGAGGTGTTGCCAGCAGCTTCGGTATCCACGTTGCCCGCATGGCAGGCATGCCCGATGCGGTGCTGAATGCCGCCCAGCAGAAGCTCTCTTCTCTGGAGAATAAAGAGACGTCGGTTGCCGCACATTCTGCCGGAAAGACTCGCCGCAACGCTTCTGCCGCTGCCCCTGCTGGGATGCAGCTGTCGTTCTTTCAACTGGACGACCCGCTTTTGCTTGACATCAAACACATTATAGAGAAAATAGATATCAATACGATCTCCCCACTAAACGCTTTTGATACTATCAGACAAATCAAAAATAAATTAGCTGGAGGAGATACGGATGGAGATATTTCATCAAATCAAAAGTGATCCCCTGCGCACGGTATTGTCGCTTGCGGGGGTGAGTGTCGGAATTTTTGTGGTGGTTGTATCGTTCGCGCTGGTGGATGCGTTCCGCAGCGCCGTGGTGGCCGGTTTTGACCACTTTGGCAGCGATATGATTATGGTAGAGCGCTTCCCCGTGGAAAGCGGAGATGGCGCCGACGACAACTGGAGCCGCTATGCGAGCCGGCCGATGCCTTCGCGCGAGGACTATCTGGCTTTGGCATCTTATGGTGCGCCATTAACCAACGATTTTGGCTGGGCTGCCCTTGCGGGGGAATCTGAGGCAGATGTGACTTACTGTGGTAAAACGCTTTACGAAAGCAAGCTGGTGGGCGTGTGCGGGGAGTGGCAACACCTGGTGTACTCTTCTGTCTGCGAGGGGCGCAGCTTTTCCCAGGCAGAACTCTCTGGCCACGATGCCAAGGTGATACTTGGCTCAAAAGTGGCCCAGGAGCTGTTTGGGGCAGGTGCTCCGGGTGATCAGGCCATCGATCGCAGCTCGCCATGCGGCCAAAGCGTACGCATCGCCGGGAAGGATATGACGGTTATCGGCATCCTGTCGCACGAGGGTAAGAATATCATCAATCTATACGCCACCGATTATGCGGTGGTAGTACCGTTTGATATGGCGCAGCAGCTTTGCGGCAAGGGCGCTTTGCAAACGATGATTGCCGTGGGGCCCGGCGCCGGCGGCCGTGATGCCGCCCTGCAGCAGGTACGCCGGCTGTTACGCGCTTCCCGCCGCCTGCATCCGGTGCAGGACGATAATTTTGCTCTTAACACCATGGAAGACTTGTGCCGGCAGACCGTCGCTCTCACCTCAAAAATCACCGCCGCCGGGATGCTTGTCGCGATATTCTCTCTGCTGATAGGGGGCTTTGGCATAGTGAACATAATGCTGGTGTCGGTAAAAGAGCGCACCTGGATTATCTGCCTTAAGAAAGCCCTGGGGGCCCGCCGGAGGCGTATAATGATGGAGTTTCTGCTGGAGGCGCTGCTGCTTTCTGTACTGGGGGCTGCGGCCGGCGTGCTGCTTGCCTGGGGCGCGACGGCGCTGATTCCGGCCGATATCCTGCATGTGAGGCTCACCGCGGCGCATGCCGCCCTGGCAGCAGGTGTGGCCATCATCCTTGGGCTCGCCAGCGGCCTTGCCCCCGCCTCACAGGCTTCCCGCTTGGACCCAGTTGTCGCCCTTAGAGGATAAGATTGTCACGGAATAAGACTGTGATAAGCTCAATAACAAAGCCCCGCGTATTCACGCGAGGCTTTTTGTTGTTGAGATATCAGGACTCGAACCCGAACCGAGAGAGCCAGAATCTCTAGTGCTACCATTACACCATATCTCAGTCGAATGTGGCTGCAAATATAGGAGTTATTCCCATATTATCAAAAAATTTCACTAAGTGCCCGATATACCGCTCCGTCGTGCAGGGCGGCGGGGGTTCCCAGGTCGCCGGCGGCGCTGACGCTCTCTACCAGCGGGATCTGCGCCAGCAGCGGCAGGTTGTATTTGGCGGCCAAGGCCTCTGTGTTGCCGCGGCCAAAGATATAATACCTGTTATCGGGCAGCTCTGCCGGGGTGAACCACGACATATTCTCTATTATGCCAAAGATATGCTTGTCCACATGCGGATTGCGGAACATGTCGATACTCTTCTCGACATCGGCCAGGGCCACGCTCTGCGGGGTTGTGACCACGAACACACCGTCCAGCGGCACATCGTTCACCAGCGATATCTGTATGTCGCCCGTACCCGGGGGCAGGTCTATCAGCAGATAGTCCAGCTCTCCCCACGCCACCTGCAGCACCATTTGCTTAAGGGCGTTGCTGGCCATGGGGCCGCGCCAGATAAGCGCCTGCTCCGGCCGGGTAAAGTAGCCGATGGACATCCATTTCACTCCATATTTCTCGACCGGAATCAGTGTCTGCCGTTCGCCCTCGACCTCCGCTTCGGGCTGTACATCTTCCGTTCCGGTCATCTTTGGGATGGAGGGGCCGTAGATATCGGCATCTGCCACGCCCACGCGATACCCCTTGCGGGCCAGGGTGATGGCGAGGTTCACCGCCACCATAGATTTGCCCACACCCCCTTTGCCGCTGGCCACAGCGATAACGCTGCCAACCTGCGAGAGATTATCCGTTTCTGACTCCACCGCCACGTTCTGCGGCTTCCTGGTGGCGCGTACCAGCTCCAGTATCGACACCTTATAGCCCGGCAGCGCGGCCTCGAGCGCTTCGCGGCAGGCGGCCTTGATGCTGCCCGCAAGCGGATCCTTCCGCTTGAAAACCAGGTTGAACTTTATCTCCGACTGAGAAGCATGCACGTTTTCTACCATCCCAAGCGAGACGATATCGCGCCCTTCGGCGGGATGAATCACCCCGGAAAGGATCTCTGTGATGCGGCTGGTCATAAGCTGATATTACTGCGTAACGGGTGCGGTGCTGGTCAAAAACAGTTCATCCATCTGCACCTGGTCGATGCGGCTGGGGGAATCTATCATAACGTCGCGCCCCATGTTGTTCTTGGGGAATGCGATAAAGTCGCGGATGGTCTCCTGTCCGCCGAACAGCGCGCCCACGCGGTCGAAGCCGAACGCCAGGCCTCCGTGAGGCGGGGCACCGAACTTGAATGCGTTGATAATGAAGCCGAACTTATAGTCTGCATCCTCTTTGCTGATGCCCAGTACCTGGAACATCCGCTGCTGTACATCGGCCTGATGGATACGGATGCTGCCGCCGCCCAGCTCGCTGCCGTTGAGCACAAAGTCGTAGGCGTTGGCGCACACGCGCTCCAGATCCTCTTTTTTGTCGCTGTAGAATAGCTCCATGTGCTCCGGCTTGGGGGCGGTGAAGGGGTGGTGCATCGCATAGAAGCGGCCATCCTCTTCGCTCCACTCGAGCAGCGGGAAGTCCACAACCCATAGGGGGGCGAACTCATTGGGCTTGCGAAGACCCAGGCGGCCGGCCATCTCCAGACGGAGCACGCCCAGCATGGTCTGCGTATTGCGTTTGGCCCCGCAAAGCACCAGCACCAGGTCTCCGGTGGCGGCGCCCGCCTTTGCGGCAATGGCCTGCAGCTGCTCCGGCGTGTAGAATTTATCTACAGATGATTTGATGCTGCCGTCGGGGTTCAGTTTGATGTAAACCAGCCCCTTGGCTCCCACCTGCGGCCGTTTTACCCACTCTGTGAGCTCGTCCAGCTGCTTTCTGGTATATTCTGCCGCAGCTGGCACGGCAATTGCGCCGATATATTCTGCGCTGTCAAACACGCCAAAGCCGCACCCCTTCACAAGGTCGGATATTTCGTGAATCTCCATGCCAAAGCGGATGTCGGGCTTGTCGCTGCCGTAGCGGTCCATCGCGTCGTACCAGCTGATGCGGGGTATCGGGTTGGCAATCTCCACTCCGAGTACGTTCTTGAACAGGGTACGCATCATCCCTTCGAATACGCCAAGCACATCCTCCTGCTCTACAAAGCTCATCTCGCAGTCTATCTGGGTGAACTCCGGCTGACGGTCGGCACGCAGGTCTTCGTCGCGGAAGCAGCGTACAATCTGGAAGTATCGGTCGTAGCCAGCCACCATAAGCAGCTGCTTGAAGGTCTGGGGACTTTGCGGCAGGGCGTAGAACTCGCCGGGGTTCATGCGGCTGGGCACCACAAAGTCGCGGGCGCCCTCCGGGGTGCTCTTTATCAGATAAGGGGTCTCTATCTCCATAAAGCCCTGTGCGTCAAGATAATTGCGCACTTCGTGGGCTATTTTGTGGCGGAGCATCAGCGCATTCTTCAAGGGGTTGCGTCGCAAATCCAGGTAGCGGTATTTTGCCCGCAGCTCTTCGCCGCCGTCGCTGTTGTCTTCTATGGTGAAGGGCGGGGTGGCGGAGAGGTTAAGGATGTTGATATCAGAGAGGATTATCTCTATGTCTCCGGTGTCTATCTTTGCGTTCTTGCTCTGGCGCTCTGCTACCTTGCCAACGGCCTGTATCACAGCCTCGCGGCCCAGCTTGGCCAGATTCTCCTTTACGGCGTCGCTGGAGGCGTCATCTACCACCAGCTGCGTGATGCCGTAGCGGTCGCGCAGGTCAATGAAGCTCATGCCTCCCATTTTGCGGATGCGCTGCACCCAGCCGGCCAGAGTCACGGTTTTGCCGGCGTCGCTCAATCTCAATTCTCCACAAGTATGCGTTCTGTACATATATTGTTGATAATTAGGTTTATACGTTAAACAAAAAGTGCATTATATCGCCGTCCTGCACCACATATTCTTTCCCTTCGCTGCCCAGACGGCCGGCGGCGCGGCAGGCGGCCTCGCTGCCAAGATTGACAAAATCGTCGTATTTGATAACTTCGGCGCGGATAAAGCCCTTTTCAAAATCGGTGTGGATTACGCCGGCAGCGCGGGGAGCCTTGTCGCCCTTGCGGATTGTCCAGGCGCGCACCTCCGGCTCGCCCACGGTGAAATAGGTCTGCAGGCCAAGCAAATCGTATGCAGCCTGGATCAGCCGCTCTACGCCGCTGTGCTCCAGGCCGATCTCTTCCAGGAACATCTGCCGCTCTTCGTAGCTCTCCAGCTCTGCAATCTCGCTCTCTATCTTGGCGGCGATAATCATCATCCCGGCATCCTCGTCCTTGATAGCCTCTGCCACGGCTGCGGTGTAGGCGTTGCCGGCTGCGGCGGAGTTTTCATCGACATTACATACGTACAGCACCGGCTTGCAGGTCAGCAGGCAAAACTCCTTTGCGAGTTTCTCCTCGTCGGGGTTCTCCGGAACCACTTCGCGGGCGTTGCGCCCCTGCTCCAGCACGGCCTTGTACTTTTCAAGCATCTCCAGTGCCTTTTTGGCGGTTTTGTCGCCCCCGACGCTGGCCTGCTTGCGCACCTTCTCCATGCGGTTGGATACCGTCTCCAGGTCTTTTATCTGCAGCTCCAGGTCCACGACCTCCTTGTCGCGCACCGGATCCACGGCGCCGTCTACGTGGGTGATGTTGTCGTCGTCAAAGCAGCGGAGCACGTGCACTATGGCGTCGGTCTCTCGGATGTTGGCCAGGAACTGGTTGCCCAGCCCCTCGCCGCGGCTTGCGCCCCGCACAAGCCCTGCAATATCCACAATCTCTACGGTGGCGGGCACCACGAGGCGCGGATGCACCAGGTTTTCAAGCACGCCCAGCCGCTCGTCGGGCACGTTGCAGCTCCCTATGTTGGGCTCTATGGTGCAGAACGGGAAGTTTGCGCTCTGCGCCTTGGAAGAGCTGATACAGTTGAAAAGTGTCGACTTGCCCACGTTTGGCAGTCCTACGATTCCGCATTTGAGTGACATCTGCCGCTATCTTTTGAAACGAATCACAAATATATCAAAAAAATGCCTAATTTGGCCGTATGAGAAAGATATGTGCGGTAGTCATAGTGGCCTTTCTGGCCGCGATTGGGGCTAAGGCCCAGATATTCTGCTGGAACGTAGAGAATTTTTTTGACACTTTTGACGACCCCGCTACGGTCGATGAGGCGTTCACGCCCCGCGGTGAATACCGCTGGAGCAAGCGCCGCTTTGAGGCCAAGCGCAACCTGATTGCCAAGACGATTATCGTCTCTGCAGAGTGTTTTGGCGGCCGCCTGCCGGCTATCGTGGGGCTGTGCGAGGTGGAGAACGGTGCGGTGCTGCGCACCCTTGCAGAGGATACGCCGCTGGCTAAAACCCGCTACCGGACGATTCATCGGGAAAGTCCCGACCCGCGTGGGATTGATGTGGCGCTGCTTTACGACCCCTCTCGGGTTAAGGTGCTTATCTGCGGCTTTATCACCATAAGCGGATTTGCCACCCGCGAGATACTCTATGCCAAGGTGGCCATGCGAGGCGGGGAGACGGAGCCGGATACCCTCCCGGGGGCTGATGTTCTCCCGGAGCCGGACACCCTCCACATCTTCTTGAACCACTGGCCCAGCAAATACGGCGGCGCAGCGGCGTCCGAAATCAAGCGGGAGGCGGTAATCTGCGCGCTGGAGAACACTCTGGACTCCCTGACACGGGCAGATCCGGGTGCCGGCATCCTTGTAATGGGCGATTTGAACGATACCCCCGACGCGCCGTCGATAACCGCCTTGTGCCGACGGCAGAACCTGAAAAATCTTACCCGGGACCTTGCCGGCGGCACCATCCGCTACAAGGGCAAATGGGAGACGATAGACCAGATGCTGGTATCGCCCCTTCTGGCCGCGAACGCCCGCGCAGAGATATTCCGCCCCGATTTTCTGCTGGAAGACGACCGTTCTTTCCTTGGGAAAAAGCCGCGACGCACCAGCATCGGCCCGCGCTATAACGTCGGCGCGAGCGACCATCTGCCCATTGTCGCCATTCTACGCGCAACTTTTTGACCGAAAACCACTATATTTGTACGGATAACCCATCGACTGTTCCATGAAACAATATCTTGACCTGTTACGGCATATCCGCGCCAACGGCACGATGAAGAGCGACCGCACCGGCGTGGGCACCCAGAGCGTGTTCGGCTACCAGATGCGCTTCAACCTGCAGGAGGGCTTCCCTCTGCTCACAACCAAGAAAGTGCATCTGCGCTCTATAATCCACGAGCTGCTCTGGTTTATTGCGGGCGACACCAACATCAAATACCTGCACGACAACAAGGTCTCGATCTGGGACGAATGGGCCGATGAAAATGGCGACCTGGGCCCCGTGTACGGCCACCAGTGGCGCAGCTGGCCGACCCCCGACGGAGGCCATATAGACCAGCTTAAGAATGTGGTGGAATCGCTCAGAAACAATCCCGACAGCCGGCGCCATATAGTCTCTGCCTGGAATGTGGCGGAGGTAGACAAGATGGCGCTGCCCCCGTGTCACAGCCTGTTCCAGTTTTATGTGGCCGACGGGCGTCTCAGCTGCCAGCTCTATCAGCGCTCTGCCGATGTCTTTCTTGGGGTGCCGTTCAACATCGCCTCTTATGCGCTGCTTACCATGATGATGGCGCAGGTGACCGGTTACACCCCCGGCGATTTTGTGCACACCTTTGGCGATGTGCACATCTACCGCAACCATTTCGAGCAGGTGGCGACCCAGCTGGAGCGCGAGCCCAGGCCGCTGCCGCAGATGAAGATCAACCCCGACGTGAAGGATATATTCGCTTTCAAATATGAAGATTTTACCCTTGAAGGGTATGACCCGTGGCCTGCAATCAAGGCCCCGGTAGCAGTATAACAGCCTTATGATAAGTATTATAGTTGCAGTAAGTGACAATCTGGCGATAGGCCGTGGCGGCGACATGCCGTGGCACATCGCCGCAGATCTGGCATATTTCAAGCAGGTCACCAGCGGACACACGATAGTGATGGGGCGCCGCACATGGGAGTCCATCGGCTGCCGCCCACTTAAAAACCGCAATAACATAGTGGTGAGCGCCACCCTGCCTTCTCAGGAGGGGGCAACGGTGGTAAAATCCCTGCAGGAGGCGTTGAAAACGGCAAAGGGCGAGGTGTTTGTGATAGGTGGCGGGAGGCTTTATTCCAAAGCTCTGGCTATGGCCGACAGGCTCTATCTGACCCGTGTCCACACGGTGATAAAGGATGCTGACACATTCTTCCCGTTCATCAATCCGGAAGATTGGAAACTGGTTTCCAAAAGCGAGATGATGACGGACGTTGTCAGCAACCTGCAATTTGAATTCAAGGTTTATGACAGAGCATCGGAGCAAAGATAGTTTTACAAGCAATTTCGGGATGGTGGCGGCGGCGGTCGGCTCGGCCATAGGGCTGGGCAACCTGTGGCGTTTCCCCTACCTGGTGGGGCAGAACGGCGGTGCCGCATTCATTATAGTTTATCTGGCACTTACAGCCCTTATCAGCATACCTATCCTGCTGGCAGAAAGTGTGATAGGGCGTCGTGGCGGGGGCGCTCCGGCAGAGGCCTACCGCAAGGTCACCGGCCGCAAGGGGTGGGGCACAGCCGGCATCCTGGGCATGATTACCTGCCTGATGATAATGTCGTTCTACGTGGTGGTTGGCGGATGGACCATCAAATACATGATGCTCTCCTGTATGTGGCAGTTCCACCGCGGGGCGGTGATAGACAGCGCCGCCATGTTCGGCGCCTTTACCTCCGGCAGCATTTCTCCCATCGTATACAGCATCACCTTTATATTCCTCACCATCGTCATCATAATGCTCGGGGTTCAGAAGGGCATAGAGAGGACATCCAAACTTATGATGCCGATGCTGTTCGTGCTAATCATTTTAATCGGGATCCGCAGCATCACCCTTCCCGGGGCGAAAGCGGGCATAGAGTACCTGTTCCGTCCCGACTTCTCCTCTTTTACATTCGATTCCCTGCTGGCGGCTCTGGGGCAGAGCTTTTTCTCGCTGAGTCTGGGCGCCTGCATGATGATAACATACGGGGCATACACCCCCCGCAGCAGCAACCTCACCAGGAGCGCCGCCATTATATCGGTGAGCGATACCTTTTTTGCGTTGATTGCGGGATGCGCCATAATGCCTGCCGTGTTCGCCTTCGGGGTCAATCCCTCGCAGGGGGCGGGGCTGGTGTTTGTCACCCTGCCGCAAATCTTTACCCAGATGCCGCTGGGCGGGGTCTGCTCTGTGCTGTTCTTCTTTGCACTGTTCCTTGCCGCGGTGTCGTCGGCGGTGTCGCTGTTCGAGGTCATCACATCGTCGCTTATGAGCATCACCGGTAAAAAGCGCACCACGAGCGCCGCCATTGTGGCACTTATACTAACCGTCACCGGCAGCGTCTGCTCCCTTTCGCAGGGGGTCCTGAGCGGTGTGACCGTGGCCGGTCTGAACATCTTTGACCAGCTGGACTATGTCTCTTCCAACTTTTTGATGACTACCGGCGGCCTGCTTACGGTGATTTGCGTGGGCTGGATAATGGGCAAGGATGCTTTTACAGACGAGATAACGGCCGGCGGCACGATACGCGTCTCCAAAAATCTGGCATCGGCATTGTTCTTCGTGATAAAATACATAGCTCCGGTGGTGATTGCCACTACCGCAATATTGATAATAGTCTGATATGAAAAAGTTTCTTACAATAATCCTGGCGGGCTGCGTATCTCTTTTCGCAGCTGCCGACGAGGGGATGTGGCTGCTGCCGCTGCTGGAAAAAATGAACATCAAAACCATGCAGCAGATGGGTTGCCGCCTCAGCGCAGATGAGATATACAGCATCAACCACACGTCGCTCAAGGACGCCGTGGTGATATTTGGCGGCGGCTGCACCGGCGAGGTGGTTTCCAACCAGGGGCTGCTGCTCACCAACCATCACTGCGGATACAGCTCTATCCAAAGCCTGAGCAGCGTAGAGCACAACTACCTCTCCGACGGCTACTGGGCCATGACCCTTGGCGAAGAACTCCCGGTAGAGGGGCTGTCGGTGACTTTCCTGGATAGTTTCACCGACGTCACAGAGCGGGTTGAAAAGGCCACCAAAGGTCTTTCCGGGGCAGATTTCGAGAAGGCTTTTGCCGATATCTCCGCAAAACTTACCGCCCCGCTTACCGCGGCCGACAAATACATCAGCGCCAGCGTTGTCCCATTCTTTGGCGGCAATGCCTATTACCTGATAGGCTACAAGCGCTTTAACGATATCAGGTTCGTGGGCGCACCGCCCTCTTCTATCGGCAAGTTCGGGGCTGACACAGATAACTGGATGTGGCCCCGCCACACCTGCGACTTCTCTGTGTTCCGCATATATGCCGATAAGGACAATAACCCCGCGGCCTATTCTGCCGACAATGTCCCCTACCAGCCCTGTCGCGCCCTGAACGTCTCCATAAAAGGGGTCGAGGAGGGTGATTTCTCTATGATAATGGGCTATCCAGGTTCTACCAACCGCTTTATGACCAGCTTTGAGGTGGCAGAGCAGCGCGATCTGACCAACGCGGTGTGCATCTTTTGCCGCGGAGAACGCCAGAAGATTCTTTTGGAGGATATGCTCGCCGACCCTGCGGTTAAGATACAGTATGCCAGCAAATACAGCGGCTCTACCAACGGCTGGAAAAAGTGGATCGGGATGAACGAGGCCTTTGGCAAACTGGATGTCGAGAGGCGTCGTGCTGCAAACGAAGCCGAGTTTATACAGTGGACAGGCAAGCGGAAATGCCGTACGAAGAAATACGGCACAGCCCTGGATGATATCGCACAGGCTGTAAACGAGCGTGCCGATGCCCGCCGGACGATGCTCTATCTGCGTGAGACGCTGGCCAATATAGAGATCGGGCAGATTGGAGGTGCGGTATCTTCAATGGCGGGCGACCCTTCTCTTGAGAAGCGCATCGACCGTTTTTACAAGAACTATTCCCCCGCAACCGACAAGAAGGTGGCGGTGCGCATGATAGAGATTTACCGCGACAGCGTTGGCCTGGCGACCCTGCCGGTGCTCTATATGGCTGTTGTGGAGAAGTTTGGCGGCGATATCGCAGCTTATGTAGATGATCTGTTCGCCAAATCGGTATTTGCTTCCAGAGAAACCCTGGCGCAGGCGATGAGCCGCCCCGATGCATCTGCTTTTCTGGCAGAGGACCCCGCAGCACAGCTCAACAATGCGGTGATGGACCTTTATCGTGACCGCGCCGCCGCTGCCGGCAAGGCGGGCGAGAAGCTCAACGCCGGACGCAAGGCATATATCGCCGGTCAGATAGAGAAAAACAAGGGTGCGGCAATGTATCCCGACGCCAATTTTACCATGCGCCTGACCTACGGCCAGGTGAAATCCTACTCCCCCAGGGATGGTGTCATGTACGACTATTACACCACACTCAAGGGGGTTATGGAGAAAGAGGACCCCGACAACTGGGAGTTTGTAGTGCCCGGGCGGCTGAAAGAGATATACACTGCGCGCGACTTTGGCCGCTATGCACGTAGCGACGGCAGCCTGCCCGCCTGCTTTATAATGACGGGCGATATTACCGGCGGCAACAGCGGCAGCCCGGTGATGGATGGCGACGGCAACCTGATTGGCCTGGCCTTTGACGGGAACTGGGAATCGATGTCGGGCGACATCCTTTTCGAGCCCGACCTGCAGCGGTGCATCTGCGTGGATATCCGTTACGTGCTGCTGATAATAGATAAGTTTGGCCGCTGCGGCCGTCTTATTGATGAAATGAATATAATTTATTAGCTTTGCACGCTTTATCGCGCAATAAATAGCGGAATAATCAAAAAATAATAATAAACAGAAATGAAAAATTACTCCACAGACCTTATTCGCAACGTCGTACTCCTGGGCGGTACCCGCTGCGGTAAAACCACCCTTGCCGAAACCATCATGTTTGAAGGTGGCGTTATCGACCGTCGCGGGACCATCGAAGGCAAAAACACGGTATCCGACAACACAGAGGTAGAGCAGATTTTCCAGCGCTCTATCTATTCCACTCCGTTCTACGCAGAGTTCGCAAACCACAAGCTGAACTTTATTGATGCAGCCGGTGCCGACGACTTTATCGAGGGTGCAATCCTTGGCCTGAACGTGTGCGACTCCGCAGTTATGGTTGTAAATGCTGGCGCTGGCGTCGAGGTGGGCACAGAGATCCACGGCCGCTATGCAGAGCAGTACCACAAACCCGTGCTGATCGCTGTCAACCAGCTCGAAACAGAGAAGGCAAACTGGGACAACACCCTGGACAGCCTGCATCAGGCATTCGGCGCAAAGGCGGTTCCCGTACAGTTCCCCGTTAACCCCGGTATGGAGTTCAACGCAGTTGTGGACGTACTCAAGATGAAGATGTACAAGTTCTCTGGCGAGGACGGTAAGACAGAGGAGTGCGATATTCCCGCAAACCTGGCCGACCGAGCAGAGGAGATGCATTCCGCTATGGTGGAGATGGCTGCAGAGAGCGACGAAGCCCTGATGGAGAAATTCTTCGAGGCTGGCGAGCTTACAGAAGAAGAGCTCCACAAGGGTCTGAACCTGGGCTTTGTGAAGGGCGAATTCTACCCTGTATTCTGCATCAGCGCAAAGAAAGACATGGGCGTTAAGCGCATGCTCGAATTCCTCACCGAGGTGGCTCCCGCTCCAAAGGAGGATGCAGCCGGCAAGACATCCCTGTTCGTATACAAGACCGCCCTGGAGCAGCATCTGGGCGATGTTACCTACTTCAAGGTAGTATCCGGTAAGATATCCGAAGGTCAGGATTTTGTAAACGTTGACAACGGTGGCAAAGAGCGCATCACCACTCTCTTCGCTGTTGCAGGCAAGAAGAAAGAGAAAGTCACCGAGCTGGTGGCAGGCGACATGGGTTGCACCGTGAAGCTGAAAGCTGTCAAGACCAACCAGACTCTCAACGCTCCCGGCAACGACGTGGCATTCCCGCCCATCGAGTTCCCTCAGGCAAAATACCGTACAGCTATCCGCGCCCTTGACGAGAAGGACGACGAGAAGCTGGGCGAGGCACTCAACCGCGCTGCCGCAGAGGATCCGACCCTCCGCGTAGAATACTCCAAGGAGCTGCGTCAGACCATCATCAACGGCATGGGCGAGCAGCACATCAATATCCTCAAGTGGCATCTGAACAACGATTATAAGATCGACGTGGAGTTCTTCGCTCCCAAGATCCCGTATCGCGAAACCATCACCAAGGTCGCTACCGCACAGTACCGTCACAAGAAGCAGTCGGGTGGTGCAGGTCAGTTTGGTGAAGTTCACCTGCTTGTAGAACCCATCGTAGAGGGCGTAGAACCTACCGGCCGCTTCAAGATAGACGGCAAGGACACCCAGCTCACCATCAAGGGCAAAGAGGAATTCCCTCTGGACTGGGGCGGTAAGTTCGAGTTCTTCAACTGCGTTGTGGGTGGCGCTATCGACGCCGGCTTCATGCCCGCCATCAAGAAGGGTATCATGCAGAAGCTGGAAGAGGGTCCGCTCACCGGTTCGTATGCCCGCGACATCCGCGTGTATGTATACGACGGTAAGATGCACCCCGTTGACTCTAAGGAAATCGCGTTTATCATCGCCGGCCGCAACGCCTTCAAGGAGGCCTTCAAGGCAGCTGGTCCCAAGCTTCTGGAGCCTATCTACATGGTTGAGGTAATGGTTCCCGGCGACTGCATGGGCGATGTGATGAGCGATATCCAGAACCGTCGCGGTATAATCGAGGGTATGGGGGCAGAAAAGGGCTTCCAGATTCTCCGCGCACGCGTTCCTCTGGCAGAACTTTATAGATATTCCACCACTCTGAGCTCTATCTCTTCCGGTCGCGGAACCTTCACCATGAGCTTCATAGAGTACCAGCAGGTACCTATGGATGTACAGGAGAAGCTTCTCAAGGCTTACGAGGAGGAGCAGAAAGAGGAGGAGTAATACCTCTGCAGCTTTGATTCAAGCTACTGGCATAGAAAAATCATTCGGTACCCTTAAGGTTCTTAAGGGTATCGATTTTTCTGCCCGCGACCGCGAGGTGGTGAGCATCGTGGGTGCCAGCGGGGCGGGGAAATCTACTCTGCTCTCTATTCTGGGGTCGCTTTCGCGTCCCGATGCCGGCAAGGTGCTCATAGACGGCACCGACATCTTCTCGCTGGGGGAGAAATCGCTGGCGGCTTTCCGCAACAGCAAGATCGGCTTCGTGTTCCAGTTTCACCACCTTCTTCCGGAATTCACCGCGATGGAGAACGTGCTGCTGCCGGCAATGATAGGGGGGAGGTGCGATGCTGCAGTCCGCGACCGTGCCCGCGCCCTGTTCGAGGACCTGGGGGTGGCGGCCCGCATGACCCACAAGCCCTCTGAGCTCTCCGGCGGGGAGCAGCAGCGTGTCGCGGTGGCGCGGGCGCTTATTAATTCCCCCTCGATACTGCTGGCCGACGAGCCCAGCGGCAACCTGGACAGCGTCACCCGGGCAGAACTTCACAGGATGTTCTTTACCCTGCGCGACAAATATGGCATCACCATCGTCATAGTGACGCACGACAAGGAGCTGGCCGCTATGAGCGACCGCACTCTGGAGATGAAAGACGGTTTGTTTATCTAGAAACCGTGTTTTCCTTCAAACGTTTTTCTGTAGATGACAGTCGCTGCGCGATGAAAGTCGGCGCAGATTCTGTGCTTTTGGGCGCGTGGATGGATTTCTGCGGCGCAGGGCGGCTGCTGGATGTTGGCTGCGGATGCGGAATCCTGGCGCTGATGGCGGCCCAGAAGCTCGCCGGCGCTTCTTTTAAAATCGATGCTATTGATATCGATGCCGGTGCGGTGGCCGATGCGGCCGATAATTTTGCGGCATCGCCCTGGGCGGCACATCTGGCTGCAAGGCAGATTTCGCTCCAGAAGTTTGCGGCGCAGGCCGCAGCGGGCGGCTACGATGCCATATTCTGCAATCCGCCCTATTACGATTCCAGCCCCTCTGGCGGCAGTGAAAGCCGAGACGCCGCCCGCTGCACCGATACCCTAAAGCGCAGCGACCTGCTTGATGCAGCCCGGTATCTTTTAGGGCAGCAGGGGCATCTGTCGCTGATTCTGCCCATAGAGCAGGGGAAAAGTATGATTTACGAAGCCACCGTTGCCGGATGGTCTGTCCGCCGCCAGTGCTTTGTAAAGACCAGGTCAGACAAGCCAGCCAGCCGGCTGATGCTGGAACTGACTGTTTCTGCCGCTGCCGGCCAGCAAACAGAAACGCTCGTCGTGGGGGACGAGCGTTATCATCAGCTTACTTCTGAGTTTTATCTGTAGCCTCTTTCTTGGCGTGTTTTGTTTTGCCGGCAGGTCGCTCTTTATCCTTGAACTGGCGGAACAGATGCTTGCGGAAAGCATCCTCTGCAGCAAAGAATGCGGCAACCTTCTTAACCGGCAATACCTGCTTGAACCTCTCGGTATATTGCGCCATCAGGTCGTTCTCTTGTTTCTGGGCAGCCAGCAGGGCATCTATCGCGGCAGCGGCCTCTCCGTCGGAGAGTTCCCCGGCATTGTGAATCTTGCCGATGGCATCCATAACGGCCCTGTGGGCCAGGTCTGCCTCTTTGGTATATTCGTTATAGATTGGCCAGAATGCCTCGGCCTCTTTTACGGTCAGATCCATCTTTTGGGAGAGGAAGGCCACTTTGTCGGCATGGAACCGCTCGTGCATCTTTTCGGGATTGACGTGCTTCCCCTTATCCTGGGCAAAGGTCCCCAGACTGAGTGCTGCCAGAAGGCAAATCGTTAAAAGTCTTTTCATATTCGTGATGTTTTATTCCGCCCCGGCCAGCTGCTCATACAGGTAGGCGCTGCCAATGCCGTTGTAGGCGAGATATTCAATGATTGCGTCCTGTGAAATGTCTTCCGGTTCGCCCTCCTGCTCATATTCTGCCAGAGTCCGGGAACTGACGTCCATCAGTTCTATGTACCCGGAATCATCGTCGTAAGCGGTAGCATCTGTGCCCGGAGTGATGTAAAACCGGATGGAAAGCGCCAGAAGGGCGACAGCGCAGGCGGCAGCGGCGCTGATCCACCATTTGGGCAGCGGAGTGCGGCGTCCGGCGGGTTTCTTTTCACCGATGCGCTGCATGACTCTTTCCTCCAGAGAGTCGAAATAACCCTCCGGGACAGAGAATGCGCCCTTTTTTAGCTCTGCGCGCTGCAGTATGTCGTCCGTTTCAAACATATTCAAACATTTAGACGTAATAATACCCGTAAAGTTTAATAGTCGATATCGATCCTTGCCTTGACGTACTCCAGCACCTTTGTGTAGGCGTGGTGGTAAGAGGCCTTGAGGGCTCCGGTGCTGGTGGCCAGGATACGGGACATCTTGTCGTACGGAGTCTCGTCGTAGTAACGCATGGTAAACACCACACGCTGTTTCGGGGGCAGGGTGGCGATGGCCTGCTGCAGCAACAGCTGCAACTTGTCGCCATCGAAGTTGCGGTCGGCCTTAAGGGTGTTTGCAACCCGTTCTTCTTCTGCAGAAACGCCTTGGGCGATACGCTGCCGCGACAGGAAAGAGAGCGTCTCGTTGGTAGCTATGCGCCAGAGCCAGGTGAACAGGCCGCTCTCGCCGCGGAAACCATCCAAAGCGCTCCACGCCTTCATAAAGGTGTTCTGCAGCAAATCGTCGGCATCCTCGTGCACCAATACCAGCCGGCGGATATGCCAGTAGAGGCGTTCACCGTAGTTTTTGACTATATGGTTGAACGCCTCTTCTTTTTTTCCGGCCTTGAAAAGCCGGATTATGGCATCGTCGTCTGTCACGCGTTACAGCATCGCCTTGACCTGGTTGTAAACGTTTTCTGCGGTGAATCCCAGCTTCTGGTCAAGGACTTTATAGGGAGCCGAGAAACCGAAGCTCTCAAGTCCAAATACCTTGCCAGACGCCCCAACCAGACCCTCCAGATTTACGGGGAGGCCGGCGGTGAGGCCGAATACCTTTTTGCCTGCAGGCAGCACGCTCTGCTGATATGCCTTGCTCTGGCTGCGGAACAGACCCTCTGAGGGAGCCGATACGATACGCACCTTGATGCCGTCTTTGCGCAGCAGCTCTGCGCCGGCCACCAGTGTGGATACTTCGCTGCCGGAAGCCACCATGATTACATCGTAGCGGGCGTCGCTGCCTGCCACAATGTATGCGCCCTTGGCAACCTGGCTGTAGTCGTTCCCCTCGGGGAGGTTGGTGATGTTCTGGCGGGAGAGTATCAGGCAGGTAGGGGTGGAGGTGTTCTCCATGGCGAGCTTCCACGCCTCGGTGGTCTCCTCTACATCTGCGGGACGCAGCACCAGTGCGGAGTTTTTGCCGTGGTGGTTTTTGAGCTTCTCCATAAGGCGGATCTGTGCCTCCTGCTCTACAGGTTCGTGGGTAGGGCCGTCCTCACCTACGCGGAATGCATCGTGGGTCCAGATGAACTTGACGGGGGTTTCCATAAGCGCCGCCATGCGGATAGCGGGCTTCATGTAGTCAGAGAACACGAAGAAGGTGCCGCAGGCAGGTATCACGCCGCCGTGCAGTGCCATACCCAGACAGCAGCAGGCCATTGTGAGCTCTGCCACACCGGCCTGCAGGAATGCGCCGGAGAAGTCGCCCGCCGTGAAAGCATGGGTCTTTTTCAAGAATCCGTCGGTCTTGTCGGAATTGGAGAGGTCGGCAGACGATACGATCATGTTCTCTACCTGCTCTGCCAGTGCACCCAGCACGGTGCTGCTGGCTGCGCGGGTAGCAGCGCCGGCCTTCTGGGAGATGGCTGCCCAGTTAACCTCGGGAGCTGCGCCGCTGAACCATTTCTCCAGCTTGGCTGCCTTGTCGGGGTTGGCCTTTGCCCAGGCTGCCTTTGCCGCCTTGCGCTCTGCCACTATTGCAAGCAGCTCTTTGCGACGGCGGTTGTAGAGCCTCTTGACGTTGGGGAATACCTTGAAAGGGTTCTCGGGGTCGCCGCCCAGGTTCTTGATGGTGTTGACGTATGCATCGCCGCCAAGGGGTGCGCCGTGGGTAGCGCAGCAATTCTCATAGCTGCTGCCGTCGGCCTTGCGGGCTCCCTTGCCCATCACGGTGTGGCCTATTATAAGGGTCGGGGCATCGGTAACGGCCTGCGCCTTCTTCAGGGCGCGGCGTATCTGCTGCACGTCGTTGCCGTTTATCTCGAATACCTTCCAGCCCCAGGCCTGGTATTTCTTCGCTACATCTTCGCTGGTGACATCCTTCACCTCGGTAGAGAGCTGGATATCGTTGCTGTCGTAGAACATGATAAGGTTGTCCAGCTTCAGGTGGCCTGCCAGACGCCCTGCTCCCTGCGAAATCTCCTCCTGGATGCCGCCGTCGGAGATATATGCATAGATGGTGTGTCCCATCACCTCCTTGCCCAGGCGTGCTGCCAGGAATTTTGCGGCGATGGCTGCGCCCACGGCAAAGGTGTGTCCCTGACCCAGCGGGCCGGAGGTGTTCTCTATGCCGCGCTCTACACAAACCTCGGGGTGTCCGGGGGTGGGGCTGCCCCACTGGCGGAACGCCTCAAGCTCTTTCATCTTGAACTTGCCGGTGAGGGCCAGGGTAGAGTAAAGCATCGGGGACATGTGTCCGGGATCCAGGAAAAAGCGGTCACGGCTCTCCCAACGGGGATTTTCCGGGTCATACACCAGGAATTCGGAGAAGAGGACGTTGATAAAATCGGCCCCGCCCATGGCGCCGCCGGGGTGGCCCGAATTAGCTTTTTCTACCATAGATGCGGCCAGGATACGGATATTGTCCGCCGCGAGATTCATTGTAGCGATTCTGTTCATATAGTTTGGTTTTGCTTATTTGGCGGTTGGTTTTTACATCTCACAAAAATAACGATTTTTGATGTATATTTGTACCCGTTATACGCCCGCCCGTATGAAAAATATTCGCGATTTCTGCATCATAGCCCATATCGACCACGGCAAGAGCACGCTGGCCGACCGTATGCTGGAGTTTACCAAGACTCTGGACCAGCGGGAAATGGAGAATCAGGTGCTGGATTCGATGGATCTGGAGAAGGAGAAGGGCATCACCATCAAGAGCCACGCCATCCAGATGGATTACGAGAAAGATGGCGAGAAGTATATCCTGAACCTGATTGACACCCCCGGCCACGTCGATTTCTCTTACGAGGTGTCGCGTGCGATTGCCTCCTGCGAGGGGGCGCTGCTGGTGGTGGATGCCACCCAGGGCATACAGGCACAGACCATCTCCAACCTCTATCTGGCGATAGACCACAACCTGGAGATAATCCCCGTTATCAATAAGATAGATATGGATGCGGCGCAGGTCGAGGTGGTACGCGACCAGATTGTGGACCTGCTCGGGTGCGACGCCGACGACGTGCTGCCGGTTAGCGCCAAAACGGGAGAAGGGGTCCAGGCCGTGCTGGACGCTATTGTAGACCGCATCCCCGCCCCCACAGGAGACCCCGAGGCGCCGCTGCAGGCACTGATTTTTGACAGTGTGTTCAACCCGTTCCGCGGTATCATCGCCTATTTCAAGGTTCTCAATGGCAGCATCGCGGCGGGCGACAAGGTCAAATTCTTCAATACCGGATGCGAATATGCCGCCGACGAGGTGGGTGTGCTCAAGATGAAGCTTGTGCCGCGCCAGAGGATAGAGTGCGGCAGCGTGGGATATATAATCTCCGGCATCAAGAATGCCGTGGAGGTTAAGGTGGGCGACACCATAACCCATATCGACCGCCCTTGCGAGAGCGCCATCGCCGGTTTCGAAGAGGTCAAGCCGATGCTTTTTGCCGGTGTATATCCCGTAGAGGCGGACGAATACGAACAGTTGCGCTCTTCGCTGGAGAAGCTGCAGCTTAACGATGCATCGCTGGTGTTTGAGCCCGAGAGTTCGCTGGCGCTGGGATTCGGCTTCCGCTGCGGTTTTCTGGGGCTGCTGCACATGGAGATAGTGCAGGAGCGACTGTTCCGCGAGTTTGACATGGACGTTATCACAACCGTCCCCAACGTCTCCTATAATGTATATACCACGCAGCGGGAGGTGGTGCAGGTACATAACCCGTCCGGGCTCCCGGCGGTGAATATCATAGACCATATAGACGAGCCCTATATCAGGGCGCAGATTATCTCCCGCAGCGATTTCTTCGGGCCGATAATGAAGCTCTGCCTGGACAAGCGGGGCACGCTGGTCAGCCAGCACTTTATCACCGCCGACCGCGTAGAACTCAACTACGACATGCCTCTGGCAGAGATCGTGTTTGACTTCTACGACCGGCTCAAGTCCATCTCAAAGGGTTACGCATCTTTCGACTATCATATCATCGGATACCGTCAGGCAGACCTGGTAAAACTCGATATCCTGCTTAACGGAGAGCAGGTCGACGCCCTCTCCAGCCTGATACACCGCGACCACGCCTACGAGTTTGGCCGCCGCATCTGCGAGAAGCTCAAGGATCTGATACCGCGCCAGCAGTTTGACATTGCCATCCAGGCCGCCATCGGCGCCAAGATCATCGCCCGCGAAACTGTGAAGCAGGTGCGCAAGGATGTCACCGCCAAATGCTATGGCGGCGATATCACCCGCAAGCGCAAGCTGCTCGAGAAACAGAAGCAGGGTAAGAAGCGTATGCGTCAGGTGGGTAACGTAGAGGTTCCGCAGAGTGCGTTCATGGCTGTTCTGAAGCTGTAGCGAATATTTTTTTATTTTTGGTACTTTGTATTGCAAGGTATTAAAAAATTTATATATCTTTGCGGCAACAAATACTAAACGTCACAGCAATGAAAAAGACTGTATCGGCTGCAATCGGCAGCACCAATTTCATTATCGACGAGGATGCTTATGCTCGTCTGGATGCGTATCTGGCTGCTTTCCGTGCAAAACTGCACGCCGGGGCGGATAACGCCGAGGTGATGAGCGACCTTGAAAACCGCATCGCGGAGCTGGCTGCGGCTGCTCTTGGCGGCGAGGGTAGGGTAATCGACATCGCCATGATAGACGATATCATAGGCCGTATCGGCATGCCCGACGGCTCTGCCTATCGTTCCGAAAGCGCATCTTCCTCCTCCGCCCGCGAAAGCTCACAACCTGTCCACAAATTCTTCCGCGACCCGGACCATCGCTCTGTAGGTGGCGTTTGCAGTGGCCTGGCGGCATATTTCAATATCGACGTCACGCTGGTAAGGGTGGCATTCATCGTGCTCTTTCTGTGTGCAAGCTGCGGACTGTGGATATATCTTGTGCTCTGGATAATCGCTCCCAACGCAAAGACCCCCACGGAGAAGTGTCAGCTGCGCGGCCTGGAGCCGACCTTTGAGAATCTTTCCAAATTCACTACAAGCAGATAACGGCTATGGACAATATCACAGAGAATGTGCGCTCGCAGATGCGCAAAGGGGTGCTTGAATACTGCATCCTGTGTCTTCTGGCAAAAGAGGACGCCTACTCTTCAAGCATGCTCGCGCGGCTTAAGGATGCCAATATGATTGTGGTGGAGGGTACGCTGTATCCGCTGCTTATAAGGCAGAAAAACCAGGGCCTTCTCACATACCGGTGGGAGGAGTCGCCGCAGGGGCCGCCCCGCAAGTATTACTCTATCACAGACAAGGGTCGGGAACAGCTCGCGGCGATGGACGAGGCCTGGCACGAGATAATAGCAACAATAGAGGAGATTAAAAAGTAACAGCCATGAAACAGACAGTTCAGGTAAATATAGGCGGGTGCGCCTTTAATGTAGACCAGGATTCGTATGTGCTGATAGACGAATACCTGAAGGAGCTGCAGGGCTATTATGGCGGCAGCCCCGACGGGAAAGAGATTGTAGAGGATATAGAAGAGCGTCTGGCAGAGCTGCTGCTGGAACGGTGCGGCAGCGCAAGCGTGGTGTCGGTGGCCGATGCACGCTATGCCATCGGTATCCTGGGGACTCCCTCTAACATTGGCGAGGATATCCCCGGCGCGGGTACCAAATCTGCAGAAAAGCCTCGCAAGCGGCTTTACCGCAACCCGGAAGGGCGCTTTATAGGCGGCGTTTGCAGCGGCCTGGCAACCTATCTCAATTGGGATGTCACGCTGATAAGGATTGTCCTGTTGGTGCTGTTTCTGGCCTCGTTTGCGGCAGAGCAGTTCCTGCTGGTGATTCCGGTGGCATATCTTATCTGCTGGATAGCAATGCCCAAGGCCGATACCGTGCAGAAGCAGTGCGAGCTGCGCGGAGAACAACTCTCTGCCGCGGGCATAGAGCAGCGGGTAAAGGGGGGCCAGCAAGTCCCCGGCGCTCCCGCAGGACAGGTCGTCGGCCGCATACTGGGTTTTATCTGCGGTTTGCTGCTGTTCCTGACAGGGCTCAGCGCTCTCGCCGGAGGCATTTTTGTTGCAAGCCTGCCGGCGCTCGCATCGCTCAATCCCGATGTGGCGCAGGCCATCTCCGAGGGAATGAATGAAATCGGTCTGGAGAATATCCGGGCGCTGGGTATCACCACCATGATCGTGGCTGCGCTGGTTTATTTCATCCCCTGCATAATCGCCATCTACTACGGCATCCTGTTGATGTTCGGCCTCAAGTCGCCCTCCTGGCGCCCCGGCCTTATCATGGTGCTCATCTGGGTCATCTCCCTCCTCGTACTAATCCCCCTTCTCGCCATCAACCTGGCAGCAATCTTATAGCAGGGAGCAGGACTTTCATGCAAGGCTCCTCCCACGTATGTAATAAAAAACGCTACGATGTATGTCGTAGCGTTTTGTTGTATGTGTTGGTAGACTATTCCCAGCCGGGCGTCTGCCAGTCATCGCCGGTGAGGTACTTCATCTTATTGACCTCAGTCTCGCTCATCGGGAACAGCAGATACTTGAAGTGCCCCTTGTTGGTGCGGGGACCAAAGCTGAAGCGCTTGTAGGTGAGCTTGCCGTCATCGCCTTTGGTGATGCGCATGCCGGTCACGTGCTCCTCTGTCTGGTCTATGATTTTCCAGCGGCGGACATCGTCCCAGCGGAAGTTCTCGAATGCCAGCTCTACGCGCCGCTCGTTGCGGATACGCAGTCGCAGCTGGTCCTGGCTTAGGCCGTCGGGCAGGTCGGGCATGCCAACGCGCTCGCGCACCAGGTTGGTGTAGTCGTAAGCATCCTCAAAGTGACCGGATTCGCAGGCGCACTCTGCCAGGTTGAGGTACATCTCTGCCAGGCGGGCATTGTGCACGCGTCCGTCCATGTTGCCGTTCTCGTCGCCGGAACGGTCGCAGTTGAACTTGCGGATATAATAGCCCGTGCGGGTGTAGTATACCGATTTTGCATCGTCAGAAATACCGCAGTTGCCACCCACAAAAGTCTCTACGCGAAGCGAGTCGGGCTTGATCCACCAGCGCGGAGCGTTGTTGTAGTAGATAGAGCTGTAGAATCGCGGGTCACGGTTCTCGTACGGATTCTCGGGGTCGTAGAGCGTATTGTTCCTGTTGTAGTTGGGCTGCAGGTGGGCTTCGTCGAGATAGGGCTGCTCCAAATCCAGGATGGGCTCGCCGTCTATGGTCTCGTAGCAGTCCACAAGCTCCTGTGTGGGGCAGATACCGCAGGAGAGGCGACCTTTGGTGGTGGGCAGGCCATAGCTTTGCCACATGGCAAGCTGGCCGCCGTTGCCCAGGATGGTCTCGTTGTCGGTGAGGCGTGCCGGGTCGCTCTTGAAGATATGGTAGTAGTCGTAGCAGTTGAGGGCATAGCTGTCCTTCGGCTGCTCGTTGAACAGCGTATACCCGTGGGCCCGCAGTTCATCTACCGCCTGCTTGTTGATCTGGTATGCGTACTCCCAGGTGTATTTGCTCCCCTCGGTGTAGTAGAGCGGGCTGGCGGCATACATCGCCGTGCGGGCCTTAAGCACCCATGCCCATCCGCGGCAGATGCTATAGCTGCCCGGTTTCCACCTGAAGGTGTAGGGCGACGATTCGTTCTCTGTGGCTGCAAGGCACAGATCCAGCTCCTGTATAATAAAGTCCGCAATCTCCTCTACGTTGTTGAGCTTGGCATCGGTAAAGGTCTCGTTGAGGTCATAGCACTCTGTAAAGATCACTGCCTGTGCAAAGCGCTTCATCAGCATAAAGTAGTACCATGCACGGTATAGGTGCGCCTTTACCTCCCAATACTCCAGCTCCAGATCGTCGACATTGGTGAAACTTATCTTATAGTTGTTGGTAAGATAAAAGTTTATCGTGCGGATGTTGTTGTAGATGTTGGTATATCCGGAACCCATAGGGTAGTTACCGGAGAGAAAATCTATGTTGTACCAGTTGTAATACACGCCGCCGGTGCGGTCCTGCACATGTTGCGCCTCGTCGCAGAACGGAGCGTAGTCCAGTGTAGAGCGCCACTCCGCGGCCTTGCCGATAGTGCCCACCAGCGAAGATGTGTAGTTGTATTTGGTCCAGACCAGGTCAAGATCCACCAAACCGTAGGGCTCGGGTTCCAGCAACTGGCTGCAGGAGGGTAACATTACGAGCGCCGCAGCGGCTGCAATAAACAATCTGTATAGCTTTTTCATAATAGTACCCTTTTAGAAAGTTATGTTAAGCGCAAAATTGAATACCCTCATGGGCTGGTAATATCCAAGATAACCTGTCTCGGGATCGATGTACTTGCTGGGTATGCGGTCCCACTTGAGCAGGTTCTGACCCTGGAGCGCAACCCTGATATCCTGAGCGGATATCCTGCGGCAGAGTTTTTCCGGAATGTTGTAGGCAATCTCGGCGTTCTTGAGCTTGAGGAAGCTGCCGTCCACCAGATTGTACTCGTTGGTAACGTGGCTCACCGTGCCAGACATGGAGAGGGCGGGAGCGTTGATGAATGCGACATACCTGCCGTCGCTGGTGATGCCCTGGGCAGCCTTCTCTGCCGTCCATGCGTTTTCGTGCAGGTCGCAGAAGAAGCCGTCGTAGTTATATCCGGTAAAGAATTCGTCGCCCAGCGGGGTCATGTACTTGCTCACGCCATAGAACAACGCGCTCACCTCGAACCGTTTGAAGCGGAAACCGATGTTTGCATTGAAATACTGGCGGGGGAGTCGGGAATACTCAAACTTGTCTGCATCCTTGTAGTTGAGCACGCCGTCGCCGTTCATATCCTTGTACTTGAAGTCGCCGGGACGTACGGTGCCAAGCTGCGAGTAGTCCAGGCCGCAGGCATCGATCTCTTCCTGGTTGTTGAACAGTACATGGGGGTTGATGCTGCCGTCGGCCATCTTCCAGCTTTCTCCCTCCGGAACATCGAAACGGTAGCCGCTGTATGTACCCACCGAGTATCCTTCAGAGAAGTAAGGCCAGTCCTCATCGGGGTGGTTGGGGCATTTAGGCCAGTAGTACGATTTGTCCCGCTCCATCTCACCCTCGTAGATTACCTGGTTTTCGTTGTACCAGGTAGCAGCACCGGCCCACAGGGTAAAGTCTTTGGTGATCTGCTTGTTGAACTGCACAGAGAGCTCATATCCCTTGTTGGAGAATTTACCGGTGTTGGTAGCGGGATAGTTGCCAAGCGATACGCCCTGGAACTCGGGAGTGTATTTTGTTGAGCCCATGTAGGCGTTGTCCACATTCTCTTTGAATACAGAGCCGGAGATATTCAGGCAGTTGAACAGGGTAAGGTCAAGACCGGCATCCAAACCCTTTACGAATTCGGGTTCGAGGCTGTCGTTGGCCATGCTGCCCTGATCCCAGGTGCTGGTGCTTACATCGGCCTTGTACACGAAGCGGCCGGTGGTAAAGTTGATTCGGGCGGCACGTCCGTAGCTGCCGCGCAGCTTGAGGTACGATAAGACAGGGTTGCCCCGCAGCCAATCTTCTTTGGATGCCACCCAGGCCGCACCCACGCCGGGGGTGAAGTGGAACCGGTTGTTGGTGGGGAGCGCATCGCTGCCGGAGTAACCCAGGGTTCCGTTGATGATATATCTGTCCTTGTATGAATAGTTTGCGTTGAGGCCGAACAGCTCACTGCGGTAGGGGATATTGTTCTTGCCGCCCACGTCGCGGGTCACCATTTCGCGGTGGTTGCCCGTAAACACTGCATTTATGCCGTGGTCGCCAAAGTTGCGGTTGTAGAACGCCTTGCCAAAGTACTCGTAACTGTAACAGAAAGTGTAGTATTTGGAATAGCCGTTAGAGTCAACTTCGGCCCCGTACTGGCGGAATCGTGTCAGGCTGGGGTCCGTCGCCTGGTACATGGTGTAGTTGATGGCATAGTCGATATCCTTGTCTCCGCCGCCCTTGAAAGAGAAACCGACCTGACCGCCAAGGCCGGGGGTTACCATGCCAAAGTCAAAGTTGACCTTGGCGTCCATGTGCACGAAGGTGGCATATTTCATGGTACGGCCGGAGTGGGTAAGCTCTGCGTAGGGGTTGGTGTTATATACCGTACCCCAGATGGCAGACATCCTGCTATGGTCGCTGAAAAGCGGCATGTAAGAGATGTCCCTGTCTTCTACATGGGCACCTTCGGGGGCATAGAGGCTGGTGATCGTGGGGGCCGCTATCATGATGTGCCTTAACATGTCTGAATAGCGCACGCGCATACGGTCGTTGGGGGAGCTGCCAAGGCCGTTCTCTATCTTGAAGTCGCCGCGCAGGGTGAATGTTGCGGAGATAAAGTAGTTAAGCTTGGAGTCCAGGTTGGATGCCACATGGAAGTAATCGGCGCTGCCGGGATTCATCGTGTAGGTGATATCCTTGTACTCGGGCATGTTGAACAGCGCGCCGGTGTGCAGCCACTGGAAGTTGCACATATACTGCACATACTCGCTGCCGCCGCCAATCGAGAGGTAGAGCTTGTCCAGGGTTGTGTAGCGCTTGACAAACTCGTCGTAGTAGTCGTGGCTGGGCCAGGTGCCGTCCTTGTAGTATTGCAACGCCTGGTCGGAGTATTCCGGAACAAGACCGTCGTTTATGCAGGCCTGGTTGCGCAGGGTGGCAAAGGTGTATGCATCAAACATGTGGTAGCGCTCTGTGTCCATGCCGCGCAGCGAGTGGTCGTAGGCCACCGTGATTCGCGGTTCGCCCTGCTGTCCGCGCTTGGTGGTGATGCTTAGCACGCCGTCCCCGCCAATAATGCCGTAGAGGGCCAGCGATGCGGCGTCGCGGATAACCGATATCGACTCTATCTCACGAGGGTTGAAGTAGGTGAAGATGTGTCCGTCGTACCCTTCGTAGCGGATGCCGTCCACCATTATGGTGATGTCGCGGGGGCCGTTGAAGGTGTGGATACCGCGGATGTTGAGGTCGTAGTAGGCGGTATAGTCGGTACCCTCGCCAGCCTCGGGATACATGGTCGGGTTGGCGTTGCGCTCAAGGCTGCCCAGACCCACGATGCGGCCCATAATGGACTCCTGCAGGCGCAGGGTGGGGGTCTTTTGCAGCATACGGCCGCTTACGGTGGATACGCTGCCGGTGATAAGGTTCTTGCGCATCTTGTGATGCACCATGTCCACCAGCTCGTCTTCATACTGGGCGCTCTCTTTAAGCACTATGGTGTTGTGGCCATCCAGAATCTCGCTGATGGGCACATCCTGGTCGTTAAAGCCGGGATAGCTCACCGTGATGTATGTACTTGCATCCCTTATCTGGAAGTCGTATGAACCGTCGGGATTGGTGATGTACTGGTTGGCCTTGTTGGCGCTCACCAGCAGTGCGTTGTAGAGCGGATTGCCGAATTCGTCGGTAACTGTACCCTTGAGGTTGATGATCATGGCGTTCTGGGCAGCAAGGTTAGCTGTGCCCAACACGATGGCAACCAGAATCAGGGTTATTCTATATTTGATTCGCATAGCTTGATGTTTTTCTAAAGTACATGCCTATTCCCAGCCATAGTTCTGGAAATCAACACCGGTTTTTACCTTCAGGTTAGATACCTCGCCTTTCGGGAGCGGGGTCAGCTTGCATTTGGCCTCAAAGCCGTGGCGCTCCTCTTCGCGTATCTGCACGCGGGTAAAGGTTGCCGCAGACCAGTCGCCTGCATATACGGCATCTACGCCAGTCAGATACTTGATGCCGGGAATCTCCTCTTCGGGGCGGCAGCGGCGGCGAAGGTCGTAGTAGCGGGTCTCTTCAAATGCCAGCTCTACGCGGCGCTCGTTGTACAGGCGCAGGCGCAGGGCCTCCTTGTCGCTTGCAAGCGATGCGGGCAGCGGTGGCATCTCGACCCGTTCGCGGATTTCATTGACCGCCTCGCGGGCCTCTTCCAGGTGGCCGGCCTCAAGTGCGCACTCTGCAAAGTTGAGGATGAGTTCCGACATCTTGTACTGACGCATACCGGGGCCGGTATCGGCGTTGTTGATTGCAATGTTCGGCGGTATGGTCTTGCAGAAGTAATAGCCGGTGCGTGTCTGGGTCAGGTCGGTCGGCAGGGTGCTGCGGTAGTTGCGGCCGTCGGCGCTGATGTCCACGTTGTAGTCTTTGTCCCACGTGTAGGGCGTGCCGTGGTGCATGATGCACTGTTCGAAACGGGGGTCGCGGTTGTCGTAGGGGTGCTGGTCGTCGTAAAGCCTGTTATCCGGGTTGAAATTGGGTTGCAGGTGATACTCGTCGGCATAAGGATTTGCCAGGTCAAGCACCGGTACGCCGTCTATGGTTTCGTAGCAGTCCACCATCTCCTGAGTGGGGCAGGTACCGCAGTATCCGATGCCGGTATGTCTGGAACCAACCCAGTTCCCGGCATAATTACCGGAGGATCCGCCGAATGCGAAAATAGTTTCTGTATCGGACGGAGAAGGACCGGCCCATGCCAGGTTCCTGTCAGCATGATACTGACGCCATGCGTTTGCCGGGCCGGTGCCGTACACGCTGGGATTGGAGCATTTTGAATAGAGTGCAAAACCGTGTTCACGGAGCAGCTCCAGGGTTGTCTTGTGCATCTGGTAGGCCTCTTCCCAATAATCTTTGCCGTCGTTGAACAGCGGGCTTGCCAGCCAGAGCAGCGCGGTGGACTTGATGGTCCATGCAAGGGCGCGGGTCATACGGGCCGCCTCGTTGGCGAGCTCTGCCCGCCAGGGCATGTCGGGGATTGCCAGGCCGCGGTCGCAGTCGGCAATAATCCACCGGATATAGTCTTCTGCCGGTACCCTGCGCAGGTTTGCATAGGAATCGGTCCTTTCCGGGATGAACCGCAGATATTCCGGGTGCCCGTCTTCCGGTTCTACACCGTCGTCGTTATAAAGATACAGGGGGCCGTATTCCTTGAACAGCTCAAACATATAATATGCCCGCAGCACATAGGCATCTGCAATCATGCGGCGGCGGCTGTCTTCGTTCTGTACGGGAGTAGTATCCAGCACTATGTAGTGGAGGAATATGTTGATATTGCGTATGAAGTATTGGGACACGGCATAACGGTTGCGCCCTCCGGGCCAGCCTGCGGAGCTGAAGTTACCGTCGTATACACTGTGTGAAGTGGCGCCAGCAGCATCCAGAGAAGACCAACCCTCGTCTGTAAGGCACCAGAGCGGCTCTCCGCCGGAGCACCACCAGCCTACGCCGGGGATGCCGGTAAAGCAGTAGTTGAGCCAACCCTCCACATAATTCTCATCTACCCAGACCTCTTCAAAAGTAAGGTCTCCGGTGTCCTGTTTGGTCATCCAGTCAGATACCTTCTGGCATGAACACAGTGCCAGAGCCAGGGTTACAAGAGCAATGATATATTTGTGTTTCATAGCCGTATCCGTTTAGAATTTAATGTTGAGAGCCAGCGAATAGGTGCGGTTCAGAGGGTAGGTTATGGACGTTCCGCCAGTCTCGGCATCCACCGCCTTTACTCTCTGGTTGTCTATGATAAAGATGTTGTTGCCATAGGCGATGATATTGCCGCTTGCAACACCCAGTGTGCGGAACAGCTTGTTCGGCGGGATGGTATAGGAGACCTGGAGGTTCTTGAGCCTGCAGTAAGAACGGTTGTTGATAAAGAAGTCGTTCCTGGTGAGCGAAGAGCTGGCGTGTGTCGAGAGGGCGGGATATTCTATCTTCTCGCCGTTTGCATAGCGCTCTTTGGTCCATGCGTGCAGGTGGTAGTCGGTGTAGGTACCGGCATTCTCGAGTTCAGATACGCCCAGACCCATACGGTATGCCGATACCAGCCCCATGCCGTTGAACTGTGCGGAAACGCCCCAGCGGCGGTATTGGAAGTTGATGTTGAAACCGAAGCTGATTTCCGGGTTCGAACTGTGCTTGATGGGCACCAGGTCGCGGTCGTCTATGTGGCCGTCGTTGTTTGCGTCCTGATAGATAAAGTCGCCAAAGCGGGGGGTAGTCCCCAAATCGTACATCTCTATGGCGCGGTCAAGCTCTTCCTGGGTGTTGATATAGCCGTTGCCGTTGCTGTAGTCTATGGCATAACCCCAGTTCTGTCCGGGCATGAACCCCTCTGTGCGCTTGCGGTATGCATAGCTCTCGTCCAGCAGGACCTCGTCGCAGTAGATGATTTTGGCACGGGCGTAAGAGAACTGCCCGCCGGCCGACATCCTGAACTTCTTGCTGAACTCCTTGTCCCAGTTGAGCTCTACCTCAAAGCCTTTGTTGTTGGCTACGCCAATGTTGAGGGCCGAGATTTCGCTGCCCGATATACCGCTGGCGGTTGGCATGGATGCCGGTGCGAAGATACGGTTGTCGCAGTTCTCAAAGAATACATCGACCTTACCGGTGAAGTTTCTCAGGAAGCCGAAGTCGATGGCATAGTTGCGCTTGAGCACAGTCTCCCAGTTGATGTCGGGGTTGCCGAGGTAAGAGATGGCTACATCCTGGCCTTTGTCAAGTGTGCCGACAACGCCGCCGGAAGACTTGTTCACCGTGGTGAGGTACAGGAAGCGCCCCCCGACCTTGTCGTTGCCGACCTTGCCGATGGATGCGCGGAACTTGAACACATCTATGAAGGGGAGATTGCTCTTGAAGAAGTCCTCGTTGCTTACGACCCAGCCGGCAGAGAACGCCGGGAACACGCCAAAGCGTTTATCCGGGGCAAACTGCTCGCTGCCGTTGTATCCAAGGTCAAACTCTGCCATGTATTTTGATTTGTAGTCCCATGTCACACGCCCCGAGATACCGGCATACTTATACGGCATCGATTCGCGTGTGGGGACCTGCTTCTGCATCACATTGTCTATCTTGACCTCTGCCTGTGCAAACACCATCGCCGATACGGAGTGGTGGCCAAACTGCTGGTAGTAGTTAGACCGCAGGTGGAGCTGCAGCATCTGCTGGCCGTAGGGGGCACGTTCGCCTATTGCAAAGGTCTCGTTGGAGTTGCGTACGGTGGATATGTAGTACGATTTCTCGCCCGGGGTCTTTGCCTGATAGTATGAATAAGCATCGTATCCCTGCAGGTAGCCGGAGAGGTTACCGCCGGCAAAGTCGTTATATGCGACGTTGGCCGATACGGTCAGACCCTTTATGAACTTGCTGAGGTCATATTCTGCGGTTGCCTGCGAAACAAGGCTGAATGTTGTCCTGCGGTAGTATCCGGAGCGGTTCACGATGGCCCAGGCAGACGCGCTGTTGGAGTTCTGCCTTGCCACAACTACGCCGGCGGGCACCTCGTTACCCTCGGAGTCGAGGTAACCGGCCACGGTGAGCGGGCCGGGGTTTGTGGGAGGCGTGCCCAGCGCGGTGTCAAACACGCCGGTACCGGCAGCGGGCTGGTTGGTGCGCTGATAGTATATGGACAGGGTGAGGGAGACCTTCAGCCGGTCGTTGAGGTTGAAGTCAAAGTTGTTGCGGATGGTGTAGCGCAACATGTCAAACTGTGCGTTATAACCCAGCACCTTGCGGGGGAGGATCTTGGTGTTACCCTCCTGGTAGATTATGTTTGCGTTGGTGAAGTAACGGGTCTTCTTGCTACCGCCGGAGATATTGAGGGAGATACGCTCCGTGGGGGCGAACTTGGCGATGGCCTCTTTGTACATGTCGCGGTTGGGGAAGAACGGGTCGCCGCTCTGCTCGCGGAACTTGGCAATCTGATAGTCCGTAAAGTCGGGGCCGAAGCCGTCGTTGGCGCGGGCCTGGTTACGCAGCGCTGCATGCTCCCAGGAGTTGACCCTGGTCCAGGGGAAGTGGAGCGATGCCACACTGGTGGTCACCTGCGCGCTGAGTACGGTTTTGCCGGCGTCGCCACGGCGGGTGGTGATCAGAATCACGCCGTTTGCACCGCGGGTACCAAAGATGGCGGTAGATGCCGCATCCTTCAGGATGGTAACGCTGGCCACCTCGTTTACGTCCAGGACACTGAGCCTGAGACCCATCTTGGTGGAATCGTCACCCACGCCGTCGGTCGGGACACCATCTATAAGCACCAGCGGAATCTTGTTTGAGGTTGTACCCTGTCCGCGAAGAAATATATCGACATCGTCAGCTCCCGGCTGGCCACTTTTCTGGATAGTGGTAAGGCCGGCCACACGACCCGCCAGGGCGGTGGCAAAGTTGGGAACCTGGGTCTCGATCAGCTCTTCGTGGCCTACCTGCTCTATGGCGCCGGTCACGGTGATACGTTTCTGTTTGCCGTAGGCCACAACCATCGCCTCGTCTATCTTTTGCTTGTCCTCTTCAAGATAGACGTTAAGCTTGGACTTGTTCCCTACTGTTACCTTTTTGGTGATGTAACCCACAAAAGAAATCTCAAGCACGGCGTCCGACGGAACCTTGGCCAGGATAATCACACCGTCGGCATCGGTAGAGCCACCTATCTGGCGCCCCATTACAACGACGTTTGCGCCGGGGACCGGGCCCTGCTTGTCGGTTACAGTAACGGTGAGCGTGCGCCCCTGCAGATCGGTATTGGCCGCAGCGGGTAAGGAACCCGCAAACATCAGCACGAAAACGCAAATCAACAGGTTCGTACAGAGTGATGAAAATCTCATATTGTATAAATCTTAATATTATCTTGGTTACAGGGGGCAAAAAACCCAATATGCAACCGACAAAGTTAAGATTTATTTACAATTTCACTATGTTTCGAATAAGATATTGTGCAATATGTACGGCATTTGTTGCCGCACCGATGCGCAGGTTGTCGGCAACTATCCACATATTCAGGCAGTTCGGGGCAGAAAAGTCGCGGCGCAGGCGGCCCACATAAACTTCGTTGTGGCCGAAGGCCTCCAGGGGCATCGGGTATATGTTGTGTGAGGGGTCGTCGCGGAGCACGCAGCCGGGGGCCTTCCCTTCGGCATAGATCGCCTTGACCTCGCCCAGGTCGTAGTCCTTCTCAAACTCTACGTTCACCGCCTCGCTGTGGCCGCCGGTTACGGGTACACGCACGGTGGTGGCGGTGACCTTTATGCCGGGGTCGCCAAAAATCTTCACCGTCTCGTTTGTCATCTTCATCTCCTCTTTGGTGTAGCCGTTATCCAGGAATACGTCGATATGCGGCAGCACGTTGCGGTCTATCTGGTGAGGATATGCGGCAGGCAGATCCAGGGCAGAATTGTCGCCCCGCTCGCGCAGCATCTGGTGGATTCCCTTCATGCCGCTGCCGGTCACGCTCTGGTAGGTAGAAACCACCACCCGCTTGATCTTGTAGCGCTCGTGCAGCGGTGCCAGCGCCAGCACCATCTGTATCGTGGAGCAGTTGGGGTTGGCGATAATCATATCGTCGGCGGTGAGCACGCTGCCGTTGATCTCCGGCACTACGAGCTTTTTGGTGGGGTCCATGCGCCACTGCGACGAGTTGTCCACCACGCGGCATCCCACTTCTGCGAACCTGGGCGCCCACTCTGCCGATACGCTGCCGCCGGCAGAGAAGATGGCGATGTCGGGCCTGGCGGCAACGCCGCTTTCAAGAGACATCACGCTCCACTCGCGCCCTCCAAAGCTTACCTTTTTCCCGACAGAGCGTTCCGATGCGCACGGCACCAGTTCACCTACGGGGAAATTCACCTCCGATAAAACTTCTATCATTTTGCTGCCGACCAGGCCGGTAGCACCCACAACCGCTACTTTGTATCTTTTCATGTCGATTATTTTCTGCAAAGACAAATGTTACCGTAAACACCGCCGGCGGTGATGCGCGCCCCGGCGCCCGCACCCTTGATAACTACCGGGTACGGATAGAACTTGGTGGCGATGGATACCGCGGAATCGGTCCCCTCGTAGCTGAAGAAGGGGTGTTCCGGGGTGATGCACTTAAGGCCGACGGAGACTTTGTCCCCCTCTATCTCTGCCATATAGCGCAGTTTGCCCCCTTTGGCTGCGGCATCGCTGCGCAGGCCGGCGAAGTATTCCTCGTTACGGGCGAGAGCTTCAAAGAAGTCGTCTACGCTCCCCTGGAGGCACTCCTGCGGCAGGAAGCCCTTGATGTCGATATCCTCTGCCTCTATCTCTGCGCCCGTTTCGCGCGCCAGGATGATTGCCTTGCGCATTACGTCGATGCCCTGCAGGTCGGTGCGTGGGTCAGGCTCGGAGAATCCCAGCTGCTTTGCGCGGCGCACGATGGTGGCAAAGGTATCTTTGCATGAGCTCTGGCAATATTCGCTGAAGATGTAGTTCAGGGTGCCCGACACAATGGCGTCGATATGCTCTACGGTGTCGCCGCTGCTCACCATCTGCTTCAAGGTGCGGATCACCGGGAGCGCAGCTCCCACGTTGGTGTCGTAATAGAAAGACGACTTGCCCTCCTGCTCGCAGCGGCGTATCTGGCGGTAGAGGTTCATATCCAGCGAGTTGGCAATCTTGTTGCAGGTCACCACGCTGATCCCTGCCGACAGTATCGACGGATAGTTGGTGGCGATGCCGATGTCGGAGGTGCAATCCACGAATACAGAGTTGGGGAGGCCCATCTTTATCGCCTCGTCTATAAAATCGCCCGTATTTATGCGCACGCTGCGGTCCAGCGCCGCGAATGCGGGTGCAATCTCGTCCAGGTCGAGGCCGTTCTTGCAGAAGAACTTGCCGTTGATGTTGCAGATGCCCACTATGTTTATGGCGCTGCCGTTCTCTTTTATGACGTTTATCAGCTGGCCGCCCACATTGCCGTAGCCGGCGATGAACAGGTTGAGGGTATGCTGATATTCGCTGAAGAACTCGCTGTGGATGGCGCGTACCGCCTCGTTGATATCCTCTGTGCGGATTACTGCCGATATGTTGCGCTCTGAAGAGCCCTGCGCGATGGCGCGGATGGTGATCCCTTCGCCTCCCAGGGCATCGAACATGCGGCCGGTCACGCCCGACTGGTTTTTCATGTCATCGCCCACCAGCGAGATAATGGAGTAGCCGCGCTCTATCTTGAGCGGCTCCAGCTTCTTGAGGCTGATTTCGTATGCGAATACCTCGTCCACGGCCTTCTTTGCCAGCGGCGCATCCTTCTCGTCTATCACTACCAGCATCGTGTGTACCGATGATGCCTGGGTAATGAGTATGATGTTGATGTCGTTCTTGGCCAGCACGTCGAACAGGCGGCTGGAGTAGCCGGGAACGCCTACCATTCCGCTCCCTTCCATGGAGAGGATGGCCAGCTTGTCGCTGTTGGATATGCCCTTGATGTTGCCGGCGGTCTCGGGCGGATTGCTCTCGATAAGGGTGCCTTTGCCGTCGGGGTCAAAGGTATTCTTTACCAGAATAGGGATGTTCTTGCCTACTACCGGCTGGATTGTGGGGGGATAGACCACCTTTGCCCCGAAGTGGGAGAGTTCCAGCGCTTCGCGGTAGGAGATATGCTCTATGGTCTTGGCCTCGGGCACGATGTGCGGGTCGGCGGTCATCATGCCGCACACGTCGGTCCAGATCTCCAGTCGCCGTGCGCCTATGGCTGCCGCCAGGATCGATGCGGAATAGTCGCTGCCGCCCCGCCCAAGGGTGGTAGTGTGCCCATCTGAATCAGAAGCTATAAAGCCGGGCATCACATACAGCTTGGCGTTGCTGCCCCCGAAGAACTCCTGGGCATTGTGGTTGGTGGCATCGGTATCCACTACATTCTGGGCCAGGTCGCGGCGGGTCTTGATAATCTCGCGGGAATCGACCCACTTGCAGCCCACCCCCATGGAGGTGAACTTGGCCGCCAGGATGCGGGTGGAGAGCAGTTCGCCAAAGCTCATTATCAGATCCAGAGAACGCTCTGTGAGTTCGCCAATGCGAAAAACGCCGTCGCAGATGCCGGTGAGCTGTACAAACCGCTCGCTTATCTCTTTGTTTATGTCATTCTGGAAGTACTGCGGCAGCAGTTCAGAAATAATATCGTGGTGCCGTGTTTCGAGGTCAGAGAGTATCTGCTTGTAACCCTCGTCGCCCATCTCGGCCATTCGCCCCACCTTGATAAGGGTGTCGGTAGCCTTGCTTATGGCAGATGCCACCAGAATGGTTTTGTCGTTGCTTACGGCTTTGGTTACAATCTCCACCACCTTGCTCATGTTGGCGGCAGTGGCTACGGAAGAACCTCCAAACTTTAAAACTTGCATAAGTCGAAATGTTTATTGATACATTTTGTAATCTGTTCGCTCTCCAGCAGAAACCCGTCGTGGCCAAAGTCGGAGGTAATCACCTCCAGGCTGGCGCCGGGAATCCCCTCTGCCAGACGCCGGCTCTCTGATACGGGGAAGAGGATGTCGCTGTCTATGGCGATGCAGAGCGTCTTGGCGGTGATGCCTTTAAGCGCTTTTTCCACCCCGCCGCGCCTGCGTCCTACGTTGTGGGTGTCCACCCCCAGCGTGAGGTAGTAATATGAATATGCGTCAAACCGCCTGCAGAGCTTCTGCCCCTGGTACTGCTGATATGTCACGGCGCGGTTGGCAATCAGAAAATCGGGATTCGCCTCGGCCTGGGTGCGGCCATAACCTTCATAATTACGATATGTCACCAGGGCCATGGAACGGGCCGCCGCCAGCCCCGCCATGCCACCGCGGGCATCCTGCGAGGCATCAAAGCTAGGGTCGGCCTTGATGGCCATGCGCTGCGCCTCGAGGGTTGCCGTGCACCAGGGACTCACTATGGCGCTGGTGGCAATAAGGCACAGGTTTTTGATGCGGTCCGGGAAGCTTGCAGCCCACTCTACCGACTGGAAGCCGCCATTGCTGCCGCCCACCAGAAAATCCACCTTCTCGATGCCCAGATGCTCGCGCAGCTTGTCGTGTGCCCGCACAAGGTCGCGGATGGTTACCAGCGGAAAGTTTCTCAGGGGGGCCTTGGGGTAGGTTGTGGGGCCTGTAGAGCCGTAGCAGCTGCCAATGATGTTGGCGCACACTACGTAATACTTTTCTGTATCGAACAGCAGCCCCTTGCCAACCAGGGTGTCCCACCACTCCTCCGGATTGGAGTTGGCGGTGAGGGCGTGACATATCCATATCACCGGACGGTTGCCCCGCTCTTCGCAGCTGGTGTGGTAGCAGATGGTGAGCCCGTCCAGCGAACCGCCCGACTCGAGGGGGAAAACATCGTTGTATGTGTATATGTGCCTTAACATTTGGTCAGCAAAGGTATTGTTATTTTTTGTAACAAAGAAATATTATGAATCATGTGTTTCTGGCCAACAAAAAAGGCCAACTAAAGAAGTTGACCTTTTTCGCGGATTATAATTTTAAACTTTATTTGATCTTGGCAAATTCGATATCATTCTCTGCACGCTCCTTGAGTTCTTTGCACTTTTTGATTTTTGCAAGTTCTGCGTTTGCTGCGGCAGCCTTGCCCTGACGTGCAGCGATGATGGCGCGCATGTAGGCAGCCTTCTCGCAATCTTTGTCTTTCAGCAGGGCAGAAGCCTTTGCCAGGTCGCCGTTGAGGATGTATGCCAGGGCCTCGTTGGCGTCGCCGGTGCCGGCGAGTTTCTTGACAGCGGCTGCATAGTCGCCGTTAAGGATGTCGAGGGTACCGAGGTTAGCCTTGCCGGACTTGCCGCTCTCCTTTGCGAAGAAGTCGGCAGCCTTCTCTTTCTTGCCATCGCGCAGGGCGAGCACGCCGCGCAGGTTGTTCAGACCCTCGATAGAGCGGTCGTTAACCTTGCTGAGCATAGCCTCTGCCTGGTCGTTCTTGCCCTGATCGAGCAGGATGCATGCGGTGTTGAGTTTTGCGCGGTCGCTGTCGTATTTCTTGATAGCCTGCTTGTAGATGGCGATCTTGGCGGCAGCATCGTCGGTAAGGGTAGCGCTGCGAAGCAGGGCCTCCTCGTCAAGCACGTCGATATTGTCCTCTACCAGCGCCTTGAGCTCTTCTGCGGTGTAGTTCTGGAACTCTACGTTGGTCACAAAACGGGCACGGCGCAACTCGGGCAGCACGTCCTTTGCCAGGGTGCCGTATACGCTGGACATGTTCTTGATCTCACGCTCGCGGACATCGGGGTCGCTGTACATCGAGAGCACGCGCAGGATAAGGTCCTTGTCTTCAATGTTGGAGTTGTTCACCAGCTCCTGGAAGCCTTCCCAGTCCTCACCGATGCTGCGGGTGCTTACGCCGCCGGTCTCAAGCTTCTTGGAGACTTTGCCGAAAGCTTTTTCTGCAGAAGCGGCACGCTCGTCGGAGAGGGTGTTGTTGCGCTTCGAGGGGCCGTCGGGCGATGCATAGGCGATGATGTCGGTGCCGGTGATGGTGCGGCGGCTGTCGTTCATCACATCCTGGATGCCGGTCTTGTACTCCTTGATGGACTCGGAAGTGAGTTGGTTGGAGCGTACGTTTGCGCTGTTGATAAGATAGAGAATCTGGGCCTCAACCTCTTCGGGGATGATCTCCTGATAGTTGTCGGCAGCCGCAGCGTAAGAACCGGTGCTGCATGCAAGCATGTAGGTGGTGTTTGCGCCGTCTGCAATCTTGATATCCTCGGGGAATGCCCAAGATTTCTTCTTGTACTTGACGGTTGCGCGCCCAACGAGCTCGGATTTCTCCATCCCCTTCACATACTTGAAGTTTACATGCTCTGTGATGCTTGCTCCGTCCTTGCCCACGGTCTTGAAGTTATCGGTAACCTTTTCTCCCTGGTATACAAAAGGTTCGCCGGCTACTTCCCCTCCTTGGAACTTCATTACCGGAACGATTTCCAGGATAGCTTTCTTGTGGAAATACTTGGCGGGGAAGGTAACGGTTACATCGGCGTCGATGTTGTCTGCAACAACCTCGAGAACCTCGGGGTTGCACTCTACTTTCACCTGGTCGGCGAGATCGGCCATCTTGGAGACCTTGTTGCAGGCAACGGCAGCAAGGCAGGCCATAGCGATAAATAAAACTTTCTTCATGAGATATGATTTATGTTTTTGATTTTTCTGTCGGTTTGGGGCAAATATAGTAATAATAAAAAACAAGTGGAGAAAAAATTGTAAATTCGCCCCTATGAACTTTGAATCGATAAAACAGCGGTTTGGCATCATTGGAGATTCGGCTGCCCTGGACGGTGCGATAGGCATCGCCCTGCAGGTGGCAAAGACCGACCTTTCTGTGCTGGTAACGGGCGAGAGCGGCGTGGGCAAGGAGTTTATCCCGCAAATAATCCACTACAACAGCCCCCGCAAGCATAACGTATACCTTTCTATTAACTGCGGCGCGATACCGGAGGGGACGATAGATTCCGAGCTGTTCGGCCACGAGAAGGGTGCGTTTACCGGTGCCAACGAAACCCGCAAGGGTTATTTTGAAGAGGCCGACGGCGGCACGCTGTTCCTGGACGAGGTGGCGGAGCTGCCCCTCTCTACCCAGGTACGCCTGCTGCGCGTGCTGCAGACGGGCGAATTCATGAAGGTCGGATCGTCCAAGATACAGAAGACCAACGTGAGGGTGGTGGCCGCCACCAACATCGACCTGCGCCGCGCCATAGAGACGGGCCGTTTCCGCGAAGACCTCTACTTCCGCCTGAACACCGTGCCCATCCGCATGCCGGCGCTGCGGGACCGCAAAGAGGATATCCACAAACTGTTCCGCAAGTTCGCCCTGGACTTTGCCGGCCGGTACACCATGCCGTCGATACGGCTCACTGCAGATGCGGTGGTGTCTCTGGAGAATTACGGCTGGCCAGGCAACGTGCGTGAGCTAAAGAGCGTGGCAGAACGCATATCGGTTATGGAAACCGACCGCATAATAGACCGCCGCACCCTTGAAAAATACCTGCAGAGCGATTTGAACGTCTCGCTCCCGGCCCTGGCTGGCAGCGCCGCCGCCGATTATATGAGCGACCGCGACATCATCTTCAAGATGATAATGCAGCTCAAGCAGGATATCGAGAACCTTAAAGCGCGGCTGGACGATGTGCAGAAGGGTGGCGCTGCCGGGCATTTCATCCAGCAGCCCGCGCATCTTATAGTGGAGAGCAGTGACTCTGCCGCGGAACATCCGTACGAACAGTTCGGGGTAGAGGAGCAGGCGGTGCAGGAGGTTATTGCAGGGGATCCGGTGCACGAAATCCCGCAAGACCAGAACCTCTCTATAAACGACAAGAAATCGGAGCTGATAGCCAGGGCGCTGGAAAAGCACCACGGCAACCGCAAGGAGGCAGCCCAGGAGCTGGGCATCTCGGAGCGGACACTTTATCGTAAAATCAAAGACCTGGGTTTATGAGAAGATATCTCTTTGCTGCGTTGACCTTTATTGTTGCGGCATTCTGCCTTGCCGGGTGCGGAATCTACTCCTTTTCGGGTACATCTATCCGCCCCGATGTGCACACCATCACCATAGAGCCGGTGCTTAACAATGCCATGAAGGTGAACCCTTCGCTGGCAAACGACATGACGGAGGCGCTCAAGGACAAGTTCAAGAAGCTCACCAGCCTGGAGCAGGTAGAGATGGACGGCGATCTGCTGCTTGTGATAACGATAGAGTCCTACGACGTCAAGGCGCAGGGCATCTCCAAAGACGAGACTGCGGCGCAGAACCGCCTTACGGTGACTTGCCGGGCCACCTTCGAGAATTTCAAGCACCCCGAAGAGAGCTTTGAGAAGAAGAGTTTTGCCGCATATCAGGATTACGACGCCGACCTTTCGCTGGACGAGGTGGAGGCTTCGCTGTGCGACGATATCATCGACACGCTGGTAGAGGATATCTTCAACGCGTCGGTGGCACAATGGTAACATTATAAATTTGTTATATCGGGGAAAAAGTGCTTACTTTGCACCCCCAAAACAGACAGAAACAAATAATATTCAATAATATGCAAGCTATTTATATCACTATTTCGGTAATTATCGTGGTGGCCAGCGTGCTTCTGACGCTTATCGTGCTGGTGCAGAACTCCAAGGGCGGCGGTCTTGCAGCCAATTTTGCTGCGGGCAATACCACTTTTGGCGTAAGGCAGACGGCCGATTTCCTGGAGAAGGCTACGTGGTGGCTGGCAGGCATCGTGCTGGTGCTCTGCGTCGTAGCAACTTTCTTCACCCCGAAGGCATCCAAGGTTGCTTCTGACAGCATCGAGAACATGATTCAGCAAACCGCTCCCGCAGCCGGCGAGCCCGAGTTCCCGGCCAACACCGTAGCGGCTCCCGAAGAGGAGACCCCCGCTGAGTAATTCTCCCGCGCCATTACCGTTAAAGGACCTGCCCTTCACGGCAGGTTTTTTTGTCTCCTCTCTGCCCCGCGTTGCAACTGCTTGTAGCTGCTATTGGGCCGGTCCTGGCGGGGCAACAAAAAAGCCAGCCCGAAGGCTGGCTCTTTTTGTTTTTAAACGGTATGCCTACTCGGCGTCACGACGGGGGCGACGGTCGCCACCGCGACGCTCACCGCCACGACGGTCGTCACGGCCGCCACGGCGTTCGCGGCGCTCGCCACCGCGGCGTTCACCTGCATTGGCAGCAGCTGCTACGCCTGCGTTGGGGTTGAGGTCACGCTTGCCGTAAACCTCACCGTTGCATATCCAAACCTTGATACCAAGCACACCAACTTTGGTGTGAGCCTCTGCAAGGGCATAGTCGATGTCTGCACGGAAAGTGTGCAGAGGGGTACGACCCTCCTTGTAGAGCTCGTTGCGAGCCATCTCGGCACCACCTACGCGGCCGCTGATGAGTATCTTGATACCCTCTGCGCCGGCGCGCATGGTAGATGCAACAGCCATCTTGATGGCACGGCGGTATGATACGCGGCCCTCGATCTGGCGTGCGATGTTGCCTGCAACGATGTTGGCGTCAGCTTCGGGACGCTTAACCTCGTAGATGTTGATCTGAACGTCCTTGCCGCAGATCTTCTTTACCTCGCCCTTGAGAGTCTCAAGTTCTGCACCGTTCTTGCCGACGATGATGCCGGGTCTTGCGGTGTGGATGGAGATGGTGATCACCTTCATCGTGCGCTCGATGACAATGCGGCTTACAGAAGCCTTCTGCAGACGGGCGTTGAGATATTCACGGATACGTGCGTCGTCTTTGAGACGCTCGGGATAATTACCGCACCAGTTGGAGTCCCAACCACGGGTGATACCTATACGGTTGCTGATAGGATTAGTTTTCTGTCCCATAATTATGCCTCCTCTTTAGCGGGTTGATTTTTGGTTCCGAGCACGATGGTGACGTGGTTGGAACGCTTGCGGATGCGTGCTGCACGACCCTGGGGGGCGGTGCGGATGCGCTTCAGCGTGCGGCCTTCGTCTACCATGATGGTCTGGATGTAAACATTGCCGTTTTCAAGCTCCTTGCGGCTCTCCTCGTTCTTGGCTTCCCAGTTTGCGATGGCGCTGCGCACGAGCTTAGATAGCCTTGTAGCGGGCTCCTTCTTTGAATATTTGAGAATATCCAAAGCGTGGTTGACCTCCTTGCCGCGGATGATGTCTGCTACCAGACGCATCTTGCGGGGAGAGGTGGGAACATCGTTCAGCTTCGCGATAGCTGTACGACTCTTTATTTCTTTAAGCCTTTCGGCCATTTCTCTTTTTCGAGCTCCCATAGTAATTATTTATTAACGATTACCACTGTGACCCCTGAATGTACGCGTCGGAGCAAACTCGCCGAGCTTGTGACCAACCATGTTCTCAGTTACGTACACCGGAATAAACTTATTCCCGTTGTGCACTGCGATGGTATGACCCACGAAATCGGGAGAAATCATGCTGGAGCGTGACCAGGTCTTGATTACTTCTTTTTTCATTGTCCCTTCATTCATGGCGATTACCCTCTTCTCGAGTGCTTCCTGAATGTACGGACCTTTTCTAAGTGAACGACTCATAATTTCCTAAGATTTATTCCGTTATTATTTCTTTTTCCTTTCAATGATGAACTTGTTGGAGTTCTTCTTAGGATTACGGGTCTTGTAACCCTTGGCGATGAGACCCTTGCGGCTACGAGGGTGACCACCGGATGCACGGCCTTCACCACCACCCATCGGGTGATCTACAGGGTTCATTACGACACCGCGGTTGCGAGGACGGCGACCCATCCAGCGAACGCGGCCTGCCTTTCCGTGAGACTCCAGGTTGTGATCGGTATTGGACACCGTACCCACGGTTGCGCGGCAGGTTACCAGCACCATGCGGGTCTCGCCCGAAGGGAGGCGCAGGATAGCGTGGTTGCCTTCGCGAGCGGTGAGCTGGGCGTATGTTCCGGCTGAACGTGCCATTGCGGCGCCCTGGCCGGGACGGAGCTCGATGCAGTGTACCAGAGTTCCGAGAGGAATTTCTGACAACGGAAGAGTGTTACCTATTTCAGGGGCGACACCACTGCCGGAAGCGATTTTCTGACCGACCTTGATGCCGTTAGGAGCGATGATATAACGTTTTTCACCATCTTCATAAACTACCAGCGCAATGCGTGCAGTGCGGTTGGGGTCGTATTCGATGGTCTTGACGGTAGCTGTGTAGTTGTCTTTGTCGCGCAAAAAGTCGATGACGCGGTACATCTGCTTGTGACCGCCGCCGATATAGCGCATAGTCATCTTACCCTGGTTGTTGCGGCCACCCGATTTGCGCAGGGGACGGAGCAGGGACTTTTCGGGAGTTGTGCAAGTGATTTCTTCGTAGGTGCTGATCACCTTGTTTCTCTGACCCGGGGTTGCCGGTTTGAATTTACGTACTGCCATAATCTTCCGGATCTTTAGATGTTACTGTAGAAATCGATCTTGTCGTCTGCAGCCAAAGTCACATAAGCTTTCTTATAGTGATTGGTGCGACCGGTCAGCATACCGGCTTTGGTGTAACGGCTTTTCTTTTTGCCGTGGTAGTTTGCAGTATTGACGCTCAATACAGAAACATTGTAGGTCTGCTCAACCGCCTGCTTGATTTCAACTTTGTTAGCATCGCGGTCAACAATAAAACCGTAACGGTTCAACTTATCGCCTTGAGCCGTCATTTTCTCGGTTACGATTGGCTTAATCAGTATTCCCATTGCTTTAGATTATTTTTGTCTTTCGGCAAGGATATCCTGGACGCCGTCCACCATTACCAGATGATTTGCATTCATGATGGCGTAGGTGTTGATTTCGTCTACGGTGATGACTTTCACCTCAGGAAGGTTGCGAGACGATAAGTAAATATTGTTCGAGTTTTCGGGAAGGACCACCAGGGTCTTGCGGCCGTTAGCCTTGAGATTGTCCAGGATCTTGATGAAATCCTTGGTCTTGGGTGCGTCCATTGCAAAAGGCTCAACCATGGTGATGGCCTCTTCCTGTGCCTTGTAGGTGAAGGCGGAGTTGCGTGCCAGCTGTTTGAGCTTTTTGTTGAGTTTGAAGCGATAGTCGCGGGGCTGGGGGCCGAAGATACGGCCACCGCCTACGTAAGTACCGGACTTGATGCTACCGTGACGTGCACCGCCGCCGCCTTTCTGGCGACCCATCTTCTTGGTACTGTGAGCGATTTCGCTGCGGTCTTTGCTCTTGTGTGTTCCCTGACGCTGGTTTGCAAGGTACTGCTTGACGTCAAGATAGATAGCGTGGTCGTTGGGCTCGATGGCGAAGATTGCGTCATCCAGAACAGCTTCCTTACCGGAAGCGGAGCCGTCGATTTTGTAAACTGCCAGTTTCATAACGTTAAGCCTCCAATGTTACATAAGAACCTTTAGCTCCGGGAACAGAGCCTTTAACTACGATAAGATTGTTTTCAGGTATAACCTTGACAACCTGAAGGTTGAGAACCTTGACGCGGTCGCATCCCATGTGACCACCCATTCTCATACCGGGGAAGACACGGCTAGGCCAGGACGACGCACCCAGTGAACCGGGCTTGCGAAGCCTGTTGTGCTGACCGTGAGTCTGTCCGCCAACACCGGCAAATCCGTGGCGCTTTACTACGCCCTGGAAACCTCTACCCTTGGAGGTACCGGTAACGTCGACCCATTCTACAGATTCGAGATCTGCGACGGTGATAGTGTCTCCCAACTTGAGGGAATCGATGTCAAACGACTTGAATTCCACCAATTTGCGCTTGGGAGTGGTTCCTGCCTTTTCAAAGTGGCCCTTGAGAGCCTTGCTGGCGTGTTTCTCTGAGATTTCGTCATAGGCAAGCTGCACGGCGGCATAACCATCTTTTTCTACCGTACGAATTTGCGTAACAACACACGGACCAGCCTCAATTACGGTGCAAGGTACGTTCATACCGTTTGCATCGAACATGGAAGTCATTCCGACTTTCTTTCCAATTAATCCAGGCATTGTAGATAATTTGGTGTAAATAAACTAGTTGTAAATATCTCCGCACTTTTTGCGGGGCTGCAAAGATACAACTATTTTCCAAATTATCAACAGGTTTACGAACATTTATCGGAAATATACGGCGTATCCCCCGGCGGGCAATGCAATCTCCCGGGTGTCGCGGGCTGTTTCACCCCAGAAGAGTTCTGTGTATTCCCCCTCCAACGGGAGCGCCACGGTGGCGGCTTCGGTGCCCATGTTCACGGCAACTATCACCTGATTGTCGCCCCTGGTGCGGGAGAAGGCGTATACGCCGTCGCTGCTCTGGGGGATATCCAGATAGTCGCCGCCCCTCTCGCCTGCATCCAGGGCGGGGTTGTTATGCTTCAGTAACACCAATTTCTTGAAGAAAGAGGTGAATTCATTGTCGCTCCAGTCTTCTATGGGGTCCTTCTCAAAGAATGCCAGACGGCGGTCAAGGCCAATCTCCTGGCCGGTGTAAACCAGCGGCTGGCTCTTGGGCAGGGTGAAGCAAAGCACCGCGCAGGCGTTGGCGCAGTTGCCCATCCTCTCGAATTCGGTACCCTGCCAGCTGTTTTCGTCGTGGTTGGAGGTAAAGGTCATGCGGAAAGCGCTTTCAGGGTAGTTCTGCCAGTCGCGCTGCAGGTATGCGCGCAGCTCTGAGAACTCTTTCTGGCCGGAGGCGATATCGTTAAGCAGGTGGTGCAGCTCCCACGCGTAGGTGGCGTCGAAGGTGCTGTCGGGGTTTGCCAGATTGGTGCGCTCTGCCTCTGCCAGGAAGTATGCTTCGGGATAGTCGGCATTAAGGCCGGGCATCACGCTCTGCCAGAATTCTGCCGGCATCTCGCCCGCGGCGTCGCAGCGGAATCCGTCCACACCCTTGTCCAGCCAGAAGCGCATGCACTCTTCCTGTGCCTCCCATACCGGACGGAAGTCGTAGTTGAGGCTGCGGGTGTCGGTCCAGTCGTATTCCCAGGTGGCGTTGCCCAGCGAGTCGCGCTCGTAGAACTCGGCAGGCATCGACTCCATCCAGATATGGTCCGGGGCGGTCTGGTTGGCAACCCAGTCCAGAATCACCTTGAAGCCCTGCTCGTGTGCTGCGGCCAGCAGACGGTCGAAGTCTTCCATGGTGCCGAACTCGGGATTCACCTTGCAATAGTCGCTGATTGCATAATACGAGCCCAGGGTACCCTTGCGCCCCTCGACGCCAATCTGGTACATCGGCATCAGCCACAGGATGTCCACGCCAAGGTCCTTGAGGCGGGGCAGTTGTGCCTCTACGCCGGCAAATGTGCCCTGTGGTGAATACTGGCGGATGTTCACCTCGTATATCACAGAGTTATAGGTCCATTCGGGATGGTGGGCTGCCGGCTGCTTGGGGGTGCAGGAGGCGAGCAGTGCGGCAACGGCCGCGAAAGCGATGAGTATCTTTTTCATAATGACAGGTTATTGCATGAATACTACAGACGACGATGCGCCAAGGGTCACCGAGCTGCCGGAGACCTTCACTTCTCCCAGCGACACTACCTGATTGTCCAGTTTGTCTCCGGAAAGGTCCAGAGTCTTGCTCTCCGTGCCCACGTTATGCAGCACGAGCGCCTTTTCTCCGCCGGAAGCGGTCATATACCAGGCGGCTATGCTGCCGAAAGCCGTGTTGCTGTCGTTATATATGGAGTGTGCCGACATCGTGCCCGCTGCAAGCGCCTTGCAGCTGTTGCGGGCCCTGGTCCATTTATAATATGTATGCAGCAGGCTGCCGGCATCTTCCTGCTGGTTCTTTACGGAAATGTCATCTTTAAGCAGCTCATAATCGATATGTCCACCCAGATCGCCCGTGGCGGCACCGGATGCACTCTCCCACACGATGGGGGTGCGCACCAGCTCGTCGCGGCCGCCGTCGTCGCTGTCCTTGCCCCAGTATCCGAGCTCTTCGCCCTGGTAGATGTAGGGCTGACCCTCTGCGCTAAGCAGAAATGCCGCGGCCTGTTTTAGTTTTGCGCTGTCGCGCCCAAGGATGGTGGCGGCGCGGGTCTCGTCGTGGTTGGTGAGTTTGGTGGCTGCAATGGCGCCGCTGCGAACGGCTGAGTACATCTGTCTGTACCCCGTAAGGTCTTTGCAGAAGTAGCAGCCGGTACGCTGGTTGAGAACCCATTTGAGCCGCTCCCAGAAGTCGAACTCGAAGCAGGCGGGCAAACTCTTGTAATATGGTGCCACTGACTTGGCATCCATCCAGACCTCGGCCACCATGTAGAAGTCATCGGAGTGGGTCTTGCGGTAGGTGGCGTTGCAGCGGTCGTACCATTTACCCAGAAATGTGACGTTGGAGGCGTTGTTGAAGGAGTTCATGCCGCCGCAGATATGTTTGACTGCGTCCAGGCGGAGGCCGTCGATCCCCATTCCGACCCATTTGTCTACAGATGATGCAAGAGTCATAAAGCAGGCGTTGCTCTCTGCGGCAGAGACATCGCCGTAATTGATGTCGGGCATCCAGCTGCCGAATGCACCCATATAATATACGGTCTTTGTCTCTACGTTGGTAAGGTTTATGCGGTAGCGGCCGCTCCCGGTGAAGAACATATCGCCCCCTTCTGCAACCAGGCTGACAGATGTACCCTCTGTAATGGTGAACTCCCCTGCAGAAGCGCCGAACTTAGAACCTGCGTCCCAGCTGTGGTCCCTGCGAAGCAGCAGCCCCTGTTTGCCGTTTATCTCCAGCACGATGTGGTAGTTGCCGCCGCCGTCGTCCACAAAGCTGATCTCTTTCCCGTTCTGACCCGGAATCCAGGTCCAGATGTTCCAGGAAGCGCTGCCGGTGGTGACCGGTTCGCTTGTGGCGCTGATTGTGATGCGCGGGGCGCCGCTGGTCGCGGAGTGCCACTCGCCGCTGTTGTATGAATAGCCGTTTAGCATAGGGAAGTTGCGCCACCCCGAAGAGGGATTGTCGCAAATGAGGAACCATTCCCGATACGGGCTGGATTCATCTGCCAGCGCCTCTGAAAACCACGGGTGCCCCTTGCCGGTATGGTTGAGGACATAGTCCATGTAAATCTTTATTCCCTTGGCGTGCGCTGCATCTATCAGCGCCTTGAAATCGGCCTCGGTGCCGTACTTGGGATTCAGCGCCGCGTAGTCGGTGACATCGTATCCGTGGTAAGAGTCGGCCGGATGGGCGGGGGAGAGCCAAAGGGCCGATACTCCCAGCGCATCCAGATAATCCAGGTGGTTGCGGATGCCGTTAAAATCGCCGATGCCGTCGCCGTCGCTGTCTGCAAAGCTGTAGATGAGCAGCTGGTATGTGATATTGCCCTGCTTTTCGCCTGTGGCGTAAGATGGGATATCGTCGGCTGGAACTATTTGCGGATCCTTATCGCAGGATGCGGCCAGCAGCAGAATGAAGACGACAGGTATAATTGCGTATAAGACTTTTTTCATTATGCAGTTATTAGGTTGTAGTCTCCAAAGTTAGCAAAAAACCCAATTGTTTTACAACAAAAAAGGCCCCCGGAGTCCGGGAGCCTTTTTAACGGGGTGAACTACTAGAGGGTTACGGTCTGGTAACCGGAGAAGTAGTAATCGTAGCTTGCACCAATCTGAATCTCACCTGCAGGCAGTTCAAGAGCTGACTTGGGGATGCTGAGCTCCAGATAGATGTTGGAGCTGTCATCGCCAAGATCAGAACCGTCGTCGTATGCAAATGCGGTCACAACGCCGGTTGATTTAACGCCTGCGGTAGAAGTAACCTCAGAATCAGCAATCACGCCATTTACACCGACCGGAGCACCGGAACCATTGGTGAACGGGATGAATTTGAGGGCGATAGCCTCGCAACCCTTCATATTGTTGTCGTCGGTGTATTTGCCGCTTGTGGCATCTTTGTCTGTGTTGAAGCCAATGGTAAGCTTCCTGCCGTTGTCGGCCCTGTTCTTGCGCAGTGCAAGGAGAACGTATACGTTCTGTGCGTCAGAGGTGACTTTCCAGGTCCTGATTCTGGAGGTAGACTCGCTTGCGAATTCAGCTACGTCTGACCAGTCGCTCAGGTCGCCGTCGATATTGACAGCGGGCTCGAAAGCAGCTGCATCCTCTACGGTAGCAGTACCTGCGTTGAAGTCAAGGATGATCTTCTTGCCAGCCTCGATCTGGACGCGCTCCTGGTCGTTGCCAGCGCCACGATAAGCAATCTTGCCGTCTTCGAAGAAGATAAACTCGGTCTTCCACCAGTCAAACCAGCCGGACCCGGTGACACCCTCGACTGCTGTATCGGGCAGAACCTTGGAAGCGAGACGGAGTTCGCCGGCACCGGAAGTCACGATGACCATCTTGTCACCATCTGCTTCGAACTGCTGTGCAGAATCAAAGTCCCAGCCACCAGTAAATACAGCGTCGCCCAAACCACAAACCATAGCGGGTTTAATCTCAACGGTATTCTCGTTGCCGTTTACCAGCACGGTGTAGAAGCCGTCCTCTGCAACCCAGCAGTTGCCGTCGTTGATAGTGTAGCCAGAAGTGCCCGCACCGGTAAAATCACCGTTCCATACCTTCTGTGCGCAGAACTTGAAGCCATCGGCCTTGTTGAAGTAACGGGTGCACCAGAAATAACCGGGAGCGCCCCATACGGGAATGAGATCGACAATGCCGTCGGAAGCCCAGTCCCAGCCGCCCCACTGGTTGCCGATCATATACATGGTCTCGGGAGCGGTGGATTCTTCTGTGCAGACAACTTCGTAGGTGAAGCTCTTGTTGAAAGAGCCCTGAGCCAGCTTGAAGTTAAGTGTGATGTCGTATTTGCCGCCCTTGTCCACAGGGATGTTGTTGTCTTTCCTGCCAGGAGCATTCTCCAAACCCAGACCGGAACCGGTTTCGCCCAGAGAGGTCTCGGCCTTAACCTTGCCGGCATCGTCGAGGGTGACTTTCCAGTAGTTACCGGTAGCGAACTTGAATTCGCCGCCCTTTGCAAGTTCCTGATCCTTGAAAGTCAAAGTAAAGCCATCGTTGGAGAACTCGGTCTTGGTGGTAGCGGAAGAGAAGCCCCAGCCGTTCATGCCGCCGCGAACACCAAAGTCGCTGGCATCCAGCAGGAGGATCTGTGCGCCGCCGGCAGCGTCGAGGTCGCCGGTCTTGTTGATATCAAGCACGATGTGATACAGGCCGGTCTTGGCAACCTGCATTGCGGGAGCCTTTTCGCCGATAACCAGGGCTCCCTTGAGTACGGATGCGGGGTTGTCGCCATAAGCCTCCTCCAGGGGAGTTTCGAAATCCTTAAGCTCTGCACTGTAGCGGCTCTTGTTGCCACCGTCGTTGTAAAGCAGGTAGAAATCTTTGTTTGCCTCGAGTACGATGTACTTCTCATACATACCCTCGCGAACAGCCTTGTCGACCTCGTTGAAGCCGGCAGCCATCACGCATTCGGGTTTGATTTCGGTGGAACCTGTAGCGGGACCGGCAACATAGAAGCCGTTCACGGTAACAGCATCCCAGTCAATCTTCTCTTTCTTGTCGCAAGAAACAACAACCAGAGAAAGACAAGCAAGTGCAAGTAAAAATACTTTCTTCATAATGGATTGTTAATTAATAATGGTGTTTATAGGTTGATAATATCAGAAACTTGTAGGATATCCGGGGTTCTGGGTCCAAACGGGATTGCCGTCCTGGTCGCGGACAGATTTCTCCAACACCTTGAAGGGGATGGGGAACCATTTGCGATATTCGTCCGTAGCGGTTATGAACTGCACATAATCGGACTTGTTGAACTTTCCGAAGCGGATAAGGTCGCGCCGGCGCATGTTCTCCCACGCAAATTCCCTGCCGCGCTCGTCGAGGATACCATCCAGCGTCAGAGCGTCGGGATAGGCTGCGGCATAAGCTGCAGCTGCGTCATCGTCGTATGCAAAGGCGCGCTTGCGGAGCGTCTGGAAATCTGCCGAGCCCCAGCCGGAAGCCCCGGCACCGCCGCGCAGGATGGCCTCTTCTTTCATCCAGAGCACGTCTGCATAGCGGAACAGCACAAAGTCGTTCTCGCTGTATTTGTATTTGCCGGCCTTGTCGATTTCGTATTTGATGCAGCGGGCGCCCTCCAGATCAGAAGCCTCTGTAAGGGAGGTGACATCCTTCACTATGATTGCGTCTGATTTTGCTTCGTCCTTGTCTTGGCACAGTTTGCCGCTGGCATCGTAGATAGGGCCAAGGAACCAGCCCCACTGCTTAGTGTCGTTGGTGCCGAGGCCCTCGTTGCCGGGGCCGCGGACATCAGACGCAGCAAAGCGGTCGATGAAAGAGGGGCGTGCGCAAAAGCCGTTCCAGGGGGTCTCCACCATCTTGTATGTCTTCTGATGATTGTAGTTGAGGGTGAGCAGGGCGATGCGGAGCTTGTTGAGCATCATGCCGTCGCCCCCGCTGCGCTCGTCTATGTCGGCTTCGCCATTCTCTACGATCACAAAGATGTTCTCTTTGGAAGCGGCGTTGTCTATCTTGAAATTGGTGAAGTAATCGGGCTCGATAGAGTAGGATCTGGCATCGATAATCGCGTCGCAGCACCTCACGCAGTTGGTATAGAAGTCTGCGGAAGTGTTGATGGCGGTGGTGTAGGTGTTGGTCAGGCTGATGTTGGCAGGGGTGCAGTCAAACGACTCTGCGTTCAGGTAGAGACGTGCAAGCAGGGCATACGCAAGGCCCTGGGTTGCGCGGCCGTAGTTGAGGGCGCGGCTGGCATCGTCTGTAACCGACGGCAGGTTGGGGGCATTGCGCTCCAGGCAGTCCACAAGGCGGGACCACACGGCGTAAGGCTCCATCAGCGGGTCGCTGGCCTTGTCTACGAACTCCTCCAGATAGGGGATGCGGCCAAAGCAGTCGAACAGCATGTAATAATAGTAGCTGCGCATCACCTCCAGCTCTGCGGTGTACTGTGCGTAAACCTGGTCGGACATGGACGAACGGTAGTCGTCGAGGGTCTTGAGCAGCTTGTTGCAAAGCACCGCGCCGGCGATGGTGGTATTCCATATATTGCGGAATGCGCCGCCCATCTCGTTCCAGTTGTGGGTGTTGAGGTTGCGCCAGTATCCGCCGTCGGCCCAGTCCTTGTCGGGCATGCGGGTCGGGCAGAGACCTTCGTCGGCGGTGAGGGTAACAACGCCCCAGTATCCCCAGTGGTCATGAAGCCACTTGACCTCTGCGTAGCATTGTCCTACCAGCAGGGGGACATTGGCTTCGTTTGTCATCAAATCGGCGGTGGTGGGGTTGCCGTAGTTTATTTCTTCCAGCATCTTGTCGCATGAGTTCAGCAACGTCAGAGCCAGAGTAACGGTTATGATCAAAAAGAGTGTCTTTTTCATGATTTCGCCTGATTTAAGGTTAGAACAGACTCAGGTTCAAGCCAACGAGTATGGTCGCTACAGGGGGGTAGAAAGAGCAGTAGTCTATACCGCCGTTCCATACGGAAGTGGTGTTCACCTCCGGGTCCTGTCCGCTGTAGGAGGTCAGGGTAAACAGGTTCTGGCCTGTCAGGTAAGCGCGTGCCGACTGGACGAAACGGTTATCCTTTATGGGGAAGGTGTAACCTATGGTGAGGTTGTCCAGCTTTGCGTAGGTGCCGCTCTCCAGATAGTAGTCAGAGAACTGCGCCTTCTGGGTGAGGATGGTCTCTGCGCCGTTGACATCTTTCATGAAGACGTTCTTGTTGTTGGCGCTCATGGGACCGTATGCCCAGCGGGTGACGTTCAGTATCTTGTTGCCGACAACGCCGCGCAGGAACATGGTGAAGTCCCAGTTCTTGTAGCGGACGGTGTTGTTCCAGCCAAAGGTGAAGATGGGCTGTGCGCTGCCCAGCACCTGACGGTCGCCTTCGACGGCGGTACTCTCGTCGCAATAACGGGCCAGACCGTCGCCCTGGTCGGGCATGGTGTAGGTCCACAGGCCGCTTACGGGGTTGATGCCGAAGAACTTGTAGCCGTAGAAGCTGCCCACTGCCTCGCCCTCTACCAGAATCTGGGTATCGGTGTTCATGATACCGTTCTCACCGACGCCGCCGGAGGTTGTCTTGGTGTAGTTGAAGCCTTTGGTGGGATCGGACAAAGAGGTGATCTTGTTGCGGTTGAAGGAGATGGTGGGGGTTGTGGTCCACTGGAAATCGCTCTTCTGGATGGCTACGTAGCTCAGCGAGAGCTCTGCACCGTAGCTGTCCATCTTGCCGGCATTGGCCAGCAGGGTGGTGTACTGGTAAGGCGGGGTAGGAACCTCGTAGTCCCAGAGCAGGTCGGTGGTGTGGCGGTAGTAGATATCCAGGCTACCGAACAGGCGGTCTTTGAGAAGGGAGTAATCTACACCGATGTTGTATTCGTATTTCTTCTCCCAGCGGATGTCGGGGTTGACGTTCTGGCTTACGGTGTAGGTGTAAACGTAAGCACCGTCATACCAGAAGGTACCGCCGTTGGAGAGGAGCTCTACGCTGCGCAGGTCGCTGCCAAGGTCGTTGCCGGTGACACCGAAACCGAGGCGGAGCTTGAGGTCGTCTACCCAGGTGGCACTCTTCATGAACTCTTCTCCGCTGATACGCCAGCCGGCGCTAAGGGCGGGGAACCAGCCCCACTTGTGGTTGATACCGAAGCGGGAAGAGCCCTCGCGACGGATAGAGGCAGAGAGCAGGTATTTCTCTTTATAATTGTAATTGGCACGGGCAAACTGCGCAATCAGCGTGTGCGAATTGCGGTCGGAGCTCATCTCCATATATTTCTTGCTGGCATCACCGTCGCCCATCTTGTAGTATTTCATAACGGCGGGAGCAGCGAAGCCCTTGTTGGCCATGCTTGAAGCGTCGTAGAAGAAGTTCTGGTAAGATACGCCGCCAACCAGCGCGATGTTGTGTCCGTCGAAGGTGCGGGTCCAGTCTGCTGTGAGCTCGAAAAGCTTGTTGAGGGAGGAGTTGCCGCTGCGGCCGGCCTTCTCGCTGCCGGATGCATCGGTGTTTACGATACCGTTGTACCAGTATCCGTAGTTGTCGCCCTCTTCCATAGCGGCGAATCCGCTCACCTTCAGCCCCTGTATCGGCTTGATGTTGACGGTGGCCTTGATGCTGCCGCGGAAGTAGTTGCCGGTGCCGTAGGACTCCTTCTGGTACATGTTCTCAACCGGGTTTACGAATCCGGTCTCTTCGCTGCGCCAGAAATAGCCGTTGGGGGTTGTTTCGTCGTAAACAGGGTAGGTGGGGTTGAGCAGCGCCGCGTTCTTGAAGTCGCCGCAGAAATAGTCGTTGCGGTAGCGCATGTAGCTCAAATCGTACTGCAGGTCCAGCCAGCCGTCAAGTGCCTTCTGGCCAGCGGCCAGCTTTGCCATAATCTCGTTGCGGTTGGTGGTCTTGGCGATACCCTCTGCATTCTTGTAGTTGATGGATGCACGGTAGTTGAACTTGCCAGAAGAGCCCACGATGGCGATATTATGGTTGTGCGCGATGGCTGCGGGGCGGCAGACCTCAGAGAGCCAGTCGGTGTTGTACTCTTCTCCGTTGGGCCCGGTGTAGATGTTGGCGGCCGCCATGCCGTTGGACAGGGTGGCCAGTTCGCGGAACTCCTGCGCGGTCGCCATGCCGGTTTTGGCATTGCGGACAGATGCGGAAGCATATCCGGAATACTCTACCCGGGTGGTTGCGGTGTCAGAGAAGGCGTCGCCGCGCTTGGTGGTGATTATAATCACGCCGTTGGTACCGCGGGTACCGTAGATAGCTGCGGCAGAACCGTCCTTGAGCACGTCCATAGATGATATTTCGTCGGGCGAGATGTTATCTATGTTGCTCACGGGCACACCGTCTACAATAAACAGCGGGCTGGTGCCGGTCCCTTTGTCGAGGGTGGAGAAGCCGCGGATCTGGATGTTGTATCCGGTGCTGGTAGGGTCAGATGTGGTTTTGATAATGTTCAGACCGGCCACCTTGCCCTGGAGCAAGCCCATGGGGTTGGTCTTTACGCCGGCGTTGAACTCTTCGCTCTTGATCGAGGCAACGCTACCGGTGACCTCTTTCTTTTTCTGGGAGCCGTAACCTATGACGACAACTTCGTCAAGGAATTCGTTATCCTCTTCAAGGAAAATGGTTTCGGGGACCGCGTTTGCGGCAAAAGTCAGGGTGGTATAGCCTATGCAGCTGATTTCCACCAGGGCATTTTCCCCGCTCACCTTAAGGTCAAAATCGCCGTCGATGCCGGTGGAGACACCGTTGGAGGTGCCTTTCTCCATAACCGTGGCTCCGTATACGGGGCCCAGGGCATCCTCTACGACTCCTTTAACCTGATATCCGCCCTGGGCGGAAGCAGGGGCGCTGGAGATCCATCCTGCAAGGAGGATAACAGCAACTGCGGTAAGAAATCTTTTCATTAGATGTTGATTGGTTAAACTTATTGTTGATTGTATTTCGTCTTTACTTTTACAAGCAGCACGGCCGCCGCACCTATTATCAGGTAGACGCCCGCCATTATCAGCATGGAGCTTTGTGCGCCGCCCACTGCGCGCAGCACAAGCCCGCCGGTGGCGGCAGCCACGATTTGCGGCAGGCAGATGGTGCCGTTGAACAGCCCCAGGTAAGAGCCCATGTAGGGGTTGCCCTCAAGTGCATTGGTGAGCAGGGTGAAGGGGAGAGCCAGCATCGCTGCCCACGCGGTACCGATAAGGAAATAGGCCACGCATGCCAGGTATTTGTCGTGGATAAAGGCTACGCCGATAAAGCCCACGGCGCCAATGAGCAGGCTCACGATATATGCGGTCTTGAGGTTCTTGAAGCGGGGTAGCATCAGCGCCCACAGGATGGAGCCCACCGCCTGCACGGCGAACACCACGCCGACCCAGTTGCCGGCCGCCTGGTATGCCGCCGATGCGGTGTCGGTGGCGCCGCCCCAGCAGTTGAACGCCAGCGTGCCGTTGGAGTAGGTCCACATATACAGGAAGGCGGCCCAGCAGAAGAACTGCACCAGACCCACCGTCCAGAACACCTTGGGTGCCTTGAACAGCAGGCTGAACAGCCCTTCTTTTTTCTCTTCTGCCTTAGCGGTGTCGATGCCGTGGAATTCGGCATACTCTGCCGGCGGCATCTCCTTCACATTGAGGAAGGTGTAGAGCACACAGGCGATAAGTATCACCGCCCCTGCATAGAAAGATGTCACCACCGATGCGGGAACCATCCCCTCCGGCGCTTCGTTTGCGATGCCGATCCAGGTCAGGAAGATGGGAAGCAGATAGCCCACCAGGCTGCCGGCGTTGCACAGGAAGCTCTGGATGGAATATGCCTTGGCCTTCTGCTGCTCATTGACCATGTCGCCCACCATCATCTTGAAGGGCTGCATGGCCACATTGATGCTGGTGTCCAGGAATATGAGGGAGAAGAGGCCGAACCACATTGCCATATTCAGCCCCAGGAAGACCCTGGTAGAGAAATGCAGGCTGCCGGCGTTGGGCAGAAAGGCCATTACCAGCACGGCGATGATCGCACCCACCAGCAGATATGGTTTGCGGCGTCCCATGCGGCACCAGGTGCGGTCGCTCCACTTGCCGATAAGCGGCTGTACTAACATGCCCATCAGCGGCGGCAGAATCCAGAAGAAACTCAGCTGGTGCGGGTCTGCCCCCAGCGTGGCGAATATTCGCGATATGTTTGCACTTTGCAGCGCGTATGCAATCTGAACCCCGAAATACCCGAAGTTGAGATTGAACAGCTGCCGATTGCTTAGGTTACGATTCTTCATTTTTTGGCGAAAAAAGCTTACGAAGTTAAAGCGTTATGGTCAATCCTCCAAATAAATTTGCTTAGATGCCGCGGGCTGCATCGGAAATCATTGCCCTGATATGCTCCGAGAGGGATTTATTTTCAAGGAGCTGTTCTACAGTTAAATGCATGCGCCATCGCCAGTAGTGACGCGGGTTGGCGGGGATGTTTATCCTCTCGTCGGCCGGGTCGCCACCGTATCGCACCTTGCCGTCCACAGCCAGATAGTCCTGCAGGGGGAGTATTGCCAGCATGGCGGGGGAGTAGAGGTGCTCGCGTACGATGTTCTCTGCCACCCAGCTCTCGCAGAAGTAGGGCGCATTGCCACTGCAGCGCATCATGTCGTTATAAAAGCGCTGCGAAAGGGCGCGGTCCTCTTCCCACCATGCGCGAAGCGGACTGGTGTCGTGGGTGCCGGTGGCGCATACGCAGTAGTAGGGGTAATATGCCGGGTCGGCAAAATCCTGACTCGGGTCCTTTGGCATCCGCTGAATCTCAAGACTTAGTATGTTCAGCTCAGACATAACCGATGCAACGCAGCCCGGAATCATCCCCAGATCCTCGCCACAGGAGAGCATGGCGCTGCTCTTTAGCAGGGACGGGAGCTTGCGCATGGCGCTGCTGCGCCAGAAATCGTCGTGCCGGTGGTAGAAGAAATCGTTGTAGAGAGCGTTGAAGCGCTCTTTCTGCCAGTCGGTAAGATGGTTGAAGGTGGCGGTGTTCTGAGCAGCGATGCGAGGGTGCCAGAATCCCTTCTTGCGGGGATCTTCTACAAACAGCACGTCGGTCTCGTTTTCGCCGGGGGTGACATAGGCCCCGTCGGCGGTATCAAAGCCCATCTGCCTCAGCTCGTCGGCACTGTAGGGCAGGGCGGGGGCAAAGTGCCCCATAAGGCCGCTGCGGTACTTTGCGGGAATCTCCCAGATGCGGAAGAAGCCCAGTATATGGTCTATGCGGTATGCGTCAAAATACTCGCTCATCTTTTTAAGGCGGGTCCGCCACCATGCAAAGTTGTCCTCTGCCATCCGGTCCCAGTTGTAAGTGGGGAAGCCCCAGTTCTGTCCGTCGGCGCTGAAGGCATCGGGCGGGGCACCCGCCTGCATGTCCAGGTTGAAGAGGTCAGGATTGGTCCAGGCGTCGGCGCTCACGGGGCTCACGCCGATTGGCAAATCGCCCTTGATGGCCACCCGTTTCTTGTGGGCGTAGGCCACGGCGTCTTTAAGCTGACAATCCAGCACAAACTGTATCCAGCACCAGAAAGCGACCTCGGCCGGGTGCGCTTCTGCATATTTCTCCGCCTTCTTCAAGGTGTATTTCGAATTTGCACCCCAGGTGCGCCAGTCCACCGTGCCCATCTCGTCGCGAAGGCAGCAGAACACTGCGTACGGGAGCAGCCAGAATCGGTTGGCCGCCACAAAATCCTGATATTTTACATCGGCGGTGAGCTCTTCGCGCTGCCGGTTGAACACCCCGTGCAGCAGGCGCATCTTCTCTCCGTTGACCTTTTCGTAATCGATCTTATCCAGGGAATTGACCTCCCGTTGCAGGGTTTTGTACGCCTTGTCGGCCTTGATGCCCGCCTCCGGCAGGTGGATAAACTGCGGGTGAAGTGCAAACGAGCTCACGGCATTGTATGGGTAGGAGTCCTGCCATGTGCCGGTCATGGAGGTGTCGTTTACCGGCAGCAGCTGGATAAAGTTCTGCCCGGTGGCCACGGCCCAGTCTACCAGTTTTTTGATGTCGTGGAACTCACCCACGCCAAAACTGTCTTCTGTCCGGATAGAGAATACCGGAATCGCGACGCCCGCCCCGCGCCAGGGGATTGCCGGCAGTTGCGGGACGATGTCCGCCACTACGGTGGTGGCTGCCTCCAGAGGTTCGCAGCGGTGGTTGGGCCCCTCTTCCCAGCGGAGAATCCTGCCGGTAGCGCGCTCTGCAACCACATATTTAAATTCGAACGGTCCGTCGGCCTCTATTGCCGTCTCCCACCAGGGGAAGCCGTTGCCGTTTAGCATAACGGCCTTCTGCCAGTTTCCCAACGCATCGCCGCTGCCGGTAACGGCAAGGGTCTCCGAGGGTCTTATCTCCGGCGCTGCGGCGCGCAGAACCACGTTCCCGCGCAGCGGGGCGGCAGAAGCTGCCTCGCGTGAGAAGATGACCTGCCGGAATGCCGATGCCCAGAAGGCGGAGTTTGCGGGGCGGTCGATCCAGCGGTCGCGCACCTCGGTCTCCTTTGCCCCGGAGGGGACGCCCAGGGTGTGGGCACGCCACTCCCGGCGGATGGTTCTGCCATCCCTGACCACCTCGAAGGTGTATTGCTGATTGTTGCGGATAAGATTGTTCTTAAGGTCGGCCTCCCAGCGGCCGTTGTCGGTGCAGCGCATCCCGTATGCCTTGCCGGCGGTTCGGATAACCAGACTCTCGCCCCACACCGTGTTATAATTCAGAGAAAAATGTATCATAAACACATGCGTAATTCTACAAATATATAAAATATTTTTTGAACCTTTGCAACATGAATACTCTCTTCGACAAGATTTGGGACGCCCATGTGGTACAGATCGTACCCGATGGTCCCACACAGCTCTACATAGACAGGCTTTATTGCCACGAGGTGACAACTCCGCAGGCATTTGACGGCATGCGTGCACGCGGCATCAAACCCCTGCGCCCGCAGCAGATCGTATGCATGCCGTACCATAACACCCCTACCCACGACCAGGACAAGCCTATAGAGGATCCGGTTTCCAAGAAGCAGGTCGATACCCTGGCCGCCAATGCAGCCGAATTCGGCCTGACGCACTACGGGATGATGGACTCCCGCAACGGCATTATCCATGTCGTAGGTCCGGAGCGCGGCCTTTCCCTGCCCGGTATGACCATAGTGTGCGGCGACAGCCACACCTCTACCCACGGCGCGATGGGGGCGGTTGCCTTCGGGATCGGCACCAGTGAAGTGGAGATGGTCATGGCTTCGCAGTGCATCCTGCAGCAGAAGCCAAAGAGCATGCGCATCAGCGTAGAGGGTTCTCTTGGCCGCGGTGTAACCGCCAAGGATGTGGCGCTGTATATCATGAGCAAGATGACTACCAGCGGAGCCACGGGTTATTTTGTGGAGTATGCCGGCAGCGCGGTGCGCAACCTGACTATGGAGGGACGCCTGACGCTTTGCAACCTCTCGATAGAGATGGGGGCGCGCGGCGGCTTTATCGCCCCCGACGAGACGACCTTCGAATATATCAAGGGGCGCGAGCATGCCCCCAAAGGTGAAGCCTGGGACCGGGCGGTGGCTTATTGGAAGACCCTCAAAAGTGGCCCCGACGCAATCTTCGACCGCGAAATCGTATTCAAGGCAGAGGATATCACCCCGATGGTGACATACGGCACCAATCCCGGCATGGGGATGGGGATTGAAGATACCATCCCGGCGCTGGAGAGCGTTCAGCAAAGCGGGCGGGCATCGTTTATGCGCTCGCTTAACTACATGGGCTTCGAGCCCGGCGACAAGCTTTCTGGCAAGAAGGTCGACTATGTATTTCTTGGCAGCTGCACCAACGGCCGTATAGAAGATTTCCGGGCGTTTGCCTCCATCGCCGCCGGCCGCAAAAAGGCCCCCGGAGTTGTTTGCTGGCTGGTTCCCGGTTCCTGGATGGTGAAGCGGCAGATAGAAGATGAGGGGCTGGACAAGCTGCTTGAGGCGGCCGGATTTGAGATCCGTCAGCCCGGCTGCAGCGCCTGCCTGGCGATGAACGACGATAAGATTCCCGCAGGGAAGCTGACCGTATCGACCTCAAACCGCAACTTTGAAGGGCGTCAGGGACCCGGCGCACGCACTGTCCTGGCCAGCCCGCTCACTGCAGCCGCTGCCGCCGTTACCGGCGTGATTACCGACCCGCGAACCTTAATGTAAGCCTCCATGAAACAGAAGTTTGACATAATCAAGAGCACTTGTGTCCCGCTCCCGCTGGAGAATGTGGACACCGACCAGATAATCCCCGCCCGCTTCTTGAAGGCGACCACCCGCAACGGGAAGTTTTTTGGCGATAACCTGTTCTGCGACTGGCGCTACCTTAAGGACGGCACCCCCAACCCGGAGTTCGTGCTCAACGACCCCCGCTACGGCGGATGCATTCTGGTTGCTGGCAAGAACTTTGGCAGCGGCAGCAGCCGCGAACATGCGGCGTGGGCTATCGCGGGCTACGGCTTCCGCGTGGTGATATCGAGCTTCTTTGCCGATATCCACAAGGGTAACGAGCTCAACAACTTTGTGCTGCCCGTCACCGTAAGCGAAGGTTTTCTCTCGGAACTGTTTGCCAGCATAAAGGCCGACCCCGCAACAGAGGTCGAGGTGAACGTCCCTGCACAGACCGTCACCAACCTGGCCACCGGCCGCAGCGAGAGATTTGAACTTAACGGCTACAAGAAATACTGCCTGATGAACGGCCTCGATGATATAGACTTTTTACTGGAAAGCCGTGCGAAGATAGAGGCCTGGGAAAAAGCAAATGCCAGATAGTATGCGACGTATAGAGATAATGGACACTACCCTAAGGGACGGGGAACAGACCAGCGGCGTTAACTTTGTACCGCACGAGAAACTGCTGCTTGCCCGTTTCCTGCTGCAATCGGTGCGTGTAGACCGCGTTGAGATAGCGTCGGCACGCGTGTCGGCGGGGGAGCGCGAGTCGGTGAGCGAGATATGCGGCTGGGCGGCCGGCAACGGCTGTCTGGATCGGGTAGAGGTGCTCGGTTTTGCCGACGGAGCAACCTCCGCTGCCTGGATTGCCGACTGCGGCGGCAGGGTGATGAACCTGCTGGCCAAGGGGAGCGAACGGCACTGCCGCGAACAACTTGGCAAAACGCCGCAGGAGCATATCGCCGACCTGCGGGAAACCATCGCACAGGCCTGGCAGAGGCAGCTTGCGGTGAATATCTACCTCGAGGACTGGAGCAACGGTATGAAAAATTCCCCGGAATATGTCTTCAGTCTGGTATCTGCACTCAAAGATTGCAACGTGCGCCGCTTTATGCTGCCAGACACCCTTGGAGTGCTCTCTCCCGCACAGGTAACCGGATTTATAGGGCAGATGGTGAGTCGTTTCCCCGATATCCATTTTGATTTTCACGCACATAACGATTACGACCTGGCGGTGGCCAATACCCTGGCGGCGGTCAAGGCTGGCTGCAGCGGGGTCCACACGTGTGTGAACGGACTTGGAGAGCGTGCCGGCAATGCCCCTCTGGCAAGTGTAGAGGCGGTGCTGGCCGATATGGCAGAGGTCACAACCGGCATCGACGAAAGCCGTCTTCACGAGGCCAGCCGCCTGGTGTCCAGCTACTCCTGCACCCCGATTCCGGCAAACCGCCCCATAGTTGGAGACAATGTGTTCACGCAGGTGGCAGGGGTGCATGCCGACGGCGACAAGAAGAACAACCTCTACTGCAACGACCTGCTTCCGGAGCGATTTGGCCGCAAGCGGGAATATGCCCTTGGCAAGAACAGCGGCAAGGCCAATGTCCTCAAGAACCTGGAGAGCATGAACCTGGACCTGACGCCGGAGCAGACCCGCCGCGTCACCGACCGCATCATAGAGCTGGGCGACAAGAAAGAGACCGTGACCCCGGACGATCTGCCGTTTATCGTGAGCGACGTGCTGGGGCACGACATAACCCAGGAGAAGGTCAAGCTGCTCAGCTATATGGTGAGCACCGCCCATGGCCTCAAGCCCACGGCCATCGTCAAGCTGGAGGTAAAGGGCAAGGTTTACCAGGAGCAGGCGAGTGGCGACGGTCAGTACGATGCATTTGTGCGGGCTGTGCGCCACATCTTCCGCGACCATTTGAAGATGGAGTTTCCCTGGCTTAGCGACTATGCCGTGTCCATCCCCCCCGGCGGCCGTACCGACGCGTTGGTGCAGACCCGGATAGACTGGGATTACAACGGCCGCACAATACACACCCGCGGCCTGGATGCCGACCAGGTGGAGGCGGCGATAAAGGCGACGATGAAAATGCTTAACATAATAGTACAATGAATCTTAAGATAGCAGTTCTTCCCGGCGACGGTATCGGTCCCGAGATTTCCAAGGTAGGTGTAGACGTGATGCAGGCGGTGTGTGACCGTTTCGGGCACACTGTCTCTTTCAAGGAGGCCATTTGCGGTGCCGACGCGATAGACAAGGTTGGCGACCCGTTCCCCGAGGAGACATTCCAGATATGTATGGATGCCGATGCAGTGCTGTTTTCTGCAGTCGGCGACCCCCGTTTTGACAACAATCCCACCGCGAAGGTACGCCCGGAGCAGGGGCTGCTGGCAATGCGCAAGAAACTCGGGCTGTATGCCAACATCCGCCCGATAGAGACCTTCGACTGCCTGGTGCACAACTCCCCGCTAAAGGATGAGCTGGTGCGCGGTGCCGATTTTATCTGCATCCGCGAACTCACCGGCGGCATGTATTTCGGCGAGAAGTATCAGGACGACGAGAAGGCATACGACACCAACTATTACACCCGCGGCGAGATAGAGCGCATCCTTAAGGTGGGTTATGAATATGCCCGCCGCCGCAATCGTCACCTCACCGTGGTAGACAAGGCCAATGTGCTGGCTTCCAGCCGCCTGTGGCGCAAGGTCGCGCAGGAGATGGCACCCCAGTATCCCGATGTTACAACCGATTTTATGTATGTCGACAACGCATCCATGCGTATGATACAGGAGCCTAAATTCTTCGACGTGATGGTTACGGAGAACACCTTTGGCGACATCCTTACCGACGAGGGGAGCTGCATCACCGGCAGCATGGGTCTTCTGCCCAGCGCCTCCACCGGGGAGCATACTCCCGTTTTCGAGCCGGTACACGGCAGCTGGCCAGCAGCCAGAGGTCTCAATATCGCCAATCCGCTTGCGCAGATCCTGTCCGCAGCAATGCTGTTCGAATATTTCGACCTCAAAGAGGAGGGGGCCCTTATCCGCCGAGCCGTGGCCGCATCGCTTGATGCGAATGTCCGCACGCCCGAAATCCAGGTGGCCGGCGGTGCCAAATATGGCACGAAGGAGGTCGGTGCTTGGATCGTGGATTATATCCGCAAGGCCTGACTTGGTATCATCTTTGCTGGAAAAGGGCGGTGTCTGAAAAGTAGATTGCATTATGAAAAAGATAATCCCGATAATCTCTTTTGTGTTTATAGCGCTGGCCGCACAGGCGCAGAGTGCCAACTTTGACCTGGCAAAGTCGCTGGACATACAGAACTCTATCCTTAAGCAGCTCTCTGTGAACTATGTCGACAGCGTGCAGTTTGGCAAGCTGATAAACACCGGCATCACCGCCATGCTCTCGTCCCTCGACCCCTATACCGTCTATTATCCGGAAGAGGAGGAGGATGACGTGCAGATGATGACCACCGGCATGTACGGCGGCGTCGGGTCGCTTATCAAAAAGCGCCCGGAAGGGGCGGTGCTCATCACGGAACCCTATCCCGACAGCCCCGCGGTAAAGGCGGGTCTGCAGCCGGGCGACAGCATAGTCGCCATAGACGGCATCCCGGTTTACGGGGAAACCTCCCAGCAGGCGTCCGACCGCATGAAGGGTCAGCCCGGCAGCAAGGTCACCTTCAAGGTCATCAAGGGGCGCACAAAAGAGGCGACAGAGGTGGTGGTCAAGCGCGAGCGGATACACATCTCCAACATAGAGTACTACGGCATCATCCGGGGCAATATCGGTTATGTATCCATCACCGGTTTTACCGCAGGGATGTCTGCGGAGCTTCGCAGCGCGATTCTGGAGCTCAAGGCGCAGGGCGCCGAGAGGCTGGTGATAGACCTTCGCGGCAACGGCGGCGGACTGATGGACGAAGCCATCAAGCTGATGTCGCTCTTTGTCCCCAAGGGGACGCTGGTGGTATCGTCCAGGGGTCGCGCCCGCGGCACAAACGTGGAATATCGCACCCAGACAGACCCCATCGACACCGAGATTCCGGTACTGGTGATGATAAACAGCGGCAGCGCGTCGGCCAGCGAGATTGTGGCGGGGGCATTCCAGGATCTGGACCGCGGCACCATCGCCGGTACCCGTTCGTTTGGCAAGGGGCTGATACAGTCGGTGCGTCCCACAGCCTTTGGCGGCACCCTTAAGGTGACCACCGGCAAGTATTACACCCCCAGCGGGCGCTGCGTACAGGCCATAGATTACAGTCACCGCAACGAGGACGGCAGCGTCGGGGCCATTCCTGACTCCCTGACCCATGAATTCAAGACGGCGGGCGGCCGCACCGTTAAGGACGGCGGCGGAATCACCCCCGACATCGTGGTAGAGAACAGGCGCTACAGCCGTCCCACCTATTCCCTGGTGTATGGCGACATTACCGGCGACTATGCCATAGATTATTACAACCGCCACGAAACGATTGCCCCGGCAGAAGAGTTCACCCTCTCCGACGATGAATATGAAGATTTTATCGCTTTCTGCGAAACCCTTTCGTTTGACTGGCGCAGTGGCAGCGATGCGGAGATTGAGAAGCTGATAGAAGCTGCCAAGTACGACGGGACATACGACAACTGCCGCGCCGAGATAGAGGCGCTCAAAGCGAAGCTGGATATCAGCAAGGCCGATGCCCTGCGCCTGGTCAAGGACGAGATAAAGCCGCTTCTGGAATCTGACATCGCCGTTAAATACTATTTCCAGAGGGCTTCTGCGATAGTTAACCTGCGCTACGACCAGCAACTGTTCTGCGCTTTAGACACCTGGCAGCAGGGTAAATAATGGGTCTGCTCTGCTGCTCGCTCTGCCAGATGGATGTCGACTATTGCATTGCATGGGCGACAGCGGAAATCGGTGCGCATGCGGTGGAGCTGCGTCTGGACGATCTGATATTCGATACAGACGATATCAAGCTCTTCATGAAACACAAGGGAGACTGCCGCGTGGTGGCCACCTATCGCATCAAGGACCCTACTGAGGTCGATACCCTGGATCTGGAACCGGAAGATCTTGAACCCGAACCATCGGAGGTGGATATGGCGGTAAGACTGCTCTCTACCGCTATTATCGCGGGGGCCGACTATATCGATGTGGATATGGATTTTCCCCGCAGCGAGCAGCGCTGGCTTATGAACCTGGCGATGAATTACGGCTGCAAGGTTATTCTCTCTTACCACAACGCATACGGTACCGATTCTACAGAAGCCCTGGTTGCAATCGCCTCCAGATGCTACTCCCTGGGGGCCGACATCGCCAAAATAGTTACAACCGCCCATCATCCCGACGAATGTGGCCGGGTGCTGGCGCTCTACGACCGTTTTGAACCTGCGCACCTGATAGCGTTCGCCATGGGGCAGGAGGGGGAACATTCCCGCACAGAATCTTTCCGCCGCGGTTCGCCGCTGATGTACTGTGCTCCGCGCCGCCGCCTGCCCACCGCCGACGGACAGCCGCTGTTCACCGATTTCATCTCCGCTGCCGACCGCCTGACCATTGGCGACATAGAGCCGCCCTGCGCCAAGAGCATCGCGATAAGGGCGATTGTGGCGGCCGCGCTCACCGACGGCGTCACCGTTTTGGAGAATGTGACCCTTTGCGATGATATCTGCGATGCTATGGAGGTGGCAAAGCAGATGTATGCCGTGGTCCGCTACAACCACAAGACCAATACCCTTACCATCACCGGCACGCAGGATATTGCCGGCAGCGGACTTAGAATCCGCAACGGCATCCTGGATGTGGGGGGGTGCGGATTGCTGTGCCGTATCTGCATCCCGCTGGCGGCACTGTCGCATGAAATGGTGATGATTACCGGTCGCGGCAGCCTGATGCGCCGCAAGTTCTCCAAAGGGTGTCCGGAGCTTACCCGCCGAGGGGTCTTCGTGGATTTTTCGCTGGGCCGCCTGCCGGTGTTTGTCAAGGGTCCGCTCCGCGCAGGAACTTTCAATATCGTGTCTGCCGCCAGCTCTCAGTTTGCCACCGGGCTGATGATGGCCCTGCCGCTGGTTGCAGGGGGAGACGTTATTCTCAAGGTGCGCGATACAGCCGTGTTGCCGCACATCCAAAGTACCGCCGACGTCATCTCCAGGATGGGTATCAGATACGAGGCGGTGGCATCTGAAGAGGGCAGGAGCGTGACATATACCTTCTCTGGAGGGCAGAGCTACAAGCCCGGACGGATGGAGATAGAGAACGACTGGTATGCCGCGTCGCTGTGGCTGGTGCTGGGGGCGATTGCCGGGGAGAGCGGGGTGGACAACATGCTGGTAAAGTCGCTCCAGGCAGAGACCTTCATACTGGATGTGCTGGATATCTCCGGTGCCGATGTAGAGCGCTACACCGATCCGGAGATGGAATATCTTACCGACAGCATCGGTTATCATTCTGCCATGCGCACGGTGATGGCGGCCTTTGAGTGCGATATCGCCCCGTGTGCCGACCTGCTGGGACCGCTGATTCTGCTGGCGCTGCGTTGCGAGGGGGAGAGCTGTATACACGGCGTGCGGCTGCTGGGGGTCAAAGAACAGTTCTATGTGGATGAATTCTCCCGTCTGGGGGCGGAAATCACACTTGAAAACGACGCCATCTATGTCAAAGGCTATTTTGGCAAGACGCTGAAAGGGGAGCGAGTAAGCTCTCACGGCGACTATCGCCTTGCTATGTCGCTGCTGGCCGCCCGCAAGATCTGCGAGGGGCTGATAGATGTAGACGACACCGATTGTATCAACCGTTTCTGGCCAGATTTTCCTATTAAATAAGGGGGCCTGCTCCCAATGGCGTTATTTTGTTGCCATTGGGAGCAAAATAGGCCGTTTTTGCTGCCAATGGAAGATTTTCTTCACCATTGGGAGCAGTAAGCAGGCGATTTGTAATTTCAGAAAAATGGCATACCTTTGCAGGCACTTCCAGTGGGAGATCTACCGGCGGCCCGGCCGCTTAGTTTCAATGCCCGGATGGCGGAATCGGTAGACGCGCTGGTCTCAAACACCAGTGGCCGCGAGGCTGTGCCGGTTCGACCCCGGCTCCGGGTACAATAATGGCCAGGTTTTGCCTGGCCATTATTGTACCCGGAGCCTGCCGGCCCCTATAATTACCCAACCCCCAACCCCCTTCCCGGGAAGGGGGCTTGAGGCTCACCTTCACGGCCATTATTGTACCCGGAGCCTGCATACCGCAACTTGCGGCGGACGGGCGAACGACCAGTGGTTATCGTTTGAGTTGTTCTATGATGTCGTCCAGCATCCCGAAAAGGGCGGGGACGGTTTCTGGCGTGACGCTATCGCAGAGCACGGCACCGCCCACTGTCTCAGGGACATCGGTCAGCTTATTCTGGAGGTCGCGTCCTTTCTTCTTAAGTTTCACAATCATCTGCCGCGCATCCTCTTTGCCCTTGCTGCGCTTCAGGAGGCCTTCGGCCTCCATCCTCTTGAGCAGTGGGGTAACGGTGTTGGTCTCCAGCATCAGCCGCTTGGCAATGTCGTTTACCGGCTGCGCGTCCCTCTCCCACAGAACCAGCAGTACCAGGTACTGCGGGTATGTGAGTCCGAACACATTCAACAGCGGGTAATAAGCCTGTGTGATCAGGCGAGATGCTGTGTACAGCCTGAAGCAGAGTTGGTTTTCCAGTTTGAACCTGTCGTCCATTATAACATTTCTTCAATGTCCTTCTCAAAAGAGGCGGGCTCTGCAACGGGCGCAAAACGCTTGACGATGGTGCCATCGCGGTTGATCAGGAATTTGGTGAAGTTCCAGAGAATGTCGCTCTCTTTCTTGGCGGTTTTGCTGAGCCCTTTAAGCATCGTGCGGGTAGCTTTCCCCTTGAGGCCTTTATACTCTTCCGTCGGGGCGACAGACTTGAGGTAGTTAAAAACCGGATGCTCGTTCTCGCCGTTGACTTCGATTTTGGCCATCAGTGGGAATGTGACGCCGTGGTTTATGCGGCAGAATTCGGCAATCTGTTCGTCGGTACCCGGTTCCTGGTGGGCGAACTGGTCGCAAGGGAAGCCCACGATAGCCAGCCCCAGGTCCTTATACTTCTGGTAGAGGGCCTCCAGGCCATCATACTGCGGGGTAAAGCCGCATTTGGAAGCGGTGTTGACAATTAGAAGCACCTTGCCTTCGAACTGTGCGAAGTCAAACTCAAGCCCCTTGTTATTCAGAGCTTTGAAGTCATAAATCTTTGCCATATCATTAACATTTATATCGTTCACGATGCAAATATATAACCTTATTTTTATATCGCAAGCGATATTTTGAAAAAAAGTGAAAAAATCTCCCTTCCCGCATCAGATAAAATCAACGATAGTACCCTTCAGTTTTAGTCGGTCTCTTTTTGGATCATGGATCTAACCCACGCAGCGGCATCCTCTAATGGGGTATCCGTCCTGACGTCCGGTTCGATGGGGTCTGCGCAGAAAACCTCTCCCGTTCTTGCCACATCGCAGGAGGTAGTAATCACGAGCAAGTATCCATCTGAGAGGAATTTGGTGACGTTTGCGCTGGCATATCCGGCAGTGGGCATTCCAAATGTACGTACGTTATCCAGCCCGCGGAAGCATAACAGAGTGGCTTCGCCAGAACTGCCTGTATGGCCGTCGGTAAGAATGGCGACAGGTGTCAAAGCGGGTAGTTTTTCGATACTATCTGAGGATAGACCGGCTCCCATCAATATAGACTCCAGGAAAATGGGCGTCGTTCGTTTGCGGCTTTTGAAACGGAGTATGACACCATTCGGCAGCAACGGCGACACTGCGGAAATCATCGGCCCCATATTGCCGCCGGTATTCCCCCGAAGATCCAGGACAACGCCCCTGGCATCCAAATGCTCTTGCAGGAAGTCCAGAACGCTGTGGATATAGAGAGAGTCGGGCACCTTCACCCCCGTGTGGGCGGGCAAGACGATATGCAGGATATCTTCTTTCTGCAACCATACCTCCGGTGCAACCTCGGGATAGGCTGTCGTATCTGTTACAGGCGGCACCAGGGCCGAGTGCTTCCCGCCGGCTATCTTCGCCGCCCTGGATACGGCATCGTGGGCCAGGTCCATCGTGGTAAGCGTCTTCGCTTCTGCCAGGATGGCTTGCCTTGTTTCCACCCACTCCGGGCTGTCGGCATACAGCGCCTCTCGGTCAAGCATTCTGACGCAATGGCGCACATAGCCGCCCGGTGTTTTCTGGTTGCCCCCGAAAAAGCTGCACGCCGAAACGACAAAAAACAATATCAGTAACGAAATAATTCTGTTGAACTTGACCATGAATTCCGATTGACTGGCGCAAATTTACTGAAATTCCGGTTACTCGTCATCAACGGCAGCCCCAAGATGATCGCCCCCTACAAGAAAATTTTGTAGCCAAAATTATTGGGCCCGCTTCCTGGTTTTTTTCCGGGTCTTGTATTTTTTCCATACGCCGCTGCTGGTGCCCTCAAGCTCCAGCAGCTTTGTTTTCTTTTCAAGGCCTGCTGCATAGCCGGTCAGGGTGTCGTCGCTTCCCACCACGCGGTGGCAAGGTATGACTATTGCGATAGGGTTATGTCCCACTGCACCACCGATTGCCCTTGAGGACATGTGTGCAACACCTCTCTGGATTGCAATTCTTTTTGCAAGGTCGCCGTAGGTCACCATCTGGCCGTAGGGGATCGTGAGGAGTGCCTGCCATACCTGACGACGGAAATGAGTGCCGCGGAGGTTCAACGGCAGGGTAAAATCGGGAATTTCGCCGTTGAAATATAGATCGAGCCAGCGGAATGCATCCTGGAAAACAGGAAGAACTTTCTCCTGATGCTCTTCTTCAAGCGTGTCTGCAAAGAATTTCTGGCCGTCGAACCAGAGCCCGACTATGGCGTCGCCATCGCTGGCCAGGGTGATCCCTCCAAGAGGACTTTGATAGTGTGCAATGTAGTCCATATCGTTGTAAATATACGAATAATTATTAGATTTGTGAAAATCAGTCGTTTTATTGTCTATGGCATTTTTCGGAAGGCACAAACCCTGGAATATGAAGAAAGGTTTCCTTATCGGGGGCGGCCTTCTATTCACGGGAGTGCTGCTGCAGGTGGTGCTGGGCCCCGTCCGGTGGGGACTCTTTGCCTGGCCGGTGAATTTGATTGTGCTGATTGCGCTTCTGGCCGCCATCGGCGTTATGTTTGCCCTGCGGCGGAAGGTCTATGCCTTCGAGTGGATGATGCACGCGGGGGCGGCCGTTCCCTGCCTGGTGTGCGCTGCAGTGCTGACGATGATTATGGGGCTGACACCACAGGTTCGCATGGGAGGGATTCCCTGGCTGAGCCAGATGCTGCGTTTCTGGCCTTTCGTGCTTATCTGGACCTGGATGATGATTATTTCTGCCCTGGCGGCGCTGAATCATCTGCTTCGATGGAAAATCAGGGAGATACCATTCATTCTGAATCATCTCGGCGTAGTGGTAGCCATTGTTTCCGCTACGCTGGGGAGCGCCGATACGCAAAACCTGCGCCTGACTTCCTTTACGGGCGAGCCTGAATGGAGGGCTGTGTCAGATGATGGAGCCCTGCACGAACCGGGTCTGGCCATCGAGCTGCACAAGTTTACCCTGGAGGAGTATGACGACGGCACGCCCAAGCGTTTCGCGTCGGATATCACAGTTTATACTGAAGACGGAAAGAGTGTCCGGGGTACTGTAGAAGTTAACAAGCCTCTTAAGGTGAACGGCTGGAAGATATACCAGTACGGATACGATGTGAATTACGGCACCGAGAGCCCCTACAGCGTGTTACAACTGGTGCGTGACCCATGGATACTCTGGGTGTACATCGGAATTTTCATGATGATAGCCGGCGCCCTGTGCCTTATGCTGTTTATGGCCCCTAAACCTGTAAGAGAATGAGTTGGGATTCGTTTATATGGTTTGCACTGGGGGGCGTGCTCCTGTGGGCCTCAGGTGCCTTCTTTGCATGGAAAGAGCGCAAGGCGCTGGTCTATGTATGCACTCTGGCCGGTATCGCCGTTTTCTTCGCCTTCATCCTTGGGATGTGGATATCGCTGGAGCGTCCGCCTCTGCGTACGATGGGGGAAACACGGCTATGGTATTCCTTCTTCCTGCCGGTAGCCGGCATTATCGTCTTCAGCCGCTGGCGCTACAAATGGATTTTGAGCTTCTCCACGCTGCTCTCCTTTGTTTTCATCTGCGTCAATCTGTTCAAGCCGGACATTCATTCCAAGAGCCTGATGCCGGCGCTGCAGAGTCCCTGGTTTGCCCCGCATGTAATCGTATATATGTTCTCATACGCCCTGCTGGGCGCGGCCACGGTTATGGCGATATATATGCTCATCCGGAAAAAGGACGCAACGGAGAAAGAAATAAACCTGACCGATAATCTGGTTTATGTTGGCCTGGCCTTCCTCACTTTCGGGATGCTTTTCGGCGCCCTGTGGGCAAAGGAGGCCTGGGGTACCTACTGGGCCTGGGACCCCAAGGAGACCTGGGCCGCCGCCACATGGCTCTGTTATCTTGTATATTTGCACCTGCGCAAGGCCAAGCCCGCCGAATGGGAGACGGCATGCGCCATCCTCCTGGTGAGTTTCATCTGCCTGCAGATCTGCTGGTGGGGCATCAACTATCTGCCGTCAGCACAAGGTCTTTCCATTCACACCTACAATGTGAAATAAAGGCCGTGCATTCTGGTGTGCACTGTTTGCCCGTAAGCGACAATTTTTATACCTTTGCGGCGATTGGCACGTTATGTGCTCTTATAACCGCTGAAAAACATTTTTACCTGACATTATGAAAAAGATAATTATCACTTTGGTTGTCGCTCTGGCGACTTTCGGCTATGCACAGGCTCAGGATATCGAGACAGCTGTGGCTTTATACAACGAGGCCGGCACGCTGCTCAACGACGGCAATCTTGCAGAGGCGCTTCCTAAATTCATCGAGTGTCTGGACATGGCCAAGGGTATTGGCGAAGAGGCCAGCAATGTTGTTGGCGACTGCCAGGATATCATCCCCAAGATCTATATGAAGCTTGCAGAAGAGGCTGCAGAGACCAGCGATTTTGTGGTTGCTGTAGAGAATTGCCGCAAGGCTATGGAGACCTCTACGGAATTCGACAACAATATGGATGTTTACCTCAAGGCAGAGGGGCTTATCCCGCAGGTTTACATGGCTATGGGCAGCTCCCTTATCAATGCAAAGGATTTTGACGGCGCCGTGAGCGCTTTCAAAGAGGTTGTGGCCATAGATTCTACCAACACCAAGGCGCTGATGCGTCTGGGTCAGTCTTATGTTGGTGCAGGCGATGTAGACCAGGCTATCGAGACTTTCACCGCTGCAGCAGAGCTGGGAGAAGGTACCAATGTCGAGAAGGATGCCAAGAAGCAGATTTCCAACTGCTACCTCAAGAAGGCCGTTGCCTGCCAGAAGGCTAAGGATAACCGTGGCACAATGGAGAACGCACAGCGCTCTGCAGAGGCTATGGATTCTCCCAACGCAGAGAAGCTGATTGGCGTGAGCGCCCTCAACCTTAAGCAATACGACGTTGCAATCGGCGCATTTGAGGCCTATCTCGCCCTCTCGCCCGCAGCAAACGACAAGTCGCAGATTGTTTATCAGCTGGCTACCGCATACGAAGGGCGTAAAGATCGCGCTAAGGCTTGTGCATACTACAAGCAGATCATGACCGACCCCAAGTTTGGCGCAGTTGCCAAATACAAAGTAGAGGAAGAACTTAAATGCAACCAGTAAAGCTTGAGCTTTTAGCTCCGGCTAAGACTTCTTACATCGGCATCGCGGCCATCGACTGCGGTGCCGATGCCGTATATATCGCCGGTCCCGGGTTTGGGGCGCGCGCATCTGCCGGCAATCCGGTCTCGGATATCGCCGCTTTGTGCGATTACGCCCACAGGTTCTCTGCAAGGATTTTCGGGGCGGTGAATACAATCGTCTTTGATGATGAACTGGCGGCGGTAGAGCGGCAGATATGGGATATGTACGGTGCCGGGGTGGATGCTCTGATTGTTCAGGATTTGGGCATAACCCGGCTCAATCTGCCTCCGATAGAGCTGCACGCATCTACCCAGTGCGCAATCAGGACTGCCCGGCAGGCAGAAATGCTGGCGTCCCTGGGCTTCAAAAGGGTGATTCTGGAGCGGCAGCTCTCCCTGGAGCAGATACGCGCAATCCGCGACGCTGTGCCGGGCATCGAACTGGAATTTTTCGTGCACGGAGCTATCTGTGTCTGCTACAGCGGCAACTGTTACCTCTCGCAGCACCTGGTGGGGCGGAGTGCCAACCGGGGTGCCTGCATCCAGGCCTGCCGCAGCCTTTACGATGTGGTGGACGGCGACGGACGGGTGCTGGCCCGCGAGCGGAGCATACTCTCCCCCCGGGATTATTGTCTGGACAACCGGCTGGAAGAGCTGGCCGATGCCGGAATCTGCTCTTTCAAGATAGAGGGGCGGCTTAAGGGCGACAGCTATGTGAAGAACCTCACGCGGCACTATCGCCTTAAGCTGGACGAGCTTTTTGCGCGCAGGCCGGAGTATGTCCAGGCATCTTCGGGCACACTGCAAGGTGGCTTCACCCCCAACCCGGACGCTACCTTTAACCGTGGTTATACCCAGCTGTTTATCGATGGCAAACGTGGCCGCTGGAACAGCATCGAGAGCACCAAAAGTCTTGGCGAGTACATTGGCGATGTGGCTGGCGTATCCTTGCGGACGGTGTCTGTGCAAAGTGCCGGGCAGGCCATTTCCAATGGCGACGGGCTGGTGTTTGTTACAAAGAACGGAATTATAGGGATGCGGGCCGATGTGGTGAACGGGTGCGAGGTGACGCTCAAAGATACCTCAGGCATCGCCCCTGGCGACAAGGTCTACCGCAACTTCAATATAAAGTTTGAGAAGGAGCTACAGAATGATATGCCGCGCCGCAAGATCGATGTCGCGGTGGTGTTCCGTCAGGAGAGTGTCGTTGCCACCGATGCCGACGGGTATAGCGCGACGCTCCCCCTGCCGTCCGATGCCCCTGTGGCAGAGAAGCAGGATGTGGCAGCCGGCAATATCAGCCGCAACCTTGGCAAACGCACAAATCATTTTGATTTCAAGTGCGAAGCGGTAGAGCAGAGCCCGGTGCGGTTCTACCCCGCCGCAACCTTGAATGCCCTGCGCCGTGCCCTGGCCGAGATGCTCACCAAAAATCGCCTGGAGTCGTTATCGGGTAGTTCCGGTATCGGTCCAGACAGTGGCAGGATACCCGGAAAGAAAGCAAGACCGATACGCTGCAGCCAAGACAGAACCGCTGCATACACCGCCAACTGCGCGAATCACCTTGCGCGGGAGGTGCTGCTGGATATGGGATATGAACAGGTGGAGGATGCCTACGAAATCGCCCCGAAGAGCGATGCAGAGCTTATGCGCAGCCGCTACTGTATCCGATATGAGCTGGGAATCTGCCCCAGACAGCATCCTGCCGGCAAGGTGAAAGAGCCTCTGATGCTTATTAACGGCGGCAATCGCCTGCGCCTGATGTTCGATTGCAAAAATTGCGAAATGATAGTAACTTTGCCTTGATATGCGCTTTGGCGAAATATACGGCAACGACGCCCTGAAGCGGCGTCTGACCAGGATGGTAGATGAAAACCGCCTTGGCCATGCCGTGCTGTTCGTGGAGCAGGAGGGGATGGGTGCCGTGGCGTTTGCCGTAGCGCTCTCGCAGTATCTCAACTGCACCAACCGCGCCGGCGGCGACAGTTGCGGCCAGTGTCCCAGCTGTGTGCGCCATCAGAAGCTGTCGTACCCGGACCTGCACTTCGCATTTCCGGTGAATACATCGGCCAGGCTCTCCGACCAGGAGAAAAAGCATCCGGTGAGCAGCTACTTTATCCGCGACTGGAACGACCTTCTGCTCTCCAATCCATATTTCGGCAGTCAGATGCTCACCGATACCCTTGGCATCGAGAACAAGACCGGTGCCATCTCCGTTAACGAGGCGCGCGAGATAAGCAGCATCCTCTCGCTGCAGCCATACGAATCGGACTACAAGATTATGGTGATATGGCAGCCGGAGAAGATGTCTACCGATGCTGCCAACAAGCTGCTCAAGTTGCTGGAAGAGCCCCCGGCAGGCACGCTGTTCTTGCTTGTGACCCAGAATATGGAGAAGATGCTCCCTACGGTGCTGTCGCGCTGCCAGATTATCCGCCTGCAGCCGGTGGAGCGGGGCGAGATGGCCGCCATCCTCCAGCAGAAATACAATCTGGATGCGCAGGACGCAATGAACATCGCAACGCTGTCGTCCGGCAGTATGGGCCGCGCCATGGCAGAGGTTGAGCAGATGGGAGAAGAGAGCCAGAGCGCTGCCATTACCCGGTCGCTGATGGAGGCCGCCCTGTCCAAATCGCTCTCTGAGGTGCTGGACATAGCCGATTCCCTGGCATCGATGGGCAAGGACAAGCAGCGCCAGTGGTGCGTGCAGGCAGAGAGTTTTGTGCGCAAACTGTACATGTCTTCCTGCGGCCTTCAGAGCATCGCGTTTGCCGGCGAACAGGAGAAAGAATACATTGCAACGTTGGTTCCCCGCATCAAGGAGTCGTTCTACGGCAAGGCGGCCGCCGCCCTGGATGCCGCCATCCACCTTATTGAGGGCAACGTGTCGGCAAAACTGGTGTTCGCCGACCTCGGGAACCGCTTTTATCTATACATTTAGGGATGAACACAGACAACAATAATCACGATTGCTCCCGCGGCTGCATAGTAGACCGCGACAATAGCGGCGTTTTGCACGTAGACTACAACAGCGGATGCTGCAAGCTGGCCGATTTCAACTGGCTGGAGGGCATCGAAGATGATAAATACAAAGATCTATACGAGGTCCGCTTCAAAAACACCCGCAAGGGTATCTACCGCAACGAATCGGGGCAGACCATTGCCGAGGGGGACCTGGTGATTGTAGAGGCGACTAACGGCCACGACCTGGGCATAGTTACCCTCTCCGGGGCTGTGGTGCTGCGCCAGGCTGCGCGACGCAGGATAAACCCCGAGACCTATCAGTTCAAGAAGATATACCGCAAGGCCAAGGCGCTGGATATAGAGCGCTGGCAGGAGGCTATCGCGCGCGAACATGCCACCATGATACGCGCCCGTCAGCTTGCTGCAAACCTCGGCCTGGAGATGAAAATCGGCGACGTGGAGTTCCAGGGTGACGGTACCAAGGCCATATTCTACTACATTGCCGACGAGCGTGTCGATTTCCGTCAGCTTATCAAGGATTTTGCAGAGGAGTTTCATATCCGCATAGAGATGAAGCAGATCGGGGCGCGGCAGGAGGCTGGTCTGATTGGTGGCCTGGGCGTTTGCGGACGTCCGCTGTGCTGCTCCAAGTTCATGGCAGATTTCAAGTCTATCACCACCCAGGCTGCGCGCTGCCAGGACCTGGCGCTCAACCCGCAGAAGCTGGCCGGGCAGTGCAGCAAGCTCAAATGCTGCATCAACTACGAGGCATCGGCCTATATCGATGCCCGCAAGGCCCTGCCCGATGCCCGCGAACCGCTCGATTTCAAGGATGGGCTGGCATTTCTGGTGAAGACAGATGTGCTTATGGGCACCATGTGGTTCTCTTTCGACAAGAACAATATGTCCAACATGTTTCCGCTGAGCGCAGATCAGGTTGTACAGATCAGGGAGCTGAACCGCCGGGGCATCAAGGGCGACCAGGTGATAGAGAAGGCACGCAACAATTCCGACGAACCCGAATTCGTTACCGGTGCCGGAGACGACAGCATCTCCCGCTTTGACTCTGCTTCCAAGCGTCGCAGTAGCCGCGACCGTGGCCGCAATGGACGCGGTGCCCGTAGCGGCAACGGAGAATCGTCGCATCCCGCCGGTCAGGAGAATAAGGCAGAAGCTGCCCGTCAGGGTGACAACAAGGGCCCGGGGGAGAAATCCCGCCAGGGCAGAAACAACAACCGCCATCGCCACCGCAATGGGAACAAGGCGTAGATACCTCTTGCCGGTATTGTGTGCGATACTTTTGGCAGCGTCGTGCAGCAATCCGTACGAGCAGCTCTCGCTGGTGCTTTTAACCGATAAGGACCAGTTGCAGGGCGGAATCAGCTTTGATATGATGCTGGAGCAGGGGTATTCATATTCCACGGCGGTGGTTTGCCGCATCGATGCCGGAATGCTTCTCAAGGAGAATGTTGAACTCGCATTCGAGGTCATCTCGCCCAATCACGAATCTTTCAAGGAGACGGTGATCTTCCCGCTGGTCCAGAACGAACGGCAGAGGGCGGCACTGGGCTCTGACACTGCGCAGATACAGTATAAACGCCACGGCGGGTGGCTGGATAACCAGTGGGGCTGGCGCAGCGGCATCACCTGCGACACGCTGCCCGGGCGCTGGCGGGTGATAATATCCTCCAAAAACGATATGGACCTGAAGCGGATCCGCGCGATAGGTTTCTCTTACAAAGGTATAGCCGATGAGCAAGAATAAACTCTTCAAGTTTGCAGAGAACGAGACCTTTTCCTGTCTGATACAACCCACCACAGAGCAGATGCTCGCAGGCAACCATCCTCTCAAGGGGAACTGGAGGCGAGATGTGTTCCACAATAGCAATCCGATAGTGCTTGAGCTGGGGTGCGGCAAAGGGGAGTATACCATAGCGCTGGCCCAGCGCAACCCCGATGTGAATTATATCGGCGTAGACATCAAGGGGGCGCGACTCTGGAAGGGGGCCAAGTTCGCCACCCAGAACGCTATGCCCAACGTGGCCTTTTTGCGCACCCGCATAGATTTTATCAAGGCTATCTTTGCCCCGGGCGAGGTTTCGGAAATCTGGATAACCTTTGCCGACCCGCAGCCCAAGAGCGAGAACCGCCGTCTCACATCGCCGGTTTTTCTGGACCGCTACCGTGCGTTCCTGACCCCGGGCGGTATCGTCAATCTAAAGACCGACAGCACCCTGTTGCACGAATACACCCTGGAGGTGGTGCGTTCGCAGGGGCTGGAACTGCTGGAGGCAAATGCCGATATCTACGGGAGCGGCCGTGCCGGCGAGGATGACATCCTTAGTGTGAAAACCTATTACGAGAGCAAGTTTCTTGCAGAAGGGCTCCCCATCACCTATCTGGCATTCCGGCTTAGATGATTGCGTTAGGCGACATACTGGTTTCCGACGAGATACTCACGGAGTATTTCTCGTGCGACTATGCGCGGTGCAAAGGGGCGTGCTGTGTGGTTGGCGAGAGCGGCGCGCCGCTTGGTGAGGGTGAGGCAGAGCGCCTGGAAAGCTCCTGGACGGCGTACAGTCCTATAATGACGCCGCAGGGGCGTGCCTGTGTAAAGCAGACAGGATTCTTTGAGATTGACGGCGACGGAGATATGGTGACCCCGCTGATGGAGATGGACGCCTCCGCGCGGCAGGCTACCGGCAACAAAACCCTCTGCGAGAATGGTGACAAACCTTGCGCCTACACCTTTTTTGAGGATGGCAACTGCCTGTGTGCGGTGGAACGGGCGCATGTAAGAGGCAAATGCTCTTTTGTGAAACCCATCTCCTGCCGGCTGTATCCAATCCGGGTCCTTACCTTCTCCGACGGGAGCAAGGCCCTTAACCTGCACCACTGGAATCTCTGTAAGGAGGCTTTTGAGAAAGGTCGCCGGGAGGGCATCAAGGTTTATCAGTTCCTCAAGGAACCCATTGTGGCCGCCTTCGGTGCCGACTTCTACGCCCAGCTGGTAGCTGCCGACGCCCTGCTGGAGGAGTTTCGGTAGTGCCGATTCCAGGCCCTTTGTTTTAGCGCAGGAAGTCCTCTATTATCGAATCGCAGATAAATAATTTGTCACGGGGGATGCGGTATGTGTCACCCGTGTCTTGTAATATGCCGGGGGCAGCGATGAGCCCCTTTGGCACGCCACGGGTTGTACGCAGCCCCAGCATTATCCGCTCGTTGTAGATATCCTTTTCTGTAAGATGCTCTCCGCCTCCGAGGGGCAGCCGGCCATCCTCCAGCGCTTTGCAGTACTGCTCTACCGACGAAGAATTCCAGCTGCGGCGGTCGCTGCCGTTAAACGAGTGGGCGGCGGCGCCCAGCCCAAGATATGGCTCCCGCGTCCAGTATGCACTGTTGTGGCGTGAGTGGTACCCGGGGCGGCAGAAGTTGGATACCTCGTATTGCCCGTATCCGGCCGCTTCCAGCATCTGTTGTTGCAGTTCATACTGCCGTGCGCAGATTTCGTCGCCGGGGTCGGCATAGCGCCCCAGCGCCACCATTTCTGCCAGCGCGCTCTCTGCATCGATGCTCATCTGGTAGGCCGATATATGCTCCGGGGCCAGCGATATCGCCCTTTGGAGCGTATCGCGCCATTCTATGTCCGTAAGGCCGGCAAAGCCGAATATCAAATCGATGGAGATGTTGCCGAAGCCAGCGGTGCGCAGTTTGCGGAATGCCTCCACGGCGGTGGCGGCATCGTGGCGGCGGTTCATCCACCTTAGGTGTCTGTCGCAAAACGACTGGACGCCCATGCTGATGCGGTTTGCACCGATGCTTCTCAGCGCTGGCAACAATCCGCCGCGGGATACAACATCCTCTGGATTTACCTCGACGGTAAACTCTTCTACCCTGGACAGGTCAAAAGCCGCCGCAAGGGCGTCATGGATCCGATGCAGGTCGTCTCCCATAAGCATCGACGGGGTGCCTCCGCCAAAGTATATCGTCTTTATGGGTTCTCCTTTAAAGAAGTCGCGGCGCAGGGACGTCTCGCGCGCTAGCGCCTCAATATAACGGGCATGCGGCTCCCTGCCGGTACAGACCTCGGAGTAGAAGCCGCAGTAAGTGCAGAATGAGGCACAGAACGGGATATGGAGATATATCCCGGCCAAGGTTATCTCAGGATAAGGTCGGCGCTGCCCAGCTTGCCCTCTGCGCTATAGACATCCACGGAATAGGTGCCCTTGGTGTAGCTCCCGTCGCCGGAGAAGTAGATGCTCATCTCCACCTCGCTCCCCTGGTAGTCCACCTCGCGGGATGCGCTGCAAACCATCTCCTCACCGCCGCTGGTAAACATCTTCTGGTCTGAAGAGGTCATCAGGATTCCGTCGGGACCCTTTACGCGGATGTAGATGCGCCTGTAGCCGGTCTTGGCTATGGAGTTCTCTACCAGGCTGAGGTCGGTGCGCAGCTTGACTACGCGGCTGCTGCGGTCGGTTTCGCTGCCGCTGGAGTTGATGCCCACCAGCGTGATGCCGCGGGCCTTGACCACGCTGCCTTTCTCCACCTGCTTGGCATAGTTGTCGGTGGTTTCGCGCAGTTCGTCGTATTTGCGGCGGCTGGCGGCGGCATCTTTCTTGGCGTTGGATGCCTCCTGGCGCAGCGTATTGTTAAGGTTGTTCAAAGAGTCGATCTGCACGATATAGTGCTTCATGATAGAACGCATCGTACCCAGCTCGTTCTCGTATTTCTTGATCTGGGCGCGGTTGGTCGCCTCTGTCTTCTTGAGTCTTTCAATCATCTGGTCTACCTTCTCGCGCTCTACGGCCAGCGAGTCGGTAAGCAGGGTGCTGTTGGTCTGCAGCGAATCGTAGTCGGCGCGCAGCGCAATCATCTGCTCCGTGAGGTCTGCCTTCTCTACCTTGAGCTGGGTGACAATCTTGCTGTTGTTGACCCAGATCACTATCAGGGCAATCAGAAGTATCGCCGCCACCATACCCAGGGCGACAATGATCTTGCGCAGTTTTTCAGCAGTTTCCATAATCGTTTGATGCGTTATTTGTTACAAAAATAGTTAATTTTGTGAATGTACAACTCTTACACCAAACGATTATGAAATACCTTGTACGCTCTGTAAAATACCTGATCTACTTTGTGATCATATTCTTTTTGTGCATAGCCCTGGTGCTTCTGTTCTCGCATCAGCCGTTCACCACTTTTCCGGAAATGTTCAAGGAGGGTTCGCTGCTGCCAATCTGCCTTATCATGGTGGGGTTCGCCGCGCTCTATCCCGCAGTGGGTTTCCGCAAGGCGCGCCTGAACCTGGACGGCGAATGGAGGAACTATCGCGACGCCGTTATCGAGACTATGAAAACCGCCGGGTACCGCCTGGTGGGCGAAGATGAGCGAACCATGAAGTTCCGCTCCAACCGCGCCGCAATCCGCTTTACCCGCATGTGGGAAGATGCCATCACATTCGAGCTGCAGGAAGATAACCCATATCTGGTAAAAGTAGACGGCCCCAGCCGCGACACCATGCGTATAGTGGGCGCTGTGTATTACAACTACCGGATGCAGAATCCTCAGGAGGGGGAATAAGCCATGAAGGTCGTCAAGTATTACGCCAACGATATCGAGGCGGTTATGGACCGTTCACTGCTTGAGGCAGAGGGCGTCCAGTGCCGTGTACTCAACGAGAATATGCCCTACGCCGGTTATTACGCCGGTGGCAACTTTGATATACAGCTTGTAGTGGCCGACGAAGATTACGACCTGGCATGCGCCATTCTGGCGGCAAAGGTGGCAGAAGAGCCGCAGCAGGCCGATACAGACGCTTCTACAGCAGACCGTTAGCCTTAAGGCAGGCAACGATGGCGGTGACTGCAAAGCCGCCCATGAGCAGCGTTGCGTAGATAATGCCGATAACCTTTGTGCGTTTGAGCCAGATGCTGCCGCTCCAGCCGATGGTCTGGAATGCGCTCCAGAAGCCGTGGGTGAGGTGCATCCAGAGGGCGAAGAACCATACCAGGTAGAGGATGGTCACACACCAGGAGCCGAAGGTCGATGCAAGCAGTGCGTTGGGGTCGGCAGCCTCGCCGCCGGTTAAATCCTGCAACTGCATGTTGGCCCAGAAATCGGTGAGGTGCAGGCACAGACCCAGCAGCACGATCAGACCCAGCCAGATCATGTTCTTGGCTGCCCAGGAATCGGTTGCGGCCTTGTTGGCTACTTCATATCTCTTGGCGCCGCCGCGTGCTTTCAGGTTGCCGACCTCGAGGATGATGGCATAGACAATATGGAATACGAAGCCTGCGGCAAGTATCGGTACCATTATGGTCACTATGGGAAGGGCCATAAAGTCGCACACGGCCTTGAAGGTCTCTGCACTGAATACGCTGGTGAAGTTGAGCGCCATGTGCATTGTCAAAAAGAGAATCATGAACAGACCGGTGACGCTCATGATGAGCTTTTTGCCGATAGATGATGTGAAGAGTTTAGCCATAGTATGATTTGTTGTTTCTTTAGCTTTAAGCGGGTGCAAAGTTAACCCGAAAGTTGTAAATAACATAATCTTTGAATACTTTTGTTAGAATTTAATTGGAAAAGAAGGCTATGAAATACAACAGGATTCTTCTCAAACTCAGCGGCGAGGCGCTTGCGGGCGCTTCTGGCAAAGGTCTCGACGAGTCTACGATGGCAGTGTTTGCCCGTCAGATAGCATCTATAGTGAAAGACGGAGTGCAGGTTGCAATAGTTATCGGCGGCGGTAATATCTTCCGCGGCCTGGCCGGGGTCGGCGCCGGGTTCGAGCGGGTGCGCGGCGACCAGATGGGGATGCTTGCCACCGTCATCAACTCCATCGGCCTCTCTCTCTTTATCAAGGAGGCCGGCGTGCCGGCAGAGGTCTTCTCCAGCATCAAGATGGAACCCATGTGCAGGTATTATGTCCGGGACGATGCCGTCAGGTTTATGGAAGCGGGCGGCGTGGCGCTGATTGCAGGAGGTACCGGCAACCCCTTCTTCTCTACCGATTCTGCCTCGGCGCTGCGCGCGTGCGAGATTGGTGCCGACGCGCTGCTCAAGGGTACCAAGGTCGACGGCGTTTACGACAGCGACCCCATGAAGAATCCCAATGCCCAGAAATACGGCTGGCTCTCTTACGACAAGGCGCTGGCCGACAATCTTAAGGTGATGGATGCCACCGCCTTTACCCTTTGCCGGGAGAACAACATGCCGATAGTGGTGTTCAATATGAATGTGGAGGGGACGCTGGAGGGTATCGTGGCCGGCGAGAACCTGGGTACAGTGGTTTGCAATGAGTAACTAAAAAGTACACATATGATAGAAAAAGCCAATGAAGTGCTCGATTTTGCCGAGCTCAAGATGGAAGATGCAGTGTCGCACCTGCAGGAAGAACTGAAGACCTACCGTGCCGGCAAGGCCAATCCCGAGGTGTTCGGCTCTGTGGTTGTCAATTATTATGGCGCCGCAACTCCGCTGCCGCAGATGTCCAACATCACCACCCCCGATGCCAAGACCATGCTCATCCAGCCCTGGGACAAAAGCATGATACACGCCATAGAGAAGGCGATTATGGATGCCAACCTGGGCTTTACCCCGCAGAACAACGGCGAGGTGATACGCATCAACGTCCCGGCCCTCACCGAGGAGCGCCGCCGCGAACTGGTGAAAAAGGCCCGCACTGCAGGCGAGACAGCCAAGGTGAGCGTGCGCAATGCCCGTCGCGACGCTATGGATGCCCTCAAGAAGTTGCAGAAAGAGGGTCTGCCGGAAGATGTCGAGAAAGACGACGAAGAGAAGGTCCAGAAGTTCACCGACAAGTTTGTAAAGAAGGTCGACGAGGTCCTGGAGGCAAAGGAGAAGGAGATTATGACGGTATAGGGTCGACCCATTCGATCTCTATCCCCCTTCTTTCCATCCCGCGGAACCAGGTCATCTGGCGTTTCGCAAACTGATGAATGGCGGTCTTAAGGCCGCTTTTCATATCTTCATAGGTCAGCTCTCCGATAAGGTGGCGGGTCACAAACTTGTATTCCAGTCCATAATAGATAAGGTCTTCGGGGGCGATGCCGCTTTTAAGGAGGCCTTTCACCTCGTCTACCATCCCCGCAGCAAGGCGCTCGTCGAGCCGGCGGTCTATCCGCTCGCGCCGCTGTTCGTGGGAGACGTTAATCCCGATGAACTTGACCTTCTTGGGCAGAAAGGCGCTCCGCTGTACCGGATGCTCCTGCTCGTATATGGCAATTTCCAGAGCACGTATCAGCCGCCTGCGGGTGTCGTAGTCGGTATGGTTGTGCAGTTTCTTAAGGCTCGCAAGCCGCGCGATAAGGGTCTGGTCGTCGAACTTCTCCAGCTCTGCGCGCAGGGCGGGGTCGGGGGGTACGTCGGGCAGGTGGTAGCCGCAGCATGCCGCCTCTATATACAGCCCGCTGCCTCCGCATATTATGGCCCGCCGGCCGCGCTCTACAATATCCCTGTACGCCTTTTCAAAATCACGCTGGTAGCAGAAGATATCGTATTTCTGCCCGGCATCTACGATATCGATAAGGTGGTAGGGGACATCGCCGTATTCGTCGAGGTCCTTCCCGGTGCCGATATCCATGCCGCGGTAGACCTGCCGGGAGTCGGCAGAGAGTATCTCCGCACCCATCCTGCGCGCCAGATCCACCGCATAGCGGGTCTTGCCGCTGGCCGTCGGCCCCAGCACGCAAACGATATCGTATTCGTCGTACATAAAAGCAAAGGTATGATTTTTATAGTATATTTGCACAGAACTAATTTTGGCTGCATATCATGAAAAAGATATATCTGACAATTGTTTTGCTGACGATGTGGCTGGTGTGTGGCTGCGGGCCATCTTTGGAGAACACCACCCTGGAGCTGGCCACCGGCAGCGCGGAGGATGCGGTGGAATACACCTTTGACCGCCAGACGGGCAGCATAAAGATAAACTGCAACCGTAGCTGGAAGGCGGCATCTTCTGCAGAGTGGCTGGTGGTGGAGACACCCTCCGGCAAGGCGGCGGACAGGCAGGATCTCCTGATCCGCCTCTATGAAAACGGCAGCTACGACTATCGCCAGGCAGAGGTTACCATCACCGCGGGCAAAGCCACGCTGGTGGTCAAAGTTGAGCAGGCCCCCAGGATATATTATTTTGTCAAAGAGAATTTTAACGACAAGTACATGGTGGTGGAGAACACGGTCCCTACCGGCTGGTATGGCGACAACGACTCCAATCTTGATGCCGACGGCGACGGGTTTGGCTGGCGCTGCTGCCGTGACTCGGAAACGGACGAGACCTTTGCATATTCCTACTCTTACCACGAGGATTTTGGCCGAGTGCTTACACCCGACAACTGGCTGGTGTCGCCCCGGTTTACCATTCCCGCAACCGGCTTTACGCTCCGCTGGGAGGTCAAGGGTGGCAATGCAGATTATCTGGGGGACAAATATCAGGTATGCGCCGCAACCTACGACGAAGAGGGGGTACATCCGATTGATGTGCTGCTGGAGGAGGTTACCACCAGCGCAGAGACTCTCACCGCCCATCGCCTTAGCCTGGACGGATATATCGGCCAAAAGATATGTATCGCTTTCCGCCACTTCGACTCTGAAGGGCTTTCACGGGTTATGATCACCAACGTAGAGGTTTCCAACAGGAAATAGGGCATGGCCAAGGCTAAGAGCACAGTTGTAATCAAGAACAGGCGGGCTTCATTCGACTACGAGTTCATCGAGAAGTTCACCGCCGGCATCGTGCTCTCCGGCACCGAGATAAAATCCATACGTGCCGGGAAGGCCTCGCTGGTTGATGCATACTGCTACTTTGCCGCCGGCGAACTGTATGTGCGCAACATGAATGTGGCGGAGTACTGGTGGGGGAGTTACAACCGGCACGACCCCAAGCGCGACCGCAAGCTGCTGCTCACCAGGCGGGAACTGCGCCGCCTGCAGCGGGCTACCCGCGAGAAGGGGATGACGATCGTTGCGGTAAAGTTGTTTATCAGTGACAACGGATACGCGAAACTGGATATTGCGCTGGCCCGCGGCAAGCGGGAGTTCGACAAACGCGAGACTATCAAGGAGAAAGACATAAGAAGAGAGATGGAGAGGAAATAATCCTCTCTTTTTTTTTCTTAATAGGGTGGGTGTTTTTCCGCGAAAAATGTTTAATTTTGACAGATATTGGCTTTTTCCAAGCCAGAATATCAACTAACAGATTTAATATCAGTTAAATAATAAAAACGACATGACAAGCAGAAGACAATTCCTCAAGGGAACGGCGGCCGTGGCTGCGTTCACCATCTTGCCGCGCCACGTGCTCGGCGGTAAGGGCTACATCGCTCCCAGCGACCAGCTCACAAAGGGTATCATCGGCTTTGGCGGCATCGGCCGCGGCCATCACTTCAAGATGCCCGATCGTCTGGTAGCGCTTTGCGATGTGGACCAGACCCGTCTGGACAGGGGCGAGAGAATGGCTAAAGAGGCCGGATTCGGCCAGGTAGCCTGCTATCACAACTTCATGGACCTGATTCATGACCCCAACGTGGATATCGTGCACGTCTGCACCCCGCCTCACTGGCATGCGATAATGTCCATCGAGGCGGCCAAGGCAGGCAAGGATGTATGGTGCGAAAAGCCCATGACCCGTACCATCGGCGAGGGCAAGAGGGTTGTCGAAGCCATGAAGCGCTATAACACCATCTTCCGCCTGAATACCTGGTTCCGCTTCGAGGATACCTTCTACGGTCTCGGCACCGAGGTGGCTCCACTCAAGAAGCTTGTGGACAGCGGTCTGCTGGGGTGGCCCCTCACGGTTACCGTTTCCAAGCACACCGGTTTCGACTGGAAGTTCTTCTGGGTAGGCAAGGAGCATCTGGATCCCCAGCCAGTGCCCGACTACTTTGACTACGATATGTGGCTGGGTCCCGCACCCTACAAGCCGTATAACGAGCACCGCTGCCACGACACCTTCCGTGGTTACTGGGACTACGATGCCGGCGGACTGGGCGACATGGGTCAGCACTATCTCGACCCCGTGCAGTATCTGCTGGGCAAGGATAACGAGAGTCCCATCAAGGTCGAGATCGATGCACCCCAGCAGCACTACGACGCTGCCGGAACCTGGCGCGAAATCGTTTACACCTATGCCGACGGCTGCAAGATCGTCCTCTGGGGCGAAGACTTTGGCGACCCCAAGACCCCGTACATCCAGGGTCCCAACGGCAACGTTTACAACAACTTCGTTTGCGACATCCCCGGCTGGAAGGATAAACTTGCAGACTTCCCCGACCCGCTGCCGCAGGAAACCGACTTTCTGGAGTGCGTGCGCACACGCAAGAAATTCGCGCTCAACGAGATCAACGGCCATCGCAGCTGTACTATCGTCAACATGGGTGCCGTGGCACTGCAGCTGGGCCGCACCCTCCACTTCGATTCAGAAAAGCAGCTGTTTATCAACGACGACGCTGCAAACCGTCTGGTAGACCAGCCGATGCGTAAACCCTGGACACTTTAATTAAGGGAGGAGACAATCATGAAAAAGATATTCAGAAGCTTTATAATTGCCGCCGCCCTTATCGCGGCCTTCGGTTTTGGCGCACAGGCACAGCCCAATTCCCGCAATGCCAACACCGTGGTGGGTGATGCTCTTGCAAAACTCCCCGCCAAGGATATGAATCTCTACAACCAGCTCGCCGACGAGCTGCTGGCCACCGGCAAGACCGGCATGGACCTGCTCTACGGCATGCTGCTCAAGCAGGACGACTCTCAGGTGGCTGTAGAATATGCCCTGGGTGCAATTGCAGCTAAGGCTACCGCAGCCGACGGGCAGAAGTTGCAGGAGGTTGCGGATGCCTATACCGCTTATGCCGACAAGACAGAAGATGCTACCCTGAAGCAGTTCTTTGTACGTCAGCTGATGGTGATGGGTGTCAACTACGAGAACAAGAACACCACCCTGGTGAGCGAATACGATCCCGGCACCACTCCCGCCACAAAGGTTAAGGACCTGGTGAAGAGTATCAAGAAGGGTGTGGACAACGTCACCTTGTTCGATATGCTGGGCAAGGTGGGCGATATCTCTGAGGCAAAGGCCGCTATAGTGGAGACTCTCCCCAAGGTTAAGAGCAGCGAGACCGTTGCCGACCTTATCTGGTGGCTGGGCGAGCAGAAAGACAAATCGCTTTCCAAGACCTTCAAGGCTTATCTCTCCGATGCCGATGCACGCGTTCGCAAAGAGGCTGCATGGGCACTCACCAAATCGGGCTGCTGCTGCGCCCTGCCCACCATGGCCAAGATGCTCACCAGCAGCGATGAGGGTGATGTGGCAGTGGCAGAGGCCTGCCTGCGCTGCATCCCCGGCAAGGTGGCAGACGTTGTGGCTCCTTACTTTGACAAAGCAACCCCCGCAGGCAAGCAGGCAATCCTTAACCTTATCAGCCAGCGCGAGTCACTGGAAAATAAAGATCTGGTTATGGGCAGCCTGTTCGACGATGACAATCAGGTGAGCGGCGCCGCATTCAACGCGCTTGCATCTGTGGCAGAGAAAGATGACCTGCTGACCCTCTTCTCCCTGCTTGAAAGCAGCAGCGAGGCGACTCGTCCCAGAATCACTGATGCTATCTGTGAGGCTCTCGAGGGCAAGACCGATGCAGAAAAGTTTGAGATTCTCTCCAACCGTTGCAATATCGTAACTCCGCAGAGCAAGGCATATTACTGGCCGCTGATAATCAAGTTTGCCAGCATGCCGCAGACTCTTGAAATCTTGAGCAAGAATCCTAACGACGAGCTTCTTGCCAATCTGGCCATCGCAGGTTACATTCTTGAGAAAGTTCCTTTTGCTGCAGAACCGGGCGCACAGCAGTTGCTCCGCTACCGTGCAGTGATGGAATATGCAAAGAATGCAGAACATAAGAATGCCATACTGGAGTGCATTGGAGAAACCGGCGCATTCCAGGGTATCATGTATGCTGCCAGGTTCCTGGACGATAAGGATACCCAGGTGGCGGCTGCAAATGCAATCCGCAAGATCGCTACCAGCAATCCCAACTTCTACGGTCCGCAGATCGTTGAGGTGATGAACCGCATCAAGAGCATCGACACCGGCCGTGACTACCCTTACGATCTGCAGCGCATAGAGAACTATCTCGCCGCTGTTCCCAAGGATGACCCCGGTTATGTATCGATGTTCAACGGCAAGGACCTCACCGGCTGGCAGGGGATGATTCCCACCAACGAGTATGGCGAGGGCAACCCCTATCTCCGCTACAAACTCTCTCCCAAGCAGCTCGCTGCAGCCCAGGCTAAGGCCGACAAGGTGATGGCAGAGAACTGGGTGGTAGCCAACGGCAACATAGAGTTCGTGGGCCACGCATACGACAACCTCTGCACCACCAAGAAGTACAAAGACTTTGAGATGTATCTCGACTGGAAGATTTATCCCGGCCAGAAAGAGGGCGACGCCGGTATCTATCTGCGTTCCTGCCCCCAGGTGCAGATTTGGGATACCGCCCGCACATGGGTAGGCGCCCAGGTGGGCAGCGGCGGCCTGTATAACAACCAGAAGACAGAGCGCATCCCTCTGGTTATCGCAGACAACGCAGTGGGCGAGTGGAACAGCTTCTACATCCGCATGCAGGGCGAGCGCGTCACCGTTTACCTGAACGGTCAGAAGGTGGTGGACAACATCGTGCTTGAAAACTACTGGGACCGCGACCTGCCTATCCCCGTAGAGGAGTACATCGAGCTGCAGGCACACGGCAGCCGCATCGCTTACCGCGATCTCTACATCCACGAACTCCCCAGCCAGGAGCCCACCAAACTGACTCCGGAAGAGGAGGCAGAGGGCTTTGAGATGCTGTTCGACGGCACCAGCCTGCACAAGTGGCACGGCAACAAGGTGGATTACAATGTCGTGAACGGCGAGATCGCAGTAGAGAGCCGCAGCCGCGGCGGCAGCTGGATCGGCGACCTCTATACCAACGACGAGTTTGCAGATTTCATCTTCCGTTTCGAGTTCAAGCTCACTCCCGGTGCAAACAACGGCGTGGGCGTGCGCTCTCCCGGCGTGGGTGACTCTGCATACGTGGGCTACGAGGTTCAGATTCTGGACCATCACAACGACATCTACAAGGGCTGGCTGGCACCTTATCAGTACCACGGCTCGCTTTACGGCATCATCCCCGCCAAGAACCGCGACGCCCTCAATCCTGTGGGTGAGTGGAACAGCGAGGAGATTTACATGAAGGGGAGCTACATCCGCGTAACCGTGAACGGCCAGGTCGTTACCGAGGGTGACATCGTGGAAGCTACCAAGAATGGCACCATCGACGGCAACGAGCACCCGGGCCTGCAGCGCACAAGCGGCTACATCGGCTTTTTGGGTCACGGCGACCGCCTGTGGATCCGCAACGTACGCGTAAAACGCCTTTAAGACATCAATAAATCCAAATAATACACAAACAATAAATCAACATCATGAGTAACAACATGTCAAGAAGGTCATTCCTTCAAACAAGTGCAATGGCAGCAGCCGGTGCAGCCATCGCTACTACTCCGTTCTGGAGCACTGAAGCAGCTGCAGCTCCCAAGAAAGCAAAAAAGGTTGCCGCTACAGATAGGCTCAACATCGTAGGTGTAGGTATCGGCGGCCGTGGTGCAGCTGACATCAACGGTATGGAGTCCCAGAACATCGTCGCTTTGTGCGACTGCGACTGGAACTATGCTGCCAACGAGATGGCACGCTTCCCCAACGCAAAGAAGTACAAAGATTACCGCAAGATGTTTGACGAGATCGGCAACGAGTTTGACGCTGTAGTAGTAGGTACTGCAGACCATACTCATGCCTGCATCGCAGCACAGGCCCTTGCGATGGGCAAGCACGTTTATTGCGAGAAGCCGCTGACCCACACTGTTTACGAGACCCGTCTGCTCACTAAACTTGCTGCAGCCAACGGTGTTGCAACCCAGATGGGTAACCAGGGCGCATCTCTCAACTCTACCCGTCAGGTGATTGAAGCTATCCAGGGCGGCCTGATTGGTGAGGTTCGCAAAGTTGACGCTTTCACCGACCGTCCTATATGGCCCCAGGGTCTTGAGACTCCCGCAGGCGTAGATCCCATCCCCGATACCCTCGACTGGGATTTGTTTATCGGTCCTGCTAAATATCGTCCGTTCAACACCATCTATCACCCCTGGAACTGGCGTGGCTGGTGGGACTTCGGTACCGGTGCTCTCGGTGATATGGCCTGCCACATCCTTCAGCCGGTAGTTGACGCCCTCAAACTCGGCAGCCCTATCGCATGCCAGGGCAGCTCTACCAACCTGATGATTGACTGCGCTCCCAACGCCCAGATAGTTAAGTTCCGCTTCCCCGCCCGTGACAATATGCCCAAGGTGGCTATGCCCGAGGTTGAGGTTACCTGGTACGACGGCGGCCTGAAGCCCGACTTCCCTGCTGGCTGGCCTATCGGCAAGAATATGAACCAGAGCGGCGGCGCAGCTATCTTCTACGGAACCAAGGATGTTCTCGTATGCGGCTGCTATGGCGTCAACCCCTGGTTGCTTAGCGGCAAACCCATCCCTGCGGCAAGCACTACCCGCGAGGTTGAAAATCAGGATCACCACATGGACTTCGTCCGCGCTTGCAAGGAGTCCAAGGAGAACCGCGTACCTTGCAAGTCTGACTTCCAGTTTGCCGGCCCTCTGAACGAGATGGTGGTTATGGGTGTTCTCGCAGTTCGCCTGCAGGGCCTCAACCGCGAGCTCGCATGGGACGGCAAGAACATGAAGTTCACCAATATCAACCCTGCCGAAACTATCCAGTTCAAGGTTAAGGACGGCTTCAGCGTTCACGACGGTCACCCGACTTTCGAGGACAAATACACCGATCCTATCAATGCACAGGCTTTCGCAGCAGAGCTTATCAAGCACACTTATCGTGAGGGTTATGCACTGCCCGCAATGCCGGAACTTTAATGATTAACACATTATAGAATTATGAAGAGAATATTTGCATTGGCAGCCATCTGCCTTATGGTGCTCGGCCTGAGCGCTTGCAAGAACAACAAGAAGAAAGCTGCCGACGCTCCTGCAGACGATGCAGTGGCAATCTTTGACGGCGAGACATGGGAAGGCTGGCGCGGTTATCTTACCGACCATGTTCCCGGTGCCTGGACTATAGAGGACGGCTGCATCAAGATCAACGGCAGCGGCCGCGGTGAGGCTGGTGCAGTGGACGGCGGCGACATCATCTTCGCAGCCAAGAAGTTCAAAAACTTCGAGTTCACTTTCGAGTGGAAGGTTTCAGAAGGTGCAAACTCCGGTGTATTCTTCCTGGCACAGGAAGTTCCCGGCATCTCCATCTACCAGACCTGCCCCGAGTATCAGATCCTTGACAACGAGCGTCACCCCGATGCCAAACTGGGTCGCGACGGCAACCGCCAGAGTGCATCCCTGTACGACATCATCCCTGCAAAGCCGCAGAACGCTAAGCCCGCAGGTGAGTGGAACACTGCCAAGATCATGGTTTACGAAGGCACCGTTGTTCACTACCAGAACGGCGAACCCGTTGTAGAATATCACCTCTGGACCCCCAAGTGGGAGGAGCTGATCAACAACAGCAAGTTCTCCGAGGCCAACATGCCCGAGTCCTATGAGTACATCCTCAACGTAGGTGGCGAGAACCACGAAGGCTTCATCGGTCTCCAGGACCACGGCGACACCGTTTGGTATCGCAACCTCAAGGTTAAGGAGCTCTAGTCACAACCCAATCAAAAAAATCAGGACCGTCGGTTGGCGGTCCTGATTTTTTATATATGCTTGTGGATGATTAGCCCTGGATTGCAGCGATGCCGGGGAGGACTTTGCCCTCGAGGTATTCGAGCATTGCGCCGCCGCCGGTGGATACGTAGCTTACCTTGTCGGCATAACCCATCTGGGTAACTGCTGCAACGCTGTCGCCACCTCCTACAAGGGTGAATGCGCCTTTATCGGTGGCCTCTTTAAGGGCCTGTGCAATGGCGTTGGTGCCCTTTGCAAAGTTGGGCATCTCAAACACGCCAACGGGGCCGTTCCAGAGGACGGTCTTGGAGGCGAGGATTACATCGCGGAACCTGGCTACGGTTGCGGGAGCTGCGTCCACGCCCTCATATTCGTCGGGGATGTTGTCAGAAGGGCAGATCACGGTATTGGCATCGTTGCTGAAGGCGTCGGCTGCCACGATGGTATCGGAGAGATAAACCTTGACCCCTTTCTTGCGAGCCTCGCTTAGCACGTTGAGTGCAACATCCTTCTGGTCGTCTTCGCAGAGGGACTTGCCGATGGTACCGCCCATAGCCTTCTTGAAGGTGTAAACCATACCGCCGCCGATAATCAGGTTGTCTACCAGGTCGAGCAGGTGGGAGATGATACCTATCTTGGAGGAAACCTTGCTGCCGCCGATGATAGCGGTGAGCGGACGCTGGGGAGACTCCAGCACGGTGTTGATGGCCTTGATTTCACCCTCCATCACGTAGCCGAACATCTTGTCGCCAGGGAAGTACTCTGCGATGAGCGCTGTGGATGCGTGTGCACGGTGTGCGGTGCCGAATGCATCGTTGATGTAGCAGTCTGCATAAGAAGCGAGCTTCTTGACAAACTCTTTCTGGCTGGCCTTTACGGCAGCTTTGGCAGCCTTTTTCTCTTCATCTGTAGCGTCTGCTGCAAGTCCGCGGGGCTTACCCTCTTCCTCTGCGTAGAAGCGGAGGTTTTCAAGCAGCAGAACGTCGCCCGGCTTGAGAGCCGCAGCCTGTGCATCGGCCTTCATGCAATCTTCTGCGAACTGGATTTTGGCACCGAGCTTCTCCTCTACGGCAGCGATGATGTGCCTGAGGGAGAACTTGGCCTCTACACCCTTGGGACGACCCAGGTGGGACATGATAATCAGCGAACCGCCTTTCTCGAGCACCTTTTTGAGGGTGGGGATGGCTGCGCGGATGCGGGTGTCGTCTGTAATTTCGAATTTCTCGTTCAATGGAACATTAAAATCGACTCTCACAATGGCTCTCTTGCCAGAGAAATCGTAGGTAGAAATGTTTTGCATGATATATAATCGGTTAATATTTATTTTGCAATAAGAGCGTGGGCTGCAAATGTAGTAATTAATTGTTAATCTACAATTTCACTCTGGAAAAGACGCTTAGCGGCAGCGCCTTGCCAAAGTTGTCGCGCAGTACCAGTTCACCGCACTGAGCGTGGGCATCCTTTGTAAGGTTAAGGGCGCTGCGCACGGCGGTGTCGGCCAGCAGGGATGAGTAGCCGTTGGCGTATAGGTTAAGTATCAGGAAACTCTCTTTGGGGGCGAGGATCTCTCCCACCAGGCAGAGCATCTCGTACAGGCAGTCGTCCAGCTTCCACTTCTCGCCGTCGGGTCCGTGGCCGTAGGCGGGCGGGTCCAGCATTATACCCTGGTATTTATTGCCCCGGCGAGCCTCGCGGCGGACAAACTTGAGGGCATCCTCTACGACCCAGCGGATGGAATCCAGGCTGCTGAGCTCCATATTCTGGCGGGCCCAGGTGACGACCTGCCTCACGGAGTCAAGATGGGTAACGTCGGCCCCGGCTTTGCGGGCGGCCAGCGATGCGGCACCGGTGTAGGCGAACAGGTTGAGCACGCGCACCGGCCGGCCATTGGAGGCAGCCACCAGTGCAGAAGTATTCTTATATATGAAGTCCCAGTTGGGGGCCTGCTCCGGGAACACCCCTACGTGCTTGAACGAGGTCATCCCCATGCGCAGAGTAAGGCCAAGCGGCTGATATGTTATCGGCCACTGTCCTTCCATACGTTTCAGGGTCTTCCACGAACCGCTGTCCTGCTGTCCGGCGGTAGAGAAGCCGCCGCCCGGGATAAACTGCGTGTGGGCCATATGCATCCACTCTGCATCGGACATGCTCTTTTTCCATACCGCCTTGGGCTCGGGGCGGATGGTGACATACTTGCCGAACCGCTCCAGCTTGCAAAAGTCGCCGCAGTCTATCAGTTCGTAATCTTTCCAGGCAGATGTCGGGCTCTCTATCAGCATAAAAGACGGTTTATCTTATTGATCCAGGCCGGCAGCCTTGCGTTTGGAGCGCGACATGCGCGGCCCCTTGACCTTGGGCTCTTCCACTACAGGTTCCATAACCGCCGGACGCTTTTTTACGTAACTGAGCACCAGGATGATGATGCCGGCAACAATGAACGGTACGCTGAGAAGCTGCCCCATGTTGAAGAGCATGCCGCTCTCGAAGCCTACCTGGTCGTTCTTGATGAACTCTATAAGGAAGCGCATTCCAAAGAGCACGATTAGGAAGACCCCGAAGATCCACCCCTTGTAAACCTTGTCGGAACGTTTGAAATAAACCCAGAGGAGGATGAGTCCCAGAATCAGGTAGCTGAGAGCCTCATAGATTTGTGTGGGGTGGCAGGCGACGCCGTCGGGTGGAAATGCTGCCGGACCGTATTCTGCAACCCATTGTGAAGACCGCAGGAATTTAAAGCCCCAGGGAAGGGTGGTCGCCCCGCCGAAGATCTCCGAGTTGAACAGGTTGCCCAGGCGGATAAAGCACCCCGCAAAGCATATCGTTATTGCGAGCCTGTCAAGGACCCACATGGTGTCGAAGCGGTTTTTCTTGCCGTAGCGATGCACATACCAGAAGATGGCCAGCAGTACTCCTATTGCGCCGCCGTGGCTTGCAAGGCCGCCGTGCCAGACCTTGAGGATCTCTACCGGATGCTTGAAGTAGAATTCAGGTTCGTAAAACAGGCAGTGACCAAGGCGTGCCCCCACTATCGTGCCCAGCAACAGGGCGTAGAGCAGCGGCTCGAGCAGGTCGGTATTGACCCCTTCTCTGCGGTAAAACTTGATGAACAGCCAGTAGCCGAGCGGGAAGCCGGCAATGAACAGCAGCGAATAGTATCGCAGTGCCAGGGGGCCTATCTTTAGTATGACGGGATTGATATCCCAGGTAACGTATAAAAAATCGAACATAGCTTATAATGTGGCTATCAGGTTGCGGTCGCCAAAGCCGTTGTCTACACGGGCGCAGGCGGGCCAGAATTTATTCTCTTTTATCCAGTCGAGCGGGAATGCTGCAACTTCCCTGCCATAAGGGTGGCTCCAGGCATCGCTGCAGCACTCCACTGCAGTGTGCGGCGCCATTTTCACGGGGTTGTCGGCAGCATCCATACAGCCGTTTCTGATGGCTTCGCATTCGGCAAATATGGTCTTCATGGCCTGGGCGAAGCGGTCCAGCTCTTCCAGCGGCTCGCTCTCTGTGGGTTCTATCATCAGGGTTTCGTGAACCGGGAAGCTGAGGGTGGGGGCGTGGAAGCCAAAGTCCATCAGCCGCTTGGCCACGTCGGTGGCGTCCACTCCATACTCTGCCTTGAAGTGACGCAGGTCTATGATGCACTCGTGCGCCATGCGGCCGCGTTCCCCGCGATAGAGAGAGCGGAACTGCGGTTGCAGCACGGCGGCCAGGTAGTTTGCGTTGAGGATGGCCATCTGTGAAGCGAGGCGCAGCCCCTCAAAGCCCAGAAGCTTGATATATGCATGTGTGATTACCAGCAGCAGGGGACTGCCGTAAGGTGCTGCACCCACCGCTGTTATGCCGCTGCCGCCGCACGCCTCAACCACAGGATGTCCGGGGAGATACGGCGCCAGTGCCTTTGTACAGCAGATGGGACCTACGCCGGGTCCGCCGCCGCCGTGGGGCATGGCAAATGTCTTGTGCAGGTTCAGATGGCAGATGTCGGCACCGATAAAGCCTGGGCTGGTGAGGCCTGTCTGGGCGTTCATATTGGCGCCGTCCATATACACAAGGCCGCCGTTGCGGTGGATGATATCAACTATCTGCCGTATCTTCTCTTCAAAGATACCGTTGGTAGAGGGGTAGGTTATCATCAGCCCGGCCAGATTCTCGCCCGCAGCCGTCGCCAGCCGCTCCAGTTCGTCTACGCAGGTGTCGCCGTTGGCATCAAACGGCACGGTCTCTATCTCAAAACCGGCCATCGTGGCCGATGCCGGGTTGGTGCCGTGGGCACTGGCGGGAATCAGCATCACGCGCCGCTGCGTCTGGCCGCTCGCCTTGAAATAGTTGCGGATGGTTACCAGGCCGGCATATTCGCCTGCCGCGCCGCTGTTGGGCTGCAGGGAACATGCATCCATGCCGGCAATCACAGCCAGATCGTGCTCTACCTCGCGGATTATCTGCATCGTGCCCTCCACCTGATTCGAGGGGGCGTATGGGTGTACGTCGGTGAATTCGCGCCACGAGAGAGGCATCATCTCTACGGCGGCGTTGAGCTTCATGGTGCAGCTGCCCAGTGGAATCATGGAGTGGGTGAGCGATATGTCGCGACGTTCCAGGCGCTTTATGAAGCGCATCATGGCCGTCTCGCTGTGGTAAGTGTTGAACACTCCGTTCTCCAGAAACGGGCTCTCGCGAGGCAGGATCTCTTCTGCGGCGGGGGCATCGGTCATCTTTGTCTGGAATATACCGCATATCTGCTCCAGTTCACTTTCGCAGGATAGCTCGTCAAAACTGATGCGCACCGTTTCGCCGTCGGGATAGCAGAAGTTGAACCCCGCCTCCAGGGCGCGGGTGCGGATGGCATCCACATTGGGGGCGTGTATCTCTATGGTATCGAAGAAATTGCGGCAGGCAAGCCGGTAGCCGTTCTTCTCCAGGATATGTGCTGCCCTGCGGGCAAAGTCGTGCGCGCGGGAAGCGATTTGGCGGATTCCGTCGGGGCCGTGCCATACGGCAAACATCCCTGTCATGATTGCCATCAGTGCCGATGCGGTGCAGATGTTGGATGTGGCCCGTTCCCGCTTGATGTGCTGCTCGCGGGTCTGCAGCGCCAGGCGGAAAGCGGTTTCGCCCAGCCGGTCCTTTGAGGCACCTATGATGCGGCCCGGGATAAAGCGCTTGTATCCTTCGCGGGTTGCCATAAAGCCCGCTGTGGGTCCGCCAAAGCCCATCGGCAGGCCAAAGCGCTGGGCGCTGCCCACAGCGATGTCGGCACCCCATGCGGCGGGTTCACGGAACAGGGCAAGCGATAGCAGGTCGCAGTATGCGGCTACAAGGATTCCGCGCTCGTGGGCTGCGGCACAGAACGGCGCGTAGTCGCGCACCTGGCCGTTAGCGGCGGGATATTGCAGAATCGCCCCGAAGCAGCGCTCTGGCAAAACAGATGTCTCCCAGCTGCCAATCATAAGTTCGATGCCCATGGAATCGGCGCGGGTAGTAAGCACAGAGAGCACGTTTGGGAAGATGTCCTGGTCTACGAACAGCACATCGTGCCCGGCAGATGCTGCCTCGCGGGAGCGCAGGTTATACATCATCCGCATCGCCTCTGCCGCAGCGGTTGCATCGTCCAGCATAGAGCAGTTGGCCAGCGGCAGCCCGGTCATGGAGGCAATCATGGTCTGGAACACCATCAGCGCCTCCAGCCGCCCCTGCGATATCTCTGCCTGATACGGGGTGTAGGAGGTATACCACGACGGGTTTTCGAAAATATTGCGGGCAATCACCGCCGGTGTCTGGGTCCGGTACCAGCCCATCCCGATAAGCGAGCGGAAGGGCTTGTTGGCTGCAGCAATCTGTTTCAGTCGGGCCAGATAGCTCCCCTCGTCGACAGCCGGATCCAGCGGCAAAGCCTCCCGCAGCATAATGTCCTGCGGAATCGCCTCAGAAACCAGCTGCTCCAGCGAAGATGCTCCCACAGAGTGCAGCATCTGCGTTATCTGTTCGCCCCGGGGGCCGATATGTCTCTGCTCAAAACCCATGATGAATCTATATTTTATGTTCTGTATATATCAGCTTTATGAAGATGGACAACATTATCGTGAACGAGAGCAGGGCGCTGCCGCCATAACTCATGAAGGGCAGCGGGATGCCGATAACCGGCATCAGCCCGATTGTCATCCCTATGTTTATCACCACGTGCACGGCTATGCACATCGCCACGCAATATCCAAAGATGCGGGTAAAGGCATTTTTTGCCCTGTCGGCCAGGATAATTATCCTGCTGATGATGGTAAGGTACAGCGCCAGCACTGCCAGCGCCCCAAGCCAGCCCCACTCCTCTCCGATGGTGCAGAAAATAAAGTCGGTCTCCTGCTCCGGGACGTATCCCAGGGAGGTCTGGGTGCCGTTCATGAACCCTTTCCCGGCAAAGCCGCCGGAGCCGATGGCAACCATAGACTGGTGCAGGTTGTATCCGACTCCCTTGGGGTCGTCTACCAACCCCAGGAATACGTCGATGCGGTTGCGCTGGTGGTCCTGGAGCACCTTCTCGTAGAAGAAGTCTACCGACACGATAAACAGTATTATGCACAGCAGCGCCGTGAAGGCCTGGCTCTGGAACCGCTTGCGCGGGAACCATATCACAAGCCGCACGATAAATACCAGGCAGATGGCTATGATGACTATTGCCAGCCAGCTTTCTGCCGGCAGCGGGTTTACGGCCGCCACGGAATCAATCATCAGCACCCTGTGGAAGCCGTACAATACAAGGGCGGCGAGAATTGCTACCAGAATCCCTTTCAGATGGGCATCCTGCTTGAAGAAGTATATCAACAGGAACAGCACGATTGCCGCCGACATGGCCATGAATGGCGAGGTGACGATGGTGAGGATGAACGCCAGCGCCAGGAAGAAGCCGATGGCGATAACCCAGCCGGACATACCCTCGCGGTAGAGCACTACCAGGAACCCCAGGTATACCAGCACGGAACCGGTCTCGTTTTCCAGCAGGATAAGTGCCATGGGGAGCAGCAGCAGTGCCGCCACCTTGGCGATGTTGGGCAACGATTTTATTGAGAAACCGTATTTGCCCATAACTGCGGCCAGCGCCAGCGACGTGGTGATCTTGGAGAATTCTGCGGGTTGCAGCCTGAAGCTGCCGATGGATATCCAGCTCTGGCTGCCGTGACTGCCGACTCCCAGCACCAGGGTGGCCAGCAGAAGCAGTATCACCAATCCGTATGCGATCCAGGCTGTCCCCTGCCACAGGTTGGCCGGGAGGAAACGGATTATGACAAAGGCAGTAACCAGGGAGATGCATATCCAAATAAAGTGCATCCCGTATTTCTGGCTCAGGTCAAATATGTTTGAATTTTCGCCGTGCAGCACAGAGAAGACGTTGATCCAGCCAAAAAGGACCAACACCAGATAGCAGACTATCAGGGTCCAGTCAAAACGATATGTGTTGCTGCGGCGGATCATTACCGTTTCTTACGTTTTACAGGTACTTTGCCAAGCAGGTTGCCACTCTTTACCCGCGTCTCCAGGTCTTTGCGGGTGCCAGGGGCAATCTCGCCGTTGAGGTATTTCTCTACTATAAGCGATGCTATCGGTGCGGCCCAGGTCGCCCCGAATCCGCCGTTCTCTATGTAAGCTGCCACGGCAATCTTTGGGTTGTCCTTGGGAGCGAAGCAGATAAACACAGAGTGGTCGTCGCCATGAGGGTTCTGGGCGGTGCCGGTCTTGCCGCACATGTTCACGCCGGGGACCTGCGCCACGTGCGATGTGCCGCCGTCGCCATATACCGACATGTTCATCCCCTCTACTATCAGGGGGAAGTATTTCTGGTCTACCATGGGGTAGTTGCGCACGGTATAGGTAGAATCCAGCGGATACTCTTCGCTCCCCTTGATCATGTGGGGCGTGTAGTACCAGCCACGGTTGGCGATGGTGGCGCAGAAATTGGCCAGATGGAGCGGAGTGCACCCGAGTTCTCCCTGCCCGATGGAGAGCGAGATTACAGAGAGCGCTTTCCACCGCCCTTTGCCGTGCAGCTTGTTGTAGGTGTTTACCGTGGGGACGTTGCCGCCGAGCTCATACGGGACATCGCTCCCCAGCTTTTGCCCGAAACCGAAGCTGGTGACATATTCGCGCCATTTGTTAAAGGCCTCCTCTACGTTGGCGTACTTGCGGTTCTCCAGTATGGAGCGGAGAACATAGCAGTAATATGCGTTGCACGACATTGCGATGGACTGCGGCAGGTTGATGGGCGAGGGGTGGTTGTGGCAGCCGACGTGAATCTTGCCAAATGTGTATCCACGGTAGCAGGAATACCTGGTGTCACGGGTCAGAACCCCCTCCTGCAACCCGATGAGTCCGTTTACCAGCTTGAAGACGCTGCCCGGGGGCTGCGCACTCTGTACGGTGCGGTTGAACATGGGGTTATAAGGATTCTCGCTGATCTCTTTGTAATACTTGCCGATCTCTGCCAGCTGGCTCACATCGATACCGGGGCTGGAGATAAGGGTCAGTATCTCGCCCGTAGAGGGCTCGATGGCTACCACGCTCCCGACCTTGCCCTTCATAAGCGTCTCGCCGTATGCCTGCAGGGTGGCATCTATGGTGGTGGTGATGTCGCTTCCCGCCACGGCCTCCTTGTCCAGCGAACCGTTGTCGTAACGCCCCTTTATACGTCCGCGGGCATCGCGGTAGTACACCGTGTAGCCCTTCTGGCCGCTCAATCGGTGTTCGTATGCCCGTTCCAGGCCGGTTTTGCCGGCATAGTCGCCACTTTGGTAGCTGGGGTTCCGCTCTATGTAATCGCGGTCGACCTCGGACACGTAGCCTATAAGGTTGCCGCCGGCATTTATCGGGTATACACGGGCGGTGCGGGCCACGGCATCAAAGCCGGGGAAGAGGTATTCCCGCTCTGCAAAGGAGTTGTATTGCTCGCTGCTCACCTGCTTGATGAAGGGCATGGAGCCGTAGCCTATCTTGCGGGCGTTGGCGCTGTACTGCTCGAACTTTTCGCGCACGAAACCGGGCTCGAGACCGAATATCTCACAAATCGCAAGGGTGTCGAACGGTGCCACCTGGCGCGGGGTCACCATTATGTCGTAGGTTATCCTGTTCTCTACGATGGTGTTGCCGTAGCGGTCCAGGATACGGCCGCGTGCGGGATACACCGTGACGTACTTAAGGGCGTTGTTATCCGCCGTCTCGCTGTATTTCTTGTCGATTATCTGGATGGAAAACAGCCGTATCGCTATTACCAGAAAGACAATGAATATAACCAGCAGTATCGTGTTGCGCTTGCCCAGGTAGATTTTCATGGCGTGCAGTTAACTCTTGTTGAACAGAGTGACGTCAAACGCGATGGCAATTGCAAGGTTGACGGCGATACATATCAGGTATCTGGTGAGGGATACCAGCAGGGAGGTTTTTGCAACCCCGTCGAAGGCAATGTAGAACAGGAAATATATGGCAAATAATATCAGCAGATACAGAAGGTGGTGCCAGATATCGCTCTCCCGTACTGTAGGGATATAGGTCTTGCTATAGTTGTTTTTCTGGAAAACAGGGTAGAACAGGGGCTTGTAGAGCAGCGCCAGCAGGGTGGCGGCACCGGCATTCAGGCCCAGGACCCCGTCGGAGAAGATGTCTATCGCCAGCCCCAGCCCAAAGGCTATCAGCATTGATATATACGGCTTCTGGTCCAGCGGCAGGTACATCACCAGCAGCGGGATAAAGCAGATGTAGACCACCGGCCCCAGGTAGACAGAGTTGCCTATGACGATCTGGAACAGGATCATCACCGCATACAATACTATCTGGCGCAGGCGTGCAGGCATACCGTTACTTTGCCGGGGGTTTTGAGAGCTCTTCTATCTCCTGATGATGATGCCGCTGCACGATGTACACATACTTGAGGTTGCGAACGTCGTGGAACATCTCTACCGTGAGATCCTTGTACATGCCGCTCACCGCATCCACGGAGGATACGATGCCCACCGGGATGTCAGGCGGATATATCGTAGAGAAACCGCTGGTGCGCACGGTGTCGCCCACGGCCGCCGCCGACGACAGGGGGACGTGCGAGAGGGTGGCTTCGCGCGGGGAGGTGCCGTTCCAGCTGAGCAGCCCTATGTCGGAGTTGTCGGAGACCATGGCGCTGACGCGCTGGGTAGGGTTCAGGAAGGATATAACATAGCAGTAGTGCTCGCTCACCGCCCCTACGACCCCGACTATGGCGTTGTGGGTCACTACGCCCATCTCTGTCTCGACCCCGTCGTTGCTCCCCCGGTTAAGGATAAGATAGTTGTGCTGCTTGTTGGGAGTGTTCTTTATGATGCTGGCCGGAATCCACTTGTATAGCCCCTCGGTCTCAGCTGTGACTGCAGCATCCTCCTGCAGGTACTCTATCTGTGCCAGGCGGGCACGCAACTGCGCGTTCTCCTGCTGCAGAGCCTGGTTGTGGGTGCGGAGCTTGAAGTAGTCCCGCAGCCCTTCGCTCTGCTGCCAGAGATACACCTGTACCGACCGGATCCCGCCCATTACCAGATAGCGCTGCAACAGTCCGTTGGAGACTATCATCACTATGGATATTGCCTCCAGCGCCAGAAAGACGCCGATCGTGAGCAGCATGTTGTATGAACGGGAGCGGGATACCATTATCTTGCGCGGCGCACTATCGCATCAGGAAAGGATATTTCTCGATATTCTTGAGCGCAGCGCAGGTGCCGCGGGCCACGGCGCGGAGCGGGTCCTCCGATACGTGGAACGGGATATTGATCTTTTTGGAGAAACGCTGGTCGATACCCTTGAGCAGGGCGCCGCCGCCGGTAAGGTAGATGCCCTTGTCCACGATGTCGGCATACAGCTCCGGGGGAGTCTGCTCCAGAACCTCCAGGATGCCTGCCTCTATGCGTGCAAGCTGCTTGTCCAGGCAGTGGGCAACCTCCTGCGAGGTGATTTCTGCCTCGATGGGGTGGGCTGTCATGATGTTGGGACCCTTGACCACCATCGGCGGGATCTCCTCTTCCAGGTCGGTGACAGCTGCACCGATCTTTATCTTGATGCTCTCTGCGGTGATTTCGCCAACGCGGATGTTGTGCTGCTGGCGCATGTACTGCTGGATTTCACTGGTAAAGATATCGCCCGCAACGCGGATGCTCTGTGCGGCCACGATGCCGCCCAGGGAGATGACGGCGATCTCTGTGGTACCGCCTCCGATATCCACAAGCATGTTGCCGCTGGGCTCGGTTACGTCCAGACCGATACCAAGCGCAGCCGCCATAGGTTCGTACACCATGTAGATGTCACGGCCGCCGGCGTGCTCGCAGCTGTCGCGCACGGCACGTTTCTCCACCTCGGTAGAGCCCTGGGGAATACCCACGACCATCTTGAGGCTGGGGGTGAAGAAAGAGCGCTTGTAGTTTATCTTCTTGATCAGCTCGCGAATCATGATTTCTGCGGCATCGAAGTCGGCAATGACGCCGTCCTTGAGCGGGCGGATGGTCTTGATGCCGGGGTTGGTGCGCTCGTGCATCAGTTTGGCCATCGTACCGACAGCCATCGGCTTGTCTGTGTAGGCATCTATGGCAACGATACTGGGTTCGTCAATCACCTTCTTGTCGTTCATGAAGATCACGGTGTTGGCGGTACCAAGGTCCATCGCCAGTTCTTGGGTGAGGAAATTAAATGTCATATCGGTAAGATTTTTATTTGTTTGCTAGTGTTTGAAGTGGCGCTTGCCGGTGGTTACCATAGCCACGCCGTGGGCGTTGCAGAAATCTATGCTCTCGCCGTCGCGGATGCTGCCTCCGGGGTGAATCACGGCGGTGATGCCGGCCTCGGCCGCAATCTCTACGCAGTCGGGGAAGGGGAAGAAGGCATCGGAGGCCATCACCGCGCCGTTAAGGTCAAACCCGAAGCTGCGTGCCTTGGCGATTGCCTGGCGCAGCGCATCCACGCGCGATGTCTGGCCGATACCGCTTGCCAGGAGCATGCCCCCCTTGGCCAGCACTATGGCGTTGCTCTTGCTGTGCTTGACCAGCCGGTTTGCAAACAGCAGGTCGCTGGTCTGTGACTCGGTGGGTGTCTTGGTGGTGACGGGTGTCAGGTCGGCGGCAGATTCTGCCACGGTGTCGCGATGCTGGACCAGAGCCCCGCCCAGCATAGAGCGGAACTTGACCTCAGATGGCTTGACATCGCCCCGCTCCAGGATGATGCGGTTCTTCTTGCCCTTGAGGATTTCAAGAGCATCGCTGCTGTAGCCGGGGGCAATTATCACCTCGAAAAATATCTTGTTTATCTCCTCTGCCACGGCTGCGTCTACCGGCGCGTTGGTCACGATAATGCCGCCGAAGGCAGAAACGGGGTCGCCGGCAAGGGCATCTTTCCACGCATCCAATACGGTTCCCCGAACCGCACATCCGCAGGCGTTGTTGTGCTTGATAATCGCCAGGGCGGTAGAGTCAAAATCGTCTATCAGTTCAATGGCCGCCTCTATGTCCAGCATGTTGTTGTAGGATATCTCCTTGCCGTGCAGCTGACGGGGCAGGGTGGCTGTGCCGCCATAGTATGCAGCACCCTGGTGGGGGTTCTCGCCGTAGCGCAGCGGGGTCGATTCCAGCGAGTTGAAGGCAAACGCCTCCACCTCGCCATCGCGGTTGAGGTAGCGGAAGATAGCGGTGTCGTAGTTGCTGCTCACCGCAAACGCCCATTTGGCAAATCCTTCGCGCTCTGCGAGGGTGGTGCCGCCGTCGTGCGCCGTAAGGCACTCCAGCAGCTTGCCGTAGAGCCTCTGGCAGGGGACAATCACCACATCCTTGTAATTCTTGGCAGCGGCGCGGATAAGCGATATGCCGCCGATATCTATCTTCTCTATGATATCTTCGGCAGAAGCGCCCTTGGCAACATACTCTTCAAAGGGGTAGAGGTCCACCACCACCAGGTCGATGGCGGGGATGTCGTATTGGGCCATCTGGCTGCGGTCGCCGTCCATGTCGCGGCGGGCCAGTATGCCGCCGAATACCTTGGGATGGAGGGTCTTCACCCGCCCGCCCAGAATAGAGGGATATCCGGTGAGGTCTTCTACCTTCTTTACCTCAAAGCCTCTCTGTTTCAGGTAGTCGTAGGTGCCGCCCGTAGATAGCAGCTCTGCACCGCGGCTGGTTAGAGCCGCAGCTATATCATCTATTCCGTCCTTGTAAAAAACGGAGATAAGTGCCCGTTCGATTTTCTTGATCTGGTCCATCTTGATGGTGGTCTGTTTGAGCCTACAAATTTAGTTAAAAATGTGGGAAATACTTTATATTTGTAACGTCGATTGCAGCAAAAAAAAGAGGGAAATGGGCGAGCGTAAAAAATATGCGATTATAGTTGCCGCGGGCAGCGGAACGCGCATGGGGGGCGATACTCCCAAGCAGTTCCTTTCCATTGGCGGCAAGCCAATCCTGCGCCACACCATAGAGCAGTTTCTCTCGCTCTCTTTCCCGGTGGGAATCATCGTTGTACTGAGCCCGGAAAAGAAGGCTTGGTGGAAGCAGTATTGCACCGACACCGGCTTTCTGGAGCGGTACGCTGTCCCCTCCGGCGGCATAACCCGCTTCCACTCTGTGTCCAACGCGCTGCAATATCTGCCCGACGATACCGTGGTGGCGATTCACGACGGCGTGCGCCCCTTTGTTACAACAGAATTCCTGGAGAAGATGTTTGCTGCGGGAGAAGAGATGGGCAACGCCGTGCCGGCATGCCCTCCGGTAGAGACCGTGCGCGAGGTGAGCGGCCCCGAGAGCTATGTGCTCAGGCGGGACGATATCCGACTGATCCAGACCCCGCAGGTGTTCCGCAGCGAGGTGATAAAGGCCGCATACAAACTCCCCTACGACCCCTCTTATACCGACGACGCCTCTGTGGCAGAGGCCGCGGGCTACAGGATAAACCTGGTGGAAGGCTTGCGCTACAATATCAAGATCACCACCCCGGAAGATCTGGAAATTGCCCGCCTGCGGCTGGGTAAAGCTACTCTTGCTTCGCGAGATTAAGCCTCATGCTGGCCGCAAAGTTCACAAAGGAATACTATGCCCTGTAGCGGACACAACCTTTCCGGCAAAGATATGCCGATAAAACTATTTCATATTTTTGGGGATAGTTAAATCGCCGATTAATACTTCGTCCTGGTATTGCATGGGGGCATCAGGGTCGGTCAGCCTGTCCTGAAGCGTGTGTAACAGCATACCGATTTTCACGGGGATTTCAACATGCATTATGACGGTATCATCAATTATTTCCCTGTCATTCAAAAGTATCCTTATCTCAATGCTTCTGGGAAGAGCAACCATACCTTCCGGTGGATTAATGGGGAAGGGGGACGGATATGGGTATTGTACTTCCGCCAAATAAGCCAACCCAGATAACTCTTCTCCGGCTTCAATCCCTGCAAATCTTTTGTTGGCTTTTAGACGGAAAGAGCCGTCATTATAAATTGTTGTAAGTTGAAGCAATTTGTTGGTGGTTAGAGCATAGTTCAGAATAGAATAGTATGATTCTTTGACTTCAGTTGAATTATCTCCAAAAGAATTAAAAGTCTCGTCATTCGGGCAGAACCTATAAACTCCCGGAATTCCGTTTCCTGTTTTCGATACGATGACCCGCTCCATGTCATTCGTATCAAAATCCAAACTGACGCGAATCCCAAATCCGCTGTCTCTTCCACTATGTGTGACAAAGCCATTGTTTTTCCAAATCCTCATGGTATTGCTTTTCAGGCACTCTCCAGGCGTTAATGACAATTCAAGCCCTGTCATGTCTGGTTGTTCACAAGAGCCCAGCATCGTAACGCCAAACACTGTAAGCAGGCATAAAATACCAAGTCTTTTCATATAACACAAGATTAGTCTGTTTTATTCTGTTGCAAGAGCTAAATCTTGCTAACCCAGTCTCAGTTTAATGACATACGAAAAACACACAATACTCAAATATACGTCATTTTGATATGAAAAACAAGGATGGATCTCAGATTGCGTGATTGTCTTGTGGTCTTCTGACTAGGCCGTTGGTTGATTATCCAGAAAGCAGTCAACGACCTTAGCCGTCGTGTAAATTTGTATGATTACGACCTGGTGGTAATGCCGCAGTCGACCAGTCGCGTCAATCAGTATATGTTGCGCTATATCTATCGTCTTGCACGGCCCTCTTTGCGCAAAATGGAACTGGTTAAAAATCTGCCCGCCAGCATATCGTTCGATATGGATGCCTTCAGCGCTGCATATCTTGATGATGTTCTGGAAAACGGTCGCCCCCGCTACACTGAAGCCCAAAAGCAGGAGGTGCGGCAGAATATAGAACATATGCTGGATCTTATCCACCAGAAAGATTATTTCACCATCGCCCGCGATGTGCGTAAGAGTCGGTTCCGCCCCTATATGACAGAGTTTCTACGTTTCGGCACAGAAGCCGACGAGCAGTTGTGCAGAACCATCCGTGAGCAGAATGTGCTTGTTATAGACGATGTGACCACCAGTGGCTCTACAATTGGCGAGGTGCTCTGCACCCTGCGTATTCTTAACGAAGATAATCGCATTGCAATCTTTAGTCTGATTGGGCGCCGCGACCTGATGGCCGACATGGTCATTTAAGGCTTAGCCGGGAATGGCTCCGTGCTCCATGGTTGTGCCGGTCCCGGAAGGGGTTTGTGAAAATTTGTTAACTTCGCACATTATCTGCATTTAAGGTGGTATGAAAAGGATTTTGTGTGTTTTATTCCTGGCGGTTGCGGTTCCTGCAACAGTGTTGGCCCAGAAGGTTACGGTGAGCGGATATATCTCCGATGCAAAGAGTTCAGAGATGCTTATAGGGGCGGGAGTGGTGTACAACAACCCCAAGGCGTCGGCATCTATCGTGGGGGCGGTGGCCAACAACTATGGCTATTATACCCTGAGCCTGCCTGCGGGCGAACGTTCCATAACATGGTCCTACCTTGGATATGCAGAGCAGACGCACCTGATAACCCTCCGCCGGGATACGGTGATAAACATCCGTCTCGAGCCCTCGGCGCAGATTAAGGAGGCGGTGGTTACGGCGCGAAAGGAGGCGGGCATCAATTCTACCAATACCGGTGCGCTGGAGGTTCCGCAGTATGCCCTGGAGAGCATGCCTGCGCTGTTTGGAGAGAAGGATGTGCTAAAGTCGCTGCAGTATCTGCCGGGGGTGCAGAGCGGCGTGACAGGTACTTCTGGCATTTATGTGCGCGGCGGCGGCCCCGACGAGAACCTGATTCTGCTGGACGATATCCCCCTGTACAGCGTGAGCCACATGATGGGTATCTTCTCTGTGTTCACGCCGGAGGCGGTCAAGAAGGTGACGCTGTTCAAGGGCTCATTCCCCGCACGATACGGAGGGCGCCTCTCTTCTGTGATAGATGTGCGCACCAACGACGGCAATATGAAAGAGACTCACGGCCTTGTAAGCGTGGGGATGCTCTCCGACCGCGTCCATCTGGAGGGGCCGCTGGTATATGACAAGACCTCCTATTCTGTGAGCGCCCGCGTGCTGCACACGTTCCTCTTTACCCCGATACTCAGGATGTACGATGTTCCGGCCAACTACTATTTCTATGACCTGAACGGGAAGATAACGCACAAGTTTGACAATGGTGACCGCCTTATCGGAAGCATATACCACGGCCGCGACCGCTTTCTGGTGAATGTAGAGGAGGACAATAATTACTACGACGGCACCAATATGGTTACCAGCAACGACCTTACCAAGATCAACCTGGACTGGGGCAACAGCGTTGCGGCACTCAGGTGGAACCACGCCATCGGCAGCAAGATATTCGCCAACACGACCCTGGCGTACAACCATTACGAGATGGATATCGCCGCGGGTTACCGATACACAAACAAGGTCAAGGACGTGGAATCTGCAGAGAAGATGGAGATCAAATATGACTCTGGAATCAACGATGTGGACCTTAAGGTCGATTTTGACTACAATCCGGTGCCGGAGCATCTGGTAAAGTTTGGAGCGGAGTATATCTACCACAACTTCCGGCCGCAGTCGGCCACCCTTTCCCAGAAAGAGACCCAGGGGAAGGAGACGATTATCGACACCACGATGAAAATGGCCTCCGGCGGCGTTCTTGTCGGGCACGAGGGGTCGTTGTATATAGAAGATGACTTTGTGATAGGCAGCAGGCTGTCGTTCAACCCGGGCGTGCATCTGAGCCTGTTCCATACCCAGGGCAAGTCTTATGCGTCGCTGCAGCCGCGCTTCTCGGGCCGTGTTGATATCGGGGGCGGGGTCAGCATAAAGGCATCCTATGCCCGCATGTCGCAGTATGTGCACCTGCTCTCGTCTACGGACATATCGCTCCCCACCGACCTGTGGGTGCCGATTACCAAGAACATCAAACCGGAAACGGCCAACCAGTGGTCGCTGGGCACATACTGGGACGGTCCGCACGGCTGGGAGATATCGCTGGAAGGCTATTATAAGGATATGAACAACATCCTTGAATACAAAGACGGCATGTCGGTAATAATCACATCCACCGGCTGGGAAGACAAGGTGGCGATGGGTATCGGTCGCGCCTACGGCATGGAGCTGTTCATCCAGAAAAAGACGGGAGCCACCACCGGCTGGCTGGGTTATACGCTGGCCAAGAGCGAGCGGCGCTTCCCCGACGGCAGTATAAACCGCGGCGAATGGTTCCCCTTCAAATACGACCGTCGGCACGATGTGAGCCTGGTAGTGAACCACAAGTTCAACAAAAGGATAGATGTCTCCGGCAGCTGGAAGTTCTTTACCGGCGGCGTCACCACCCTTACCACCCGTACCTTTGCGGTTACTTCGCCTGAGGGGTACAAAAGCGAGGTGGACTATGTCTCGTCTCGCGGCAATTACCGCCTGCCGCCGTCGCACACGCTCAATCTGGGAATCAACTTCCATCGGCAGAAACGCCGCGGGGAGCGGGTGTGGAACATCAGCATATACAATGTCTACAACAACATGAACCCGGACTTTGTGTATAAGGACCGCACCGTTGAGTATGATACCACCACCTGGACACCTGTAAAGGAGGGTATAAAGGTCTCCAAGATTACCATTTTGCCAATTCTGCCCTCTTTCAGTTACACCCGTAAATTCTAGGTTGCCATGAAAGGATACAGTATTAAAATAATGATGGCCCTGGCGGCGATTCTCCCACTGACGGCGTGCGAGAATGAGATAGAGACAATCTGGAGTGACGATAATCCCCCGGTATTGGTGCTTAACGCCCAGATAAAGCAGGACGAAGCGGAACATACTTTGTTTGTATACTGCAGCGAAAAGAGCCATTGCGAGGCCGTGGATGCAAAGGTCACGGTGCAGGTTAATTCAAAGGACGTGGAGCTGGTGCACGAGCAAGATCAGGAGAGTGCCAGGTATGTGTTTTCCACGCCGCTGGTTGCCGGCGATAAGTTGTATTTCAAGGCAGAGTACAACGGCCTCACAGCTACCGCCCGGGCCGAAGTGCCGGTTGCGGTGGGCGAAATCACCAAGGTTGAGGTTTCTGAAGTTACGGTAGAGAGCATGCTGGACGGCGAGAAAGAGCAGCGCCGGCAGGATGCCGTCACCTTTAAGGACAATGTAGGGACGCAGGATTTCTATATGCTGGTGGTCACGGACGTATACAGCCGCATCGACGCCGACGGGCAGAGCGTGCGGGAGTATCACCACAAAGTGCACGTAGACACCTCCCTGGACAAGGTACTCAACCCGATGGGGGCAGAGGTGTCGGAGTTTCTGGGCTACGGCAACGATTTCAACGTCTTCTCTGACGAGATGTTTGCCGACGGCTCCTATACCCTCAAGATACTTGCCAGCAAGTGGGGTTATTATTACGGGGAGTGGAACGACTTCTGGGCGGAGTTCCAGGAGGGAGACTCCTACAAGAAAGACCGTCACTACAAGATATACACCCTGGACTTTGACGAGTTCCTCTATGTGAAGGCAATCTCGGCGGCGTATAACGACATTGGCTTTATGACAGAGCCGATGATTTATCCGGAGAATGTCACAGGCGGGCTGGGATTCGTATCGGCAATCACCCCCATTGAGTGGATTACCCCCGGCACCCCCGTCCCCTTCACAGGCGAGATTCCCATGTAGCCGGAATCACCGGCGCTTCGTCAACTATAATCTCGTACCAGACGGTCTTGTATTCGGGACTGATATAGATTGTTGCCTGCCCATCGTTGTCTGTCGTGACCGGAACTTCACGGAGCCGCTCTCCGTCCGGCCCCAGGGCAAAACATTTCACACGTCCCGCGATGCCGCTAAACGTCAGCCGTGCAGGTATCCCTTCGCACAGGATTGGCCCTGTGCCAACGGCTCCACCTTCCGAGACGCCGCAGGAGATCCTTCCGGGAAGGTCCGGAGGATAGACTATCTTTTCTCCGGTATTGCGTACCACCCCCGTTGCTGCTAGAAGATAGGACCCCGGCTGCAGGTTATTCCCCGCTTTGTTCTGCCCCTTTGGCGAAGCGAGCGTGAGGGAAAGCGTCAGCCAGTCCAGCCTGGTTTTCCCTGGAGTCAGGACCATCCCCCGGTATAAGAAAGAACGACCCTTGACAAAGCCGGAAAAAACTTTCACATTCCGAGTGTCGACCATGAATACACCGGCATTGTCGTCCCGCCAGTCCCATGTTATCTCTCCGGTGCTACTCTTTACCAGCCGGTTTTCCACGGCATCGGTGATTGTGCGGGGAATATCCTCTTCTGTACGGATAACGGTGCGATTCTCTGTCTGGAACAGTTCTGGGAATTCCATGACCTGCCGTCCGGAAACTACTGCAAGGGGAAGGCTGTTCAGAAATACTGAACTGTGTGCGCCGTGTGCATCTGCCCTGCGGCCTGAAGCAACCGCGGCTATGTCAGATTGGGCAGAAGAGGGATATGCAAATACGATAGAATCATCTCCCTTTTTTACGTCACCCCTTACGAACATTGCGTAGCATGCGGGGAAATGAACCAGTTTCTGCGGAGCCGAGCACATATCAAACATAGGATGCATGTAATCCCGATCATAATCAGTATCCAGAATCCATGCGAACTGCATCAGGCCTGACCAGTTTTGGAAAGCCCCCAAGGCGGCGAGCATGAGGTTGCCCTCTGCAGAGAACTCGTTCAGATTGGGATGGTCATATTCGCTGACGGTAAAGGGGCGGCCAAGGATTCGTGCCCGCGCCAGCTTGGCAATGGTTGAAGCAGGATAACCGTAGTTGGTGAAAGACAGGGATGGGTGCCCTTGCCCGTTGACCATCGCATCGTTGCGGATGTCAAAGTCAAACCAGTTCCACTCCTTGCGGAAAGAGGGATGGCACCAATATCCGTGAATGTCACAATAATTCATCTTTGCCTGGGGCAGGTTGAATCCATATTCCAGCTGTGTCCCGGTTATCGGTTGCCGTACACCTAGAGAGACTTTGGCATAGCAGTACATTTCTGAAAAATACACCGACTCCAGATGGGCAAGGAATTCTGTGTAATCGACCGCCCGCCGTGGCAGCTGCGCCCAGTTGCGCTGTAACGGCCAGTCTATGGTTCCGTCTTCAAGACGCTGCCCCTTTGGCCAGTCGCCCGGCCTGCCGGTCTGCCAGGCTGCCTTAAGCGCATTGGTGTTACCGTACTTGGCCAGGAGCCAGATATTCCACATATCCTTGAGATTGCTTTTATACGGCTCTACAAGTTCCGTGAACTTGTACTTTGGAGCAAACCAGACGTTTACGATAGAGTTTTCGTTTGCCAATTCCATCATGGCAATGGCCGGATCGTCCTTATATGCAAGCCCGGTGTATGGATTTACGTGGGAAAGAATCTCTTTCAGGAACCGCTTCTGAAGCTGGATCATCCGGTAGTCGTAGTTGTCGACCCCGTTCTTGTATTTTGGCAGACTGGCTGCGTTTTGCAAACCGTTCACCCCGCTGAACTTGCGGGCTATGTTCAACTGGAAATAGACATATATTCCCCGTTCCTTAAGCTTTGCAAACAGATAGTCAAACCGTTCCAGCTGCACAGGTTCGATAAACGAATCTTTAACCGGATACCCTTCGGGTGGAGTCCGGTGGCTGACGTAATGCATCCGGACGATATTGATGCCGTACCGGGCGAGTTCTTCTGCCAGACGGTCTGAGGAGGCATGGTCCGGGAAGCACCCGGTCATCCCTATATTGGTTCCGAGAAACCGTATTATTTGCCCCTTGCCGTCCACGAAGTGGTCGCCGCTGGCGCTGATGAAACCGTCTGTGCCGGCCGGCCGGTCATCCGCGCCGGCCCATGTTTTGACATTGGTTATATTGTCCGGTGCTCCGTGCGTCGGCTGGAATGGGAACAATGGGGCAAGGGTGTCCGCATCGGCCGGCCCCGCGGAAAGGGGGGATACGGAAAGCAGGGCGGCCAGGGCCGGTATCAGTATAAAACGTAAGTCCATTTTATCTGGTATAGGTTAATTCCAGGTCATAGAACTGATAACCGTTCTTGCTTGTAAACACCACATAGTATGGTTCGCCAGGTTTGAGTTTCATGCCGGCTCCCTTGTTGTTGAACGTGGCGGTACCCAGAGCGCTGGCGCTTCCAGCTGTAGAAGATGCCTCAAAAACAGCTTCCCCTTCCGGTACCTCACGGATTTGCATATTCTTGGACGAGCCGTTCCCGATATGCAGGATTACCGAGTTCAGCGACCGCCCCTTGATCCCGGGCAGCCGTATCCAGAAAGGCGATGTGCCCGCCGCCCCGTTAATTGCACCATTGTTGATGTTAAGGATGTTCAATCCGTCAGTCGTCCCGAAGAACGATGCATGATGCGGGGCATAAAGATAGCCGTTCGCTCCGGTGGCAGAGCCTTTGGAGAGGCCGAAAACCAGATTCATTGTCTTCTCTTCCCCTCCCTGGACATAGTGATGGACATACGTATAATCTTCTCCTTCGAGCCGTTGGTTTTCCACGGCGACAAATGTTCCGAGCGGATTGGTATTGTTTTCGTTATAGAAATTCAACACCACATCTATGACCGCCGGAAGCGTGTCATCCAGTCCTGATTCAAAGATGTTGATGTCGTTTCTGTCGATTGTCAACCCGTCGTCGTACCCTTCGCTCTTGGTAAGGATTGTCCCGCCCGCCTTGTCTATCATGGATATCTTCAGACCTTTGGAATAGGTCTGGGGCAGAATCGCGACATAAAAAGAATCGGGCTTGAAGCAACCCTCCCCGGTTGCCGCAGAACCAGCCGGTGTAAGCAGGATAGAGTTCTTTCCCTGTCCCTTCACCTCTGTCCAGAAATGCGTATCTCCACGTTCCAGTCTGGCGTAGTCCACCTCCACGACACCGGCAACGGGCTCTCCCGCACCAGATTCTATCCGGATGGCTGCGGCATCGGGATTTTCAAAAGCAATCCTGATAAGGCCGGATACGTTTTTCATTCCGTCTACGGCATATCGCCCTTCCGCTGCGGTAACACGGCCAACGGACGCCGCAGCTGCGGCAGAAGGAAAATTACGGTCTGTGACCGGTTGGTTTTCAGAGAGCCTTACCGTCATCACCCCGTGAGTGCAAGTAGCGTTGGAAAGGGGGATGCCTGACATGGATGCAAATGCCGGTTCCATGTCAGACCAGTTAAAGGTAGAGAAGGTTGCACTGGGGACATTGTCATCAAAGGTAGAGAACTTTACACCTATGTCCGCCTCGTCAAAAACCATTATCGTGTCGCTCTTTTTCCAACAGATATCGCCGCCAGCCAACGGAGTCAGGGTGTTTTCTGTGGAGAAAGATATATTCATCAGCCCCGGAATCGGAACAATTTCCGTCCTGGCCTCCTTCACGCATGATGCGGCGCAGAGAGAGACCGCCGCCAGCAAGAGAAAACATACTTTTTTCATATCATTTTATTTATTTACTGTTATCGGTATTACTGTCAATTGGCTTATAAATCCTGTCATGGTCCCGCTGGTAGCTGAGTCTGGCAACCGCCAGCATCATGACACTGCATGCAATCCAGATGATTGCAAGGATCGGAAAGACACCTTCCAGGGATCCGACACGCTGTTTGATGGCGCCGAGAATCACAGGTGCAAGCGCCCCGATGGCAAACCCCGTCATCCCCATCACGCTGCCGCACAGGGCGTGAAGCCTTTCCGGGGTGACGTCGTAGAGGACAGAATATGTATTCGCGTCAAAAAAGGCGCGGAAGAAGCCCCAGCCGGCAAAACACACATACAGCATGGCAAGAGAGGTCTTTGAGCCCATGAAGAACAGGAACACGGCCCCGCAGGCCAGCCCCAGCGCCTGGAGATACATCCGGTATTTTTTGTTCCTGACGGCCAGCCTGTCCGACAGAGTCCCCGCAACAAGGACCCCGGCGAATGCGGCCACATAGGTCCAGAACATAGAGTTGAAACCGGCGGCGGCCTGTGACTGGCCGAACTCCTCCTGCAGGTAGGCGGGCACCCAGGTCATGAAGCCGGTAATCACAAAGATCAGCCCGCTGAATCCGAGAGTCATCGTGAGTGCCGTGGGGCATGCGAAAACGGCCTTGATGCCATTGAAGAAGCTGGGCCTCATGTTTCCGGATGCGGTATTGCCGGCCGGCACCGGACGGTCTTCCAGACGGATAAGCATAAGTATACCCCATATGATACCCACGCCGCCGAATAACAGAAATGAGTATTGCCACCCCAACGAATCTGCGATAACTCCTGCAAGCCACCCGGCCAGAATGACCCCGATGTAATATGCCGTCTGGTGAATAGACATGGCGCGGGCACGAGTGTCGGTATGGTATTGGGCCAGGATTGAATAATTGGACGGGCCAAACAGGGCCTCACCACCTCCGGTCGCCACTGAGCGCAGGACCACCAGTGCGAGAAATGATGTGGCCAATCCGGTGAACATTGTTGAAAAGCTGAAAAACAGAACGCTTAGTGTCGTTACCCATTTGCGGGAGAAGCGGTCTCCCAGCCATCCGCCAACCGGTACTGCAATCGCGAAAGAAAGATTGAAAATAGTGGCGATGAGTCCGATGGAGGTGTCTGTCAAACCCAGCGAATCCCGGATGGCGGGCAAGACAGTATTGAACACCTGCCTGTCTCCCTGATTCAGAAGATATGCCATCCACAGCAGCAGAAGGACTTCCCATTTGTAATATTTCCCTTTGTGACAGATCTTTTCCATTGTGCATCGCTAACGCCGGGCTCTTTCCATTGTCTTGCCTTCCCGTACGAACCAGGAATAATCAAGGGTCAGTATGTCCATAGATGTAATAAAGGCGGGAGAATCGTATACAGGAACTCGATATGTGGTTTTCCCTTTGGCAGATCGGATTCTCGAAGGGTCTATTTTATACACATTTCCGGTAAGAAGGTCGACCCACACCGGATTGGGGAGCGCTTCTGCCACGATAGTTACTTCTGCATCCCTTGTTATGCTTTTGTTGGATGGCATCGCAGAGGCATCCCAGAAAACGGCCAGCGGAGTCCCGGTCGTTCTGTCGACCCAGTCATAAATGACGGATTTATTGTCGCTTATAGAAGAGGTTGTGGCAGGGGAGATGCATTCCAGGCTGTCGTTGAAGACAGACACGGCATTCTGTATGGCATAATAGGCCATCTTCACCTTCAGGACACGGTACCCTTCTGCCTGTCCCGCCGTCTTCAGCAGACCGTATCGGACAAGGCCGTAGTGGTGTTTCACGGCCCTGTATTCAAGGTCACAGATGTGGAATACTTCAGTATCATCTCCATGCCCAAGGTCTCCGAGAGAGCGGCGCAGGTCATATTTGGCTTGTGTGAGTTCTGTCCAGAATGTATTGGAAAGGGCTCCGTTGCGGCACCATTCACTCTGGGTGCCACCTTCGCCCTGCATCAGTCTCAGGTTTGGTGCATACCGGGCCACCAGTGCGCGGCTCTTCTCCACATTCTCATATCCCTCGTCCGGATTGTGGTTGTAGTGATGATATGCTATGGTGTTGAACAGATGGGCCTTGCCTCTCTTCTGCAGTTCCTGCACAAAGGGGCCGATCCACTCCGGGTCGGCGTAGGTCAGGGCGAATGCAGCGATTTTTGCATCAGGGATGACGCTGCGCAATGTCTCGGCCGTACGTATGGCAAAATCGGTGGCTTCTTGAACAGTATTCCCGGAATCAGCCCCGTTAGGCTCGTTCCAGATACACCAGTCGTTGACAACTCCTTTGTAATGCTCTGCAATGGCTCTCACCCAGTTGTCCCAGGCCGTGAGCGCCACCTCCGACTGCGGGAATCCGGCATTGAGATGCCGCCCTCCACCCCCTTCATATACGGGATTTCCATAACTGAGTTCTACCCAGACGCTGACGCCCATCTTTCTGGCATCAAAGACGCACTGGTCCAGCCAGGCGAAATCGTACATGCCGGGATCCTTCTCGCACCGGGCCCATCCGGCCTGTTGCCGTATCCGGGCAATACCGAGGGGTTCTATATAGCCCCGTACGGCACGCCAGTCCGAGTGCTCCCGGTCCATGCCGGCGCAATCCAGCGTCCACCGTGAAGAAGAGATTTCGGATACGGATTTAGGGCGGAGCGTCCCCATAATCTCCATGTCTATGTCAATTTGTGTCTCCACCCGAGTAGGCGTGTTGTCAATAACGGCACACTGCAGGGGCAGCAAAAATGCCAGAAAGATTGCAACGTTTAAGATCATGATTCAAGTATTAATAGGTTTTCTGGTACATGCACAGACGGCCGCCGTCCACGATATGGTTTGTGCCCGTAATGAAAGAGGCATTGTCGCTGCACATGAAAAAGATAACATCCACGATTTCCCGGGTCTCTGCGGCCCGGCCCATAAGGGTTGGCATCAGGGACATATCGGCTCTGGTCAACACTGGGCCGGGTGTAATGCAAACAGCCCGCACCCCATGGGGTGCGCCCGCCATGGCCAGTCCCTTCACGAAATTGAACAGGCCCGACTTGGCCGTCCCGTACATTGCACCGACCCCGTCCCCCTCAAACCCGGTTACTGAACCGAGAAGGATGATTACTCCGGATCTCTTTGCCACCATCTGCGGCATGAGCGCCCGGGAGAAGTAGACGGGTCCTTTAAGGTTCACGTCAAGACCCCAGTCGATGACCTCAACGGGCTGCTCGTAAAATGGGACCATGCTCTTGCAGCATCGGGCCTCGTATCCGCCGGCACAGGCTACGAGATAATCCGCTCCTCCCATTCTCTCTGCTTCGGCCGCGACAGAAAGGGCATAGCCAAAATCCCGGACATCTCCTGCTTTAGCAACGGCAGCGCTACCCAGGCCGGAGGACTCTTTTTGAAGAGAAACTTCATTGACATCGCACATTATGACCGTCGCGCCCAGACGGACAAATTCCTGGGACGTTTTAAGGCCGATCCCGCTTGCGGCGCCCGTTATGACAACTACTTTACCTTTGAATGATATCTCTTTCATACTATCAATGTTTTTTTCTGACGTATTGCATCATATCATCATAACATCTGTCCAGCTCTGCTTTCTGGGAGGGCGTGAGGCTGATGTCATTCAATATCCAACGGGACTTGTTCTCACGGGTATATGTGCCAGCCTCCCTGTCCGGGTCCCTGGCATATACGCGTGAAAGCATGTTATCGAACAAGCCAAGACGGACAAAATAATAGAGAGAATAGCCCCGAAGGCTGTCATAGGGGATGAAACGCTGGTCTATCAAAAGCCGGTAGAGGGCGTACGCCCCGGTGAGCCGTCCCTGGCGGTCTCCGTTTTTCATCTCTTTCCAGATGAAGTTCGTGAGCGGGGCGTAGGCGACCCGCTCAGAAACCAGACCGGCAGTTCCAATCTGGCGCCACTGATAAAGCCATTGCCATCCGCCCCAGGCAGAGAAAACCGTCTTGATGGCCGCTTGGGCGGCCAGTTCTTCTCTCTGGCGTATGTTGGCCTCCAGGCCGTCGGACTCTTCTTTGATCCAGCCGTATACGGCAGGGTAGGTCTGAGCCAGTGCGACCAGAAGATCTACAGAAGGTGTGGGACAGGTGTCGTTGACATAGGTCTGGATGATAACGGGCCGCTTCGCCACACAGGCAAGCGCTGCAAAATAACCCCACAGATCATCTTCTGTCTCGCCATAGTACGGAGGCCTTGCCGCAAGGACAAGGTCGACGCCGTACTCTGCGGCCAGCCTTTCCGCTTCCCTGGCGTAGTCCAGCATCTGCCCTGTGTCATCCCCGCTGACTCCGAGAGTCAGCACGGTATTGTGTCGATTATTCTTCCATTCACGCACCAAAGCCTCCATGCCGGCATATCTCTCTTCACGGGTCAGAAGGTCAATGGAATCGTTGGACTGGGGCCAGATTACACCGGACGTCTTCCATTTTGCCGCAAAGCGCGCCTCCTTGACAAGATTTGCATAATTAACCGATCCGTCGGCATTGTACGGAGTGGAGAGAATCAGGAATGTACCCTCTATCTGTGCCGCAGCCAACAGCAGCGGACAGAGAATAAAGAGGATAATGACAACTATCTTTTTCATGAAAGACTATCTCCAAAAAACCTCTTCCGGGTTCTGGCCCAGGTTGGGGTCATGCAGTGTACCGTCCAACTTGGGGTTATAAAGCAGTTCATTATAGGGATATGCGCTGATGAGTCCTTTACGTACAAGGGTCCAGTCCTCGTCATATCTGAAAGTGTTTCCATAAAGGAGAGACCGGTATCCGTTATAGGTCTTGTCGCCCTGTTCAAAGTCGTCCTGCTCTTTCTCGTAGAGATACACATTCTTTGGTTTGGCAATGTTTTCTGTGAGCCATCTGGCCCCCATTCTATGGGTATCATAGTATTCATGCTGTTCAAAGGCCATCTCAAAGCATCTTTCCCAGAAGATGGCGTTGATGAGCGCCTCACGGTCGCCGAAGTCGGAGACGGCCCAGTCGGCGGGTTCTGCAGCCGGCTCTCCATCTACGGAATGGCGGGCGCGGCTGAGGATAACATTGACATATCCAACCGCCCGCGATGCATAGGCATCGGCGGGAGCAGCACTCAGGTTCGCGCAGGCTTCAGCGGCTATCAGGTACACTTCTGCCAGTCGCATTATGTAGAAATCGGCATTTCCGACACTGTTGTCGAAAGTTGGATCGTAGAACTTCTTGTAGAACGGATAGCCATAGGCCTTGAATACATCATTCCTTGTAGCATATATACGGTTGTCCGCGGGATAACAGGTTGCCGTAGCCCCGCCGTTGCCGATGAATGCCGTGTGGACGAACGTCACGTCGAAACGGGGATCCGGGCAGCTTACATATATGTCGGCATTGTTCTCGCCCGTCCCTTTTTCTCCGTGGTATCTTTCGCACCATTTCTGGAAGAACCACCGGTCGGGATGGCAACGGCCGTAATTCGGAACGGCCGCCGTCCCCATGTAGTAATTTGGCAAGGCCCACATCGTAAGGCCGCTGCCGCTGTCAGGAGATTCTGGCGCGCGTGGAATGGCAAAAATGCGCTCTTTAAGCTGCCAGTCTTCCGGGAAGGTCCAGCGGAAGAGCTGCCGGTAATCGGGGCACAGCTCAAACGGGCCGTTTTGGATGACATCCTCAGCATCGGCAAGGGCTTTCTGGAAGGCATCACGGGCCGTTGTTATGCCGATTGCAGAAAAATCGGGGGTCCGGTCAGGAAGCCAGAAATTGTCGTCGGGGTGGGCGAGGAGAGATCCGATTGTAAGGTAAACGAGTGACCGGCACGCGACGGCGGCATAATTGCATACGCGGCCAGAGGAGTTGCCGCCGGCGATTTGTATCATCCGCCCGTAATCCCGCATCTGGGCCTGCGCTGCGTCAAGGTCAGCGACGATCTGGGAATATACAACCCAGAAATTCTCCCGGGTTCCATATACCTCATCCAGTCTCGTAGGGGCTGTCGTTCGTAGTGTCACGTCTCCATACAGCCGAACCAGGTAGAAATAAGACATCGCCCTGATAAAAAGCGCTTCGCCCTCTATCTCGCGCTTGTAGGACTCTTCTACGGGGCTGTCTTTCAGGGAGGCCATCAACGCGTTGCAGCGGTAGATGGTGCGGTTGAAGCTTGTAAAAGAATCATAGGCTTCCGGATGCTGGGAAAACCGTGTGAATTTAAGGCAGCACGTCCATCTTTCAAGCGGATTGCCCAGTGCGCTGGTGTTATTCCAGTGAGCAAGCCCTGAGGCAGGGGCCAGCCATTCACAGAAGGTTCCGCTGACGAACCCGCTCAGGTAGAACTGCCTGTAACAGCCCATTATGTTTGCTTCCAGCGATTCCTCGGAAGAGACGGTCATGACTCCGTCGTAGGATGTCGTAACCCTTTCCTCAAGAAAATCCGAGCAGCCTGCAAGGCCAAGGCCGGCAATGGAACAAAGAATGTATATGATAATCTTTTTCATGGCGCTAGAATGAGATTTTAAGGTCACACATATAGGTACGTGCCGACGGGTAGGCGCCCATGTCGACACCATACTTGAGAACTGTTCCGTAAATATTTACGTCTGGGTCATATCCGGAGTATTTCGTCCAGACATAGAGATTCTTTCCGGAGACACCGAGGGATACATATTTAACGGCAGACCGTCTGTTCCGTATCGGAAGTGACAGCGAGAGCGATAGATTCGCCAGGCGGAGATAGGATCCGTCTTCAACCCACCGGTCGGTACACCAGCCCACATCGGTAATCGTGAAGGCCGACAGGGCCGGATACCAGGCGTCTGGCCTTTCCGGACTCCAGGAATCGAATACGGCGTCGCGGAGTCTGTTCTGGCTGATTGTAGAGACATCGCTCATTACAGCACGCTGCTGGTTGTAGATGTCGTTGCCCCACGATCCCGAGAAGAAAGCGGTCATGGTGAACAGCTTGTAGGTGAAGGAGGTGTTGAAACCGAAAGTAAAGTCGGGATTGGGATTACCGACAACCACTCGGTCGGCTTCGGTAATGACACCGTCCCCGTTGGTATCCACAAAGTTGACAGAACCTTCTCCTCTCTCTTTCCCGTCAGAGAAGGGGACCCCGGTCTGCCCCGCCTGCACCAGCCCGTCTGTTGGCATGGCATAGAAAAGGCACATCGGCTCCCCCTTTACAAAGATATTGATATAATCCTTGCAATAAGCATCGCCCGAGAGGGTGTTGCCGGTGAAGAATTCTATCATCCGGGCAGGCTCGTCCTTGTAGAGGTATCGCTCTGCAGTGTTCAACCCACTGGGGTCTATAGACAAGATTTTATTCCGGTTCCAGGAGATGTTGCCGGATACAATCCACTCTACATCGCGAGTCTTGACTGTAACTGCGTTGGCTGTAAGCTCGAGGCCCTTGTTCTCGATGGACCCCATGTTTACATACGGATTGTAAACACCGGATGAACCGGGCAGGATCTTGGTCTGGAGCAGGTCATCGGTCACCTTGTAATAGGCGTCGCCACTGAGGGAGAGTCTGCCGCCAAACAGTCCTATGTCGACGCCGAGGTTGTACTGGGCCGTCGTCTCCCATTTCAAATCCCAGGACGGGAGATTGAGAGAAGATACCGTGATGTTGGTGTGTGTGGGCTTGTCGTGGGTTGCCAGTATGTTTGTGTTATACCGGTAAATGGTCTGATACGAAGGGATGTTCTGGTTGCCGACACGTCCCCAGCCCATACGGATCTTTGCAGAAGATACCGCCGGAAGATTGAACCACGGTTCATTGCTGACCCGCCAGGCAAAGGCGAAAGAGGGGAAGCGGCCCCACTTATTGGCTCCTGCAAACTTGGAAGACCCGTCGAACCGGTATGTGGCGGTAAGCACATACCTGTCGTCGTAATTGTAAGTCGCACGACCGAAGAAAGAGAGGAGCTGGCTCGAATTCTCTGTATATGTCAGCCAGTCGTAAGGAGCAGAATTGAGGCTGGCCGCCATCGCTTTCCACTGCGGGACATTGGTCCCTTCTACTGTCTGGTTAAAGGACTTGACGCTGGATGCAGACTGTCCGATTGTCCCTGAAACGCTGTGCTTGCCAAACTGCTTGTTGACCATCAGAAGATTATCCCAGTTCCAGTTGACCCGGTCCACATGGGCAACGGCTCCGGCGGAGCCTGTCGCCTGGGTGTTGATTCGGTAGGATTTGAATTTGGAACGTTCGTTAGCCCTGTAATCTGCGCCAAAGGTAGACCGGAACGTAAGCCAGGGAGTTATTGCATACTCTCCGTAAACGCTGGGGGTGATGCGCAACTCCGTCCGTTCGCTCTGATAGTCGCTCAGCCACCGGTCCGGCCCCGAAAGGGGGGCCCCCTCGTCGTCGATTTCCAGCCCTTCTGTATCATACGCCAGAAGGTACCGCACCGGCCTTGTGAGGAGCATGCTCATGACCATTGATGTCGTTGGAGTCTGCTGGATTGTTCCTCCCGCTCCCTGAGTCATCTGGGAGGCCAGGAAAGAGAAGGAAGTCTTGGTTCCGAAAGAGAAGCCATTGATGGTCTTGTCCAAATTGATGCGGGCGGTAAGGTTTTGGAAACCGGTCCCTTTTATGATGCCCTGGTTATCGTTGTAACCCAATGAGAAGCGGTAGTTCGTACTCTCTGGATTGCCGGCGACGGTAAAATAATACCGCTGGGTAACGCCAATCCGGGTAGCATAGTCCTGCCAGTCAACAGCCTCATAGTCCCCAACTGCGATACCGCTCTCATATATGTCATAATTCGTGTCGGTGTGGGGCACGCCTTTCATGTCCAGGAACGTCTTGTAATCATCAACGTCCAGCAGGTCATATTTCTTATAGATGGAACTGAAACTGACACCGGATGAGAAAGTGATTGCGGGTTTTTCCCTTTTGGCAGACTTGGTTGTAATCAATATTACTCCATTGGCTCCCTGGGAGCCATAAATGGCGGTAGCCGACGCATCCTTGAGGATTTCCATGTGGTCGATATCCTGGGGACTGATGCCCAGAAGTCCGTTATTCTCTTCGTCGATTCCGGAGTCGCTGCCCTGATGTGAACCTACACTCATGCTGCCCTCCGTATTTATGATGATTCCGTCAACGACATACAGGGGTTGCGAACGGGTATTGAAAGAACTTGCGCCCCGGATAGTGATGCTGACTCCGGCATCCGGAGCTGCGCTGTTGGACACAACCTGCACACCGGCGGCATTGCCCTGGAGTATCTGGTCGATAGAGGCACTCTGGACGGCTTTGGTATCATCTACCTTTACCGACGTTACAGAACCCGTAAGGTCGCTTTTGCGCATGAAGCCATATCCCACGACAACAACCTCGTCCAGCATCTCAAAGTCATCTTCAAGCACCACGTCGTATCGGCCGCCTCTGGCCACGTCAACCTTCCTGGTCTTATGCCCGATGCTTGAGAATACAAGCGCAGCCCTGGTTCCGGTTTTTGGTGAGAATGTGATGGAATAGTGGCCATCCAGATCGGTTATCACCCCCTGGGTCGACCCGTCTACCATCACGGCAGCCCCGACGACCGGCTCTCCGTTTGTGTCCTTTACCGTTCCCGTGACTGTCACGCTTGCAATCTGGGCAGAAACGCTCCCGGCCACGAGCAGGAACACGGAGAAGAAACAGGCGAATAGTAAGGATTTTATATTATTCATAGCTTATCATTTAGAAGTTGACGCTGATTCCTAGAACGTAAATCCGGCACAGGGGATAAGAGCCATAGTCTACCCCGTGGGACCGCACTGTAGGCCCAAAGCTGTTGACATCGGCATTCCATCCGCTGTAACGGGAGAGGTAGAGCAGATTGTGGGCGGACAGACTGACACACAGCCTCTTGACATGGCTGGATAGAAAAGGCATATCGTATGATGCATAGATATGGTCCAGCCGCAGGTAGTCACCAGGCTCTATGTAAGATGCCGGGATAAGGGATATTCCCGATACGGCAGCTGGATTGGCGTTTACGATATTGAACCCGGCCGCTCCAGAGAAACGGGCGTCAAGTGTGATGTTGCCGGCAGTAAGCCGCGTGCCTAATCCTCCGATGAATCTGGGTATGGTATTGCCAAGTGCAGATGCCCTGGAGCCAACAATGCGGCCAGTCTCGTCGGTCTTATATCCGCTGGCGCTGCTGATTGTGCTGCCGGAAAGGTTGGCACCGTAATACTTGCCGGATACCAGTTCCTGTCGGCCAGCATCTTTTGTGTCCAGCAACAGTATCTTGTTGATGTTGTAGGCGGCATTGCCACAGATTGTCCAGTGTAAATGTCTGTTGTTTACGGCATCGACATATATGTCAGTCTCCACGCCCCGGTTTCTGAGGGTTGACTCCCTGAAATCCCGTATGTTCCAAATGGACGACCGCTGCCATTGTGTGGCAAGGAGTTTCCCGAAGTCATATATCTTGAACATATCGGTCGTCTGTTTGTCGTAATACTTTACCGACATAAGGAACCGGTCGTTGCTGAATCCGATATCGAGACCTGCATTGGTCTCACCGCTTATCAGGCGGTTGAACCCGTCATGATAGACCTCTGTGCCGGGTTCGACAGCGGCGACGTCCGAGATATACATAGGGATGCACTCATAGGGGAGAACCGTTTCGCGCCCCGCAGAGCCATATCCTGCCTTTATCTTAAGGGAAGACAATGCCTTATTGTCCTTAAAGAAGGCATTGTGGAGGTCGATATAGGCCTCGCCGGAGGGGAATAACGTGTACCCGAGGTCAAATCCGGGGGTTTTGTCGGCCCGCACGATTATCCTGGCGCCCGAGAGCCGGTCATAATCATACTCGAGCAGGCCGTAGATGCCGTATTGTCCATATTCCCGGCTCAGTTTCCGGATGGAATGCAGGCTGGCAGACGAAGAGATCCCCAGACCTCTGAGGTATTCAAAGTCGAATTCCGTCCCGCACATGGAATTGGTCTTGTTAAGATAGCCGTTCATGTCAAATGCGCAAGCGGCAGTCAGATGGTGCGCGACAGAGATGTTACGGTTGTAATTCAACTCTGCCTTGACGTTATAGTTCATCAGGGTGTTGCCCAGAATCGCGGTGGCTCCCTTGAAATCCCTCCCGAAAGAGGTTCCGGCACCGTACCAGAAATACCGGGTCTGGTTCTGGCAATCGGCTCCGGCTGTCATCTTGAGATACAGGTTTTTGAGAAAATTCACCTGCAGCCACACAGAGTTGACGGTACGGTAATCCTGCGCGATATCTTCATAATCTTTCAACCAGCCAGCCGGAGAATCGTATGGGAAGGATTCAGGATAGCGGGATACAATCATCATGGACGGAGCCCCGATATAGTTGGTTCCGCTTGAAGATTCCATTTCGCCCCGGTTCAGGAAAGAGTGGAGCCCGAACTTGAATACATTGCTGGCCTGCGTCTCAAAACAGACGGTTAGGCTGCCGGAAGTAGAACCGGCATTTCTGACAGCCGCATCATTATGGCGGAAAAACCCCGAGACATTGTAATAGGATTGATGGTCGCTCACCCCGCTGATTCCGATTTCATGGGTTTGTCGGATGCCAGTCTTAAATGCATCGCCACGCACGGAAGGGAAGTCGACCCCGACATTGGAGTGCCAATAGATGCTGTTATCCTTTGAACGGGCCCTTTTAGTCTTGACGACTATGACTCCGTTTGCACCGGACATGCCGTAAAGGGCGGTTGCTGAAAGATCTTTGATTACCTCGATCGACTCTATTTCATACGGATTGAGCCATCCGAAGTTATTGATGGGTGCGGTATAACTGCGTCCGGAATAATCAGGCAGGAGATCGCCATTCGCATTCGTGGAACCGTTTTCATAAAAAGCATCCAGATTCAGGTTGATAGACGATGAAATTATGGCTCCGTCGACAACCCATAGCGGCTGGGAATCTCCTCTGATGGTGTTTAATCCTCTGATAAAGACGTTGATTGCTCCGTTGGGGCTGCCGTCTGTGACAGATACCCTAACGCCGGACGCCTCTCCTTTCAGGAGTTCTGCCGGGGTATTTGCAACAGATTTGACAACCTCCAGCGAATCTTTGACTGTGTCCGGTGCTGCTAGGGATACGGTAGGCACAGACATCAGGCAAACAATCGGAAGAATGTGTTTGAAAGTCATAATAAATTTGGGTTTGCTTTTGGGACTACGGTTCGTTTTTGCACAAGATAGAGAAAAAACACAGGGGTTGAAGGTATTTCAAGAAAAGCTGCTAACTTTGTTGTACTGTGGTACACAACACCCAAGCAATATGAAAGATTTACAAGACTTTGAAATCAAATACACAACCCCAATCTATAAACAGATTGTGGACAATATAGAGTCAGCGATCGTCCAGGAGAAACTAAAGGGCGACGAGCCTCTCCCGTCCATAAGACAGCTCGCAAAACGTCTGGATGTCTCCAAAGAATCTGTAAAAAAGGCATACGGTATCCTTACCCGCAGGGGGCTTCTGGTCGGACATCAGGGGAAGGGCTACTTTGTCCGCTCCAAACAGAAATCCAGGCGACAGAAAGTGATTATCTTGTCTGACAAGCTCAGCCCCTACCGCCAGACCTTCTTGAATGCATTCTCTGCTACGGCCGGCAAGTCGGTAGAAACACTGATCCTGATACATAACCAGGATGTTGAACTGTTGCGCCACTATCTGGACCAGTTCCTTGGGAAATACGACTATTACATCATTACGCCTCATTTCCCGCGCGACTTAGAGACAAAAAGTGAGGTGATACGGCAGCTATCCCGCATCCCCTCCCGTCAGTTGATTCTGGCCGACAAGGATGTGGATTCCCTGCCTGGGAACTACGGTGCAGTGTATCAGGATTTTGATAACGATGTGGTGACTGCTCTCTCAGAAGTGGCGGACGAATTGCGGACCTACTCGTGTCTGGATGTATTCACGATGCCAAACAGTATGTACGGTTCAGATACGGAGTTTTCAATAGCGCGGTTCTGCGACCGGAACAATCTCCATGCATCATTCCATTCCGGAGTCAGGGAGACGGCTATCCACCGGCACCAGATATGTATTTTCCTTAACAGCCAGGCAGACGAAGCGCTTTTCACGATCAATGAGATCGCGAAGAAAAAGAACCTCGTCATCGGTAAGGATATCAAGCTGATCTCCTATAACGAATCGCCCCTGTGCGCCATCCTGTTCGGTGGATTATCCACCATTTCTGCCGATTTTGAACAGATGGGGCAGTTGTGCGCCCAGATGGTGAAAAGCGGAGAGCAGAAAAAGATCAAGTGCGACTTCCGGCTGATCAGAAGATACACGTTTTGATTATTTGACCTTCTTTTTGGCTTTGGCCTTGTCGGGGGCCTTGTTGGAGCCGTAGTCCTTGACCCAGACCTGGCGTTCGAATGCCTGGTCCAGCGAGATCCAGGTTTCTGTGCGCTCTATCCCGTCTATGTTCTGGATGGTGTTGATAAGGACATTCATCAGGTGCTCGTTGTCAAAGCAGTAGATCTTGATCATGAGGGCGTGGACGCCGGTTATAAAGTGGCACTCCACAACCTCCGGGAGCTTTTTGAGCTCTTGCACTACATGGTTGTATTCGTTGGCGCTGGAAAGTGCAATGCCGATGTAGGCGCAAACGTTCAGGCCCAGGGCCTGCGGCTTTACCAGCAGGCGGCTGCCGGTAATGATGCCCATGTTCTCCATCTTCTTGACCCTTTGATGGATTGCGGCGCCGGAGATGCCGCATTCGCGGGATATCTCGAGATAGGGCATGCGCGCATTCTTTACCAGGAAAGCCAGGATTTTAAGGTCGATGGCGTCTAGTTGGTGTCCTTCTGTGGTGATAGGCATAGTTATTTGTTTTGATTGTTTATTAATTCGATGCAATCTGCCGCGGAGAGCTTTTTGGGGTCGGCGTTCTTGGGAATCTTGTAGTTCTTGCCGCCGTGCTTGATGTAGGGACCGAAGCGCCCGATCCTGACTTCAATGTCGTGCTCGGGGAAAGCGGCAATCAGTGAGGCCTGCTCCTGGGCGCGTTTTTCACGGATTACTTCTGCCGCCTGCTCTTCTGTGACCGTGTAGGGCGAGAGGGTCTTGTCCAGCGAATAGAACTTGCCGCCATGCTTGATGTAGGGGCCAAACTTGCCGATGGCCGCCACAATTTCTGAACCTTCGAAGGTGCCTACAGTACGTGGCAGGTCAAACAGTTTGAGCGCCTCTTCCAGGGTGATGGTCTCTATCAGCTGTCCCTTCTTCATCCCGGCAAACTGTTTGCCGGGGTCGTCGGATGCCCCCTTCTGTACGATGGGACTGTAGCGGCCCATGCGGGCATAGACGGGTTTGCCGCTTGCGGGATCTACCCCTATCAGCCGCTCTGCGCGTGAGTATTCATTGTCGGCCATCTTGGCGCTCACTGTGGCGTGGAAAGGTGCGTAGAACTCGCCGATAACCTCGTTCCACACTTTGTGTCCCTTGGCTATATCGTCGAAATCTTCCTCTACCTTCGCGGTAAAGTTATAGTCCAGAATCTCCGGGAAATTGGCTGCCAGATAGTCCGTAACCACTATGCCTATGTTTTCCGGCAGCAGTTTCTTCTTCTCTTTGCCAACCGCCTCTTTAACGGTCGTGGTTGATATCTCGCCACCCTTGAGGGTAAGCACGGTGCATGTGTGCATGCTGCCCGCGACATCCCCCCGCACGATATAGCCGCGCTTGAATATGGTGGAGATGGTGGGGGCGTAGGTAGAGGGGCGGCCGATGCCAAGTTCCTCCAATTTCTTTACCAGGGTTGCTTCGCTGTAGTGTTGCGGCCCCTGGGTCAGCCTCTCGCGTGCTTCTATCTCAACGGACTGTATTGTCTGCCCGATTTCCAGCGCCGGCAGCGAAGCGGCCATATCTTCTGCATTGTCGTCGTCGCGGCCTTCTATATAGACCTTCAGGAATCCGTCAAACAGCACCTTCTCTGCCTCCAGCACAAACTTCTCTTCTATATTGCTGCCGTTGACATCTACAGTGGTCCGCTCTATCCGGGCATCTGACATCTGGCTGGCGATGGTGCGTTTCCAGATAAGGTCGTAGAGCTTCTTCTCTGCCGCGGTGCCCTCTATCTGGGTGTTCTGGATATAAGTGGGGCGGATTGCCTCGTGTGCCTCCTGCGCCCCTTTGGACCTGGTCTTATACTGTCTGGGATGGGAATAGGCCGCGCCAAAGTTGGCTGTGATGAACTCTTTGGCGGTGTTTATAGCCAGCGACGAGAGGTTTACCGAATCGGTACGCATATAGGTGATAAGGCCTCGTTCGTACAGCCCCTGTGCAACCTGCATGGTGGCGCTCACGCTAAAGCCAAGCTTGCGGGCTGCCTCTTGCTGAAGCACACTGGTGGTAAAGGGTGCGGCGGGCGATTTAACACCCTCTTTGGTGTCGATATTGCCTACGTAAAAGTTGCAGCCGATACACCTGTCAAGGAATGCACGGGACTCCTCTGCAGTAGCGAACTTGCGGTCCAGCACCCCGCGCAGGCGGCTGCGGCTCCCCTTGGCGGTGAATACGCCGCCTACCCTGAAGTAGGGGTGGTAGTCGTATGCGGCAATCTCACGCTCGCGGTCTACTATCAGCCGCACTGCCACAGACTGCACGCGCCCTGCGGAGAGGTTGCCCTGCACCTTGCGCCACAGTATGGGCGAGAGCTCGAAGCCGACCAGGCGGTCCAGAACCCTGCGCGCCTGCTGTGCCATCACCAGGTCCATGTCGATGTCGCGGGGATTCTCCAGCGCTGCCAGAATCGCGTTCCTGGTTATCTCGTGGAAAGCGATGCGCTTGGTGTTGCCGCGTTCAAGCTGCAGCGTGTCAAAGATGTGCCATGCAATGGCCTCTCCCTCGCGGTCTTCATCGGATGCAAGCCACACCATGGATGCTTTCTCCGCCGCTTTCTTGAGATCAGCCACCACCTTCTTCTTATCTGCCGATATCTCGTATTTTGGCGCAAAGCCGTGCTGAACGTCAATGCTGTCGTTGTTCTTGGTCAAATCGCGGATGTGGCCGTAACTCGACTTTACTACATATCCCTTTCCCAAAAAATTCCCGATAGTCTTTGCCTTGGCCGGGGACTCTACAATTACCAGATTTTCTCCCATGTTGACTCCATTATTACCTTTAAGTGCTCGCAAAGTAAAGGATTTATTTCTACATTTGCCAAAACTTCTGAAATGAAAGACAAAACTCGTAAAACAATTATAAAGTGGTGGTGGATCATTCTTATTGCCCCCTTTGTGTTTGTCGGGTCCTGGTTGTTGCTTGTGGCGCTGTTTGCCAAGATCCCGTCTTTCGAAGAGTTGGAGAACCACAAAAGCAACCTTGCCACCGAACTTATAAGTTGTGACGGTAAAGTACTTACGACCTATCATATAGAGAACCGCACCTTCGCCACCTTTGAAGAGCTGCCGCAGTCGCTTATCGATGCCGCCGTGGCAACGGAAGACGCCCGCTTCTATCACCATTCGGGCATTGACTTCCGCGGCCTGGGCCGCGTTGCGGTGAAGACGCTGGCAATGCGCCACAGCAGTTCCGGCGGAGGCAGTACCATCACCCAGCAGCTGGCAAAGACCCTTTTCCCGAGAGACGAGAAGTATGCCCGCTTCCCTGGAGCCAGGCAGATCCACATGGTAAACATCAAGTTCCGCGAGTGGATCACGGCCCTCAAGCTGGAGCGCAACTACACCAAGAACGAGATTATCACCATGTATATGAATGCCGTGTTCTTTGGCAGCAACGCATACGGCATCAACACCGCGGCCCACACCTTCTTTGACAAGCGGCCGTCGGAACTCACGGTAGAAGAGAGCGCCTGCCTGGTGGGTATGATCAACAAGCCCACCCGCTACAATCCTGCCCTGAACTACGAGCAGTCTATGGCGCGTCGCAACCTGATACTCTCGCGCATGAAGCGCTACGGATATCTGAGCAAACACGAATGCGATTCGCTGCAGCAGCTGGATATCGTTCTTACATATCAGCGTCAGGACCATAACACCGGCCTGGCGCCATATCTGCGCGACATGCTGCGCCGCACCATGAACGCCGGCAAGCCGCGCCGCAGCGACTATCGCAACTATGTCGATTTCCAGGTCGATTCCACCGCCTGGGTAGAGGATCCGCTGTTCGGCTGGCTCAACAAAAACCGCAAGCCCGACGGCAGCCAGTACAATCTGGACAAAGACGGACTGAGGATATACACCACCATAGACAGCCGTATGCAGCGCTATGCAGAACAGGCGGTAAAAGAGCATCTGGGCAAGGACCTGCAGCCCACCTTCAACCGCGAACTGGCCACCAAGCGCAACCGCCCCTTCTCTAACGACATCCCTTCTGATGTGATCGCCAACTCCATGGCTCAGGCACGCCGCTGGAGCGACCGCTATGTCGGGATGAAGAAGGCCGGCATCCCGGAGAAAGAGATTCTCAAGAGCTTTGACGAGCCGGTTCCCATGAGCATCTTTGCATGGAACCGTCAGGGGTATATCGATACCGTGATGACCCCCAACGACTCTATCCGCTATTACAAGTCGTTCCTGCGCGCTGCGCTCATGGCGGTAGAGCCCCACACCGGCAAGGTCAAAGCTTATGTCGGCGGTCCCGATTACCGATATTTCAAATACGACAACGTGCGCCAGGGGCGCCGGCAGGTGGGCTCCACCATCAAGCCGTATCTCTATACCCTGGCCATGCAGGAGGGTTACACCCCCTGCGACAAGGTGGTCAACATCCCCTACAGTTTTACCGTGGGCGACGATGTATGGACCCCCAAGAGCACCGACAAGCAGGAATATATCGGCCGCACCGTTACTCTCAAATGGGGCCTGACACACTCGTCCAACAACATATCGGCCTATCTTATGAAACAGTTCGGGCCGGAGGCGATGGTGGAGATGTGCCGCAAGATGGGTATCAGCAGCCACCTTGATCCGGTATATTCGCTGTGCGTTGGGTCGTGTGACATATCGGTATACGAGATGGTGTCGGCATACAACACCTTCCCGTCGCGCGGCGTGTATGTCAACAGCATGTTCGTGGACAAGATAGAGGACAGCCAGGGGAACCTGCTCGCCACCTTCACCACCCGCAAGCGGGAGGCGCTGGGGGCTCAGACCGCATATCTTATGGTTAACCTGATGCAGGGGGTCGTGAGTGAGGGTACCGCCGGCCGCATAAAGTGGAAATATGGCATAGAGGGTGCCGCAGGCAAGACCGGCACCACCAACGACCAGTCCGACGGCTGGTTCATAGGGTATGTACCCAAGCTCACCGCCGGTGTATGGGTCGGGGCAGAAGACCGTCAGGTGCACTTTGAGAGCCTCTTCTACGGCGGCGGCAGCAACATGGCGCTCCCCATCTGGGGGTTGTTCATGCAGAAGGTCATGGCCGACAAGAGCATCGGCATAGCCAACGGCGAGGAGTTTGTGGCACCTGCGGGCTGGAACATGAGCCTGGGCTGCACGGGCGGTGCAGAAGACCTCTCTTCTGGCGGCACCGGGACTGTGGCGGAGGACGAATTTTTTGACTAGAAGGGTTTTTATGAAAAAGAATGTTGCTGTGATTTACGGAGGACCCTCTTCGGAGCGTCCGATATCTATACTTAGCGGCCGTTACGCTGCGTCTGTGATAGACCGCGACCGTTACAATGTGTTTGAAGTCCTCTTCAATACCGACTGCTGGCAGGTGGTCGAGTGGGAAGGGGAGCAGATGCGCGTGCTGGGCGAGGTTGACAAGGGTGATTTCTCTTTCGGCAAGGTCCGCTTAGACGTGGCGTGCATCATGATTCACGGCATCCCCGGCGAAAACGGCCTGCTGCAGGGCTATTTTGAGATGATGGGGATACCTGTCACCACCTGCTCTTCTTTTGTGTGCACAATCGCCTTCAACAAGTATTCCTGCAAGCGGCTTCTGGCCGATACCGGAGTAAAGATGGCTAAGGATGTGGCCCTGCGCCGCGGCGAAGCATACGATGCCGACAAGATTGTGTCGCGGTTGGGCCTCCCGCTGTTTGTCAAGCCCGCCGACGGCGGCAGCAGCTTTGGCGTGACCAAGGTCAAGGAGGCGGCGATGCTGCCCGCGGCCATCGATTACGCCTTTGGCGAAAGCGACACCATCCTTATAGAGAGTGCGATTGTGGGTCGCGAAATAACCCAGGCCATCTATATGGAAGGCGGCAATGCGGTGGCGCTCCCCATAACGGAGATCGTTACCACCAACGAGTACTTTGACTACGACGCAAAATACAACGGCAAGAGCGAAGAGATATGCCCTGCGCCGATTCCGGAGAGCCTGGCAGAAGAGGTGACCCGCTGGACAAAGGCCATCTACGCCCATCTGGGCGCCACCGGCCTGATACGTATAGATTATATAGCGGCAGAGGACGGGGTCTATTTCCTCGAAATCAACGCCACCCCTGGTATGACCCGCATGAGCCTGGTACCCAAGATGGTGCGGGTATCAGGCCGCACCATGACCGGGTTCTTCACGGCGCTTATAGAGAACGCCAGATGACGCTCAAAGGGCATATAGATGCGATGGCGGCCTCGCTTGAGGCATTGTATCCGGAGCAGGAGGCACGGGCGATAGCGGTGCGCACCGTAACAGGCCTGCTGTCGGTGCCGGAGTATAAGCATCTGAGCGAACCCGACACGGAGGTGGATGCCGCCAAGGCGGCGTTGCTGGGAGATGCTGCGAAGCGTCTGGCGGCCGGCGAGCCCATGCAGTATGTGCTGGGTTACAGCTGGTTTGCAGGGTTGCGGATCCGCGTGGGGAGCGGCGTGCTGATCCCCCGCCCGGAAACGGAACAGCTCTACGAACTTGCGGCACAGGATTGCGACAACCTGATGGCTGCAAGCGAAGATGATACTTTCAATATCCTGGACATCTGTACCGGAAGCGGTGCGCTGGCATACGCCTTCGCCTCTGAATTTCCCGAGGCGCACGTATATGGCTGCGATGTCAGCGACGATGCCCTGCGCTACGCCTGCCGTCAGCGGGTAAAGCTGCAGGGGGCACGGCCGGTAATCTTCAAGGCCGATGTGTTCCAGGCTCCGCCGGCCGGATTGCCAAAGTTTGACCTTATTGTGAGCAATCCGCCCTACGTAAGGCTCTGTGAGAAGGCGGCGATGCGCACCAATGTGCTTGACTGGGAGCCCTCCCTGGCCCTGTTTGTCCCGGACGATGACCCGCTGATGTTCTACCGCGCCATAGCCATGTGGGCAGATGCGCTGCTCAAGGATAACGGCAGCCTGTGGCTGGAGATCAACGAAGCCCTTGGCGAGCAGACCGCCGACCTGTTTACCGGCGCCGCCGTGATAAAGGACATCAACGGCAAAGACCGCTTCATAGTCGTCAAGAAGTAGTCCGCCAAAGATTGTTGGGGGATTGCCGGTTTTTTGATATCTTGCGGGAAAATCATTAGCGATGGCAAAAGAACGCACTGTGTGGTATTGTACATCCTGTGGCAACGAGAGTCCCAAGTGGATGGGGCGTTGCCAGGCGTGCGGCGAGTGGAATACGATGGTAGAGGAGCCCAGAAGGGAGAAGAAAGCCTCTGCGGCCGGCCGCAGCCGTTCATATCTTGCAACCGGCTCCGATGCCCGCCCGCAGCATCTTGGGGAGATATCCCTCACGGCAGAAAACCGTTTCTCCATAGGCATGCAGGAGATAGACCGCCTGCTGGGTGGCGGCATGGTAGAGGGTTCCATGATTCTGCTGGGAGGTGAGCCGGGTATCGGCAAATCGACCCTGGCGCTGCAGATTCCGCTCCGCTGCCCCGACCTTAAAACGCTTTACGTCTCGGGAGAGGAGAGTCCGCGCCAGATAAAGATGCGCGCCATGCGCCTGGGGGGCGATGCCGCATCTTGCAGCATCCTCTCGGAAACGGTGCTCGAGAATATCCTGGAACAGGCCGAGGCTGCTGCGCCCGACCTGCTGGTGATAGACTCCATCCAGACCATCTACAGCGAGGCGCTTGACTCCTCTGCCGGCAGCGTTTCGCAGGTTAAAGAGTGCGCCGCCCGGCTGCTGCGCTACGCCAAGCAGACTGGTACACCGGTGATTCTGATAGGCCATATAACCAAGGACGGTACCCTTGCCGGACCAAAGGTGCTGGAGCACATCGTTGACGTGGTGCTGCAGTTCGAGGGGGATACCCGAGGAGCGTACCGCCTGCTGCGCAGCATCAAGAACCGCTTTGGCAGCACCGCCGAGCTGGCGGTGTTCGAGATGACCGGCTCCGGTCTGCAGCAGGTGCTGAACCCCTCCGAGATACTTATCCCGGCACATCAGGAAGACCTCAGCGGGGTGGCTATCGCCTCTGTGATGGACGGCACGCGGCCGTTTATGATAGAGATACAGGCGCTGGTGAGCACGGCGGCCTACGGTATGCCGCAGCGTAACGCCAACGGGTTTGACGCCCGGCGCATGAACATGCTGCTGGCGGTGCTGGAAAAGCGTGCCGGCTTCAAATTGGCCGCCAAGGATGTATTCCTGAACGTTGCCGGGGGGCTCAGGGTCAGCGACCCGGCGTGCGACATGGCTGTGGCGGTGGCTATCCTGGCCAGCAATTTCGACATCAGTGTGCCGGCCGACAGCTGTTTCGCGGCCGAGATCGGACTCAGCGGGGAGTTGCGTCCCGTGAGCCAGATACAGCGCCGTATCAGCGAAGCAGAAAAGATCGGCTTCAAAAAGATATACATATCGTCTTTCAACCGGGAGGGCTCCTTTGCCAAGAGTGGCATCGAAGTTGTACCCGTGGCCGATATACCTGCCCTGTGCAGGCTTGTATTCAAGTAGTTGGCAATGCTTTTCAGGAACATATCCATCCGTATGGCGTGCGTGCTGTTTCTGGCCGCGGCAGCCTTTGTGCCGGCCGCCGGGCAGGGGCGCACCGGCCAGCAGGGTATCTTCCGTTACGAGATAGACGAGAGGGGAGACACCATCTTCGTCGACGAAATCACCCCGGCCCGCATACATCCCAGGCAGTATATGTCCAGGCGGGACTGGCGCGCCTACGCCCGTCGCGTGCACAACTTCAGCAAGGCTTATCCCTACGCCCTTTTTATCGCGCAGACAATCCGTGAAACAGACAGCCTGTTCGCCGCACGCAACTACACCGCCCGTCAGCAGGAGAAATATCTCGCCAGCATGAAAGACGAACTGCTGAACGATTTTGAACCGCTGTTCCGTCAGCTCACGCTAAGCCAGGGGCTGATGATGATACGCCTGATAGACCGCGAGGTGGGGATGCCTCCGTATGATATCATCAAGAAGTACCTGGGGCGGATCAATGCCGGATTCTGGCAGGGGGTCGCCAAGCTTTTCAAGGGGGACATCAAGCAGCGCTACGACCCGCAGGGGGAGGACTTTGACCTGGAGCAGCTGTGCCAGGTGTGGCGCTACGGCGAATTTGACGATCTCTATCTGTACCTGTTTGGCAAACCCCGCCCCGAGATAGTTATTCCGGATAAGTTCCGCGAACCGTATTACAAATCCCTGGAGAAGAACAAGGCCCGCGGCCTGGCCGCCAAGAAGCGCAAGAAGAAACAATAATCAATACATTTTTATCTATGAAAAAGACACTTTTGATTTGCCTGATGGCACTTGTTGCCGTTACAACTTTTGCACAGACCCCGTCCGTGAGGCTTTTTGCCCACCGCGGCGGCAAGGCAGAGGCCGACGAGAATACCCTCTCGGCCTTCAATGCAGCCTACAAGGCGGGCTTCCGCAGCTTTGAGGCCGATATCCGAATGACCCAGGACGGCGAGTTTGTGATAATGCACGACAGCTCCCTTGCCATTGCCACAAACGGCAAGGGCAATGTAGAGACCACCAAGGCCAAACACATCAAAGGGCTACGCGTGGGCAAGAGCAAGGTCCTGTTCCTGGACGACCTTCTGGAATGGATACAGAAGAAGGGTGACATCGCCTATTTTGAGTTTGAGCTCAAGACAGACCCTTCCCTTTATCCCGATGCGGTAATGGAGCAGATGAGCGAATCTGTCTATCACAAGATCATGTCTGTGAAGCCGGCCGGGGCGACCTTTGTAATCACCTCCTTTGATACACGCCCCCTGGTATATCTCAAAGAGAAGTTCTCTGAGGCAAACCTGGCGCTCATCACCCCGGAACCGGTCAATCATGTAAGCCTTGCAAAGATGCGCGAGCTGGGGCTCAGGCGTCTTAACGCCAAACTGGACGGTACCAGCCGCGAGGCGGTTGTCCGTGCCCACAAGGATGGTATCGTTGTTACACTGTGGCCTACCGTCGACATACACGATATCGCCCTGGGCATCAGCCTTGGCGCCGACAATGTCTGCACCGACATTCCCGCTGCAGCAAAGAAGGATCTCAAAAAACAGATGCCCTGGGTAGAGATAGTCTATTAAACCATCGCCGTTAAAACGGCAGAAAGACGCTCCGGATAAGCAGTTTCCGGAGCGTCTTTATTTTGTCTGCACATTTTGTCGCAAAGTGCATAAACTCTTGCAGGATGCACTATCGTAACGCGCTGAAATAAAGCCCAATCACATTCAAAAAAATCGGTCGCAAATATTCAAAAAACTTGCAAAAAAATTTGCAGGTTCGCCTAATTTGTATACCTTTGCAGTCCCTAATTCCGCCACCAGCGCTATTAAGGGGCTGATAGACAGAAAATTAGCAATTATTTAAATAACAAAACGATGTTACAACCTAAGAAAACCAAATTTAGAAGGCAGCAGAAAGGCCGTATGAAAGGCAATGCGGGCAGGGGCAACCAACTCGCTTTCGGTTCATTTGGTCTTAAGACACTGGAAAGCTGCTGGCTCACCGGTCAGCAGATCGAGGCGGCCCGTCAGGCAATTGCCCGTCACATGAAACGTGAGGGTAACCTTTGGATCCGCGTTTTCCCCGACAAGCCTTACACTAAGAAACCCGCCGAGGTACGTATGGGTAAGGGTAAAGGTAATCCCGAGGGATTCGTTGCCCCCATCACTCCCGGCCGCATCATTTTTGAGGCAGAGGGTGTACCTGCACAGATTGCAAAAGAGGCTCTGGAGCTCGGCGCTCAGAAACTTCCTATTTCTTGCAAGTTCATTGTAAGAAGAGATTATGTTGAATCAATGAATTAAGGAGAATAGAAATGAAAGCTAAAGAAATTCGCGAGATGTCTCTCAAGGACCTCGAAGAAAGAATTGAGGCCGAAAAGCAGAACCTTTCTGTAATGAAGATGAATCACGTCATCTCTCCTCTGGACAACACTTCGGTTATCGCCAAGTCACGCCGCGATATCGCACGTATGATTACTATTCTCGAGCAGAGAAAGAAAACCGAATCGGCACAATAATAATAGATTTGACTTATGGAAAGAAATCTTCGTAAAGAAAGAGTCGGGATTGTGGTAAGCAACAAAATGGACAAGTCTATCGTTGTTGCTGTCAAGACTAAAGAGAAACATCCCATTTACGGCAAGTTCGTAAATAAAACCACCAAGTTCGTCGCACAGGACGATAAGAACGAGTGCAGCGAAGGCGATAAGGTTCGCATTATGGAGACCCGTCCCCTCAGCAAGACCAAACGCTGGAGATTAGTAGAAATCGTAGAAAAAGTTAAGTAATCATGATACAACAGGAAACACGTTTATTAGTGGCTGACAACAGCGGTGCTAAGGAGGTCCTCTGCATCCGCGTGCTCGGTGGTACACGCCATCGCTATGCAACTGTCGGCGACAAGATAGTTGTGGCTGTAAAGAGCGCTATCCCCGGCGGTAACACCAAGAAGGGTACCGTTTCCAACGCAGTCGTAGTCCGCACAAAGAAAGAAATCCGCCGTCCGGACGGTTCTTATATCCGTTTTGACGACAATGCTTGTGTACTGCTCACCAAGGCCGGTGAGGTTGTGGGAACCCGTATCTTCGGTCCCGTTGCCCGCGAGCTTCGTGAGAATTATATGAAAATCGTTTCACTTGCCCCTGAGGTAATTTAATTAACAGCGATTATGAAGAAGTTACATATTAAGAAAGGTGATACGGTTTATGTAAATGCCGGCAACGACAAGGGCAAAACCGGTCAGGTGCTTGAGGTTCTTAAAGACAAGGACCGCGCTATCGTAGAAGGCATCAATATGGTGAGCCAACACACCAAACCCAATGCACAGCACCCTCAGGGTGGTATTATCAAACAGGAAGCTGGCATACACATCTCCAACCTTCAGGTTGTGGATCCCGTCAAGGGCGGTCCCACCAGGATCGGTCGCCGTGTAGGTAAAAACGGCAAGCTTGTACGCTACGCTAAAAAATCTGGGGAGGAACTCAAATAATGGCAACTAAGAAAGCAGCAGCTGCTCAGGCAGCACCCGTGAACACAGGTTACATTCCCTCTCTCCGCACCAAATATAAAGAGGAGATCGTGGGCAACCTGATGAAGGAATTCTCTTACACCACTGTAATGCAGGTTCCCAAGCTGGTCAAGATCACCCTTAACGAAGGTGTGGGCCAGGCTACCCAGGATAAGAAGATGGTTGAGGTCGCTCAGGAAGAGCTCACCGCAATCACCGGCCAGAAAGCGGTTCAGACCGTTTCCCGCAAGGATATTTCCAACTTCAAGCTGCGTCGCGGCATGCCCATCGGCGCAAAGGTCACTCTCCGTGGCAACACTATGTATGAGTTCCTCGAGAGGCTCATCGCCGTTTCCCTGCCCCGTATCCGCGACTTCAAGGGTATCGCAGAGAACTTTGACGGCCGTGGCAACTACACTCTCGGTATCAAGGAGCAGATCATTTTCCCCGAGATTGACATTGACAAGATCGTGAAGGTTATGGGTATGGAGATCACTTTCGTGACCACCGCCAAGACCGACCAGGAAGCTTACGCTCTCCTTCGCGAATTTGGTTTACCGTTTAAAAACATCAAGAAATAACTAGATATGGCAAAGGAATCAATGAAAGCACGCGAGGTTAAGCGCGCAAAATTAATTGCCAAATACGCAGAGAAACGTGCAGCCCTCAAAGCCGCTGGCGACTGGGCCGCTCTCGACAAGCTCCCCAAGAACTCGAGCCCCTGCCGTAAGCACAATCGTTGCTCTATCACCGGCCGTCCGAAAGGATATATGCGCCAGTTTGGCATCAGCCGTATTCAGTTCCGTGAGATGGCTTCCAAGGGCCTCATTCCGGGCGTGAAGAAAGCAAGCTGGTAAACAAGATACATATAATTAATAATAACAATTAGGATATCGGGCGCCGCAGCAGGCGTCGCTATCAAAAAAAGAAATTAGAAATGACTGATCCAATTGCAGATTTGCTGACGAGAATTCGCAATGCTTACGCAGCAGGCCACAAGACCGTTGAGGTTCCCGCTTCAAAGCTCAAAGGCGAAATCGTTCGCGTATTGCACGAGAAGGGTTACATTCTCGCGTACAAGGTGGTAGAAGGCACTCCTTCCAACACCATCAAAATCGCTCTCAAGTATCACCCCGCAACCAAGACCGCGGCCATCAAGAAGATCGTCCGCGTGAGCCGTCCGGGTCTGCGCCGCTACACCGGTGCCGATGATATGCCCAGAGTACTTAACGGAATGGGTATCGCTATCATCTCCACTTCCAAGGGTGTCATAACCGACAAGGAAGCTAAAGAGATGAACGTAGGCGGTGAGGTTCTCTGCTACGTTTATTAATGCCCAATTGCTAATAATTTAAATAATACAATAATGTCACGAATCGGAAAATTACCTGTACACCTACCCGCCGGCGTATCCGTTGAGGTTACAAAGGACAACGTGGTCAAGGTTAAAGGCCCTCACGGCGAGATGTCCCAGAAAGTGGATCCCGACATCGAAGTCAAGGTTGAGGGAAACGAACTCACACTGTCCCGTCCGACAGACCAGCCCCGCCATCGCTCTATGCACGGTCTCTACCGCGCACTCATCGCGAATATGGTGACTGGCTGCCACGAGATGTTCACCATTAAACAGGAGCTGGTCGGCGTTGGTTACCGCGTTGATGTCCAGGGCCAGATACTTACTTTCAGCCTTGGTTATTCCCACGATATCCAGTTCCAGCTTCCCAAGGAGGTCAAGGCAGAGGCCGAGGCCGTTAAGAAGGGTGCAAACCCGGTATTGGTTCTCAAAAGCGCTGATAAGCAACTGCTTGGTCAGGTGGCTCACAAGATCCGTTCATTCCGCAAGCCTGAACCGTACAAGGGTAAGGGTATCAAGTTTGTGGGCGAACAGCTTCGTCGTAAGGCCGGTAAGTCTGCTGCAGCTAAATAACAGGAGGATTGAATTATGATGACTAAACAAGAAAGAAGACAAAGAGTCCACTACCGCATCCGCAAAGTCGTTAACGGCACTGCTGAGCGCCCCCGTATGGTAGTGTTCAGAAGCAATAAGCAGATCTATGTCCAGGTTGTAGACGACACCAAGGGTGTCACCCTGGCTTCGGCATCCTCTCTCGAGAAGGCTCTCGCAGATCAGTGCAAGGGCAAGTCCGGCATCGAGGCTGCCAAGGTTGTAGGCGGCTGCATCGCGCAGCGCGCTCTTGAAAAAGGTATCAGCACCGTGTCTTTCGACCGCGGAGGTTACCTTTATCACGGCAGAGTTAAAAGTTTGGCAGACGCTGCCCGCGAGGGTGGTCTTAAATTCTAAGCGCTATGGCAGATATCAATACCAAGAAAGTTAAGACAGTCGACCTGGAACTTAAGGACAGACTGGTAGCGGTTCAGAGAGTGACCAAGGTTACCAAGGGTGGCCGTCACTTCAGCTTCGCTGCAATCGTCGTAGTAGGCGACGAAAATGGTGTCGTAGGTTATGGCCTTGGAAAAGCCAACGAGGTTACCACAGCCATCTCCAAGGGCATCGAGGATGCAAAGAAGAATCTCGTGAAGATCCCTCTGAGCAAGAAGACAATCCCCCACGAGCAGGCAGCCAAGTTTGGCGGTGCCCGCGTGTTTATGAAACCCGCAGCTCCCGGTACCGGTGTTAAGGCCGGTGGTGCGATGCGTGCAGTGTTCGAGGCAGTGGGTGTTCACGATGTCATTGCAAAAAGTAAAGGTTCATCCAACCCCCACAACCTGGTGAAAGCCACCGTTGCGGCTCTGTGCGAAATGCGCGACGCCTACACTGTAGCAGGTCTTCGCGGTATTCCTATGGAAAGGGTATTTAACGGTTAAGGAGATCTGAACTATGGCAAAAGTAAAAGTTACCCAAATTAAAAGTACAGCCAGCGCAACCGAGCGTCAGCAGGCCAATATGCGTGCCCTGGGCATTCACAGAATGCACGAGACCGTAGAGATCGAGCTCACCCCGGTTACTGCAGGTATGATAGAAAAGGTTCGTCATCTTGTAAAAGTTGAAGAAGTAAAATAGGGAGAAGACAGCACTATGAAACTTAACAATCTTAAACCCGCAGCAGGTTCTGTAAAGAGCGAGAAACGCATCGGCCGCGGCCAGGGTTCCGGTTATGGCGGAACAGCTACCCGTGGTAACAAGGGTGCGCAGGCACGCAGCGGTTATTCACATAAGATCGGATTCGAAGGCGGTCAGATGCCTATCCAGCGTCGTCTTCCGAAATTCGGCTTCAAGAACCCCACAAGAGTAGAATTTGCAGTAGTCAACGTAGCGGCTCTCCAGGCACTCAGCGAGAAGACCGGTTCCACCACCATCTCTATCGATGATATGGTAGTAGGCGGTCTGGTTCGTCCCGGTATGCCCGTCAAGGTCCTCGGAAACGGCGACCTCACCGCAAAGTTGGATGTAACCGCACACGCTTTCTCCAAGAGCGCAATCGCAAAGATTGAGGCTAAGGAAGGCACAACAACCGTTCTTTAAAGACTATGGCAAATTTTGTTCAGACTATAAAGAATATCTGGAAGATTGAAGAGCTCCGCAAGAGGATCCTCTATACCATCGCCCTGATAGCAGTATACCGTCTCGGTTGCTACATTGTGATTCCCGGTATAGACGCCTCTCAGCTCGCCAATCTCCAACAGCAGTCATCCGAGGGCCTGCTCGGCCTTATGAATATGTTCTCGGGTGGTGCGTTCGGTAACGCCTCGGTGTTCGCACTGGGCGTTATGCCTTATATTTCTGCGTCCATCGTCATCCAGCTTCTGGGTGTGATGTTCCCGTTCTTCCAGCGCCTCCAGCGCGAGGGCGAGAGCGGCCACAGAAAAATGAATCAGTACACCAGGTATCTCACTATCCTGATTATCGCCATCCAGGGCCCCGCTTACATCGCAAACCTCCGCGCACAGCTTCCCGCAAGCGCATTCCTGGTTCAGATGGGCAGCGGCTGGTACGCCTTCATAGCAACCCTCATCCTTCTGGGCGGTTCTATGTTCGTGATGTGGCTTGGTGAGAGAATCACCGACCGCGGTATCGGCAACGGTATCTCCCTGATAATTATGATAGGTATCATTGCACGCCTTCCCCAGGCACTCTACCTCGAGCTTATGGAGAAGTTCTCCAAGACCACCGGCGGTATCCTTATGTTTATCGTTGAGCTTATAGTTCTCTTCTTCGTGTTCGTGGCCACCATCGCCCTGGTACAGGCTGTCCGCAAGGTTCCCGTACAGTATGCAAAGCGCGTAGTCGGCGGCAAGATGTACGGCGGCGTGAAGAACAACATCCCCCTGAAGGTCAATGCTGCAGGCGTTATGTCTATCATCTTTGCCCAGGCGATGATGCTCATCCCTCTGCTGTTCACCCGCTTTGACGTTACCAAGGGCCTTGCAGCCGTGCTTAACAACCCGGTAGGATTCTGGTACAACTTCATCTTCGCAGTTATGGTGATCATATTCACCTACTTCTACACAGCGGTGACCATCAACCCCACCAATATGTCTGAAGACCTCAAGAAGAACGGCGGTTTCATCCCCGGCGTAAAGCCCGGCAAGAAGACTGCTGAATATCTTGATGCGATTATGTCCCGCATAACCCTTCCCGGCTCTATCTTCCTGGCGCTTGTGGCCATTTTGCCCGCATTCGCACAGCTGCTCGGAGTCAACAACCAGTTTGCACACTTCTACGGCGGCACTTCCCTGCTGATTCTCGTGGGTGTGATTCTGGATACTCTCCAGCACATTGAGAGCCACCTGCTTATGCGTCACTACGACGGACTTATGAAGACCGGTCGTCTTCAGGGCCGTTCAGGAATGTAACATTCTTATAAAGAACGCAAGATAGTTATGATCAAAGTCAGAACCGAAGAAGAAATCGCGCTGCTTAGAGAGAATGCAATACTTGTCTCTAAGACGCTTGCCGAAGTTGGCACGCACATCGCGCCCGGGGTCAAGACCAAGGATCTTGACGCGCTGGCTGCGGAGTTTATCCGCGACCACGGTGCAGAGCCCGGTTTCTTGGGTTATGGCGGATATCCGTACTCCCTCTGCATCTCAGTCAACGAATACGTCGTGCACGGCTTCCCCTCAGAATATGAGCTCAAAGAAGGCGACATCGTGTCTGTGGACTGCGGTACGGTTTACAAGGGATACTACGGAGACTCGGCCTATACTTTTGGATGCGGAGAGCTTAGTGCGGCTGACCGGCATTTGCTGGATACTACTAAGGCCTCCCTGTTCAAAGGTATCGAAGCCGCCAAGGCGGGCTCCCGCACGGGCGACATCGGATACGCGGTTCAGAGCTATTGCGAAGAGCGCGGTTTTTCGGTGGTACGCGAGCTGGTGGGCCACGGTATCGGACGCACTATGCACGAAAGCCCCGAGGTGCCCAACTACGGGCGCCGCGGCCACGGGGTCAAGCTCCCCGAGGGTTCGGTGATCTGCATTGAGCCTATGATCAACCAGGGCGTCAAGGAAGTTTATCTTGACGACGACGGCTGGGGTGTTTACACCGCCGACCACAAAAAGTCGGCCCATTTTGAAATGACGGTCGTGGTGCGCAAGGGCGCTGCCGAGAGACTGACTACCTACGACTTTATCGAGAATAATAAATAATAATCAATATCAACGGAAACAACAACTTATGCCAAAACAATCAGCAATAGAAAAGGATGGTACCATCATTGAGGCTTTGTCAAACGCTATGTTCCGCGTAGAGCTTGACAACGGCCACGTCATCATAGCCCACATTTCGGGCAAGATGCGTATGCACTACATCAAGATATTGCCGGGAGACAAGGTAAAGGTAGAGATGTCTCCGTATGATTTGACCAAAGGAAGAATTTCCTTCAGATATAAATAACATTAAATACTTCAAACAAAATGAAAGTTAAGACTTCCATCAAAAAGCGTAGTGACGATTGCAAGATCGTTAAGCGTAAAGGCCGCTTGTATGTTATTTGCAAGAAGAATCCGAAATTCAAAATGCGTCAAGCATAATTTTTAACCGAACAAACAATAAAGTAAAGATAAATTATGGCACGTATAGCCGGAGTTGACTTACCAAAAAACAAGCGCGGAGTTATAGGTCTGACCTATATCTACGGAATTGGTCGCAGTTCCTCCCAGAAGATCCTCGGTGAGCTCGGCATCGACGAGAACATCAAGGTCAAGGATTGGAACGACGAGCAGATTGCAGCAATCCGTGGTAAGATTGCTGAAGAGTACAAGATCGATGGCGAGCTTCGCTCTTCGGTTCAGATGAACATCAAACGACTGATGGATATCGGTTGCTATCGCGGCATCCGCCATCGCGTTGGTCTTCCCGTTCGCGGACAGAGCACCAAGAACAATGCACGTACCCGCAAGGGCCGCAAGAAAACTGTCGCAAACAAGAAGAAAGCTACTAAATAGGAGACTTGAATTATGGCTAAAAAGACAACAACAAACAAGAAAAGAGTTGTTAAGGTTGATGCTTACGGACAGCTTCACGTCTCTTCAACTTTCAACAATGTAATCGTAACTATCACCAACTCTACCGGTCAGGTTATCAGCTGGTCTTCTGCAGGTAAGATGGGCTTCAGGGGTTCCAAGAAGAACACTCCCTACGCAGCTCAGGTTGCTGCCGAAGATGCTGCCAAAGTTGCCTACGACCTTGGTCTTCGCAAGGTGAAGGCTTATGTCAAGGGTCCCGGTTCGGGCCGTGAGTCGGCTATCCGCACCGTGCACGGCGCAGGTATCGAGGTCACCGAAATCGTTGACGTAACTCCTCTGCCTCACAACGGTTGCCGTCCTAAAGGTCGTCGTAAAGTTTAATCTTTTAAATCGAATCAGAATATGGCAAGATATACAGGGCCTAAGACCAAAATCGCCCGTAAATTTGGTGAGCCGATCTACGGACCGGACAAATATCTGGACAAGAAGAACTATCCTCCGGGACAGCACGGCTTGGCTAAGAAACGCAAAAAAACTTCTGAGTACGGCATCCAGCTGGCAGAGACGCAGAAAGTTAAATATACCTATGGTCTTCTGGAGCGTCAGTTCAGCTCTATGTACGACAAGGCAGCCAGAATGAAAGGCCGCACAGGTGAGAACCTGATCATGCTGCTCGAGAGCCGCATCGACAATCTGGTTTACCGTATGGGTATCGCCCCCACCAGGGCCGCTGCACGCCAGCTCGTAAGCCACTGCCACATCACCCGCAACGGTGAGGTTTGCAGCATCCCCAGCACCATCATCCGCCCCGGCGACATCGTTGGTGTACGTGAGCGCAGCAAGAGCCTGGAAGTGATCCAGGACAGCCTCTCCCGCGGTACCGGCAAGTACTCTTGGATTGAGTGGGACGAAGACAAGTGCGCAGGCAAGTTCCTGAACCTCCCCGAGCGTACCGAAATCCCCGAGACAATCAACGAGCAGCTTATCGTCGAGTTGTACTCCAAGTAGTAGCGTGAAGAAACACTAACACAAAAAACAAAACATTTTTTATGGCAATATTAGCATTCCAAAAACCTGACAAGGTGATAATGCTGGACGCTACCGATACCTTCGGCCGCTTTGAGTTC
>JAFSQE010000007.1 GCA_017446775.1 Bacteroidales bacterium | reverse complement strand
TCGGAAAAGAAATCAATGAAAAAAGTTGAGAAATGTCTACTTTTGTAAAACCAGATGCCGTGAAAACTTCACGCGTGTCTACTTTCGAAAATAACGAGTAACGAAAAAATCTTTTCGTGTCTACTTCTAACGAGCAGTGCATGTTGTTTTTTATTCTTTCGCCAACTGTCGCATCAAATTTCGGCCAACTGTCGCATTAAAATTCGGCCAACTGTCGCATCAATTATTGCAGAATTATTTGATTTTCAGAAGAAAAAATGATTAATTTTGCTTTATAAAAAGGCGCAAATAATGAGGGAATATAAGAAACGTATTGCAGACCAAATACTTACCGATAAGCTGGAGTCATCCGGAGCCGTCCTTATAGAGGGACCCAAGTATTGTGGAAAAACAACTTTGGCCAAGCAGCAGGCGGGCAGTGTCCTTTCAATGGCAGATCCAAATACTTTAAGCCAGAATCTTTCTCTTGCACGTACCAATATCTCGCGGTTGCTTGCTGGTGAGACGCCTCGCTTGATTGACGAATGGCAGATTGCACCTCAATTTTGGGATGCTGTGAGGAATGAGGTGGATAATCGTGATGAAGACGGGCAGTTTATGCTCACAGGGTCTGCAGTCCCGCCAAAGCCCAAAAAGGACGAGAAAGGTAATATTATTGAGGAAGAACAAATCCACCATACAGGGACAGGGCGCATCTCCCGGCTCAAGCTGCGCACAATGTCTCTCTGGGAGTCCGAGGACTCTACTGGAGATGTGAGTCTGGGCGGGCTATTTCGCAATGCCGACAGCATCGATGGCGTAAGCTATATCGACCTGGACAGGCTTGCTTATCTAACCTGCCGGGGAGGCTGGCCAAAGGCCGTCCTTAAAAAAAGCACCAAGGCGGCTCTTGCCCAGGCGTTCAATTATTATGACTCCGTTGTCAGCAGTGATATCAAGCGTGTCGATGATACCAACCGTGATGAGGAACTCACCAAACGCATTATGCGCTCGTATGCCCGCAACCAAGCCAGTCAGGCAACCGCAGGAACGATATTGGCGGATATAAAGAACAACGGAGACGAAGATATGTCCGACAGCACAGTTTATGGCTACATCAAGGCACTGAAGGAGATTTTTGTCATAGAAGACTCCGTTGCCTGGAACCCTAACTTGAGAAGTAAGACGGCCATAAGGACTTCGGATACCAGATACTTCATTGACCCTTCAATTGCCACCGCGTCGCTGGGTCTTGGGCCTAATGACTTGATTAATGATATGGAAACCTTCGGCCTTTTATTCGAGACCTTGGCTATAAGAGATTTGCGCGTTTATGCCGATGCCCTTGATGGGAAGGTCTATCATTACCGCGACAAAAACAATTTGGAGTGTGATGCGGTGGTTCATCTCAGGAACGGCTCCTACGGCCTCATTGAAATTAAACTTGGCGGCTCAGATTTAATCAACGACGGAGCCAGGAATCTCAAAAAATTGTCCGATAAAATTGACACCACCAAAATGAAGAAGCCTTCTTTTATGATGGTGTTGACAGGTATAGGCGACTATGCATACAAGCGTCCGGAGGACGGTGTACTGGTAGTACCTATCGGTTGCCTGAAGGATTAACGGAATCTGTTTTGTCCAATTCAAGTCTGACGATATCCTTATACTTCCGGGAAACAGGAAGTCTGGTTCCCTCAACAGAGACCGTGTCTGAATTGACGAACTCTGCTTTAGCGGTGTTCACCAGATATGACCTGTGAATCCGAAGGAATTCATTACCAAGAAGATTCTCCCATTGGCCGATAGCCGTCTTGTTTCGGAAGCTGCGGCCTTGTGTAGCATAGACAGTTACTTCTGTATCATTTGACGCTATATATAGAATATCGTCTTTGAGGAGAGATATCGTTCTGCGGTCGGAGACGAAACATAACGGAGTTTGTGTTGCCGGGAACCGTTTGCCAAGATATCTGGAGAGAGCTGTATCACTAACTATAAATAAGGTCAGAATCATTCCAATGAACACTGGATTGAACAGTATTCGTGAGTACCCATCATATGTCCATAGCATTATTTTCCGTATATGAATTATGGAGATATTGGCAAGTACAACCAATGCAGTCTCGGCCACCATAATGGCAAGTATTAGAAACATGGCATCCAGCAGCCCGGTTTTTCGTGATTTGAAGGATATCTTGGAAAAGAAATAGCGTGCAGCCAGAACTCCCGGAAGGAACATAACGCCAATAAGAAGAGCTTCGGGAAAAGAGAAGCCCATGCTCATAATCAGAACTGCAATCAACACGACGGCAGCTATCCAGAATCCAATAGTTATAAGCTTATTCTTCATCGCAAAAGTAAAGATAGGTCATTTTGTATTAAAACCCATTCTCTGATTGCCGTTGGTGGGATTTAACTACCTAACGATGGGTTTTGACAGTAGGGATTCTTTTCGGTAAATCGTACCTTTGTTAAAAACCAAATAGTTGTTATTATGATTACACTTACTTCCCTTCCTGGCCTCTTTGTTCAAGGAGGCGTTCTCACGATGTCCCTGATCACCGTCCTTCTGGTATGCCTGCTGTTTGCCGCCTGGAAAGCACCCGCCTGGGTGAAAGAAATCGGCATCGCTACGCTTGTCGTATGCCTTATAAGCATTGCCCTTGGCTGGTACAACGCATCGGATGCCCTGATTCAAACGAACGGTGATATCAGCCCTGTATTAGTATGGGGTGGCGTGAAATGCCATATGATTACTCTCATCTACGGGCTATTCGTATATCTGGTATCGTTGATTATCCGTGTTGTGCGCAAGCCGAGGATATAATCTTGATATCTAAAAGCACTCGCTCGTCAGGCCGGCAGGGCCGTCCAGACCAGCGATCTATACCGAGCGAATTGTATATTATTGTTTATATTATGTAAATTATTATATACATTTGCAAAGAATAAAAACACTACACGTATTATGAAAACCATCAAAATGCTCCCGTACCGCTGGAAATTGGTCGGCTTGGTGCTGATTGCACTCAGCCTTTTATTATTTGCTGTCTGCTTCAGAGTAATTGCTATTCCATCAAAGATGGGCTCCACTACGCACTATTTCGGCCAGGGTTGGGCAGAGATAGTATTCCCCTTTTTATTCTCCTTGGGCATTGTATTGACTGCATTGTCCCGAGAAAAGGGAGAAGACGAGCGAATCTCCGAGATGCGCCATTCCGCCATTATATGGTCAATCTTATTGTTTATAGTTATCTATTTTATCAATAGTCTCAGCGACCCTTTATTTATACTCCTATCTGCGCCGCCCGATTCCACCATCTCTCCGGATACATACTGGTGGGTGCGTTACTACATACATTTTCTTACCAGCGTACCAGCGCTAATATTCTACTACTTAGTGATTTTCAACATATATTTGTTGATTGACAGAAAAAGGCTGAACAATGAAAAATAACATAAGAGTAGAACGTGCCCGTGTGCGTATGTCACAGCAAGAACTTGCAGATAAAGCCGGTGTCATCCGCCAGACCATCGCCGCCATTGAGCAGGGCCGCTTTAATCCGTCAACAGTACTGGCATTGAAGATAGCACACATTTTTAGCCTTTCAGTAGAGCAATTATTTGAGTTGGAAGAATCCGACTGGAAATAACTCCGTCATTATGAAAAAAGTTTTACAGTACCTTTGGTTTCTTATTGTTTGGATGATGGTATCTTCAGGGTGCCGCGAAACAATGCCACAGAAAGTAGATTGCCCTTATTACGGGTTCCGCAACAGAGACTCTCAGGAAATAGAGAGTATCGAGCGCACAGATACTGCAACTGTATTTCACATGAAGTCATTCTATGTGCCCGATTGGTGGATCAGGGTTGTTAAAGAAACCTATCTCACCGATGGCAAGAGGCGCTTCGCCCTCCTTTCTGCCAATGGAATAATACCGGGTGAAAAGCTTATCATGGGCCCTGACGGCCAGGCGGAATATACTCTATACTTCGAGCCAATCCCTGCAAAGACCCGCTTTATACATTTCATAGAAGGCAAAAATAGCGACGGCGCTTTTAACTTCTATTATATCGATTTAAGCGGGAAAAGACCTCGGATGTATGAGGCCATTAAACTCCCTGAATCACTGAATGAGCCATCGTTCAAGGTGGGGCAAACTACCGTCAATGTCCACTTTCCGTTTAGACTTGATGGGCTTGAGCCCATTCCGATGACTCTTTGCGTAAGTACCTTTTTACCTGGAGACCAGCAAGAATATGATATGATAACCGATGCCGATGGGAGAGCATCGGTCTCTTTCACTCTATACGGGCCAGCAAGTGCTTATTTGTTTTGTGGGGACGTCTCTCTTGCTTCAGATATCATTCTCGATCCAGGAGAAACCGTGGATATAACCGCAGATGGTAACCTTAGGATTAATACTGTTTCGCGCTTTTCCCTTGGTGAGAAGTGTTCCAGCTTAGGACATACAAAAGGGCATCTGTCGGGTCCCTCCCAGATACCGATGTATTGGTGGTATCGGTTCTCATATCCCTACCCTTATAGATTCAATCCTAATACTGGCGCTGACGCACAAACGGCGTCTGACTATGTTGAGGCCATTAAAGAAGCATATGTTACCAAACAAGCCGAGCTTACCGCAAATGACAGCATTCCTGCTTTGTTGCGCGATTATATGGACAAGTATATCAAGGCCGAAGTAGTAATGGCAATAAACCAGGCCTATGATTCTTTCGACTTTTCTGACGATGATCTATCATTCCTGAAGGAGCTCTGTTTGGATGACAAATGTATGATCTATGCTCACGGATGGAGACTCAGGCCGGCATTGGCACTTCGTATAGATCCTGATGCCAGCGGATGGCAGGCTCAGCGCGCTAAAACTATTCCCATTATGGCGAAACTGTTGGATGGACATTCTTTGACAGAGGGAGATATTGATATACTTGACTCTTTGAGCGAACCTATTTTCAAAGAAACCGCCCTTGCATTGCAGTGCGAATCACAGGATATCGCTCAAATGAAGGATCAAGAGTATGTCAAACACATACCATCGGACAGTAACGACCCTCTTGGAGATATCCTTAAAGAGTATCCGGGCAAGGTCGTTCTTGTAGATTTCTGGGCAACTTGGTGTGGACCATGCAAAGAAGCACATAAGATTCTTGAGCCAATGAAGGATAACTCTCTCAAAGATGTGACTTTTGTGTATGTGACCAATCCCACCTCTCCTTATGCGACATGGTTGAAAATGATACCTAATATTCGTGGTGACCATTATTATCTTACTGAAGAGCAGTTCAATTCTATTTACGAGATGATTGGCTCTAACAGATATCCGACATACTTGATTGTTGCTAATGATGGAACAATTCTTCATAAGAGCATCGGATTTAGCGCTAATATACTTTCAATTCTGGAGGATGCTTTGCAATAAAGAATAATGGGTGTATTTATTTAATGCTCCGACACTTCCGCCCCTTTTATATAGCATAGCTCAAACTCCTCAATAAACGCCTCCACGTTGTCGTGATACTCAGGGGCGATGTACTGCATCGCTTTCAGGAACGCTACACTGTGCCTCTTGCCGGAGGCATCGACTGGGTGTGTCTTAAGCATGATTAACCAGTCGGCGATGTCGATGTGATTGTCCAGGTCTTCCGGTGTGGCTTCCTGCTGGAGGATAGGACTGACTGTGATGTGAAGGTCCTCGTACTTGGCCAGTTTCTCTGTCCACTCCTGGAATCCGTCCACGTCGGGATATGCGACGACCTTGCGGCCTTTGAGTACCAGTAGCCTGTCGTTGATCTGTGACTTACCACCGGTGGCCAGCCAGATGAATTTGGGCATTAGGCCGGCGCAGATTACGGCGGTTTTTTCTGATTCTACGAGTGCCACGGGTTTATCCTGATACTCGGCCAGCAGATGTTCGCCAAACAGACACTGGCTGAGTTCCCAGGACTCCGGCAACTGCTCCAGTTTCTTCATCAGGGAGTGTACCCAGGTGATTCGCCCTGGGACTTTCTCGTCTTTGATACGGTGGCCGGTTTCCGGGTCGTATTGCATTATCTTGCCGGTGCGGCAGCGCCCCTGGATATCCAGCTGATAGAAGATGACGGAACCGTTGCGAGCAACGCCAAGACGGTATTCGCCGATGAGACCTTCGATGACCACCGGGTCAAAGAGCGTCCGAAGGAATGTGATGAAGTTGGAGTCGCGGTTGTATTTGATGCTGCGGCGTACGACTTCGTCTGGAATCGTGCACAGCTGTGCGGGTTGGCTTTTGGTGTGACTTACGGCGGCGGACGCAGTCCGCTTATCCACCTCTTCTTGCAACTCGTCCTGCCAGGTCTTGCCTCCACGAGCTTCCGGATGGTCAAGGAAGTATTGCTTGGGAGTGTAGTGGTAGCCGCAGCTGGACTCACGATTGCAGCGGCCGACATTGTCCGCCAACTTGTTGCCTGATTCATCCACATACAGCACAAACTCGTGTGGGCGTCCACAGGCCGGACAAGTATGGCGTGTTGCTATACCGTTGTATTTCTGCAGGTTATACATAGTGCTTGGGTGTTATGTCCGCTTGTCCGGTTGTCCGAAGGCACGAACACCCCGAACAATCCGGACAATCCGGACAAAAAACAGTGGATTAATCGAAGAGATTTTTGGTGTCGGCAAGCATTTCCTTGTCCGGAGCGTCCGCCTCGTTCGCTTCGTCTGTCGGCCGGACACCGGACAACTTCTTACTCTTGGCAATCAGGTCGCTTACCGTACTCTTGCCAATGCCCAGTATATTAGCGATTTCGCGGTAGGTCTTGCCCTCTGCCTGGAGTTTCTTGATATTCTCTATGCGGACATCTTCGTCAGAGTCGGACGGTTCTTTGAGGTGGTCATACTCGTTGCCGAACTGCTTGAACTCGAAATGAACGTAGCCCCCGGTGTTTACAATCTCATAGACGATGACGTTGTCGCTGTCGTAGAGGAAAGCACCAGCACGAACCTTCAACTGCTTGACGTAGCGGACACCCTTCTGCCTGGCGCTCTTGCCGATGGCAATCACGCTGTCGAAGAAGTTGTAGAGCTTCTTGGAGCCTGCAAGGTCGTTCTGGGTAATGGGGCTGCTGAGAGACCTCTTGGGAGTGTGAGCCACTATCAGGAGAGACCAGCCGTACTGCTTTTTGAGTTTCATCAGGTTCATCATAAAGATGCCGGCATCCACGCCCTTATCTGAGCTGTTGCACAGATACGTCAAGTTGTCGATGATGGCCACCTTGCAGTTCATCTTCTGCATAGCTTCCTCTATGTGCTTGAGAATCTTCTCTTCATAGTCTTTGACATCGAGAGCCATAGGGTTGATTTCTGCACGGAGGAGGCCAGCCGGAAACTTGTGGAGTTTGCCGGTCTCCTTGTCGGTGTAGCGCATCTGGAACTGTTTGTCGCTGAGCTCGCAGTCAACGAGCAGTACGTTCTGTGTCTTGGCGATCTCTTCCGCCATCTGGACAGCGAAGATACTCTTGCCCAAGTTAGAGTCGGAGAAAAGGCAGCAGACCTCGCCTTCATACCATAGCTCCCAGTAGAGGGGGTCAGGATTTGGGCGCCTGCTGGCATCGGTGAGAGTGCGGTTGGCCGTCTTGATGCTGAACATCCCGACGAACTCTGTCTCCGCGGCGCTCTCGATCTCCTGGCATATAGCCTTAATTGGATCTCCTTCCATATCACGTCCCTCCCACTAGTGCTGATAGCGGTACACCATACGTGTATCGATGGCTTCGTCCAGTTCTTCGGCGTCCACGAGAGTCTTGCCCTCTATCTTGAGAAGCTGGATCTTACCCTTCTTGGCAAGGCGGTAGAAGGTTGCCGTGCTGATTTTGAGATGCTGGCAAGCCTCTTCACGGGTGTAGTAGCGTTTTTCCTGTTTCTGTGCCGTCTCGATGTTGACTTCATTAATCGCCTCTACGATAATCGGTTTGAGGATGTCTTTGACAAAACCTCTGAGATATTCAGTTTCTGACATAGTTGTGGGTAATTAAAATGTGATAGTGAAAAGGAGTCGCGACGTCCTGCTGTCGCTCTGACAGCAGTTTCAAAAGTATAATCAAAATGTGATAATATGAAAACCGAAAATCGCAGTTTTAGGGCACTACGAAAGTGTTTTAGAACAATATTGTTACCCGAAATAACCCTCTCAAAATCCAATGGATAGCCGTTAATGTGCGAGTTGGACTAAGCCTCTTCCCCATACGGCCGATATCAGTCGGCAAGGGTTATGGGCGTGCGAATTTTTTTAAAAAAAGTTATGCACACCCCGGAGGTTAAAAAATAGAAGCGCCCCTCTCCAGTTATTCAAGTTACAAAGCAAATCATAAGGGTTTTTCTCGGTCTCCGTATTGTTGTCTTACTGTTTCAATGTGATAACCTCTTTTTGTCACCCAGTGTCGGAATGTACCGCTTATGCGGGTAACATTGCTACCCATATAGCAATTATCTGTAAATGATTGGAATTGAGATGATTAAATAATTTTTATTATCACATATTGTACTGAAATTCGCACTTAGACAATAAGTTACGAATTGCTATAACAGATTATAACCTCCTATGATAGTTCGCCCTTCCATAGCCTTCTCGGGATTCTCCGGTTCTGCCAAGGATGTTACGGCCCGCCATGTGCACGGCCGTAGCATCCTTTCTTGCAGAACGTGGCCAACAGGTATGGCCACGCCTGTCCAGCTGGTGCGTCGCGCATCGCTCCGGCAAATTTCGAAGTCGTTTCAGACCCTGACAGCTGAGCAGATGGCTGCCTGGAATACCCTGGCAAAGGGGGTCAAGAGTAAGACCATACTGGGTGAGGCGGCAGAGATCTCCGGGCTGAACCTGTATATAAAGCTCAACTACAACCGTGTGATGGCTGGGTACAGCATTATGGCTGACGCCCCTGCTGCCCTGCGTGCAGTGCCGAACGTGGTGTATGAGGCAGCTTGGGTTACCCCTACGGCCGTCATCATCAAGGGAGTCGAGCACGAGGAGTTGCCGTTCAAGTTGGTGGTGAGGATGTCCGGCGGCCAGAGTAACGGTGTGAGCAAGGGCTGGAGTAAGACAGTGATTATCTCCCCCGGTATGGAGGAGGATTGGGGTGACGCCGATGTTACCAAGCTCTATTTCTCCACCATCGGCGTGCAGCCTGCTCTGGGCGAAAAGGTGTTCCTTGAGATGTATTGGCTAAACACCAACACTGGTGTGACTGGCTTTACGATTCAGGATGCAATAACCTGCATCACGGATGAGGAGGCAGCCATCGAAGGTCTGACTGTCCGCTTCAAATTCAACGAGATGGATTTGTACGAGGGAAAAACCAGCTCAGTGACTGACTATGACCTTGACTTCTCTACCGGTATATCCGCCGCTTATATAGATGCAGTGTGCATCGCCGGTGCGACTGAGGGATATTCTTCACTATACCTGAACACTGAATTTCCGGAACAGGTCAGAGGGCCGTTCTACTGCGTCGCCAGGAGCACTGATGCTAACGGGAACCTGAAGGTTCAGCTCTGCATTGTGGAAGTGAAGCATAGCAAGAAGTATGACCAGATTGCCATCTCAACTATGGGAGGCAATTACGGACACCCCTCACATGTGTTCGGCGTGGGTATCAGATATGAATAATAACACTCAAGAGATATGTTCATTTCTACATCAAATAATTTCGGCGCAGGCCAGATCCAGTTCAAGGATTATCAGTGTGACAAGTATGTCATACTGAACTCCAAGTTTACGGTGGACACCAGCTCGGCAGCTTATCTGGCTGCATCCAGGATGGAGATTAAGGTGCCTGACTTGAGCATAGGACGCAGCGTGGAAGTGCCGGTTGCGATTCTCTTCACTGACAGGCGCACCATCAATGGCGAGACGGTGAACTGCGACGGCGGCACCGTACTGAAGTCCAAGGTCGCCGACAAGAATACCATCGTGATTGAGCGTCACCCGCTCTTTAACAACAAGGGCGTTGTGACCATTATCATTAGCGCTATGTATGCAACTCTGAACAACGGCAATCCTCCCCAGAAGATGCAGAGGACGATGCTTCAGACACATCAGGATGATCCGTACCTGTATATGTCCGACCTTTCTTATTTCGTGACTGACGAACATTGGGTATTCCTGTGTATGACACTTCAGAATTGCACTCGCAACTACGATAAGCTCCCGTGGGAGACTACGCTGGTAAACTTTCCAACAGATGCCGCAGCTGACGTTGCTTTCATCGGCGGTGTGAATGCTTACAATCCTCAAGTGAGCGGTATGAGCGAGGCTCACATAGAGGGAGGTGTGTTCACGATGCAGGAGCGTATGTACAACTTTTGCGAAGGCTACCCTAAACCGTTTGTGTTCGCTTTCCTCGTACGGGATACTCAAGAGTAATAACAATGAAGACCAGGAATCACATAGAGCTGACCAGACTGCAGGGCATTATCGCAGTTGCGAGCTTCAGCAGCGGCGTGACCATAGCGGCTATGTGTCTATTCTTCATAGAGCCCCTGGGGGAGATTGCCAACTCGGCAATATCGATTGTGAGTGAGCTGCTGGTGTTGTGTGGGGCGATCCTGGGCGTCAAGGCCGGATACGATGTAAAGTTCCGGAGGTTTGAGGCGGAGCTCAGGCACAAGGTTGACAAAACCCCGGATGAAGAGATATGAGACAGTTTTTGACATACATACTCCTCCTGATGGTCGCAGTGAGCTGCGCAGTCGCGAAGCCGGTAGCCGGTAACAACACCGTGGAAGTGCGCTACGTCACAGAGACGGTACACGACACGGCAGTCGTGGAGCTGCCGGTGGTCATAGAGCACAATGTCACCCTGGACACCGTCTCCCAGCTGGAGAATGCATACGCCAAGAGTGAAGCGGTTGTCTCGGCAGGGGTGCTCCGCCACAGCCTCCAGACGAAACCCGTCAAGCTGCCGGTGAGTGTGGAAAAGAAGATCATCTACCGGGACTCCATCAGGACCCAGGAGATTGTGGTGCCGGAGACGGTCGAAGTGGAGAAACCGCTCACGTTCTGGCAGAGGGTCAAGCTTAAGATTGGCGGGCTAGCCATTGTGATGACACTATTATTTGGACTTTACGTTTCATTAAAAATATACCTTAACCATTAACCTTTACTATTATGAAGTACATTCCTTCTATCGCTTTCGAAGAGATGTCTGGCTCCGCCAAGGGCGTGACCGCAGCGAAGGTCAAGAGCCGTAAGTACATCCGCAACCGTGGCTACGGCGGGAGCACCCGCACTAGCTACCAGGCATCCGTCAAGTCTGTGTTCAAGCAGCTGAGCCAGGCTTGGAAAGGTCTCACCAGCGCGCAGATTCTCGCGTGGAACGCTGCCGCCAACACTGCAGAGGGTCGCTCTGTCCTCGGAACCAAGGGCAAGATATCCGGTTGCAACCTCTTTATGAGGCTGAACTACTGGGTGGTATTCTGCGGCGGCAACATCCTGACCACTCCGCCCACTCTCGCAGGTGTGGAGACTCCTTCCTCTGCCACCATCGTGTGCCAGGGTAACACTTTCACCTTCAAGCTGGATCAGGCAATCGCCGACAATGGCGGTATCTTCCTGGTTATCGAGGCCACCGAAGGCCAGAGCAATGGCGTAAGCCGCGCTTACAGCAAGGCTGCCAACATCAAGATGGTGGAAGAGCCCACTGCAGCAGCAGTGGATATCCACACCGAGTATGCAGCGAAGTACGGTGCTCTGAGCGCTGGTGCACCCAAGGTGTTCTTCCGCTACTTCTATGTCAACTCCTCCACCGGTGAGAAGTCTGGCACCATGCTGGCCGAAGCCACCTGGACTGCTGGTGCATAGGCTGGAAAGGCCACTGCGCTACATTAAGAATCACCCAAGGCCCCTCTACAGGCATCTGTGGAGGGGTTTGTGTTTCAAAGTTGGGCTACTTTGTGGTTACATTTCCGTGGCGATATGCTCATCTTTGAATAAAAACATTGAGAAAAACCATTACATTTGCTTTGTGAAGTCACTGGCTGTCATATTGACTTTTTGCCTGTCGCTCTTTTTAGGGAGCAGGAATGGTGCTGCCGATGCGTTTTTCTTCAAGTCTCAAGAGAATCGCATTTCAGTGCATAATACGGAAACACCATCCGATGGCACACAGACTTCTCTGGGCAAGGAGATGTGCATCACCGGTGCGGTGGGCAATACCTTCTCCGGCAATTCAAACAGCCATTTCAGTTCCATACGCGTTAATCAGACAGGCAGGAGAATCAATCCTTCTCCCAAGACCACGTCCCGACTGGTCCGCACCGGAAAAATCATCGACACACACAATTTCAATCCCTTCTTGTCGGCACTGTTCCCAAAGACCGATGGGGTTCAATCTCTTTTCCGATACATCTATTCTATCTGCTGCCTGCGTTTGTAGCGGTCCGTTGCCTATCAGAACTGGACTATTCAATTAATACAAACGCATTTACAGATTATCAGCAATGACTGTCATATTGCTGCTGGTCGGCCTGGGGCTCATCGTCCTGGGCGCAGACTGGCTGGTTGACGGAGCCTCTTCGGTTGCACGTAGGGCCGGCGTGAGCGAATTCGTCATCGGCCTGACCATCGTAGGATTCGGGACTTCGTGCCCCGAACTCGTGGTCAGCCTGACCGGTGCCATCGAGGGCAATGCCGACATTTCCGTGGGGAATGTCGTGGGCTCCAACATATTCAATACCCTGTTCATCCTGGGACTGACGGCCCTGATCCTGCCCGTATCCATGAAGGACAAGAACCGGCGTCGGGACATTCCCATCTGCCTGGCGGTTACGCTCGTGCTGCTCGGCCTCGGGATGGCCGACTCCCTGCTGGGCACCGGGCGGCCGGATATGCTCTCCCGCTGGGAGGGCGTCCTGCTCCTGCTTCTGTTCGCCGGATACCTGTTCTATTGCTTCAAGACGGACGGCGGCAATGCAGAGGAAACTTCCGGACAAAAGCAGTTCCCACTGTGGAAAGCCATCGGCCTGATTGCCCTGGGACTTGCCGGACTCATCTTCGGCGGGAACCTCTTCGTGGACAATGCGACCGACCTGGCACGGCAGCTGGGTGTCAGTGACAAGTTCATTGCTGTGACTATCCTTGCCGGCGGAACGTCTCTTCCCGAGCTGGCCACCAGCGTAGTGGCAGCCGCCAAAGGGAAAGACCAGCTCGCGCTCGGGAATATCCTGGGGTCGAACGTGTTCAACGCCCTGCTGATTCTCGGCGCTGCTTCCGTCATCACCCCTCTCTCTTTCGCATCGATGACCTTTGTCGATGCGTCCATACTGATTGCAAGCGCACTGCTGCTCCTCATCTGGGCCTATACGGGCCGCAAGAATCGGATTGACCGCTGGGAAGGAGCCGTGATGCTGCTTTGCTTCATCGCATATTACATATTCTTATTCAACAGATTATAACTATCATCAATATGGAAACAACTTTCAAAAGAGTCCACACCGGAAAGGACTGGCTTATTTCCGGTATCACAATCGCAGCAGGAATTGGCCTGTACTTTCTGAATACCGGTCTTGGCATATTCGTGGGTATCTGCGGTATACTTATGCTTTTGTTCTATAAGAGTGGCTACCTGGCCAACGGCACCGGGCCAGTCCTTAAGAAAAAGGCGATGGATGTTCCCCGTTCCTGCCGTCAGTCTATTGTGGATTTCCTTGATGGACAGGATGTCGAACCCCAGATAGATGACCGTGCTATCGGCGGGGTCATCCGCATTGAGACCTACTACAACAAGGCGGCGGGTATTGCATATACCCAGCTGTTCGATTTCTCCAATTATAATTATCAGCCTGCAACAGATGTAGTAAAGCTGGTAGGCCCCAGAGCCGATAAACTGATATCTAAACTGAAATGAAAAAGCACACAGACAAAGTCAAGCAGGTTTATGCACCTCTTGATATCGTTGTTATGGCCGGAATGCTGGCCGTATCAATCGCTTTTATATGGCTTGGTAAAGGTATGGCCGGAGTTGGATATGCGCTACTCTTTTGCCTGCTCTGTATGATTCCATTGTCCCGCCACGGATATCGAATCGAAGGACAAAACGGACTGTTCTCTCTGAGGGAGATACTTGTATCGCGTAACTGCAAAGATGAGATACTCGCTTTTCTGGACGGCAGGTCTGATACTCTGGAGCACAATCCCAGAGTTAATGGCGGTGCAATAGTGGATATCTATACCCGGAGGAAAGACGGTCGCATCCTGGCTCGTTACTTCGATTACGAGGACTTGGCCAACGGAAAAGAATATGACCTTCACGAGCTCTCAAAAGAGAAGAAGGCCCGGCTTATTGAGATCGATTCTCAATCCAAGTAATTAAACTCCGCCACCGGCTAGAAGTCCGGCGTTATGCTCGCGGACGCAACCTGGACTGCAGGTGCATAGGCTGGAAAGGCTACTGCGACTGACACTCTCTATTAACAATGACGTCCCTGCCGAGGAAGACGGTGGGGGCGTTTTGTTTTGCGGATTGACCTATTATCAGTAGTTTTGTACTACAATAAGATATGCCCCATGAAAAAGCTTGTATTCGCATTGCTGACCGTATTGATGATATGCTCTTGTATCCGTAGTCAAAAGTCTTCGCCCACTCGTACGGTCAAACTCATCAATGAAACGAACTACGTGCTTTCTTTTTCTGAGATCAATAACGGTGGAGATAGCCGCTTTTGGCCAGAAACAGAATTCACACTACAGCCTCATGAAGAGTATTATCACGTCAACAATGAAATGCAGAAGAATGAGCCAGCATATTTTACCCCATTGTCTATGACTATGGAGTGCAATGGCAAAAGCATTCATTTCACTCAAGAATCAGATTTTGAGAGAAATCCTTGTGTATTCTCCCACTACCAGAAGCTGGATAACTTCTCAAAATATGGACCTGGCATCCATTATGTCTTCGACATTACCAATGATGATATTGACCAATGGTTCGGCAAAGAATAGTATAACAACGGATTAATACAGAAGTCCCCGACCGTCAGCGATGCTGTGGCCGGGGATTCTTCTATACATAGGTGGCTATCTCGATAGATACCGACAAATCCCCTCGATGTGGAGATTGACTATTGCCAGAGCACCGGCTGTAGATTCCAGAAAGGCGACATCCTCCTTGTTATCCATAAATAAGTTCTCTGTCAGGACTGCAGGACAGAGGGTGTGTCGGAGGATGTAGAAGCTGCTCTCAATGTCCGGATCTCCATCAGTATAATCCATCCGAATCTTGTGGCCATACAGATGCTCTGCTGCGGCTCGATAGAGGCACGTTGCGAGCTCGTCTGCCAGTGTCTGGCCGGGAGTGGTGTAGCAACTCCAGCCGCGGGCGTTCATCCACTCTGAGCCGTTTCCTGCAGCGTTGACGTGTATGGATATCAAGAGTACCTTGTCACTCCCCAGCTGGCGGCATATCTGGTTGGTCCGACGGCAGCGCTCGGCCAGGGAGATGTCTTCCATCTCCGGAACGAGCAGCTGGGAGTCCAGGCCATTGCCTTTCAGACGCTGGTGGATTTGACTTGCTATATATCTATTATATGCGAACTCGCGGAACAATCCATCCGGACTCCGCTTCCCGGGAGTTTCAATGCCGTGGCCATTATCGAGGAGAATCTTCATCTTGAGCAGTTATTTGTATGCTGCAAGATGAGTAGAATATGTGATAATAACTATTCTCAAGAAATTACACTACCTTTGTAGTGGATGCCCGAGATACAGGGTATTAATTAACGCACCAGCCTGGGAATTTACTACGAGTAGGTTTCCAGGCTTTTTGCACACACCCTGTAGCCAACCTCCAAAATGTAGCCAACTTGTAGCCAACTTTTGATAACAAAACCCCTCTACAGGTATCTGTGGAGGGGTTTTCAGTGGTGCCACCGGGAATTGAACCAGGGACACAAGGATTTTCAGTCCTTTGCTCTACCAACTGAGCTATGGCACCATTGGTTTGGGGATGCAAAGGTATAAAAACTTTTTGCATCTCCAAATTTATTGCGGACGGTTATTGCTTCTTGATCTTCAGTTTCTGACCGGTGTATATCTTGGAGTTGCGGGTAAGACCGTTCAATCGCATAATGTCGTTGAGGGTTACGCCCGGGAATTTGTTGGCAATGCTGTACAGTGTATCGCCTTTGCGCACGGTATACATCACATAGCCGCCAGAGGTTGTGGTGGCCGGCTTGGATGATGAAGACGACGAAACGCTGGGCGCGGGGCCCTTGCCGCTGTATATCTTGAGCTTCTGCCCTATGCGGATGTTGTCGCTGCGGAGGTTATTCCAGGACTTGAGGCGGGCAACGGTCGTATGGTTGCGGGAGGCGATCTTGCCCAGGCTGTCGCCGCTGCGCACTGTATAGGTTGTATACGTTGCTCCGGCTGCGGTCCGGGAATTGCCGGCCTCGGCCACGCGCTTTATCGTCACGGGGTCGAAAAAGACGCTGTCTTTATATGCATAGATCGTGTCCTGAGCATCTATGAATGCCCCCGAGAAACTGTATGGAAGCTTGATTACGCGGGTTTTGGTCTTGCCCGGAACGATATCCAGCACATACTCCGGATTCAGGTTGCGCATCATCTCCATGCTGATTCCGACGCACTCCGAAACCTGCCCGAAGTGGAGGTTGTTGGAGACGTGGAAAGTATCCACCTGAGGCGGGGTATTGATATAAGAGGGCACGATGTTATGCTCTTTGTAGAATGCGAGGGTATACACCGCCGCCACGAACGCCGGTACATAGCCGCGGGTTTCGCGGGGGAGGTATTTATACACATCCCAGAAGTCCCGTCCACCGCCGGCCCGTTTTATCGCCTTGTTCACATTGCCTGGGCCGCAGTTATACGAGGCGATTGCCAGGGACCAGTCGCCAAAGATTGCATAAGCATCTTTGAGATACTTGGCTGCGGCGTGCGTCTCGGCCATATAGTCGAACCGTTCGTCGATATATTCGTCTATCTCCAGTCCATACTGGGTACCGGTACGCCGCATAAACTGCCACATACCTGCCGCACGTGCGCGGGATACCGCCATCGGATTCAGTGCCGATTCTATAACAGAGACCTTGGCCAGTTCCTGCGGCAGGCCGTACTGGTCGAAAATCTCCTCGAATATAGGCAGATAGTAAGACGACAGCCCTACGATGTTGCAGATCTTTTCTCGCGGCATCTTTTGCGTATAGTAGATGATATAGCTGCGCACCACGTCGTTATACGGTATCTTGATAGAGGTGTTGATGCTGTTCAGGCGGGCGACATATACCGAATCGGGGATGTCGGAGGTATACTGCATATCCCCAACCCCCATCAGCTCCTCTTCGTCCTGGGAGTGGCGGCTGAGATTATCGTACCATGCAACCAGTGCAGAATCGGTATTGAAACGGATATCGTCGTCTGCAACGAGGCTGTCCGTATCAGCCAGAAGTGCGACCTCCTCAAACGGAGCCGCGACCATCTCGTCGTATGCCTTTTGAAGCGAATCGAGCTTGTAGAGCAATATCGATATGGAGTCACGCAACTGCTTGCGGGTCTCTATATTCAAGAGCTGCGCCGATGCCGAAAGCGGTAAGAATATCAGTAGTAAAAGTGTTGAAAGCTGTCTTGAAAGTTTTTTTGCGGGTGAGTACATTGAAGGTTTGTGATGTGTATGATTAAAAATTAAATGTCAGGTTGATGCCGAACGACGGTGGTTGTGGCGACGGCGACACGATATCGTCCAGGTTGTCTATCAGCGCCGGGTTCACGTTTAAAGAGAGGTCGTCGCTCACATTGAAGTCTTTCATATACGCAAACACGTTTGCATCTATGATATTGAGCGCGTACACCAGCACGGTCGCCACCACAGAATAGTCGCGGTAGCGGTGATAGAGGTCCTTGTAGGTTGTCGCTGCCGTAAGGTTGATGTGTCCGGTATAGCCGGAGCTGCTGTCGCTGGCAAGCTTGTAGATATACCTGTAGCGGTTGTACTGCATATTGTTGATATGCAGCGTATACAGGCAGACACCCAGTCCGCCGTACCAGATGGGGATGTGCCACCAGTCCCCGATGTAGGCCTGGCCAAGGCCGGGCAGCAGCGCAGAGAAAACGGCCGCCTTGCCGGGATCGGGATCCCGCGCATCGGGCAGGCACGCGACTCCGTCGAGAATCTGCCCCCAATAAACCAGAGCCGCACCCGCAAAGCAAAGGTTGCGGTAGGTCGCATATTTCTGGTCGGGTACATCCTGATATTTCTTGTGGAAATACAGCCCCGCGCCCACTCCGGCACCTATTCCTGCATAGATGAACGGCAGTTTGCCGTAGTCCTTGTTGTACATCTGGATCCTGCCCGGCACAACGGCTGCGCCAAGGGTCGCATATCCCGGCTTGAGGGGTTCGATGTGCCTCAGACCACGGGTAAGATGCTTAATTGAGAAGCCCTGCAGGGTATCGGCTTCGTTCTCGTTTTCGTCTTCTTTATACGTAGCGGAGTTCTCAGTCGCGCCCGGAACACCTGTGAGCGATGTATTCTGCCTGAAGGTACCCTGCCCCCACGCCTGTATGCAGGCGAGCGCAAGCAAAAGCAATATGTACAGGCATCTTCTCATCGGGTGTTTCTATGCATTGTTGCTCAAAAGTTCTTCTGCAAGATTCATAAAGTTGCCGGCACCTGCCGATTCGGGATCATACAAAATGGCGGGCTTGCCTGCCGGCGGAGCCTCTACCAGCTGCGAGCTGCGGCAGATGATGGTCTTGAACACCTTTTGCGGGAACTGGGAGCGGATCTCTTCCACAATCTGGTTATGGTGTTTGAGCCGGCTGTCGTACATAGAGAACAGAAAGCCCTCGATATCCAGATTGGCGTTGACGGTGGTCTGGACCAGCTTGATAGTGTTAAGCAGGCGCCCCAGCCCCTCTACGGCAAAGTATTCCGGCTGCACCGGGACAATAACCGTGTCCGCTGCGGTGAGGGCGTTTATGGTGAGCAGGCCCAGCGACGGCGAACAGTCTATGATGATATATTCGTATTCCCCTTTAACACCGCCAAGAAGGGTACGCAGCGCCGTTTCGCGGCTGTTGCTGTTGAGCAGCTCCACCTCCACTCCTATCAGGTTTACATGCGAGGGAACTGCCTTAAGATACTTTAGCGAAGTATCCAGGATTGTATCGCACAGCTCCACCCTGCCGCTCAGCGCGTCGTAGAGGGTGCAGCCGGTATCGGCATCGGCATCAAAGCCAAGATATGCAGTGGCATTCGCCTGAGGGTCGGCATCCACCAGAAGGGTGGGATGCTTCAACACCGCCAGGGAAGCGGCCAGATTCACGGCCGTGGTAGTTTTCCCCACGCCCCCTTTCTGGTTTGCTATCGCGATAATCTTGCCCATTGAATATCCCTACAGAGAATCAGCAAAATTAACAAATGTTTTCTTTCTTAAAAATTATAATCTGCCTGCAGACGGACCTCCGGTGCGGCAGAGACCACCGCAACACACGAAAGAACCACTTTTGGGCAGGGTTTTATTTTGACCAGACACCTTGCTGCAATTCCCTTGCCGAAGTAATATTGGGCAGAGAAGCTGCCCGGCAAGTCGCTTTCGTACAGATATACCCGGCTATCGTAGTCGGCGGCATCATAAAACGACACCGACGCGGTGACGCTATGCCTGCGGCGTCCGAATTCCCTTGCAACCGAAACTGAAGCTGCCACTCCACGCGATCCGGAAGCGGAGACCCCTGCCGACGGCCCCCTAAACACCACCGCCCCTGCCCTTACCGATGCCTTCCATCGCCCTCCTTCCCACTTGGAAACGCCCTTTATGGAGTGTTTGTGCCTGCGGATATGGCTCTGCCATACATAATTATCCTGCAGCGATAAGGTCCACCCCCCGGCAGAATATTCTGCCCTGGCTTTCTCGTACACCGCCCACGATGGCTCCGGGATGCGGTATCGCTGCCAGGGATAGTACACCGCCTCCGAGAAAGAGGTCACCGTCATCCCCCGCAGCGGCCGCCACAGCAGCGAGAAAACCGCCCCGGCCTGGTTCGAGACAGAAGATATGGTGGAATAGGCCCCGGCGTGGGGCGCGATATAAGCCTTGTCGTAATAACGTACCGATGCCGAAGCCTCAAAGTTGTATGATGCCGAAAGCACAGCTCCCGCCACAGCCGCCAGATGACATTTGGCATCGGCGGCCACCTCCGCAAAGAGGCGCCAGTGGCCGATGCCGACAACGGCATCGGCAGAGAGATTCCCCATCCACCCGTCGTACATCTGAAACTGGTTGTATGGCTGCCGCTGCCGGGCGTTATGCTCGCTGAAAGAGTAAGCCACCGCAGTTATGCCCGCCTCGAACCACTCTCCACGCCGTGTTATGTGTCCCCCTGCCAGATACTCACGCATCGCGTTTTTGGCCGCCTTCTCTGCAATTGTCCTGTGGTAGCCGGTGGCGGGCAACGATTTGTAACCCTCTTCCTCCACCCTGGCATCTACCCCGGCGGCGGAGACAAAGACCGCAGCCTGGAATCCTCCCTGCAGCCGATATTCCAAAGCGACTCCCCGCAACGCCATACTCTCTTCTGCCGATTTATATGGCACGATGCCTCGCGGGCGGCGCATCACCGATGCCGGAGCAGTGGCACCGGTAAAACAGAAAGCGTTCCACACAGCCAGCCCCTGCCCGAAGCAGGCGCTGTAATCGCCCGCAAGAATGTTCCACCGCCCCTTCTGATAACCCACATACGCCCCGATATAATCTACCAGCGCTATTTCTCCGGCATCACTCTCTGCCAGCACCCCCGCCTTGAGGCCACCCTTTTCAAACAGCACCCTGTTGTACTGGTGAAGCCCCTCCACCGTGCTCTTGTACCGATACCGGGAACGTGCCTGCAACCGCACCCCTGCATCGGCATCATCGCCTTTAAGCGAGATAAACGGGGCAAGACGCGCAACTGTTTCGGCTCCGAATCCATCCACCATCGCCAGCTCCTGTACAGAAAGCAGCGCGCCGTAATCGGCCCTGTATTCCAGCAGGCTCGCTATCTGGAACCGGGTAAAGAGTCCGCACCGTTCAAGGCTTTCGCGGCTGGCGGTGTTCAGGTTTATCCTGCCCTCCTCGGGAAGCAACTGCTGCAGATAATCTTCTATCGCCTCTTCCGAAACGCCCTCCTCTGCCATTTGCTCTATAACAGATTCTAAATCCCTCCCCTGGGGACTTTGTGCCGACGCCGGCATCCAAAATAAAAAGATTGCACCAGAGAGGGCAATCACAGAAAGAAAATCTCTCACCTCAACCTCCCGCTTTAATTGTTATTGCAAATGTAATATCTTTGCCGGTGCAACGCAACCATTCCGGTAATGATTTTTATAGTCGACAGCCAGACCGACCCCTACCGCAACCTTGCGGCAGAGGAATATCTGCTCCATAGCTTCAACGAGCCGGTGTTCCGCCTGTGGAGAAACTCCCCCTGCGTGGTAATCGGCCGCAACCAGAATGCCCTGGCAGAGATTGACATCGACTATGTAAAAGCCCACGATATCGCGGTTGTACGGCGCCTGACCGGCGGCGGAGCGGTGTTCCACGACCTTGGCAACGTCAATTTTACCTTTATCGAGAGCCGGCGCGAAGGCGAGGACACCGGCGCGATGTTCTCCCGCTTCACTGCGCCGATACTGGCAGCGCTGCAGAATCTTGGGGTAGATGCCCGCCTTAAGGGGCGCAACGACCTGTGCATCGGCAGCAGCAAGTTCTCCGGCAACGCCCTGTGCGTAGAGCGGGGCCGGGTGCTGCAACACGGCACGCTGCTTTTCAGCGCCTCCATCGGCAACCTGGCCGGTGCATTGAAAAACCGCTGGATAAAGTATTCCGACAAGGCGGTAAAATCCAACGTGAGCCGGGTCACCAACATATCCAGCCACCTGCCCATAAAGATGAGCTGCTGCGAATTCATGGAGTATCTGGGCGAATATATAGGCTGCGACACGCCCCGCTATCAATATACCGAATCCGATATGGCCGCTATTGAAAAGCTGGCAGCAGAGAAGTACACCACCGATACGTGGAACTTCACCGCGTCCCCGAAATACTCATTCTCCAACAGCGCAAAACTCCCCTGCGGCGTTGTTGAGATATCGTTCGATGTCTCCGGCGGCCTTATCAGCCGCCTGGCAATCGCCGGAGATTTTTTCTTTATCAAGCCGATAGAAGAGTTCTGCGAAAAGATGACCGGCTGCGAACACATGCAAGAAAAAATCGCCGGGCGAATCTCGGCGATCGGCCCCGGCGACTATTTCGGTGAGGTCAGCTGCGAAGAACTGACGGCTCTGTTTTTTTAAACCACTATTTGAAGCGTTTCTCCTTTACCGAAACCAGCTTCTCTTTGAGAATGCCCACACACTCGGTTACAGCCTCTTCAAACGTGTCTGCATTGCGTTCCACCACGACTTCGCTGCCCGGGATGAGGACTCTCACCTTGACATTCTTGTTGTCGGGGTCAGGAAGCAAAGAAAGCAACACTTCGCAGCGCACTACATCTTCGTAGAACTTCTCTACCTTGCCCACCTTGCGGTCGATGTAGTCGATAAGTTTCTGATCTGCATCAAACTTGATTGATTGAACCTTGATTTCCATTTCACCTAACGTTTTTTTGCTCTTGGATGAGCGGTTAAATATGTGCTCTTAAGTTGCTCGAACGAGTTGTGCGTGTACACCTGCGTTGCAGCCAGCGACGAGTGTCCAAGCACCTCTTTAATGCTGTTTATGTCGGCCCCGTTGTTAAGCAGGTGGGTTGCCAGTGTGTGCCGCAGCACGTGCGGCGACTTTTTACCGGTGAAGCCATCCCGGCCGCCCAGGGCCTTGCGAACCACATTGTTCACGAAAGCGGGATAAAGCTGCCTGCCCTTGTCTGTTACAAAAAACCAGCCAGAGGCTCCGCCGCCCGCTTCCTGCTCAAGTCTTTCCAAATATAACAATAATTCCTGACAAACACTCTCCGGCACCGGAATTTCTCTGGGCTTATCGCCCTTGCCCGTTACGCGAAACACCCGCCTGGCACGGTCAAAGTCGCTCACTTTCAGGTTGCAAAGCTCTGCCCGACGCATCCCGGTGGTGTATAGCACAAGAATGATGGTCCGCTGGCGCAGTTCGTCAAAGGGTGGCCGGCCATCATCCTCATTCCGGGAATCATCTTTAACCTGCGAGCCGCTGTCTGCCAGATAACCCTCCATGCTGGCCTGGGTAAAGAACTGCGGCAGCGGCCGGTCTTCCTTAGGCCGGTAGACCTTGCGGACCGGATTCGACTCCAGTTCGCCCTGCCGCACCAGCCATGCGCAAAAGCTGCTCAGGGCAGAGAGCTTAAGATTCATGGTGCGCGGACTCAGGCCATCTTCAAGCCCTTTGGCGATGTATCCGCGAATCAGGTTGGAAGAGAGTATCTGCAGCCAGATCTGCCCTTCTGCCCCTTGATGTCCATCCTGCCATTCTGGCATCGCAAAGGCCCGATAATCCTCTATCGCATCGCGATAAAGGGCGACCGTACGGGGCGAATAGCGTCTCTGGACGGCAATGTACTCTAAAAACCTTTGTTCCACCAGCGCCAAGGTAACAAAAATTTGCCGATCAGAAAAACTTAGTTATCTTTGCAGTCCCTAAAAAAAGGAGGTGTAGCAAATATGATTATCGTACAGATTAAAGAAGGTGAAAACATCGAGAAAGCTTTGAAGAAATTCAAACGCAAATTCGAAAAGACCGGCATCGTGCGCGAGCTTCGCGGCCGTCGTGAATTCAAGAAACCGTCTGTAATCCGCAGAGAGCAGAAAAACAAAGCTATCTACGTTCAGCATTTGCGCCTCGAAGAGGAATAAGCCTCCTGTAGATTATGTTGGAAACCGACCCTCAAGGCCGGTTTTTTTATATCTTTGCGGCCGGAATGACGCTCAAGGAATACATACGGCTGGAGACTTCTGGATGGAAGTGGTATGAGGTGGTGTACCTGGCGGCCTGCACCCTGGCCATCCTGGTCCCGTCTGTTATCAGCGGAGACAGCGCAATAGCTGTGATTAGCGCCACCTGCGGTGCCATATCGGTGGTACTCACCGGCAAGGGGAAGCTGGGCACATATATCTTTGGCGGGATACAGTGCGCACTCTATTCTATAATATCATACAAGGCGACCTATTACGGAGAAACCATTCTGAATGTGTTCTACCTTATTCCGCTGGAGTTTGTGGGTTTCATGCATTGGAAAAAGAACATGAACGCCGCCAGCGCGGAGGTTATCAAACTAAAGATGAGCAACAGGCAGCGTGCCGTATGGGGTGCGCTTCTGGCAGCGGGGACTGTGGCGCTGGGCGTTATCCTGCGTTACTTTGGTGACGCCATGCCCATGATGGACGCTTTCACAACCGTCGGCACCATGATAGCTTTCGTGCTCACGGTGAAGCGCTACAGCGAGAACTGGTGGATCTGGATCGCCATCAACGTCGCCACCGTGATAATGTGGCTTGGCAACGTGATAGAAGGGGGCGCAAACGCAAGCATCGCCACCCTGCTGATGTGGAGCGTCTATCTTGTCAACTCTGTGATAATGATGCTCCGCTGGCAGCGCGAAGCCAGCCGCAACGCCTAAACCTCCCTATTCAGGGCTTCCCAGACCATATCCTTGAGGTGCATCAGGCCGCTGCCGGTCACGGCGCTGATAAAGGTATGCGGAACGCCGGCGGGCAGCATCTTCTCTATATCAGCACGCAGTTCATCGTCAAGAAGGTCGTCTTTGGTAATCACCAGGATCCGGTCTTTATCCAGCAGTTCCGGATTGTAGAGCCGCAGCTCGTTAAGCAGAATATTGTAGGTGGCAGATACGTCGTCGCTGTCGGCGGCCACCATGAACAGCAGCATGGAGTTGCGCTCAATATGGCGCAGGAACCTCAGTCCCAGCCCTTTGCCTTCGTGCGCACCCTCTATTATGCCGGGGATGTCGGCTATCACAAAAGAGCGGTCGTCGCGATAGCTCACAATGCCCAGGGAGGGCTCCAGGGTGGTAAAGGCATAATCGGCAATCTTGGGATGCGCCGCACTAAGAGCCGACACCAGGGTCGATTTGCCGGCGTTGGGCAACCCTACCAGCCCGACATCGGCCATTATCTTGAGTTCCAGGATAATCCACCCCTCCTCGCCCGGTTCGCCCGGCTGGGCATAGCGCGGGGTCTGGTTGGTAGCGCTCTTGAAGTTGTTATTGCCAAGGCCGCCACGGCCGCCACGGCGCAGGATGACCTCCTGACCGTCTTCCATCACCTCGCAAAGCTGTTCTCCGGACTCTGCATCGCGGGCCACAGTGCCCAGCGGCACCTCCAGGATGATGTCTTTACCGTCGGCGCCGGTACGCAGTCCGCCGCTGCCAGCCTGTCCGGAATCGGCCTTGATGTGCTTTTTGTATTTGAGGTGGATAAGGGTCCACATCTGTCTGTTGCCACGCAGGATAATATGCCCGCCACGGCCGCCGTCGCCGCCGTCGGGTCCGCCCTTGGGTACATATTTCTCCCTGCGCAGGTGCATGCTCCCCGCCCCTCCTGCACCCGAGGCGCAGAATATCTTTACAAAATCGATGAAGTTACTGTCCGCCATTGTATTATAAGCACACTTGCCGCCACAAAGATAGAAAATTCTGATTATGGCACTATCTTTGAGGCGATAAATAGCCAAACATCAACTTTTAGATCATTTAAAAATGAAAACTATTATCAGAACCATCACAGCAGTGGCATTACTGCTTGCAGGCACAACCGCATACGCACAGAGTTTTGGCGCAGGTTACGTTAATTCTTCCCGTACAATGTATTCAGACAGCCCCGCAGACGGCTTCTATGCCGGCTTCGGCTACTCCGCAGAGATTGCTCCCGGCCTGTATCTGAATCCAGGTCTCTACTATGAGTTCCTCACTGCCAGCAGCAGCACCAACATCGGCAGCGGCCTTGTTACCGCCGACAGCAAAACCACAGAGCATTATATCAATGTCCCCCTGCATCTGAGCTTTGGCATCGATCTCGCACCCACTTTCCGCCTGTTTGTATATGGCGGCCCCACCGCTAACGTGGGTCTGGCCTCCACAACCGAGGAAAAAGGTTCTATTGTCGGCATTAGCGGCAACACCACCGTTAATAATTACGAAAACGACAATATCAGCCGTGTAGATATCCTGGTTGGCGGCGGCGCAGGCATCGAGGTTATGAAGAAACTCCGCCTTACCGTCGGTTACGACCTCGGTCTGCTCGACCACGATGCTACTGAAGATGTAACTCTCAAGCGCAACCGTCTCACCGCAGGCGCAGCATTCATCTTCTAAACAGACATTCGTAGCTAAGAAGCGGTTCCCTGAACATTCGGGGAACCGTTTTTTTATTGAAATGATTATATTTGCCTGGTAACAATTCTGACCTTGACATGAAACGGATTCTTGCCCTTGCATTTCTCATGATAATCGCGGCCGGTTGTGGCGATGGCTGCTATATCGGTTCTTTTAATACCGCCGCAGACAGCGACCGGCAACCGGCGCAGAGCGGGATAGAGTGGAGCGGTTACACAAACTGGTGGAACAGCATCTACTTGCAGCAATATCGCAGCGGCAGCCTGAGCAAGGTGTGCGTGCCCGATGCAGCCAAAATTCTGGAGCAGCGGCGGCGAAACCTGGCAGAGGAGCTGGGCATCCCCGGGCTGCAGATGCAGGCGGGCTTCCTGGAGGGTCTGTTCTGCGGCGATTATGCCATTCTGATGAATCCTTCGCAAAGCGGGCTGCGCGATGCCTTTAAGGATAACGACAGAGTGCTGGCGTTAGTAGTGCGCGATTCTGATTTGGGGAAGCGGCTTGCAGACAAGGCACCCGAATGCGTTAATATCGCCCCGGGCTACCAGCAGCGCGGCAAACCGGCCACCTTGGACGCATTTGTACTGCACAGGGGTGGCAAGATGCTCTTTGCGGCGGTTGGCACACCGGATGATCTGGCGCGGCTCAAGGATCTGATTGCAGAGGCGCAGGCTCTGGTTGACAATTACGATTTAAAGCGCGGCTGGTTTGGCGTGCATACCGACATCCGCACCGTGAGCTGCAGCCCCATGACACCCATCGAATCGATGGCTGCCGGCATGAACGAGGGTAACAGCTGGTTTGTGTTCAGCGGCGAATACGAGCGCTTTATCAAACCGGAACTGGAGCGCTGGATTTCCGAGTCCGGGTCGGGCATAGAGGCAGCCGTGGGGACACATTCGCTGTATGATTGCCGTGACTGGGAGGGCTTCCAGGAGCAGTTGTTGAAAGATAACCAATTTGAATATGCCAAAGAGCGCGACAAGCGCGGCGGCTATCTGTTCCGTCCGATTCAGGAGTGGGGCGACTACGCCGGTACCGGCACCGCGATTTACAACGGTTATATCGCTTCGGCCGGCAACAAAGAGATTGTGGATACCTGCCGCATGCCCTTCGTAATCCCGGTGGGCAATATTGCAGACGGCAGCTGCAACAGCATGGTGGTCTTCACCCCCAAGGGAGAGCCGTTCAACCGCCAGGTGATGTGGGATGCCATAATGGACCGCCGCGAGGTGGCCATAGAGGCCAATACAGAAGAGTTCACCGTGATGGGCGACACGCAGTTCCGCCGCCCCATACAACTTATGATACTGGAACGCGCCTTTCTGGAGAACTATTTCGGCGACCAGGTGGGCATCTCCGCCCGAGTGGAGGGGACTACCCTTAAGGTTGCGCTTGAAAATTTTGGCAGCAAAACCGTCAGGGGGTCGTTTGCCGTTACCCTGCCGTCCACAGTAGCATTTGTCGGCAACGTTCCGCACAATGTCAGCGTACCCGGCCATGGTGTCAGGGTCCTGGAGGTAGAGCTCGCCCCTTCGCCAGAAGCTATGGGCCGCCGCAGCGCCATCACCATCGGCTTCGACTGGGGTGTTTCTTCCAAGAAAGTTTTGGCAGAGATGGATATGCCGCAGGGGGTCGCAACCCACAAACTGCTTTACGGCACAACAAGCGGCTGCGCTTTCCCCGTATCGGTATACAATTTCACTGGCAGTAAGAATATCGCCGTTAAGGTTTCTGTTTCGCCTTTTGATGCGCCGCAAACGGTAGCGTACGAGTCAGAACGCACCATAGCCCTTGCCAAAGCGGCCTGCGATACGTTGCTGTTCGGCCTGCAACTGCCCGCCGGCAGCTATACCGTGACCACATCGGCCATGGGGGCGACAGCCACCACCCAGCTGGGCATCGGAGAGGAGGCGCAAGACGCCGTCAAACTATGGAAAGAGGATGTCAACGGCGACGGAATAGATGAAATCTATATGGAGAACAGCCGTGTGAGGGTGATGCTGCTGGTAATAGGCGCGCGCATAATGGAATATTACGTGAAGGACAAAGGCGACAACGTCTTTTTCAAGAACTGGCCCAACGAGCCTTACGACCCTGAACGCCCCTACCGCAAGCGCAACTTCTGGCCCTTCGGCGGCTTTGAGGATTTCCTGGGGCAGGCCAGCGTAGAGACTCACGAAGTGTATGACTGTGAGATAATTAAAGATGGCGGCGAATATGCGCAGGTACGCATGTTTGCCGACTACTGGGGCAACACCATAGAGAAAACTTTCACCCTGTACGGCGACACCCCGCTGCTGGAAATCCGTTTTGCACTGGATATGGTCAATCCGGAATTCAACGTGCTGGGGCCGCAGCCCATCCTTGAGGTGGGCAAGGCTCACGACCCCCAGGATAAGATCATCGTGCCCGAGAAGGAGGGCCTTAGCGACTACAGGGTTGATATGGCCGACTACTGGGGCAAGTTCCTCTTCCCCATAGAGGGGTGGAACGTGGACTACGACACCGTTGAGGATGTCTATTTTGCCGGCGCCTTCCCGGTGGATGCTCCCTTCACGCTGCACATGTGGCACAACCACCCGCGCAACCGCGACACCCGCTTCTACTACTGCGAACTGCAGCCCTGGACAGAAATCTTCCGGGGGAACACCACCTACTTCTCATATTATATGTGGGCCGGCGGCGGCAGCTGGGAAGAGGGCATACGTCAGCTGCACAACCGCAACCTTATCACCGCAAAACAATAACCATAACGCAATATGAAATCTTTCCAGACACTATTTCTGGCGGCTGCTACGGCTCTGCTTATGTGCGGCTGCTGCAATTGCAAACCCACTGAGAAACCCGACACAGAAGCCATGAAGAATAAGGTATACTCCATATCGATGAACAAGATATGCAAGGAGTGGGACGGACAGTGGCAGGGTATGGCCGTCGCATCCGACGGCAACTGCTACTTTGGCTCATCGACCCACGCCAAGAGCCACGGTGCCGGCTTCCACAAGTTTGACCCCCGCACCTACAGGCACACCATGATCGTGGAGGATATGACCTACCTGTGCGGCGAGCAGGACCTCCCGTTCCAGCAGGGCAAGATCCACAGCCCCATTGTGGAGTGCGACGGCTGGCTCTATTTCTGCACCCACCTCTCCAACTACTGGAAGGAGGGCATAGAGGCCTACCCCGGCGCGCACGTGTTCGGCTACGAGATGGACACCGGAGCTTTCCGCGACTATGGCATCGTAAAGGAGCGCTACTCTATCTACTCCGCAATCGCCGTGGATCCGGTTCTTAAGAAGCTGTACGTATTCAGCGTACCGTTCGTGCCCGAACTTTACAAAGAGGACGGATGCCACCTTATGAGCATCGATATGGTCTCCGGAGAGAAGAAAGACTGCGGCAAGGTGGTGGACGGCCGTCTGGGCGCCTCTTTCTGGTTCTTTGTAGACAACAACAGCAATGTCTGGTTCACCCTGTGGAAGAGAAACTATGTGTATGAGAACGATTTCGGCAACCTGTACTGCTATAATCCCGCCTCCGACAGCATCGTTACCTACGACAACGTCCTGCCAAAAGGGCAGCTGATAGACGGCACCCCCGTTTCTGCAGCCCGCAACGAGCAGCGCGCATGGACCTGGCTGAGTCCTTTCCCGGGCCGCGACAAGTGCTACTTTATCCAGGGTACCCTGGGCGGCGGCGACGAGCGGCTGTGGATCTTCGATCCTTCGAAGGATATCGTGTCCGGCGAGGCTTTCGAACCCGTTGCCTACATAGGCTCCTCTTATTTCGAGACCGCCGTGGGCGGCGACCGCCTCTATTTCTGCCAGTACGAAGACCTTGAGGATGCCCGCACCCTGTTCAGCGAAGACGAGCGGGAGGTGGACCCCGACAGCCCCGGATATGTAGACCGCAGAATCCATCTGCGCAGCATCTCGCTAAAAGACGAAGGGCTGCACCGCGAAATCAAAGATCATGGTCCGCTGGTTGACCAGGAGGGCCGCCCGGCGCTTATGATTATGTCAATGGCAGCCGATGACGCCGGCCACGTGTTCGTATACGGCAGCTGGAGACCCAATTCCTTCAAGGAGGCCACCCTGCAGTACCTGCTGTTCGAATATCCCAACGGTGATCTCTACCGCCTTCTCAAACGCGGCGAGTTCTTCGCGGTGGTCAACACCAACGAAGACTAGCGCCAGCTCCGGCCAGAGATAGCCGCAGCTTGAAAGGGTGCGGAACGGTTTGAGTGAGAGAGCCGGTGCAAGCGCCGCAAGGCGTGCTATTTCGCAGCGCCCAAAAATGCCGTTAAAAGCGAGGGATGTCTGAGCGAAGCGAGTCCCCGAGCTTAGGCATTTTTGTAGCGGAGAAAAGGCTGTCGAACGGAAAAGTGACGCACTTTCAAGCGAAAGGCGCCTCTGCCCGGAAGCGAGTGCTCCTAATGGCGGCAGAACGGGTCCATTGGGTACAAAATAGGCCATTTTTGTTCCTAATGGCGTCACTTTTCTGCCATTTGGAGCACCTGAAATAAAGGTTTAATATGACGGAAGATGCATACATACGGTTTGTAGTGGAGCACGCGGGGGATGACCCCGGGCGGCTGCTGCTGTCGGCGGACAGGTGGCCGGATGTGGATGTTCGACGGGCGGCCCGCAATATCGCGGCCCGGGCGAAGATCCGCAGCAAGCTGCCCACGTGGTATGCCCATCCGGAGCTGGAGTATCCCGGCAGCCTGCCGCTGGAGCAGGCCAGCAGCGAGGTCACTGCGATATACAAGCAGGCTTTCGTGCCGGACGGGGCCCTCATCGCAGACCTCACCGGCGGGCTTGGCGTCGACTGCTGGTTTATGAGCCGCAACGCCCGCGAGGCCCATTACTGCGAGCGTAACGGCGAATTGTGCGCCGCAGCCCGCCACAATTTCTCTGCCTTAGGCGACAGTTCAATCGCCGTGCACGAAGGCGACGGGATTGAGTGGCTGACCTGGCAGTCTGGACACTTTGACCTGATATATCTGGATCCGGCCCGGCGCGATGCCGCTGCCCGGCGCGTATATGACATCTCCGACTGCGAGCCCGACCTGACGGCGGTACTGCAAACCCTTCTTTCAAAGTCCAAATGCGTCCTGGCCAAGATATCCCCGATGGCCGACATCACCCGTACGCTGGCGCAATTCCCCGAAACCCGCGAACTCCACGTGCTAGCCGTCGCCGGCGAGGTAAAGGAACTGCTGCTGTTGATTAAAGAAGATCCGACCCCTGGTCAGGAACCACTTATCGTCGCATGCGACGGACCCCATCGTTTCGCATTCCACCCCGGCGAAGAACCGGCAGCCGGTGTGCAATACGCCGCCCGGATAGGCGACTACCTCTTGCAACCGTCCAGGGCCATCCTCAAGGCGGGGGCATTCCGGCTGATGTCAGAACGGTTTGGCGTGGCCAAACTGGCTTCGAGCACCCATCTCTACACGGCAGACACCCGGCCGGAAGGTTTCCCCGGCAAGTGCTTCAAAGTGGAGTCCGTACTCGACTGGAACAAAACCTCGATACGCCAGTTGAAACAAACCTACGAAAAACTGGAGATGACCGCCATGAACTTTCCCCTGGCAACCGACGCCCTACGCACACGCCTGACCATTGCGGGCGGCGGCACACACCATCTGTTTGCCACAACCCTGGCCGACAGAAGCAGGAAACTGATTATTTGTAAGTACTGTTAATCGACCAGCGCCTCTACCTTGGCGTAGTTCTCGGGGATAGAACCATCGGCGACTACCTCAAAGTACTTGCCCTGTTTCTTGTAATAGTTGATTACGGGCTCGGTTTTCTCGTGATAGTTCTTGATGCGGGTGGAGATGATTTCGTCGTCGGCATCGTCGGCACGGTTCTCTACCAGCGCACGCCCCTTGATGCGGCGGCGGACCTCCTCGTCTGTAATATAGATAGATACCACGCGGGTGAGCTCTGCCCCCATATCGGAGAGAATCTTGTCCAGGGCTTCTGCCTGGGCCACCGTGCGGGGGAATCCGTCCAGCAGGAATCCACGTACTCCGGGGTTGGAACCGAATTCAGAGCGGATCATGCCGCAGACCACCTCGTCGGGCACAAGGTTCCCCTTCTCTATCAGGCTTTTTGCCTCACGGCCAAGCGGAGAGCCGGCGGCAATCTCCTTGCGGAGCAAATCGCCTGTGGAGATGTGATAATACCCTTTGTTTTCTACCAACAGCTTTGCAAAAGTGCCCTTGCCCGCACCGGGAGGGCCAAAAAGAACGTAATATTTCATGGCTATTCCAGTTGATCTTTAAGGATGTAGATGTCGGCCAGCTGACGACCCATCTGGTCGTAATCCAGTCCCCAGCCCACGATGAACTTGTTGGCTATCTCTATGCCGACATAGTCGAGCTTGATGTCGCGCTTGTACACATCGGTCTTAAGGGAGAAGGTGCATACGCGCACATCAGCAGCGCCCTTTTCCTTCAACTGCCCGACCAGCGAGGCGATGGTCGTGCCAGTATCCACGATATCCTCTACTATAATCACCGTACGGCCGGTAAGATCCATGTCCAGTCCTATCACCTCACGTACGTTGCCTGTAGTCTGCGTCCCCTGGTAAGAGGAGAGGCGGATGGAGGCAAGCTCGCATGAGAACTTGAGCCGTGGCAGCAGGTGCCCGCAGAAGATAATGGAGCCGTTGAGCACGCAGAGTATAACCGGGGTAACTCCGCTTCCAAAAAAATCGTTGTTTAGTTCAGAGGCTACTTTATCTACGGCTGCGATAATCTTATCGTTTGATATATAGGGGACAAAGTCCTTGCCGTTGATTCTGATGGATTCCATTTCGCAAGAGGTCAATTTGGGTTTGTGAATGTGCGAATTTAAGACTATTTTTGCAATCTTAAAAATCAAAGATAAATGACTCCTGTCGTCAGCATAATTATGGGCAGCGTTTCGGATATGCCGGTGGTACGTCCCGCCGCAGATTTCCTTGAGCAGATGGAGATTCCGTTCGAAATCCATGCCCTGAGCGCCCACCGCACCCCGCAGCTGGTAGCCAAGGTGGCAGAAGGCGCAGCGGCACGCGGAGTGAAGGTGATAATTGCCGCCGCCGGCGGAGCAGCCCATCTGCCCGGTGTCATCGCCGCCTCCACCACCCTGCCGGTTATCGGCATTCCGGTAAAATCGTCCAATTCTATGGACGGGTGGGATTCTGTGCTGTCGATACTGCAGATGCCAAGCGGCATTCCGGTTGCCACGATGGCGCTTGACGGCGCAAAGAACGCTGCCATATTTGCCATGCAGATTCTGGCCACAGGCGATCCGGCCTTGGCCGCGAAACTGGCCGGCTTCAAAGAATCGCTTAAGACCAAGGTATCAAAGGCCAACGACGAGCTCAAAAAGATCGAGTACAAGTTCAAAACAAACTAATAAAATCTTACCATTATCATGTCCGAAAAACTATTTGCCGAATTCCCCCCGGTTACCACGGAGCAGTGGGAAGAGGTGATAAACAAAGACCTTAAGGGCGCTGACTACGACAAGAAACTTGTCTGGAAGACCCAGGAGGGCTTTTCGGTTCGTCCGTACTACCGTGCGGAGAACCTTTCCGAGATTCCGTTTCTGGATTCCAAGCCGGGCGAATTCCCGTTCGTGCGCGGAACAAAAAACGACAACGAATGGCTTATCCGTCAGGATTACTGCCTTTGCGAAGGTCCCCAGAAGGCCAACGAGCTTGCTCTGGACGGCCTGATGAAGGGCGTTAATTCGCTTGGATTCTGGGTAGACGCCAAAAAGGGCCTCACCGATGACGAGATGGCAACCCTGCTGAAGGGTATCGCAATCAGCGCTGTGGAAATCAACTTCTGCGGCTGCTGCCCCGGCAAGACCTTCCCGCTTATCGAGAGCTTCCTTAAGGTGGCTGCAGCCCAGGGCGTTGCAAAAGAGGATGTCCGTGCCTCTTTCGACTTCAGCCCGTTGCACAACTTTACCGTGAAGGGGCACATCTGCGACGATGCGTTTGACAAGCTTGCAAACTGTGTGAAGGCTGTGAAGGATTATCCGGGTATCCGCGTAATCAACGTCGAGGCATACGACTTCAACAATGCCGGCAGCAGCATCAGCCAGGAGCTTGGCTACGGTATGGCCGTCGCAAGCGAGTATATGTCCGCCCTCACAGAGCGCGGCCTCGATGCAGCAGAGATTGCACGCCGCATCAAGTTCACATTTGCCATCAGCGGCAATTATTTCTTTGAAATCGCCAAGTTCCGCGCTGCCCGCGTGCTCTGGGCAAACATCGCAAAGGCATACGGTGTCGAGTGCCCCGATGGCCAGAAGATCCAGAGCCACGCCGTTACCAGCGAGTGGAACATGACAGTATACGACTCATACGTGAATATGCTCCGCGACACCACCGAGGCTATGTCGGCGGCTATCGCAGGCGTTCACTCGATAGAGGTGCTCCCGTTCGATTATCCTTACCGCAAGCCCAATGAGTTCTCCAACCGTATGGCCCGCAACGTGCAGTCCATCCTCAAGGAAGAGGCTCACTTCGACAAGGTGGTGGACCCCGCAGGCGGCAGCTACTACATCGAGAACCTCACCGCTTCTATCATGAAGTCGGCGTGGGACATCTTCAAGGCTGTTGAGGCAGAGGGCGGCTATGTGGCAGCCTTCAAGGCCGGCAGCGTACAGAAAGCCATCAAGGAGGTTTCTGCAAAGCGCGATCTTAACATCGCCCGCCGCCGCGAGACCATCCTCGGCAGCAACCAGTACCCCAACTTCCTGGAGAAAGCTTCTGACGAGATCACTCCGGAGATAGTGAAACGCGGCGCAGCGAAGCCCGAGTGCAGCTGCACCCCCGAGGCTGAACCGCTGGAGGCTTACCGCGGCAGTCAGGCGTTCGAGGCGCTCCGCCTTGCCACCGACCGCAGCGGCAAACAGCCCATGGCGTTCATGCTCACCTTCGGCAACCTGGCGATGTGCCGTGCACGCGCCCAGTTCAGCTGCAACTTCTTTGCAGTGGCCGGATTCAAGGTGGTGGACAACAACCGCTTCTCAAGCATCGAAGAGGGCGTGAAAGCTGCCCTGGAAGCCAAGGCCGATATCGTGGTAGCCTGCTCTGCAGACGATGAATATGCCGAGGCAGTGCCGCAGATTGCAGAAGCTATCGGCGACAAGGCCGTGGTAGTTGTGGCCGGCGACCCCGAGTGCCGTCCGGAACTCGAGGCCAAAGGCATTATGAACTACATCAATATCAGGTGCAACGTCCTTGACACTCTCAAAGAGTATCAGGCTAAAATGGGTATCAAGGAGCTCTAAAAGATTATCACTATGAGACCGGAATTTAAAGATATAGAATTCAAGGGCGCACAAGCCGCAGCATGTGACTGCAAGAAAGGCCAGGAAGAACTCTGGCACACGCCCGAAAAGATAGACGTCAAAGGTCTGTATACCGCAAAGGATCTCGAGGATATGGAGCACCTGAACTATGCTGCAGGTATCGCTCCCAACCTCCGCGGACCTTACTCCACAATGTATGTGATGCGTCCCTGGACCATCCGTCAGTACGCAGGTTTCTCCACGGCAGAGGAATCCAACGCATTCTACCGCCGCAACCTGGCTTCCGGCCAGAAGGGTCTGTCGGTCGCTTTTGACCTCGCAACCCACCGCGGATACGACGCAGACCACCCGCGCGTTGTGGGTGATGTCGGCAAGGCAGGTGTATCCATCTGCTCCGTAGAGGATATGAAGGTGCTTTTTGACCAGATTCCCCTGGGCAAGATGTCCGTATCGATGACCATGAACGGCGCCGTGCTGCCCGTCATGGCATTCTACATCGTGGCAGGTCTGGAGCAGGGTGTCAAGCTTGAAGAGATGGCCGGTACCATCCAGAACGATATCCTCAAGGAGTTCATGGTGCGCAACACCTACATCTATCCGCCGGCATTCTCGATGCGCATTATCGGTGACATTTTCGCATACACATCCAAGTTCATGCCCAAGTTCAACTCGATATCCATATCGGGTTACCACATGCAGGAGGCGGGTGCCACCAACGACATCGAGATCGCCTACACCCTGGCCGACGGTCTGGAGTACCTCCGCACCGGTATCAAGGCGGGCATCGAGGTGGATGCGTTCGCACCGCGTCTGTCGTTCTTCTGGGCAATCGGCATGAACAACTTCATGGAGATTGCAAAGATGCGCGCCGCACGTATGCTCTGGGCAAAGATCGTTAAACAGTTCGACCCCAAGAACCCGAAGAGCCTTGCGCTGCGTACCCACAGCCAGACTTCCGGCTGGAGTCTTACCGCACAGGATCCGTTCAACAACGTTGCACGTACCTGCATCGAGGCGATGGGCGCCGCCCTGGGCCACACCCAGAGCCTGCATACCAACGCGCTTGACGAGGCCATCGCACTGCCTACCGACTTTAGCGCGCGTATCGCACGTAACACCCAGATCTACATCCAGGAAGAGACCTCTGTATGCAAGAGCGTTGACCCTTGGGCTGGTTCTTACTACGTAGAATCCCTCACCAACGAGATGGCACACGCTGCGTGGAAGCACATCCAGGAGGTGGAGGAGTTGGGCGGTATGGCCAAGGCCATAGAGACCGGCATCCCCAAACTCCGTATCGAGGAGGCTGCCGCACGCAAGCAGGCCCGCATCGACTCCGGTATAGAGAAGATTATCGGTATCAACGAGTTCGCTCTTGAGCACGAGGATCCCATCGACATCCTGGACGTGGACAACACCAAGGTTCGCGAGAGCCAGGTGGCTCGTCTTAAAGAACTCCGCGCTAAGCGCGACAACGCCGCTGTAGAGGCTGCCCTGGCAGCTATCACCAAGAGCGTCGAGACCGGCGAGGGCAACCTGCTGGAACTTGCAGTAGAGGCAGCCCGCCTGCGCGCCACCCTGGGTGAAATCAGCGACGCCTGCGAGAAAGTTGTTGGACGTTACAAAGCAATTATCCGTATGAACACCGGTGTTTATTCTTCAGAAATCAAGAAGGACGCAGAATTCGAGAAGGCAAAGGAGATGGTGGCATCTTTCGCAAAGAAAGAGGGCCGTCAGCCCCGTATCATGGTTGCCAAGCTTGGCCAGGACGGTCATGACCGCGGTGCCAAGGTGGTTGCTACCGGCTATGCCGACTGCGGATTCGACGTGGATATGGGTCCTCTGTTCCAGACTCCCGAAGAGGCTGTGAAAGAGGCTGTGGAGAACGACGTACACGTAATTGGCGTATCCTCCCTGGCGGCAGGACACAAGACCCTTGTGCCCCAGGTTGTGGAAGAGCTCAAGAAGTACGGCCGCGAGGACATCATCGTAATCGTGGGCGGCGTTATCCCTCCTCAGGACTACGACTTCCTCTACAAGGCAGGTGCAGCAGCCATATTCGGCCCCGGTACCCGCATTGCCAAGTGCGTCATCGAGATCATGAAACTGTTGGGCGAGAAAGAGTAATCTATCTCCCCAGTTTGTCGAGGACAGCCTGCCGGTAGTACGAGACTACCTGCAGGCTGTCTCGCATTTGGTAGGCACGCTGTTTTGCCTGCTCGAATGCGGGCATCTTATCCTTAGCGATGGGTTCGGCGGGGGGAGATATCATCTTAAGCGGATTCACCGGCTTGTTGTTCTCCCAGATACGGAAGTCTAGGTGAGGGCCGGTGCAGCGGCCTGTGGCACCCACATACCCGATTACCTGACCCTGGCTCACGCGTGCTCCCGGACGGATTCCCTTGGCGAAGCGCGACAGGTGCAGATATGCGGTGCGATATTGACGTGTGTGCTGGATGCGGACGGTGTTGCCTCCGGCCCCTTCGTACTTGGCCGACTGCACCACTCCGTCGCCAACGCTCACCACCGGCGTACCGGTTGGCGCGGCATAATCGACCCCGGTATGGGGCTGGACCCTGCGCGTCACGGGATGGCGGCGGGCATATGAGAAGCCGGAACTGATGCGGGAGTATTTCAGGGGCGCCTTCAGAAACGCCTTGCGCGAACCTTCGCCCTTCTCGTTCCAGTATTTGTTGCCGCCAGCGTTGCCGTCGTCGAAATAATATGCCTGATACTCTTTGCCGGCATGTATAAACGAGGCGTAGTAGACATTGCCGAGATCCATTACAGAAGAGTCGCACTCCAGCGTTTCGTACACCGCCTTGAAGCTGTCCCCCTTCTGCAGTCCGAAGAAGTCGATGCTCCAGGCATATATATCAGACAGTTTTATTGCCAGAAGCGGGGTACAGCCTGCCTGCTGCGTATCGTACCAGAGGGAGCTGTTGATCTCTACCTCGTCGTAATGCAGCACTGTTGTAATATCCTTCTCCTCTATATACACCTTGGGTTCGCCCTCCAGCGAAAAGACTACCACGCTGCGGCGGTCGCGGTCGTACACCAGATAGGCCAGCGACTGTTCGCCTGTTGAATCGGCCCTGTAATACGCGTGATACTGGTTGCCTACGCGCATGTTTTTCACGTCATACACCTTCCGTCCGGCCTCTACAAGCTCGTTTGCCTTGGTCTGCGGAACCCCCAGCCGCTCCATTATCACAGAGAAGTAATCGCCCTGGGCGATTTCACCGTCTTCCACAGAATACATATCCACCGGAATCCCGTGCTCATAAATGTGTCCGCCGGCGGCCATATCCACACTGTCAGTCAGGCCCAAAGCTGCGTCTGACGCGTTTCCAGAGGCGTTTTTGCCACTGCCATCGGTACATGCTGCCAGAGTCAAGGCAGCCGTCAGAAGAACCAGAAAGTTATGTCTGAAAATCATATCGAATCTGCTTTACCGATACAAATGTAACGATATGTGTAATTTTTTGGAAATTTTTGTAAAAAAATGTAAAAAATTGAAAAAAGTATTTATACCTTTGTCTCCACACATCACTCTATTTATATGACCAATTTTATCGGCGAATACAAGGCGAAGGTAGACGACAAGGGGAGACTGGTTTTCCCCTCTGCCTTCAAGGCTGTCTGCGGCGAGCAGATCAAGCAGGGATTCGTCGTTAAAAAGACCTTGTTCGTCAACTGCCTCGAGATGTACACGTACGAATCGTGGGAAAAAGAATCCGAGGCAGTTCGATCGAGGCTTAACCTTTTCAACAGGGACGACGAACGTTTCTGGCGTGCATATACCAGCAACCGCACCTTTGTTGTCCCCGACGAAAAACTCGGCAGGATATCCATCCCCAAGGCGCTTCTGGAATCGGTAGGCATCGATAAGGAAGCTGTCTTCTGCGGACGTGATTTCAAGATAGAGATATGGGCAAAGGATAGCCTCGAAAGCACCACATTATCCGATGAAGAATATGTAGCACTTGCAGAAAAGACGCTTGGATAACAGGAGGTATCGGTTATGTCTGAATATCATACACCTGTTCTTTTGAAGGAGAGTGTATCGGCTCTCTCGATAAAGCCAGACGGCGTTTATGTAGATGCCACATTCGGCGGCGGCGGCCACAGCAGGGCGATACTTGAAAAGATGTCGGCCTGCGGACGCCTTATCGCAATGGATCAGGACAGCGACGCGCTTGCCAATGCCCCGGCCGACGGACGGCTGATATTGGTGCACTCCAACTTCCGCTTTGTACATAACTGGCTTCTGTACAACGGATTTGAAGCGGCGGACGGAATCCTGGCCGACCTTGGCGTGTCGTCGCACCAGTTCGATACTGCAGAGCGGGGCTTCTCTTTCCGCTTTGACAGTGCGCTGGATATGCGGATGAACGCCGGATCGGGAAAGAGTGCGGCAGATATAATAAATACATATACAGAAGAGGCGCTGGAGCGCATCTTCCGCGAATACGGAGAGCTGAGCAACAGCCGCTTTGCGGCCCGCCTGGTTTGCGAGAAGCGGGCAGAGGGGATGATAGAGACCACGTCGGCGCTGAACGCCGCCCTGGAGAGAGCCACGCCCCAGGCAGCGCAGCACAAATATCTGGCAAAGGTTTACCAGGCGCTGCGCATAGAGGTGAACGACGAGATGAAGGCGCTGGAGCGGTTTGTGCCGATGGCGATAAAATCGCTTCGCGAAGGCGGGATCCTGGCGGTGATAACCTATCACTCGCTGGAAGACCGGATTGTAAAAAACGCCCTGCGCGACGCTTTTGCCGCCGGGCTGATGAAGAAGGTGACATCAAAGCCAATAGTGCCCGAAGAAGACGAGATCGCGGGTAACACGCGCGCCCGCAGTGCAAAGTTGCGCGTGGCAAAAAGGATATGAGCCTGAAGAGTAAACTTATGTCATGGTTCACCGGCTTTTTCGGTGGTGGACTTATCACAAAGAAAGGTGTTGACCGGCAGCTGCCGTTCATCTTTTTCTGTTTTATACTGATAAGTCTGCGATTGATGTGGGGACTGTGGGTAGAAGACCGCATGGCGCTCATAAACCATAACGACAAGATAATTGAAGAACTTAAGATAGAGTTTCACGAGAAGGATTTGCGGCTCACGGGACTGGACCAGCGCACAAGGATAGAGAAGATGCTTGTCGGCAGCGGGAACACCACCCTGCACGCCCCTGCGAATCCGCCCAAACGCATCGTGATAGAGTAATATGAAGCAGAACGCCATAAAGGTCGCACTCGCCTACGCGATATTCCTGGTGATAGCCGTTACCGCCATCGTCAGGATTGTGGACCTGCAGTTCTTCAACAGTGATATCAAGACCGGCGTTTACAGCAAGAAAACCACCCGCGACGATGTCATAGAGCCCATCCGGGGCAGCATCCTGGCCGCCGACGGCCGCCACATGGCCTTCTCCACCCCCGAATACTTCATCGCCCTGGACTGCACCGTATCTGCCGACACCACCTTCAACAACAATGTCAGGCCGCTGGCAGAGGCGCTCGCAAAGAACTATGGCGAGAGAAGTGCCGATGAATATGTAAATCTGCTGCGCAGCCGCCGCGCCGCAGGCAAGGGCTACACCCGCCTGCTCAAGAAGCATGTCGGCTACGACGAGATGAAACAGATAAGCACCTATCCCCTGCTCTGCCTGGGCCGGGCCACCGGCGGGTTGCTGATAGAGCAGATAGACCACCGCGAATATCCGTACGACAAGCTGGCTTACCGTACGCTGGGCTATCTGCGCAGCAGCGAGGACAGGCCGCGCATCGGTGTGGAGGGCGCCCTGGATTCGGTGCTCCGCGGGACCCCCGGAGTACGCCCCATGCGCCTGATAGACAAAGGCATCTGGATTCCCGACGCAGAGAAGGCAGAAATTGCTGCGATTAACGGACAGGATGTGCAGATATCGATTGATATCGACATGCAGGATATCGCCCAGAGGGCGCTGCTGCGCAAGATAGAGAACGAGCCCGACCTGGAAGCCGGCACCGTGATTGTGATGGAGGTCGCAACCGGCGAAATCCGGGCAATGGTGAATATGGAAAAGGACGAGAAGGGCAAGTTCACAGAGCAGTACAACTATGCCATCGGCCGCCTTGGCGAGCCTGGCAGCGTGTTCAAGCTGGCGACCCTGGTAACCGCCCTCGAGGATAAGAAGATCACCCTGGATACCCAGCAGAGCGCCGATGTGTTCTGGCACTACTACAGGGTAAAGAAGCCCTTCGAGGATACATATCTGCGCAATTACAGCACGATAACCATCCGCAAGGGACTGGAGATATCCTCCAACAACGTGTTCCGCCGCATCGCAGGTGAGAAATACGACAAGAATCCGCAGGAATTTGTGGACAAACTCAACAACGAACGCCGCATAAGCTATAACTACGACTTTGACCTGCCCGGAATGGGCAAGGCCCGCATCAGCGACCCTGGAAGCCCGAAATGGAGCGCCGCCGATTTGCCGCAGATAGGCATGGGGTACGCCGTAGAGCTCACTCCGCTCCATATCCTTAACTTCTACAATGCGATAGCTAACGACGGCGTGATGGTAAAACCGCACCTGTTTGTGAATCTGCAGCGAGGCGGGGAGGTGGAATATACCTACCCGATAGAGACCATCGGCCGAGTCTGCTCGAAAGAGACCGCCGCCAAGGCCAGAGAGGCGTTGCGGGGGGTGGTTATCGGAGAGAACGGCACCGCCCGCCGGGCATTTGCCAACTGCAAGGTAAACGTGGCAGGCAAAACCGGCACCGCCCGTATCTCACTGCCGCAGGGAGGGTATGTAGACGCTTCCGGGCGCAAGAAACACCAGGGTTCTTTTGTGGGATTCTTCCCCTACGAGAACCCCAAGTACTCCATAATAGTGGTTGTGTACTCCAGACTGGCCGCCAAAAACTTCTACGGAGGTACATGGGGCGGCCCGGTCGCGTGCGAAATCATAGACAATATCTACGCTTCGTCGCCCGGCTGGAACTCGCCCATCCTATCTTCTGGCGCAATGCCTCAGATAGCCCAGGAGCGGCACAGCAGCCAGAACGACACCATACACGGGGTCCCCAACGTCGTTGGGATGGGACTTCGCGATGCCATGTATATACTTGAATCACAGGGATATAAAGTAGCAGCCAAGGGGCGCGGCAAGATTGTGGAGCAAAGCCCCAGGGCAGGTACGATTATAAATATTGACACAGATTGTGTAAACCTTTCACTTGCAGAGAAGCTATGACACTCGACAGACTCATTTCCGGACTCGACATACTTGAGTTTTCTGCCAGACGTGCAGTTGAGATAGCCGGCATACAGACCGACTCGCGCAAATGCACCCCCGGCAGCCTGTTCGTAGCGGTAGAAGGCAATGCGGTGGACGGTCACAGATTCATATCAAAAGCCATAGAGAACGGTGCCACGGCAATCGTATACCAGAAGCCTGAGGCCTTCGAGATGGTGGATGCGGACCGCGTGGTTTACCTTAGGGTCGCCTCCAGCCGCCGTGCGCTGGCCACCCTGGCAGCCAATTTCTACGACAATCCGTCATCCAAGCTGGCCCTGGTGGGAGTTACCGGCACCAACGGCAAAACCACCACCGCCACCCTGCTCTACCGGCTTTTCACCGCGCTCGGTTACGAATGCGGCCTGATATCCACCATAGCCAACTATATCGGTGCAAAGCGCTATCACACCGACCACACCACCCCCGACCCGCTGGAGCTGAACGCACTGCTGGCACAGATGGCCGACGCCGGGTGCGCCTATTGCTTCATGGAGGTCAGCTCACACGCCGTGAGCCAGGACCGCATCGCTGCACTTACGTTCCGCGGCGGCATCTTCTCTAACCTGACACACGACCATCTGGACTACCACAAGACATTCAGCAACTACCGCGACTGCAAGAAGGCCTTCTTCGACGGCCTTCCCAAAGAGGCTTTCGCGCTGGTCAACATCGACGACGCCAACGGCGAGGTGATGGTGCAGAACTGCAAGGCACACATCTACCGCTACTCATGCCGCAAGATGGCCGATTTCCGCTGCCGGCTTATGGAAGAGACCATGGACGGAATGCAGCTCACCATAGACGGCGTGCCGGTCTGGACCCGCTTTATCGGAGCCCATAACGCATATAACCTGCTGGCGGTGTATGCCACCGCAATACTTTTGGGTGCCGACAAACAGCAGACGCTTACCCTTATAAGCGGCATGAAGGCCGTGGACGGGAGGCTGGAATATATCAAGGGCGGTAATAACATAACCGCCGTGGTGGATTACGCCCACACCCCAGATGCGCTGGAGAATGTGCTCAAGACCCTCAAGGAGGCGGCCAGGGGCGAATACCTGATATGCGTGTTCGGATGCGGAGGCGACCGCGACCGCACCAAGCGCCCCGAGATGGGACAGATTGCGGCAAAATATGCCGACCGTGTGGTGGTAACCTCCGACAACCCCCGCACAGAGCAACCGGAAGCCATTATCGAAGACATCCGCGCTGGACTGGATGCGGCATCCCGTGCCAAATCGGTATTCATCACAGACCGGGCCGAGGCTATCCGCAGCGCCATCCTGTTCGCACCCAGGGGATCTGTGATCCTGGTGGCCGGCAAGGGGCACGAAGATTACCAGATTATCGGTACGCAGAAACATCATTTCGACGACAAGGAGGTCATTTCAGAAGTATTCAATTCACTATAGAAAATACCCGCTATGCTATATCACCTTTTCAACTGGTTACACTCCCAAGGGGTCCACTTTGCAGGCGCAGGCCTTATGAACTACATCTCGTTCAGGGTAGTATGCTGCGCGCTGGTGGCTATCGTAACCGCGCTGTGGGCCGGCAACAGGATTATCCGCAAGCTCCGTGCAAAACAGATCGGAGAAGAGATCCGCGACCTTGGGCTGGAAGGGCAGCTGAGCAAGAAAGGGACTCCCACCATGGGCGGTATGATAATAGCGCTGGCGGTTCTGGTACCGATACTGCTGTTTGGCGACCTCACCAACCTGAACAATATCCTGCTGATTATCGCCACCGTATGGCTGGGCTTCATAGGTTATCTGGACGACCACGCAAAAATCGTAAAGCACAACAAGGACGGCCTCTCCGGCAAGAAGAAAATCCTTGCCCAGGTGATTCTGGGCCTGGTGGTAGGGCTCACGCTCCTTTTCAGCAGCCAGCTGGGGTTCCGCGTCGGCAAACAGGGCGCCGGGGCTGAGGCTGAGACAGAGGAGCAAGTGGCGTCGGTGGTTGTGGAGAACAACGCCAAGACCACCATACCGTTTGTAAAGAACAACGAATTTGACTACTCCTGGCTCTCACCCCTCAAGGGAGAAGCCGGCAAGTGGTGGACCTGGATTCTATATATCCTGGTAATCATATTCATCATCACCGCCTGCTCCAACGGAGCCAACCTTACCGACGGGATGGACGGCCTCTCTGCCGGGGTCGCGGCCATAGTGGGCACAACGCTGGGCATACTGGCATACCTGTCGGGCCACGTCGTGTATGCCGACTACCTGAATATAATGTATATCCCGGCAAGTGGCGAGATTGCGGTATATATGGCTGCGCTGGTAGGTGCCCTGCTGGGCTTTCTCTGGTACAACTCGTTCCCTGCCAAGGTCTTCATGGGCGACACCGGAAGCCTGATGCTGGGCGGCGTGATTGGAGTGTGCGCAGTGCTTATCCGCAAAGAGCTGCTGCTCCCCATCCTGTGCGGAGTATATCTGGCAGAAAGCCTCTCTGTAATAATCCAGAGGGGATATTTTAAATACACCAAGAAAAAATACGGCAAGGGTATCAGGGTGCTGCGCATGTCGCCCCTGCACCACCATTTCCAGAAAGAGGATCCAGAGGCTCTGATCCAGAAGCCCGTCGGCATCCATCCCGAGGCGCACATCGTCTCACGCTTCTGGATAGTCTCCATCATCCTGGCCGTACTTACAATCGTTACACTCAAGATCAGATAATATATGGATAGAATAGTCGTTTTAGGCGGAGGAGAAAGTGGCGTCGGCGCTGCCGTGCTGGCCAAGGTAAAGGGCTTTGACGTGTTCCTGTCGGACATGTCCACCCTGTCGTCGGCATACAAGAAGACGCTCAAGAAGTATGGCGTCCCCTTTGAAGAGGGGGGTCACACGTGGGAGAAGGTGCTCTGCGCAAGCGAGATCATAAAGAGTCCCGGCATCCCGTCCACCGCGCCGCTGGTAGAGAAGGCCGTGGAACTTGGGATTCCCATCATCTCCGAGATAGAGTTTGCCGGACGCTACGATAACGCCAAGAAGATATGCATCACAGGCAGCAACGGCAAGACTACCACCACCTCGCTTATATATTATATGCTCAAGAACGTCGGGCTCAACGTGGGGCTGGGCGGCAACATCGGCCGCAGCTACGCCTTCCAGGTAGCCACCGAGCATTACGATATCTACGTGCTGGAACTCAGCAGCTTCCAGCTGGACAACATGTACGACTTCAAGGCCGACATCGCTATCCTGCTGAATATCACTCCCGACCATCTGGACCGCTACGGATACGACCTGCAGAACTATGTCAACGCCAAGTTCCGCATCACCCAGAACATGGCGGCGGAGGACTGCTTCATATTCTGTTCCGACGACGAAATCACCATCAAGAACCTCAACCAGATAGTGATCAAGGCGCAGATGCTCCCCATCAGCCAGGAGAAAGAGGTCGAGGTTGGTGCCTACACCCTGGGCGGCCGGATGCATGTCAACTACAACGGTGACCCCTACGAGATGCCGGTAAGCGACCTCTCGCTGCAGGGCAGGCACAATGTGTACAACACCATGGCCGCCGCCCTCACCGGTAAGCTGATGAACATCACCAACGATAATATCCGCAGCGCCCTCACATCGTTCATGCCGGTGGAACACCGTATGGAAAAGGTGCTTAGCGTGAAGGGGGTGCTTTACATAAACGATTCCAAGGCGACCAACGTGAACTCCACCTGGTATGCGCTGGAGTGCATGACAACCCCGGTTGTGCTGATACTGGGCGGGACCGACAAGGGCAACGACTACTCTGCCCTGTTTGACCTGGTACGCGAAAAGGTAAAGGCGATAGTCTGCATGGGTGTGGACAACGCCAAGATTCACGCCGCATTCGACGATAAGGTATCTGCGATCGTAGATACCCGCTCTGCCGTGGACGCAGTAAAGCAGGCCAGCCTGCTGGCCGCGGAGGGCGACACGGTGCTGCTCTCGCCCTGCTGCGCAAGCTTTGATCTGTTCAAGAACTATGAAGACCGCGGCCGGCAGTTCAAACAGGCCGTAAGAGATTTGTAAGACGATGGCAAAAGTCAGGCTCAGGGGAGACAGGGTTATATGGTTCATAGTGGCCATATTTGCGATGATTTCCATCATCGCAGTGTTCTCTGTGGGGTCTTTCCTTACCCGGAGGAATCCCGACATCATGAGCAAGACATCTATCTACGTAGAACAGTTCGGCAGCGTGGCGCTGGGCTTTGCCGCCCTGTTTTTATGCTACGCGTTCAACTATAACTTCTACCGCAAGGTCGCGCCGTATGTCTTTGGCATATCGGTAGTGATGCTCCTTATGCTGTTCGTTCCGCAGCTGCAGGACAACCGCAACGGTGCCGTGCGCGGACTCAAGCTGTTTGGACATACCCTGCAGGTGTTCGAATTCGTGAAGGTCGGCCTTATTATGTTTATCAGCTGGGGACTTGAAAAATACAGCCGCGAGATCCAGACATTCAAGGGCTTCTGCCTCAAACTGCTCGTATGGGTGGTTGCGGTTTGCGCCTGCATCATGGTCAACAGCTTCTCGTCGGCACTGCTGCTGGCACTGGTGAGCATGATGGTGTTCTACTTCATGGAGGTCCGCTTCAAGTTCCTGTTGTGGACCATGGGGCTGGCGGTGGCCGCCGTGGCTGTGCTGTTCGGCATCTTCCACCTCTCGGTAGCCATCTCTCCCAAGGCGGCAGAGTTCCCTATATTCAACCGTCTGGGCACTGCAGAGAGCCGTATCGGGAACTTTGTGGGCAAAAGCGACTCCACCCTGGACCTTTCCAAGATGACCCGCGAGCAGAAAGAGCAGATGGACCGTGAAGAGAGGCAGAGCGAGAGCGCCAAGATCGCCATCAAAGAGGGCGGATTGCTGGGCAAAGGGGTCGGTAACGGCAGCGCCCGCCATTCGCTTTCCATGGCTTTCTCCGACTTTATCTTTGCATCCATCATAGAAGAGACAGGACTTGTGGGGGGCGTGCTTATCGTACTGCTCTACCTGATATTCCTGTTCCGGTGCATCAGCCTTTCGTTCCGGTGCCCCGACGCATTCTCGCAGGCGCTGGTGCTGGGGCTGGCGTTTCTGATAACGACCCAGGCCTTTTTGCACATTCTGGTAAATGTGAGGCTGTTACCGATCACGGGACATACGCTCCCGCTTATAAGCCACGGCGGCACGGCATATCTGGTGCTGAGCGCGGCATTTGGAATAATACTCTCTGTGAGCCGCACCGTGAACAAGCTTGAAGAAGAGCGCAAAGCGGCAGAGGCGGCGGCTGCGGCCGAGGCTGCAGGGAATGCAGAGGATGCAGAGGCGGCTGACCCCGCAGGCGAAGATATTCCTGAAACGATAAAAATCGAGGAGAAATGAAACGGATAATAATAAGCGGCGGCGGGACCGGCGGACACATCTTCCCCGCAATCTCCATTGCGGATGCGCTCAAGGCCAGCGGCACCGAGTGCGAGATACTGTTTGTAGGGGCACTTGGCAAGATGGAGATGGAGCGCGTCCCCAAGGCCGGCTACAGGATAATCGGCCTGCCGGTGGCGGGGCTGCAGCGCAAGCTCTCGCCAAAGAATCTCCTCCTGCCGTTCAAGGTGCTGGGCAGCATTGCCAAGGCACGCAAGATTATCCGCGATTTCAAGCCGGATGTGGCAGTCGGGGTCGGCGGATATGCCAGCGGCCCGATGCTCTGGGCAGCGTCCGGCAAAAAAATCCCCTGCCTGATACAGGAACAGAACTCGTTTGCCGGGCTCACCAACCGCAAGCTTGGCAGCCGAGCACAAAAGATTTGCGTGGCATACGACGGGATGGAGAAATTCTTCCCCGCAGACAAGATATTATTCACCGGCAACCCCATCCGCAAGGATATCAATCCCCCGACAGCAGCCCAGCGCGAGCAGGGTTATGAGTACTACGGGCTGAATCCCGCCAGGAAGACATTATTCGTGGTGGGCGGCAGCCTTGGAGCCCGCACCCTGAACGAGAGCGTGCAGCGGTGGATTCTGGAGAAGGGGGCTGACTCTGACATCCAGATTCTCTGGCAGAGCGGCAGGTATTACAAGAGCGAGGTTGAGGCGTTCCTTAAGGAGCATCCCTGCCCCGCAGTCAAGAACCTGACCTTCATAGACCGGATGGATCTGGCCTACGCCGTGGCAGATGTGATTATCTCCCGTGCAGGCGCCGGGACCATATCCGAGTTGTGCGTAGAGGGCAAGGCGACCATATTCGTTCCGTCGCCAAACGTGGCAGAAGACCACCAGCGGCACAACGCCATGGCGCTGGTAGAGAAAAACGCCGCGATGATGGTGCTGGATGCCGATGCCCGCGAAAAGCTGATGGATACGGCCCAGGCTCTTCTTGAAGACCCGGAGAAGATAGCCTCCATGGAGCGGGAAATCGTCAAGTTGGGCAAAAAGAATGCTGCCGCCGATATCGCGGCGGAGGTTTTAAAACTTTGCAGGTAACCATGTACGACAATTATTATTTCATAGGGATAGGCGGAATAGGGATGAGCGCCCTTGCGCGGTATTTCAAATACATCGGCAAGAATGTGTCGGGCTACGACCGTACCCCCTCCCACCTCACCGCCCAGCTGGAGAGCGAAGGGATAATGGTTCACTACGAAGACCGGCCCGACCTTGTCCCCATCAACGTAGAGAAAACCTTTGTCATATATACCCCTGCCATTCCCGAAGAGTTGCAGGAGCTGCAATACGTGCGCCAGAGGGGCTACAGCCTGTGCAAGCGCTCCCGCGCCCTGGGGCAGATAGCTGCCGACAAAGATTGTCTGGCGGTATCTGGCACCCACGGCAAAACCACCACCTCCACCATGCTGGCGCATATCTTTACCAGCGCCACAGAGAACGGCTGCACCGCGTTTCTGGGCGGTATCTCCAAGAATTACCACACCAACCTGCTGATGAGCCGCAGCGATGTGCTGGTTGCCGAGGCAGACGAATTCGACCGCTCTTTCCTTCAGTTGCGCCCCAAGATTGCGGTGGTTACCGCCATCGACGCCGACCATCTGGATATCTACGGCACCCACGAGGCGGTGAAGGAGGCCTTTGCCAGCTTCGCATCGCAGGTCGCCGCAGACGGTTATGTCGTTGCCAAACTGGGGGTCGACCTGCACACCGATAACGTCAAAGCCAGGATACTGAACTACAGCTACGATACCCCCTGCGATTTCTATGCATCGGATATCAAACCACTGAAAGGGGGACATTTCTCCTTCACCCTCAACTATCCCGGCGGTAAGGTTACAGGTTGCACGGTGGGCATTCCCGGCTGGGTCAATGTAGAGAACGCAGTTGCGGCATCGGCCGTAGCCCTGCTCTACGGTGTGGAGCCGGAGCGGATAAAGGGCGCAATAGCCACCTTCTCTGGGGTTGAGCGGCGCTTTGACATACACATCAACACAGACCGGATAGCGTATGTAGATGATTACGCCCACCACCCGGCAGAGATTGCATCGGCCATAAGCTCGATACGCGAAATCTTCCCGGGACGCAAGCTGTGCGGCATCTTCCAGCCGCATCTGTACACCCGCACCCGCGACTTTGCAGACGAGTTTGCAGCAGCCCTGAGCAAGCTTGACACACTGATAATGCTGCCGATATATCCGGCACGCGAGCTCCCCATAGAAGGGGTCAGCTCAGAGATGATTCTTGACAAGGTGACCATCCCCGACAAGTGCCTGGTGCCCAAGGACAAGCTTATGGAAACCATCCTGAGCCGCGACACCGATTGTCTGATAACATTCGGCGCGGGTGACATAGACCGTTTTGTACCACAGATAGAAGAGGCCCTGAAGAATGTTTAGAAAGATTCTGGTCATATCCTGCTTCGCGCTGGTCTGCACTCTGTTGTGCGGATACTTCTACTGTGCAGAGCGGTATGCGGCACAGCAGAGGGCGAAGCTCCGGTGCGACAGGATCGATGTGGTGATTACCAACAGCCACAGCCAGAATTTCATCTCGGAGAAAGAGGTGGCCGACATGGTAAATGCGGCCGTTTCCGGCACTCTGATAAACGATATCAACGTCCACTCCATAGAGCAGTTTGTGTGCGGGAACAGCGCCATCTGCCGGGCAGAGGCGTTTGTCCGCAACCCCGCCACCCTGGTGCTGGAGGTAACCCAGCGCAACCCTGTGGTGCGCTTCCAGTGCGAAAACGGCGGCTTTTACTCGGACAGCAGCGGCTATATCCTGCCCCTGAGGGGAAAAGTTTCGCTGGATTTGCCGATAGTGTGCGGCAACCTCCGTTTCAAGGCCGACACCGTCCGCGGCGGGTATCCCACCGCCGGGCGTGAATGGCTCCGCGACCTGATAGGCCTCACCGAGACGATACGCAACAACTCTTATTGGAGCCGCGAGATAGAGCAGATATGGGTAGAGGGCAACGGCGACATAGTGCTGTATACCAACAGTTGCAACGAGAAGTTCATCTTCGGCTCGACGGACGATGCTCTCACAAAGTTCACCAAGATGGCGGGCTACTACCGCACCATCCGCCCCCAGGCCCTCAAGGAGAAGAAGCATTACACTACAGTCAACCTCAAATACAAAGACCAAATAATCTGTAAATAATCTATATGAACGACTTTTTAGTAGCAGTAGAATTGTGCACCTCAAAGGTAGCCATGGCGGTTGCGGAATTGGGCAAAGGCGGCATAAGGGTATTGCACCACAAGGTTGTGCCGGTGGCCAAGGGGATGTCCCGCGGCGACGTCCAGAACTCCCAGCGCATCATTGAGGCTCTCTCCCTGTGCAAGCGGGAGATAGAGTCGGGGTTTGGCGAAAGCGTCACGGACGTAATCCTTTGCTCCGGCAGCCAGAGCCTTCGCACCATGGATTATACCCTAAGGGCAAAGCGCAGCGGCAGCAACTACATCACTCCGGAAGAGCTGCAGCAATGGCGCGACAAGGCCTTTCAGGCAGAGACCGTGGCGGGCGAGACCGTGTTGGAGGTCATCCCCCAGGCTTATGACATAGACGACAGCATCGGCAACCCTCCGGATCAGGTAGAGGGTATGTGCGGCAACTATGTGGAGGCCCGCTACCGCCTTATACTTGGCAAGTACAGCGCCGACCGCAACAAGCGCGACGTGATAGAGAAGTGCGGCATGAAGGTTGTCCGCACCGTGCTCTCGCCCATCGGCAGCGCCATCGCCACCCTTAACGAAAACGAGATGGAGAACGGTGTCGCACTGCTTGATATCGGCGCCGGAACCACAGACGTGGTGGTTGTCAAAGACCGCATCGTGCGCACGGTGGGGGTCATCCCCTTTGCCGGGAACACCATCACCAGCGACATCCGCTACCATACCTGCCTGACCACCGACGTGGCCGAGATAATCAAGATGAAATACGGCAACTGCATAGACGAAGGGTTCACTGAGAACAAGAAGCTTGTGGTGCAGGGTGTCGGCGGCGGAGAGACCAAGGATGTCCCGCTGGACTTTCTGCAGCAGATTGTCGAGGCGCGCGTGAGCGAGATTCTGGAGGCTGCCTACTACCTGATAGAGAAGTCGGGATACATAAACAAGATTCCCACCGGGCTGGTAATAACCGGCGGCACGGCCTATATGGAACATATCAAAGAGCTTGCCCGCGCCATTACCGGCATGAGGGTCCGCCTTGCCAACGCCCAGGGCAACATATCGGAGAGTTCAAAGCAAAGTTGCTTTGATACCACCGCCTGCTCTATCCTGGGTGCGCTGATAGACAGCTTCAACAACCTGAGCGAAATAGACAGCGGGCGCGCAGTGGTGAGGGAGGCCAAACCCATGAAAGAGACCGACATGTTCAAGGACCAGATAATCAGGCGCCTCTCGCCGCGCGAAAAACGCCGCATGGAGAAAGAAGAGAAGCAGCGGATGAAAGCCCAGCTGGCGGCAGAGAAGGCACGCCGCAAAGAAGAAGAGCGCCGGGCACAGGAAGAGGAAGAAGAGGAAGAGGACGAGGAGGAGACCGAGGAGGTTGTCACCCCCGTACAGCCACCCCGCCAGCCCAGCAAACTGGAACAGAAAGCCAACGGCTTTATCAGAGGCCTATTTGACATATCATCAGATGAACACTAGCAATATGAATAAACCATACGACTCAATTATCCCCGACGACTGGAGCGAGAAGAAGAACATTATCAAGGTCATCGGTGTGGGCGGCGGCGGCACCAACGCCGTCAGCTACATGTACGAGCAGAATATGGAGCACATCGACTATGTGGTGTGCAATACAGATTTCCAGCACCTTAGTGCCAGCCCGGTTCCGCAGAAACTGCAGCTGGGCGGTGTCATCACCAAAGGTCTGGGTGCCGGCACGGACTATCTCGTGGGCAAAAAGGCCGCAACCGAGTCGATAGATGACATAAACAACATCCTCACCGGCACAAACGAGATGGTGTTCATCACCTGCGGCATGGGCGGCGGCACCGGTACCGGCGCTGCTCCCGTAATCGCAGAGGCCGCCAAATCGAAAGGGCTGCTCACGGTAGCGGTGGTCACCATCCCCTTCCGCGACGAGGGGCCCGATGCCATGTACCGCGCCACAGAGGGTATCCGCGAGCTCAACCGCCACGTGGACTCGCTGCTTATCATAGACAACCAGAAGCTCTACGAAGTCTATCCCGACCTCAAGTTCTTCGACGCCCTTGACCGCGCCAACGAAGTGCTTGCCACCGCTGTGAAAAGTATCACCGACATCATCTCCTGCCGCGGCCTTATCAATGTCGATTTCGCCGATGTCAAGAAGATTATGAAGGACAGCGGCATGGCGTTCATGGGCATCGGCAGCGGAGAGGGGACCGACCGCGCCCGCTATGCGGTAGAGACCGCCCTCAGCTCCCCTCTGATGAGCAACTGCGACATCACCAAGGCCAGCAAGGCGCTTGTGAACATCTCTGCGAGCGAACTTCGCGTAGAGGAGAAACAGCAGATTATGGACTATGTGATAAACGCCACCGGCGGGGCCAGCAACTTCAAGTGCGGCGTCGTGCGCGACGATAGCCTGGGTGGCCGTATCAGCGTAACCATAGTAGCCACCGGATACGAGATGACCGACCTGCCCCAGGTAGACCTGGACAGCGTTAACCGCGACAAGATAATAATCGTGGATGTGAGCGACGAAGACCTGACCTATGTCCGTCACGGCCTGCCGATTAACAACGGCGACTTTATCTCCGTGACCAAGCGCGACCGCTATATCGGCAAACCTGCCCTTATTGTGGACAATTCGGAAGACCTGCAGCAGAAAGAGAGCGAGACGGCGTTTGACCGCCGCGACCGGATGCTCCGCAAGCAACGTCAGGAACAGATAAAGCAGAACATAGAAAAACAAGCAGAACTTTAATATGGCAACTGTAGGTATGGCCTGCGACCATGCAGGTTACGAACTTAAAGAATACATCAAGGGTATCCTTGCCGCAAAAGGATACAAGGTTACCGACTTTGGCACCAACTCTCCCCAGAGCATGGACTATCCCGACACAGCACATCCTCTTGCCAATGCAGTGGAACGCGGCGAGGTCGATTTCGGAGTATCGATGTGCGGCAGCGGCAACGGCATCACAATGACCCTCAACAAACACCAGGGGGTCCGCGCCGCGCTGTGCTGGTGCCCCGAGATCGCCGCTCTTGCCAAGCAGCACAACAACGCCAACATCCTCTCCATGCCCGCCCGCTTCATAAGCCGGCAGCAGGCCCTTGCAATCCTGGAGGCCTATCTGGGGGCGCAGTTCGAGGGTGGACGTCATCAGAAACGCATCGACAAAATCCCATGCAGATAATCTTGTGATTGCCGCAACCATCCTCGACCGCAACTTCTCCGGCCCGATAGCTGCCAGCATGGAGAGCTATCCCGACGGGATGGTCATAGTTCTGGACAAGCCCCTGGGCTGGACCAGCGCCGATGCGGTGCGCAAGATCAAATTCACCCTGCAGAAGCACTTCCACCAGAAGAATCTCAAGGTGGGACATGCCGGCACCCTGGACCCCCTGGCAACAGGGTTGCTGCTGGTTTGCGTAGGACGCGCCACCAAGATAGCAGAACAGCTGCAGGCCCACACCAAAGAGTATGTCGCAACCATAGAGTTTGGCGCAACCACTCCGAGCTACGACCTGGAGAAGGAGATCGATGCGACATACGCACACGAACACATCACAAAAAACATAGTTGAGGAGGCTCTTGCGCGCTTTATCGGGCCGCAAGAGCAGGTCCCTCCAATCTTTTCTGCCAAGATGATAGGCGGTATAAGGGCCTACGAGTATGCCCGAGCCGGAGAACCGGTAGATGTTAAGGCAGCCCCCATCATAATAGAAGAGGCCGTACTGCTGGATTTTGGCAGCGCCCCCTCCCTCCGGCCGCAGGCCACCGTCCGCATCCGCTGCAGCAAAGGGACCTATATCCGTTCTTTTGCGCGGGATCTGGGTCTTGCGGTGGGCAGCGGTGCCCATCTTACCGCCCTCAGACGCACATTAAGCGGTGATTTTGAAATAAATAACGCAATTTCTTTGGATTATTTCCTTTCATCGAATAACTTCGCGGGTTGATTACCGGTAAACCGCATGAAACAAAAAGAATTCGAATTCCCGCTCACCCTTGAGCAAATAGCAAAATATCCTTCTGAAGAACGCGACGAATGCCGCCTGATGGTGTTGCACAAGGACACGGGCGAAATAGAGCACAAAATCTTCAAAGACCTCATTGATTATCTCGACGACGGAGACCTTTGCGTGTTCAACGACACCAAGGTGTTCCCCGCAAAACTCTACGGCAACAAGGAGAAGACCGGTGCCGAGATCGAGGTTTTCCTGCTGCGTGAGCTAAACCGCGACCAGCACCTGTGGGATGTCCTGGTAGACCCCGCCCGCAAGATACGCATTGGCAACAAGCTCTATTTTGGTGACGACAATTCTCTGGTGGCAGAGGTTATAGACAATACCACCTCCCGCGGCCGCACCCTCCGCTTTCTCTACGACGGTCCATATGAAGAGTTCAAAAAGGCGCTCTATTCCATCGGGTCGCTGCCGGTACCAAAGTGGATCCGCCCCAGGGCAGAGGAGATAGACAAGGAGCGGTTCCAGACCATCTACGCCAAGAACGAAGGGGCTGTGGCATCGCCCGCTGCCGGGCTGCACTTCAGCCGCATCCTGTTCAAACGGCTCGAGATCAAAGGGGTGAACCAGGCGTTCATCACCCTGCACATGGGCAATGCCCACTTCCACACCGTGGATGTAGAGGACCTCTCAAAGCACAAGATGGACAGCGAGCCGCTGTCGATATCGGCAGAGACTGCAGAGATGGTGAACAGGACCAAGCGCTCCGGACACCGGGTTGTGGCTGTCGGAATCACCGTCCTGCGCGGCCTGGAGACCTTTGTCACCACCACCAAAGAGATAGAGGAGTTCGAAGGCTGGACCAACAAGTTTATCTTCCCCCCCTACAAGTGCTCCATACCGGATGCCCTGATTTCCAACTTCCATCTCCCCAAATCAACCATGCTGATGAACGTGGCTGCCTTTGGTGGCTATCGTAACGTGATGCATGCATACGAGGTCGCTCTCCAGGAGGGTTACCAGTTCGGCACCTACGGAGATGCAATGTTGATAATCTGATCTCTGTTTTTAAAAACATACACAAGGGCAGAATTTGAGATTTTGTCCGCCCTGTTGAGTCCCGTTTGGTTACATTGCGCCAAAAACGCAAATCGTAATGAGACGGGATTATTTGATTGACACCGCCCGCCTGGCGGGCTGTTTCGAGGGGAACAGCACCCCCGCACGTGAAATTCTTGAAACATTCGGCAGCGCCACTGCCATCTTTGAGATTGGGCAGCGGGAAGCCGTAAAGATCTTTCCTCCGCTGGAACGTATTGCGGGCAAGCTTTTCAGCCATTACATGGCCGATGCCGCCGCACGAGACATCGACTGGGCACTGGAGCACGGCCTGGAGATGTTATGTTATACAGACAGCAACTACCCCGCCCGGCTGCGGCAATGCCCCGACGCCCCGCTGCTGCTCTATACAAAGGGGCATTGTGACTTCTCCCGGCCCCGGTTTATCGCCATTGTGGGCACCCGTGCCAGCACCCAGTACGGCCGCCGCTACTGCGAACGGATTATCGAAAATCTGGCAGCTCTGGCCATAAAGCCGGTTATCGTGAGCGGGATGGCGCTGGGCATCGACACCCACGCCCATACGTTCGCCTTAAAGTACGGGCTCGACACCGTTGCGGTGATGGGGACGGGATTCGACACAACCTATCCGCCCTCCAACGAACAGCTTGCTGGGCAGATCCTGGAGGGGCACGGGGCGCTGGTAACCGAATTCTCCCCGTTCGTCCCCTCCTATCCCATCAATTTCGTAAGACGCAACCGCATCATCGCAGGCCTGTCGGACTGCACGCTGGTGGTGGAATCAAAAGCCAGGGGCGGAGGCCTTATCACCGCCCAGTTGGCGCAGGACTATAACCGCAGCGTGTTTGCCGTGCCCGGCCGCATAGACGATACCACCTTTAAGGGTTGCAACGACCTTATAGAGAACAACACCGCCGCCATCGCCACCGGCGCCGGGAGCATCATCAGCAGTATGGGATGGGATACTGCCGACACCCTCCTTCCGCTTGACTTTTGTTCAGACAGCGGCGTGGATAAGGATTCCGTCAAAGGGAAAATCCTCGATTTCCTGCGCGAAAACCCGGAATCTGACATCCGCGCCATATCTCTGTTTCTGGGTTGCGCCACCACAGACATTGCCCTCCCGCTGCTCGAGATGGAACTTTCCGGCACCGTTTACACCCTCTCCGGGAACAAATATTCTGCAAGATGATGGATTAAAGAGCCTCTACCAGGGACTCCGGATCGCGGGCGACGTGCAGAAGGCCCATGTCGTCCGCATCCATGAAGCCGGCTGCGACCATTGTGTCAAACTGATGCAGCAGCCCATCGTAGTAGCCGTCGGTATTAAGCACGAAGGCGGGTTTGAAGTGATATCCCAGCTGCCACTCCTCCATCCAGCTGAAGGCCTCTGTCATGGTGCCGAAGCTGCCCGGCAAAAATATCATCGCATCGGAGAGTCGCTCCATGGTCGCGATGCGTTCTGCGATATCGGCCACCAGTATGGTCTCTGTAAGGGTCACCCCTTCCGGGCCGACGGGCACCCCTGCATCGGCATTGTCTCTCTTACCCTTGAAGCCGGCCGGGAACACGCCGGTGATGTATCCACCTGCAGATGCAGCGCCATCGGCCAGCGCCTTCATGGTGCCCACCGAAGCCCCGCCATATACGATATGGATGCCACGGGCGGCCAGCAACCGGCCCAACTGATACGCATTGCGTATAAACTTCTGTTCATTCCCCGGTCGCGACCCGAGATACACAGCCACAGTTTTAATCATAATTCAAAGATAGTTATTAAATTTGTAATCTATGAACTATATCAAAACAGACATAGAGGGGCCCGTTATAATCGAGCCGCAGGTGTGGGGCGATGCGCGCGGATATTTCTTCGAGGCGTTCCGCGCCGACGAGTTCAGAAGGGAGGTTGCAGACATTGAGTTTGTGCAGGACAACGAGAGTCTGTCTGCAAAACGGGGCGTGCTTCGCGGTCTCCATTTCCAAAAGGGCGATGCGGCACAGGCCAAGCTGGTGCGCGTGGTCAAGGGGCGCGTGCAGGACGTGGCTGTGGATATCCGCGAAAACTCCCCCACATTCGGCAAATACATCTCTGTAGAGCTCAGCGGGGCAAACCACCGGATGCTGTACATCCCGCGCGGCTTTGCCCACGGATATGCCGTGCTGGAGAACGACACCATATTCCAGTACAAATGCAGCAGCTACTACGCCCCCGCTTCAGAAGGTTCTTACCGTTGGAACGACCCCGCCTTCGGCATCGGATGGATGCTGCCTGAAGGCGAAATCATTCTCTCTGAGAAAGACGCAACCGCACCGTTTTTCCTGCCCGAAAAACGTTAGAAGGATATGTACCGCCTCCTGGCCTGGCTGATACTCGCACCGCTGTACGTGCTCTCGCTGCTTCCGCTGCGCGTCCACTACCTCTTTGCCCGGATCATCACCTGGCTTCTGCGCGACGTTTTCCGGTATCGCCGCGATGTGATCGACACCAACCTGGAAGGAGCCTTTCCCGATATGACGCCGCAGGCGCGCGAAAAGCTGAAGAACGATTATTACAGGCATCTGGGCGATGTGGTCGCAGAGACCGTGTGGGCAATGACCCGCAGCGGACGCCACATCAGCCGCAAGGGCTTCTACCGGGTCGACCCATCGTCTGAAGAGGTAATAAACAGGGCGTATCTCAATTCGCCGGGTGTCGTTACCCTGCTCGCGCACACCGGCAACTGGGAACTGGCCAGTGACCTGACAAGCTATATGCAGCACCCCGCCTTCGCGCCCAAGGATATGACGGTGACCTATCAGACTCTGCACAGCAAACTCTCAGAACAGCTGTTCCTTGTTCTGCGCCACCACCGGCTGAATACGCCTGGCGCCCTGGTGCCATCGCACAAGATTCTGCGTTATATGCTCCAGAGGCGCGACAGCAGGCGGCTGTACTTCTTTATCGCCGACCAGTATCCTTATTCAGGGGGGGCGCTCACCACAGAATTTCTCGGCCTGCAGACCGAATGGCACGGCGGGGCGGAGGCAATCGCCCGCAAATTGCACCTCCCTGTGCTATATGTTTACCTGGACAAGGTCAAAAGAGGTGAATATGTCATTAAAATTTCGCAAATTTGTTCCGACGCTTCAAAAACGGCTCCGGGAGAGGTAACCGGCACTTATGCCGCCCTGCTCGAGAGGGATATCCTCTGCCGCAAGGAGAGCTGGCTTTGGAGCCACCGCCGCTGGAAAAACCTGTGGCCCTACAATTGCAATAAAGAGGGAAAAACTTTATAACGATATGAAAAACACTTTCAAAGTCATGCTTGTCGCGCTGCTGATGGCAGTTTCTACGGCAGCCGTTGCACAGGCGATTCCGCAGAACGCCGGCGCCAAAGGCGGTACGGCGGTATATTCGCTCCCCGTGACCAGCGTCACCTTCACTGTGGAGGCCGTCCGGGAAGATTTTATCGCAGGTCCCTATGCAGAATATGCCAAGAAATATATGGGCAGCGAGGCGCGCACCTCAAACGGGGTAAGTTATTACCTGAAATCGATAAAGATGGTGCCTTACCTTGAGGCCGATCCGGCAATCCGGATTGCGGTAAACCTCAAAAAGGCCGGGGCGATGGAAGGTTTCATGCAGCTTTGTTCCCAGGGCCTGGTGGTGGCTGCCGACAGCTACACCGGCAAGGAGCAGACCTGGCGGTTCCCCTCGCTTGCCGGCAACGATGCCTTTGCAGGCAAGGATGTGGAGAACAATCTCTCTACCGCTACCACGACCCTTTACAAGAGCGTAAAGACCGCCCACGGCTATGATAAAGTGGCTGTTTCCCAGAGTCAGGTGGTAGAGAAATCGGCAGAGAAGAAGGCGGCAGAGACAGCTGCAACCATCTTCAGGCTCCGTTCGATGCGCATGGCGATAGTTACCGGCGACACCGACGCCACCTACAGCGGCGAGGCGATGGACGCTGCGATCAAAGAGCTAATGCGGATGGAAGATGAGTATATGAGCATGTTCTACGGCACCACCGTGGAGTCGGTACAGACCATGAACTTTGACGTAGTGCCCCAGGCCGGCCGTCGCGACCACAAGTATGTAGCGTTCCGCCTCTCCGACACCGAGGGGCTGGTACCCGTCAGCGACCTCTCCGGACGTCCGATAGTGCTGGATCTGGAGCTGGACGACAAGGTCGATGCCCCCGCAGTATCGGCCAAGGGCGATGTGATATATTACCGTGTACCCCGCACCGCCACCGCACGCGTATACGACGGTGCACAGCTGCTGCTGCAGACCCGCATCCCCATGTACCAGTTTGGCGAGATGCTCTCATTCCCCCTGTAATTATTATACTGAAAATATATGACGATTGCATCCTTGAAACCGGAGCGCGTGTGGAAGAACTTTTATGCGCTCACACAGGTACCCCGCCCCAGTAAGAAAGAGATCAAGGCGGTAGAATTTGCAGAGAAATTCGGTCGCGACCTTGGCCTTGAGACCTACCGCGACAAATTGGGCAATATTATTATCCGCAAACCGGCCACTGCCGGGATGGAAAACCGCAAGGGCATAATCCTGCAGGCCCATCTGGATATGGTTCCGCAGAACAATGCCGATACTCCCCACGACTGGGAGAAGGACCCGGTTGATGCCTATGAGTATGAAATTAACGGAGAAAAGTGGGTTAAGGCCCGCGGCACCACACTGGGTGCCGACGACGGCATGGGCGTGGCCACCGCTATGGCTATCCTGGAGGCGAAAGATCTCAGGCACGGCCCCATCGAGGCCCTCTTTACGATAGACGAGGAGACTGGTATGACCGGCGCATTCGGTCTGGAGAAGGGCAAACTCAAAGGAGAAATCCTGCTCAACCTCGACTCCGAGACAGAGGGTGAGATTTATGTCGGCTGTGCCGGCGGCCTGGATGCACACTTCAGCTTCCCATATCGCACAGAAGCCGCTCCGGATGGATACAAGTTCTTTAAAATCACTGTCAAAGGGATGCGTGGCGGCCACTCCGGAATGGAAATTAACGAGGGTCGCGGCAATGCCAACAAGACTATGGCCCGCACCCTGCTCCCCGTGCTACGCGATATGGATGGCCGTCTGGCAAGCATCGCCGGCGGTAACCTTCGCAATGCCATTCCGCGCGAGGCGGTGGCTGTAGTGGCCGTGCCCGCCGCAAAGGCATCTGCCCTGAAAAAGACGGTGGCCGAGACTTTCGAGGCCGTAAAGAGCGAGATCGGCAGCATCGATCCCGCCGTGGATATGTTTGTGAAGCCCTGCGAGGCAGAACGCGTAATGAAGGGTGGAGTTGCTCTGCGTATGGTCAAGGCCGTTCTGGCATGCCCCAACAACGTCGTGCGTATGAGTGCCGACGTCCCCGGCCTGGTGGAGACCTCTTCCAACCTGGCTATTGTCCGCTCCAACGGCCACAGCATCGATATCGACTGCCTGCTTCGCAGCTCGGTGGATACGGCAAAGAACGACCTGGCAGAGGCTATGCGCGCCGTAATGGAGCTTGCCGGTGCCAAGGTTGAATATTCCGGCGGCTATTCCGGCTGGGCTCCCGATATGAAATCTCCCATGCTGGCCACCATGAAAAAGGTCTATAAGGATATGTACGGCATTGAGCCAAAGGTTATGGCTATCCATGCAGGTCTGGAGTGCGGCATAATTGGTGCCACCTACAAAGGCCTCGACATGGTATCCATCGGCCCTACCCTCTGCTCCCCCCACTCACCCGACGAGCGCGTTAACGTCGCTTCCGTGGGCAAATTCTGGGACTTCGTGGTCAAGGTGCTGGAGAACGCTCCCAAAAAGTAATAACTAATCATAACTTAAAATATGTTCAAGAATCAACCTAAAGGTTTGTTCGCCCTTGCACTTGCCAACACCGGCGAGCGCTTTGGCTACTACACCATGATTGCCGTGTTTGCCCTCTTCTTAAGGGCCAACTTCGGTCTTTCGGCAGGTACTGCCGGCACAATCTACAGCTCGTTTTTGATGCTGGTGTATTTCTTCCCCCTTATCGGCGGTATCCTTGCAGACAAGTTCGGCTTCGGGAAGATGGTCACTACCGGCATTATCGTAATGTTCCTTGGCTATCTGCTGCTCTCCGTTCCCCTTGGTGGCGGTACCGTGGCCCTGGTTGGTATGCTGGCTGCGCTGTTGCTTATCGGATTCGGCACAGGCCTGTTCAAGGGCAACCTCCAGGTCATGGTCGGCGATCTGTACAACGACCCCAAATATGCAGCCAAACGCGACTCCGGCTTCTCTCTGTTCTACATGGCAATCAACATCGGCGCCCTGTTTGCACCCACCGCAGCCATCAAGATCCGCGAATGGGCCATCAGCCTGGGATTTGACGGCAACTCCGCATATCACTTCTCCTTTGCCGTAGCATGCGTCTCCCTGATAGTTTCAATCATCATATACTACGCTTTCCGCAACTGGTTCCGCCATGTAGAGGGCGGTCATGCAAAGGGAGACAAGGCCAAGGTTGTGGATACCCTCACCCCGGAGCAGACCAAGAAGCGCATGGTGGCCCTTTTCCTGGTGTTTGCCGTTGTTATCTTCTTCTGGATGTCTTTCCACCAGAACGGCCTTACCCTGACTTACTTCGCCAACGAATTCACAGAGCGCAGCATAGATGGCATAGCCTCCATGCCGTTCAATGTGTGGAACCTGGTAGCGGTAATCGCCATAGTATATGCCCTGTTCTCTGTATTTGACAAAGAGGCCACCGGCCGCGGCAAACTGATTGGCGTGGGTGTGGTTGCGGTTGCCTGTGCATTCCTCTGCTGGCAGTACACACGCCTCAGTGGCGCCGTAGAGATCAGCGCCCCCATTTTCCAGCACTTCAATCCATTCTATGTAGTTGCCCTCACGCCTGTGTCAATGGCCATTTTCGGAGCCCTGGCAAACAAAGGCAAAGAACCTTCTGCTCCCCGCAAGATTGCCTACGGTATGCTTGTGGCAGCAGTTGCATTCGGGCTTATGGTGTTCGCCTCCATCGGCCTCAACACCCCCGAGGTTCAGGCCGCTGCACGCGAGGCCGGCATGCCGGAGACCCTGGTATCGCCGTACTGGCTCATCACCGTATACCTTATCCTCACCTTCGGAGAGTTGCTCCTGAGCCCGATGGGTATCTCTTTCGTCTCAAAGGTAGCTCCTCCCAAATACAAGGGTATGATGATGGGTATGTGGTTTGTCGCAACTGCGCTGGGCAACTTCCTGGTACAGGTTGGCGGTCACCTCTGGGGTGGCCTTCCCCTCTGGGTGGTATGGGCAGTATTCCTTGGCGTATGCGTAATCTCTGCCATCTTTATGTTTGCAATGATGAAGAAGCTGGAGGCCGCTACTGCCGACAGTTAAATGGACGTTGCTATAGTCATATTAAACTGGAACGGCCGATCCCTTTTGGAGCGGTTCGTTCCGGTTTTACTAAATAATATCCCCAAAGAGAACTGTTTCGTGGTTGTTGCCGACAACGGCTCTACAGACGATTCTCTCTTATGGCTCAAGACTAACTATCCAGCGGTAGGGATTGTGGCGCTGGATAAGAACTACGGCTTTGCCGGGGGCTACAACCGCGCCCTGGAACAAATAGAAGCCGATTATTATGTGCTGCTCAACAGCGATGTCGAGGTTTCTGAAGGATGGCTGGCCACACTCACTGCCTTCATGGAGGACAATCCCGATGTGGGAATCTGCCAGCCCAAGATCCGTTCTCTGGCGGCGCGCGACAGTTTCGAATATGCCGGTGCTGCGGGCGGCTATATCGACCGCTACGGCTATCCTTTCTGTCGCGGACGCATCCTGAATCATATTGAGAAAGACCGCGGACAGTACGACGAACCGCAGCAGTGTTTCTGGGCAAGCGGCGCCTGCATGATGGTGCGCAGCGACCTCTATCACTATCTGGGCGGACTGGACGAGATGTTCTTTGCCCACATGGAGGAGATCGATTTCTGCTGGCGGGCGAAACTGGCGGGGCATCAGGTATGGGCTGTGCCACAGGCGGTGGTATATCACCTGGGCGGAGCGTCGTTAGACAACACCAGTGCGCGCAAGCTGTACCTGAACTACCGCAACAGCCTGCTGATGTTGCGCAAAAATCTCCCCACAAGCGATTTGAAGCGTATTCTCTCTGCCCGCAAGATGCTTGACTTTTTCGCATCCCTGGTGTATCTGTTCACGGGCCGATGGAGCTATTTCAAGGCGGTGTGGCGCGCCAAGAGGGACTATCGCCGACTGGCCCCCGATATAGAGTGTTCCTCTTTCAGCGAAGACGGCAACGATGTAGGCCGCTACGACGGCAGCATAGTGCTGCGCTACTTCCGATCCCTGGGCCGCCTGACCTTTGACGACCTGCGCCTATAATAAGAATGGCCGGCACTGATGCCGGCCATTTCTGTATTTCGGGTGGTAAGCGCCCTAGTCCTCATCGTCATCATCCCCTCCAAGGCCGATATCCTCGGTACTGGGGATTATCACGTTACGGGTGTGGATATCTCCGGCCAGGACGGTAACCAAGCGGGGATTCCCGCTCTTCTCGTAGTATTTGAAATAGACTTCGGGCGTATATCCATTGTAGTTGCAGGAAACGATATAATCACCTGCAGGGAGCTCTTCAAACTTGAAGAAACCGTCTGCAATGGTTGTGGTGGAGAAAGTTTCCGTTTCGCTTGTGAGGGTCACAGTTACACCGACAATCCCTCTGTTTTGATAAGACACGTCGCCCACGAGCTTCCCGGGAAGGGGTTCCTGTTCGCAAGAGACAACGGTCAGGGCTGCAAAAGCCACCAGTAAGAGAGTCCAAATCTTTTTCATACTGCAAAGATGGAAAAAAATTAGAAGTTTACACCCATCGCCTCACATATTTTACGGGGAATGTCGGTATTGTCCATTTCTCCGGCAAACAGTTCGCTGCCTGCACCGATTGCATATACCGGCACACGGTCTGCGGTATGGGTACCAGCTGTCCAGCCGATACCGGCTTCAAGCGATATCGCTGCCTGATTATTCTCGCCCGACATGTAGTTGTCCACGTTGGTTTCTCCCTTTGGCTCGCACATCGCCTTAACCTTGTTCAGCTGCGGCTTGTTGCAGGCGGGACCGCCGGTTTCGTGGTCGGCTGTAACGACTATCAGGGTGTTCTTGGGGTGCTTGCGGTAGAACTCCATGGCTACTGCTATGGCATCGCTAAAGTCCAGCATCTCATATATCAGACCGGGGAGGTCGTTGCTGTGGGCCGCCCAGTCTATCATGGAACCCTCTGCCATCATAAAGAAGCCCTTCTGGTTCTCCAGCACACCGATGCCACTCTCTACCAGCTCTGCCAGCGTCAGATCGTCGGGATTGTTGCGCTGCAGGCGCTCCAGATGTGTAGGAAGCTGATTGGTAGCCCGCTCTGCCTCGCGCTTCTGGAAGAAGACTATCTTGCGCGCGTCAGCCTTCTTCTGCGAGAATTCATCGCGCCCGTAGGCAATAGTGTATCCGGCCTCTTCTGCCCGTGTAAAGCAGTCGGGCTGCTCCTGGTCGGGACGGTTGAAGTCGCCGCCGCCAAAGTATTCAAAATTGGATGTAGCCAGCTGGCTGCCTATCTCGTAATAGTTACCGCGGTCTGCACTGCGGCCAAAGAATGCAGCCGGGGTGGCGTGGTCTATGCACACCGTGGCGGCAAGGCCTACCTTGTAGCCGGCATCGTGAATCTTGTAGGCGATGCTCTTGAGAGTGTCGCCGCTGGGAGCTATGCAGATGCTGCTGTTGTTCACCTTCTCACCGGAGGCGAGAGCTGTACCGCCGGCTGCCGAGTCGGTGCGCTGGCGGTTGGCAGAGAATGTTGCGGAGGCACCCATCACCGGGAACGACGAGAATGCGAGCTGCCCCATTCCGATGGCACCCTCACCCTCTGCCTGGGCGACATAAGTTTCTGCCACCGACACTGCGCCAAAGCCCATGCCGTCGCCTATAAAAAGGAATACATACTTCGCCTGGGGTTTCTGGCAGCAGGAGGTTGCCACAAGTGCCATCAGGGCCGTAGCCAATATCAGTTTAAAGTGTTTCATCTCTTTTTGTTTTTATATAAGAAATGGGTAACAAAAACTGCCACCCATTTCTTACTGTTATCGGGGAAGCCCCTAGTCGGTTGCATTTGCGCCGTAGAGAATCTTGAGCGCGTTGCAGCGACGGAGCTCCTGCTTGATGTCGGTGATGATACCCATGCGGGTGTCCCTGTCGGCCTTGATGGAGATGGTCATGAACGGACGGTCCTGCTCGGAAAGGTTCTCGCGCTCTGCAGCCACGAAATCACGGATTTCATCTACAGTGCGGAAAGAGTCGTTGAGCTGGATACGGCTGTCTGTACCATACTTGCCCTGATACTTGGGCAGAGGTGTCCCCACGTATACATAAGACGAGAGGTCCTTGCGCTCAAGCTTGGCAATCTCAGATGCTGCAGGCAGCGACACCATTACCATGTGCTCTGTCTGGCGCATACTGGTGGTCACCATAAAGAACAGAAGGATAATGAACACGATGTCGGGAAGCGAGCCGGTAGATATTGTCGGCAGTTCCCCTTTGTTGCTTTTTTTGAATTTAGCCATACTGTGTGTCTCCTATTTCTTTAGCTTGGTGTCCTTGGGCTCTGCCTCGGAAATCTGCTGAGGTATACACTTGCGCACGATTTTCTGCTTGTCATCGTCGAGCTGTGCGTACTTCTTGCCATAGTTGGCTACGGAGAAGTCGTCGCGAATCTCGTTAATTGCCTTAACCAGTTCGTTCTGCACGGCGATATACTTGCTGTAGGTGGTGCCTCGGTCGTTCTGCAGAGATATCACCCCCTTTGAAACGGGATACGGACCATAGCCTTCGATATCCTTAACGGTTTTCTCCGGCAGGTTGGGGTCGTTGTTGGGGTTGGTGAGAAACTCTACAATCTTATCCTTCAATTGACTGACATCTATCGGTTCATCCCCGGCAAACACACGGTCGTTGACGTTGATCTTCACGATGACAATGTTACGACGGTTCACCTTCTCGTTCTCCAGCTTGATGTTCTCATCGGGCATGGGGGGCAGACGGCGGGGCAGACCTTTCTCCTGGTCCATAGTCGTAACCATCAGGAAGAATATCAGCGCAATGAAGGCGATGTCGGCCATTGAGCTTCCATTAATTTCGGGAGTCTTTTTTGATGCCATGTTCCTAATAATTAACGATTCTTAATAGCGTTGCGTATGGCAGATGCCACTATCGCTACCAGAGATGCGGCAATCATTGCGTATGTCACATAGAGCGCTGCATCTGAAAACTTTGATACCTTCGGGGTATAATCCACGCTTGTCTGGACCTCTCCGCCGGGCGCGAGCAGGTAGCATACTGCCACCAGAAGCACCGCACCGACAATCACAGCCAAGAAGGCAATCAGTCTCTTCTTGGACTTGCTCACGTCAATGAGCAGGAACAGCACAACCAGCAACAATGCTATAGCGATAAGTGCGTATGCCCAGAAAGTGTAGACATCCACCATCAGATCGCTGGCTGTTTCGTGCGGCATGAGAAAGAACACAACCAGCAATATCGCAGAGATTCCCAGAAGAATCCATTTTAAATATTTAGCCAGTTTCATTGTTTCATTTTTTTCAATTGTTAATATTACTACCCTTCAAGGAAGATTATTTCTGATATTTTACCAGAAGGTCGACAAAGCTGATGGAAGCGTCCTCCATCTGGGTAACGATGGTGTCGATCTTGGAAACGAGGTAGTTATAGAACAACTGAAGGATGATAGCAACGATAAGACCGCCGACGGTGGTGATAAGGGCGACTTTCATACCGCCTGCAACCAGGTTCGGGGAGATATCACCTGCAACTTCGATTGCATCGAATGCCTGGATCAGACCAATCACGGTACCCATGAACCCGAGCATAGGAGCAATACCGATGAACAGGGAAATCCAGCTCAGACCCTTCTCCAACTGGCTCATCTGTACAGAACCGTAAGAAGTAACAGCCTTCTCTACGTTCTCTACGCCCTGATCCATACGGATAAGACCCTGATAGAAGATGCTTGCCACAGGGCCGCGGGTGTTGCGGCAGATATCCTTTGCTTTCTCAACGTCGCCAGCCTTGATTGCTGCCTCGATGCTGTCGAGCAGTTTGGCGGTGTTTGTCTGGGAAAGGCTAAGGGTAATGATTCTCTCGATTGCAATAGCCAGACCAAGGATAAGGCAGATGAGCACCAGTGCCATGAAGCCTGCACCACCTTCGATGAATTTAGCCTTGAGCTGCTGGTGAAGCGGCTGGTCGCCACCCTCTGCCTCGAACGGGTTAATGGGAGCTTCCTCTGCTGCAACCTCTTCTGCTGCTGCAGCTGTCTGCTCAGTAGCCTCTTCGTCTTGCGCAATTGCTGATTGATAAGCAGTAAAGGTCAGAAGACCTGCAACTGCCAAAAACATGAAAACTTTTTTCATAGGTTTTTAATTAGTTAAATATAGATTTTGTCTAGTTTGCAATAATGTCGTGCAAGTTATGGAATATTTTTCAAAAATCGAAATAATTTCTCGGCACTATCTGTCGTGATTTTTTCTACGGTATCGAAATCAACCCCTTTTATGGCGGCGATCTTGTCTGCCACATAGCGCACATACGCGCTCTCGTTGCGCCTGCCGCGGTACGGGACGGGAGTCAGATACGGAGCATCGGTCTCAAGCAGGATATCTTCCAGCGGGATGCGCTCCAGCGCCGTCGCAACATGCGCGTTCTTGAAGGTAACCACCCCGCCGATGCCCACGTAGAAATCGCCGGCAGACTTGATGCGCCGGTAGGTTTCATAGCTGCCGGTAAAGGCGTGGAATACCCCGCGCAGCGGCTTTGCGACCCGTCTTATACACTCAAAAATCTCTTCTGTAGCTTCGCGGGCATGGATTATCACCGGCAGGTCTTTCTCGTAAGCCAGGGTCAGCTGCGCGCAGAACACCTCTTTCTGCTGCTGCAGATAATCCTTGCTCCAGTAAAGGTCCATACCGATTTCGCCAATCGCAACCCACTGCCGGTCGGCATAATGGTCATATACAAACTGCAGCTCCTGCCGCCAGTTCTCGTTCACCTCGGTGGGGTGGAGTCCGATGGCGGCAAAGGCGAAGCCCGGAAGAGCATCGGCGCACGAAACCATATCGGCATGGCAGGAAGAATCGATGCCGGGCATCACTATCTTCTCTACACCGGCCCGCCTGGCCCGTTCTACGACCTGCTCAAAATCGGCCTTGTATGCCTCGTCGTAGATATGTGAGTGGGTGTCAATCATTTGGCCGCCTATAATAATCTGCCCTTGGTATTTATCCTCGCAAAGATACTCTTTTATCGCGGCCATGTGTTATCTTTACCAAACAAATAATGCTTTACGATGATCCGTTTTCTCGCTATCGCCCTTCTTGCGCTCGCCATCGGTTTTGCCAGCCCGGCTGCCCAGGCCGTTGCGCCCAGGAGCAGCCGCAACGCCATGCGCGCCCCCGCTTATCCGCTGATTACCATAGACCCGTACACCAACGGCTGGAGCATGACAGACAACCTATACGACGATGATGTGCGCCACTGGACGGAGAAACCTTTCCCGCTGCGGGGATTTATCACCGTAGATGGCGAGCAATACCGGTTTATGGGGGCGGGAGACGGCGAAACGGCACATCAGCTTTATGCCGACGTTCAGGCAACGCAGACTCACTACGGTTTTACCTGCGGGCCGGTTGACCTTGAACTGACCTTCACCGCCCCTCTGCTTCTGGACACTCCGGAGCTTATAAGCCGGCCGGTGAACTATATCTCATACAAAGTTAAGTCCACCGACGGCAAACGACATTCGGTATCAATCCGCTTTATGGCCTCCCCGCTCTGGGCTGTGAACACGCCGGAGCAGGGAACGGTGTCCGGGAAATCTGAGAGTGGCTCTCTGGTGCTGCTCCGCACCGGGACCAGGAGCCAGGAGTACTTCTCGCGCAAGGGCGATGACGTACGCATCGACTGGGGGTACTTTTATCTGGCGGCCGAAAAGCGTGGTGTGGCGGCTTCTGTCCAATCAGACGGTTCATTGTCCATTATCCGCGACATGGGCCACAGCTGCAATGCCTCCGGCTTTATTATGGCCGGCTACGATGACATCTACTCCATCCGCTATTTTGGCGAGAAACTGCGCCCCTACTGGAACCGCAGCGGTGACGCCACAATCGAGAGTCAGTTTGAGGCGGCGCGCAAAGATTACAAGCGGCTGATAAAGCGCTGCGACGGTTTCGATAACCGGCTGATGGCCGATGCTACCGCCGCCGGTGGCAGCCAATATGCAGAACTCTGCGCACTCTCCTACCGACAGAGCATCTGCGCGCAGAAACTGGTTCAGGCGCCAAACGGTGATTTGCTGCTGCTGAGCAAAGAGAACAACAGCAACGGCAGTATCGGCACGGTGGATATCTCATACCCAGCCGCCCCGCTCTATCTGAAGTACAACCCGCGCATGGCAGAGGCAATGATAAATGCCAACTATTACTACTCGGAGTCAGGCCGATGGACCAAGCCCTTCCCGGCACACGACGTGGGGACCTACCCAATCGCAGAGGGACAGACCTACCCCGGTGACATGCCGGTGGAGGAGGCCGGCAACATGATTATCCTCACTGCCGCCATCTGCCACTTTGAAAAGAGCGGCTCCTACGCAGCCCGTCACTGGGAAACCCTCACTACCTGGGCGCAATATCTGCGCACATTTGGCCTCGACCCTGAGAACCAGCTCTGCACAGACGACTTTGCCGGCCACTTTGCCCACAATGCCAACCTCTCAATAAAGGCGATTGTGGCATTGGCCTGCTACGGGCGCCTGGCAGAAACGCTTGGCAAGGGCGATATCGCCGCAGAATATACTGCCGCAGCCCGCGAAATGGCCTCGCAATGGGTTCTGATGGCATCCGATGGCGACCACTACCGCCTGACTTTCGACAAACCGGGGACCTGGAGCCAGAAATACAATATGGTTTGGGACAAGATTCTTAATCTCGGGCTTTTCCCGGATGATGTCCGCGCCACAGAGATTGCCTGGTACCTCAACCACCAGAACGCTTATGGCCTGCCGCTGGACAACCGTGAGATGTACACCAAGAGTGACTGGATAGTCTGGAGCGCAACCCTGGCCGACTCTGCGGAAGATTTCGAAGCCCTGATTGCCCCCATGTGGCGCTTCTACAACGAGACCCGCGACCGGGTCCCCATGAGCGACTGGTACTTTACCCACGCACCTCACCGCCGCGGTTTCAAGGCTCGCGCCGTAGTGGGCGGCCACTTTATCAGGCTTCTGTAAGGCTCAACCTGATAAGCAAGTGGACGAGGTCCCCTGAAACACGGGGTACCTCGTCCACCTATTTTTAGCAACAGGCTGATAATCACCACTTTGGCACAATCAGCCGTACGAGGTCCCCCCACCCTGGAGGGGACCTCGTCCACTTAGCGTTTACACATCAGGGGCACGGAAGAGAAGCCTTCGGGGCGGTCGTAGAGTTCGCAGTGGCAGTCACCAAGGTGTTTCACCTTGAAACCGTTAGCCTTGTACTCTTCATAATTGAAGGCGTTAAGCTCGTCGATGGCGATCTGGTGGAACTTGTCAAAGTCGGGCCACCACTCCCAGCCACTGCCAAAGTCGTTGTACAGGAATGCGTCTGCACACTGTTTACCCAGCTCGGGAGTTACATAGAAGGCACCCATTGCCAGCACGTTGACACCGTTGCCGGTGATGGCACGGAAAGCCGCCGGAACAGACTCTACCACGCCTGCATGCACGCCAGGGCACTTGCTGGCCGCGATGTGGATACCCATGCCGGTGCCGCAGAAAATCAAGGCGCGCTCGAATTCCTTCTCTGTAATCATGGCTCCGACGCGGAGGCCGATACGGTGGAACATAAGTTCTGTGTCTTCAGGGTCAGAATCGGCCTTTACACCGATATCGGTAACCGTCCAGCCCTTCTTTTCAAGATACTCTTTGATAGCCTCTTTAAGCGGGTAGCCTGCAAAATCGGCTGCCATCAGGATTTGTTTGTCAGCAACTTTCTTCATAATCGATTATTATATTACTTGTTTTGCATTGTAGTCGGAATTTACCAGATTCATCGCCTTGAACAGTTTGTGAATGAATACAAACGGACCTACTACAATAAGTGAGCCCAGAATGCACCAGCCCCAGAAAGTTCCCGCACTGATATAGTAGGGTATATTGCGGGCTTGCAACTCATCCCCGATACGGTTGCAGATGCGATGATTCCACACCAGATCGGCGATACCGAAAGTCAACGGACCAACGATGAAGAATAGTAACAGATAGTGCATCGTGTGCTTTTTGTCTCGCGGCGAAGCTACCTGGTTGATCTCTTCCGAGATATGGGACATCACAAATAAGCCATAGATACCAAAGGTAATGATTGAAAGTAAAACGTACTTTAGCAATCCTCTGTTTGTACGCAGCATGTTGATTAGGTTTATGGATTAAGGTTAATTGTTTACAAATGTACAAAACTATTCTTCAATTCTCGACGGCGGGAGGTTGTCGCGGCCCCACTCTTTGTTGGGGCGAGGCCCCATTGCAAGTTCCAGGGTGCCGCCGGCCATGAGTTCGTCGTGGGTAAACCAACTGCGATCCAGTATCTTGCCGTTGAGGCGGGCGCTCTGGATATACTTGTTCTTACCGGAATAGTCTCTGGCGCGAACGGTGAATGTCTTGCCGGAAGGGAGAGTGATGGTGGTCTTCTCAAAGAACGGACTGCCGATGGCATATACCGGCACACCGGGGGTCACTGGGAAGAAGCCCATCATGGAGAACACCACAAAGGCGCTCATACCGCCGCCATCCTCGTCGCCCGGAATGCCCGAGACAGTATCGGAGAACAGGTTGTCGATAAGCTGATGGATGCGTTTCTGGGTCTTGTACGGTGCGCCCAGATAGTTATAGATGTACGGGATATGGAAGCTGGGCTCGTTGCCCATCGCAAACTGCCCCACCATACCGGTAGCATCGGGCAGTATGGTAAAGAAGTTGAACTTGGCCATATCTATCTGGATGCGGAACAGATCGTCCAGGTTCTTCTCCGCCACCTCGCGTCCGCCCATCAGGGAGAACAGCCCCTCCAGGTCATGTTTGACATCCCACTGGAATGTGTAGGCGTTATTCTCTGTGTAATACGCGCGGTCCATGTAGCGGGGATCCACACCCTCTATCCAATTGCCATCCTTATCGCGCGGCCAGAGCATCTTCTTGTCGGGGCGATACACGTTGCGATAATACTTTGCGCGCTCCAGGAACAGGGGGACATCCTCGTCGCGGCCGATTTCGCGGGCAAGCTGCGCTGTGGCCCAGTCGGCATAAGAGAACACGGTAGAAAGAGACACCGCCTGCCGCCTCTCCCAGGGCATCGACACAGCCGCTACCGTTTCCGGCTCGCCGGGGTGCAGCGCGGGATACCAGCCGTGCTCGTTGTAGAAGTCGTCCAGCTCGCATTTGGGGCCGTTGCGCCAGGGTAGCAGCGTGGCATCCAGCGAATTTGCGCGGACACCCTCGTAGGCGGTCTCAACGTCAAAGTTCAGACCTTTGGCACGGCTGTCTGCCATCCATACGGCGGCAAAGTTGCCGGTCATCGCAGGCCAGTCGCCCCAGACAACTGCAAACGAGGGCATCGTACCACTCTGCTGGTACATCTGTACATAGCTGCGGAGTTTGTCCTCTTCTTTGGCGGGGTCGAGAATGGTATTCAGAGGCTCCAGCGCCACATAGGTGTCCCAGAGCCAGTTATCTACATAGAAAGGCTGCTCGCTCTCATGCACCTTATGGTCAAAGGCGCTGTAGTAGCGTCCGTATTCGCTGATATCGACCATTCGCTCGCAGCATCGCCAGAACGATGTGTAGAACAGCCGCTGCTGGTCTTCTGTGCCGCCGCGCACCGCAATGCGGCCAAGGGTCTTCTCCCAGGTATCGCGGGCTGCGGAACGGACCTTTTCAAAATCGGTATCAGGAATCTCCCGCTGCAGATTTGCCAGCGCCTGGTCGCAATCGATATAGGATATGCCGTAGCGCAGCGTCACTTTATCTGAAGAAGGACGGAGCAGGATCAGGTTGCCGCCGGCGGCCGTTTCTACCACCTCCACCGGGCAGTCGAAAAGTACCGCTGCGTATGCGTTCATCCCGGCGAAGGCCTCGCTGCAACGCAGCACATCGCCATCCAGGACAAACGAACCGCGTCCCTGCAGCGCATGGAACCTCAGCAGACCGGGGCCCTGGAAACAAACCTCGATGATACCGCTTTTAGGCGCCACCGTAAAGCGTATATCGCACCCTTCCAGGCAGGAGCGATAATCGTATGGAGTGGTGACCTCCTGGTCGTAGATCTGCCATGCGTTCTGCCATGGACGGTCAAAGAACCCCTCAGCAAGCGGCAGGAAGCCGAACACCGACTGCAGGCGATGTGTGGTAAGCGTGAGCGGATAGTCCCACACGCGATCGTCCAGCAAATCGGCGCGGGCAGGCGACCAGCGGACCAGCTGGTTGGGCAATTGCACCGTGGGACGGGTTGGCTGCAGCAGCACCCCCACTCCGCCGATGGTAGGATCCACACTCTCAAGGGGATCCACATAAGAGTTCCTGCACGCCACAGCGGCGGCAAGAATCAGCGTCACAAGCAATATCTTTTTCATCACATAAAGTTTTGTCTGGTTATTGAACGGGTTGGGAATATATATCGTCCGGTACTCTTTTCGCCCCGGATCTTTGCCAGCAGCAGCTCAAACGCCTTCTGGGCAATCTGGGCTATCGGCTGCTCTATGTAGCGGATATCCGAGGTGCCGGTCATATACGGCCGCACATCGTCAAAGCAGAGCACGCACTGTCCCTGGGGGACTCCGCCAACCTTTGCTACATTTTTCATGCCCTCGGTAAATACACGGTGGGATGTAAAGAACACTGCATCCGATTTGAGTGCCTTTCCCAGAGACCTGTCCAGATCCTCTTCCATCCCTTCGCCGAATCTGATGCGGTGCAGGTCTATGTACTGCTCAAGACCGGCCTCTTTCATAGCATCGACATATCCCCTTTCGCGTTCGTTCAGGGGCGGGATATCCAAATCGAGACGCATCATAATGATGTCCCTGAATCCCTGGGCGATCAGTTCCGACACCGACTTCTTTGAAGCCTCATAATTGTCGACCCCCACATAATCGGCATCGACTCCCTCGCAAAGACGGTCTACTGTGACAAGCGGCACCTTCTGGTCCTGAATCATCTTAAGGGCGGTGGCTCCGGCCGGAGTAGGCACGGCGATTATGCCGTCGACCTTCTTGCTGATAAGGATACGGGCCATCTGCTCGAACTCCCCGTCGTTCTCGTTACTGTTGATGGTAAGCACCAGATAACCCGCTTTCTTGGCCTCTTCCTGGATGTGGAAGGTCATCTGGCCAAAGAATTCGTTGGAGATATCGGTGACAATCACGCTGATAAGGTTAGAAGATCCCACCCTGAGGCTGCGCGCCAGCTCGTTAAGGTGATAATCCATCTCACGGGCGGTGGCAAGCACCCTGTTGCGCACCTGTTCGCTGACCCGGCCGGCCGATTTGCCGCTGAGCACCAGCGATACCGTGCTTTTGGATACGTTAAGCCTGTCGGCTATGTCTTGCATCGATGTCATAGTGGCAGTATTATTGTTCAAGATAACAGCGCAGCAGCTCGTACCAGCTTGGACCGTCGAGCACTACGATTTTATTATCGGCACTCTCCATATAATCCTTGACCCCCTTGTGCCAGGTGGGGGACTTCAGGATGGTGCGGATCCAGTAGAACGGGAGGTCGGGATGGTCCTGCACCATAGAAATGGCTGTCTGTCCGGCATCTTCTATCCGGTCGGCACCCACGCTTGCCCCGCCGCAGCGCAGCATCGGCATTCCGTCTACCATATATGTCTGCCTGCCGTCCGGTAACCTTTGCGGACAGATTCCGTTGGGACTGAAAGTAGCATAGGCCTTAAAGCCGGCATTGGACATCCCGGGGCCGTTGCCGTCTATCACAAAGCCGGTCACACTCAATCCCCACTGCTCATAATAGGCCTTGTTGTGGGCCGCCCAGGCAGCCACGCCACTGGGCAGTCCGCTCACGGGGCGGGGTTCTTCCAACATTCCGGGATTCAGGTAGCCGGCCCCGTTGTCGCCGGCTGCGAAATAGTCCATATCGGTGGCTGTAGTGCGCATATAGTCCATAATCATGGGGGCGCGGCGCGCCAGCGAGGGATTGATGCTCCACATCATGGGGACGCTGCCCCGTGAGGGATCTTCCCACAGGGTTGGCATCTTCTGATAAATCCAGGCTGCAGCATCATAGTCGCCCACATAAAAGAGGACATACTTGTTGGCTGTGTTCACTCGGCCGTTGGCGTTGATATAACCCCTGGCCTTGAGCTGTTCTCGTGTAACCCAGCCCTGGGGATAGCTCTCCTTTACGGGATAATGCTGCCAGAAAGAGGCATTGGCCATAGCGCCGTAACTGGCGGCGTCGGCGTCCTTATAGGCGTTGAATGCGCTCAGCAGATAAACCACCTCCCACTCTGTCTGAGCAGCGGCGTGCTTGCTGGGGTGTGTCACCCTGAAATTATCGGAATACTTGTGCGCCCAGGGGGCAAAGCCCCCCACGTGGCAGAAACGCTGGCCGCCATTGAGGATATTGATCTCGCGCAGTATCTCTATGAACATATCCCTGTCGCCGTTGCCCTCGTCTATCGCATCGGAAGCGGGCTCGTCGTCCCAGGGAGAGAGATCGAAGATGAATCCTTTGTGAGATACGAAATAATCGTGGTTTGTGAGCTGGTGATGGTTCATTCCGGCATTGCCGGGCTGCTTCATCCAGTACTGGTCTATGTAGTAACCGGCTGTCTCGCCGCTGCATTTGCCGGTTTTAAGGTAGTTGTCCACCGCCCAGCGATAAGGTTCCAGCTTGGTGTGGAACTTTGAGGTGCCGTCCTGGTTCAGCAGCCAGACCTTTACTGGAATTTCGCGCTTGACAAGGCGGGTGTAGACGCTGCCCGGACGCATGTCGTAGCGCACCGCCACGCAATCTTCTGCACCGGCCACGGTAGAGGCCACGCAGCTGGTAGAGGCCACCGCAGGGTCATAGACAACCATTCCCTGTATCTTGTCGCGGAAAAGATCCAGCACCTTTACCGGGTCGTACATGGTCACGGTACGGCGGCCGGAGAGCCATTTGCCATCGCCCACACACTTGTCCCACCAGAACTGGTCCACCTCCACCCCGTCGGTACTGATGTATTTGATATACAGACGCGGCTGGTCGCGGTTCACAATACCCTGCAGCGTACTGGTCAGGTGCATCGTCTCCCACAGGCGCACCACGCCCAGGGAATCTTTGGCGGTGATGTCGCGCCACTGGCTCAAATCCAGAATCACGATATCGCCATCGTTCACCACGACAGGGTCGGCGGGTTTCATCCCCGACATATCTTCGCAGCCCAGCACGGCAAACATCACCGCTGCCAGGCAAAGTATCTTAATCCCAGCCTTCATTCTGTTCTATTTTAACGTCTTTGTTGGTGTCTATGAAACTCTGCGGGATGGGCCACAGATTAAAGTTTTTCATGGTGGCGCTGCGGGGGGCATCCCAGTATGAATACTCGCGGATGCGGTCTACCGCCACCGTGCCACCCAGCCTTAGCAGGGTGTTCCAGCGGTTCTCCTCAAAAATGAGTTCGCGGCAGCGCTCGTCCAGAATCAGCTCCAGATTGACCTCGCTGGCAGTAACCTTGTGCGCGCAGTTTGCGCGGGAGCGGAGCAGGTTGATATCGTCCGCAGCGCCCTTGGGACTGTTGATGCGCCACTTGGCCTCTGCCCTTAAGAGGATTGTCTCCGACAGGCGGATGATATACTGGTCGCGGTAGATGTAGGTGCGGTTGCCCCCTGCCGAATCATCTATGTAAGAGTCGAGGTGCATCTTGCACGAGAGCGGGAAGCACTGTGTGTAGGCGGCATCCCGGGTGTCCTGGTTGGCACCCTTGCGGTAGATCACATCCCAGGGGATAATCTTGCCGTAGTATTGACTTGTGGGCACGTTGCCCAGGAAGGTGCGGCGGAAGCAGGCCTCGCTGTTGCGCATATCCTTTGCCCAAACGCCATCATATACCTGGTCGCGGGCATACGCGGTGGGCATGATCCAGGTCACACCGCGGCCGCCCACGTCGGGGGTGAGGCCAATGAGGTCTTTTGGCAGGATATCCCTAAAGCATGCCCCGTAGCTGCGGGAGAAGTTCAGACGGGCATCGCCGTCCTTGTTCAGAGCCGCCTCCAGGGAGGATGTGCGGGCTACCCAGATGGACTCATAGTTGCCGTCCTCATAATCCTGATTGCCGGGCTGGAACAGATCCCAGTAGACGTTGCCGGAGATGTAGACCCCGGCAGAAGCATAGGTGCGGTCCTCGCGCAGCTTGCCGGTTTTCTCGTCCGGAGTATAGTCGTAGTAATACTTCGGCCCCTCGTCCTTGCGGACGCCGAAGCGCTCTGTCATAAGGTGGAAGGTACCCCCATCTATCACATCGGTGGCGTATGCGATGGCGCTGTTGTAGGCCTTTACGGCATCGCCTCTTTTGCCCTCCGCCTCAAGCACCACCCCTTTGTCTATATAGAGCTGGGCCAGGTTATGCTGCGCTGCACCGCGCACTATCCGCCCCCTTTCCGGTGCCGTGAGCGGCAGGTCTTCCAGGATGGCCTCCAGCTCGTCTATCGCATACTGATATGTATCCAGACGCGTCTCGCGGCGATAGTCGTAACGAGCCTCGGTGGTGATATCCTCTACGATGGGTACTCCGCCAAAGAGTTCGCCAAGGTTGCGGTAGGCCCATGCGCGGAAGAAACGGGCCTGGGCGATGATATAGCTGCGGCTCTCTTCCGAATCCCATGTGATATAGTCCAGGCCGGCGCCGTAGAGTGCCAGATTGGCGCTGGAAATCAGCTTGTAGAAGTCGGTGAAGATGGTCTTGTAGTCGCCCGTCTCTGTGGTGAGCGTGCCGTAGTTGTTGAACTGAAGGTTGCGGCGGGTGGTGGGTACGTCAAACATATCGGTTCCGTTGGCACCCGTCCACGCCAGCAGGTGACGCTTGCCATCGCTGGTCAGATTGTAGTATTTGCGCACCTCGCTGTAGCAGGTCACCAGCGCCAGGTCCACCTGGCTCGAGGTGGTGAACACGTTGTCCAGCGTATAGAAATACTTGGGATGCTCTGTGAGAAACTCGTCGTCGTTGCAACTGACAAGTGCGGAGGCAGCAACCACCGCCGCCAAAATAATCAATCTGTATCTTTTCATCTTTCGCATCCTCCTAAAAGTTGATGGTCATGCCCAGCGAGAGCGACTTGGCCACGGGCATGGCGTTGGTGAGCACGTAAGATCCGGTCTCGGGGTCGTCGCCCACCCATTTGGTGAGGGTGAGCAGGTTGCGGCCGGTAAGATAGACCTTCAGAGCGCCGACATTGGCCCTGGAGAGCCACCGGCGCGGGAAGTTATAGGTCAGGGTGATATCCTGCAGCCGGACAAATGTGCGGTCTTGCAGGCCAATGAAACGGCTGTCGGATGTGAATGACGCCTTGGGATAGATGTTGGAAGGATTCTCCTCTGTCCAGTAAGGGATATCCAGGCAGTTCCCGGTAGGATAGCCGTAACCGTTGATGCGGTAGGCGTTGGGGTTGCTCCGCAGCCAGTGGTGGTCGCCGCCAAAGGTTCCGGTGAGCATCGCATAGAGTTCCAGCCCACGCCAACTCAAGGTATTGTGCCAGTTGAGCTTGAAGTTGGGCGACGTATAGCCCAGGATTGTGCGGTCCTCTGTGGTTATGCGGTCGTCTCCGGTCAGATCCACATACTTGGGATAGCCCGGCTCTGTGCCGTAGATGCCGATATAGTCGTAGTCGTCTACCTGGACGATACCGTCCTGCACATAGCCGTAAATGGCGCCCAGGCCGTGGCCGATAAAGCGGGACGATGCCACATCGTCGTCCTCCTTGCCATCTCCGTCAAGGTCTTCGCCATAGAGGTGGACCAGCTTGTTGCGGCTCCACCAGAAGGTGAATCCGGTGTTCCAGGCAAAGTCGCCGGCACGCACCAGGGTGCCGCCTAAAGTCGCCTCCACGCCCCAGTTGTCTATCTGTCCCATAGAAGAGGACATCCGCTCAAAACCGTTGGGGATGGGGATGTCGCGGGAAAAGATCTGGTCGTGTGTCTGCGAATAGTATCCGTCAACGTCCAGATGCAGCCGGCCGCCGAACCATGCCGATTCAAAGCCGACATTGAGGGCGTCGGTAGATTCCCAGCCAAGCTCCGGATTGCCCAGGCCGCTCTGTATCAGGCCGTAGACAATGTCGTCGCCGTCAAACTCATATCGCATCCCGCCGGAGGTGCCGTTCTGGATGGCAGAGAGGGTGCCGAATGCCGGCAGCCCCTGGTTGCCGTTGCGCCCCCAGGATGCCTTCACCTTCAGATCGGTGAGTGTGGCCCGCAATCCGTCGCTCCAGAATGCCTCGCTGCTGGGAGTCCATGCTGCGCCGAAAGAGAAGAAGTTGCCCCACTTCTTGTTTACGCCAAAGAACGAAGATCCGTCGCGGCGGTAAGAGGCGGTTAGAGAATAGCGCTTGTCAAAGGAGTACATCACCCGGGCCAGATAGCCGACGTTGGCGGCAGAAGAGCCGTTCTGGGCAAACTCTATATGGTCTGCCTTCTGCAGACCGGCGATGCCCAGCAGGGTATTTCCGTTGCTGGAGAAGTTGCTGCCGGAAGTCTGGTCCCAGTCGTATGTGGTCCAGTCGCGGGTGGATACCAGGGTGGCATCCACACTGTGCCGGCCAAACTCACGGGCATAGTTCAATATCATATCCAGCACGTATCCGTTGGTCTTCTCGTGCTTTATGGAGCCGTTGGCGTTCACCAGAAAACCCTGCAGCGTAGAGGGGGCGTACCGGGTTTCGTCTTTGTAAGAACCATCCTTCACATAGTAGTTCTCATACACAAAGTTCTCAGAGTAAGCCTCTATGTCGTGTTTGAGGAAATTAAGCTTGAAGCTCAGACCCTCTACCCACGGACACTTTACGGTGACGGCGGTGTTGAGGCGGTAGGAATCGCGTATCTCCTTGTTGTGGCGGTTGTCGGGGTCGGCCTGCCACAGCGGGTTCTGATAGCCATCGCTCTGGGTTACGGGATATTTCTCCAGCAGAGTGGTACCGAAGCGGTAGGGTTGCCCGTAAGGGCTTATGAAATAGGCCGTCCCGATGTTGGCTGCCACCCCGGAATAATCCTGCTGGGTGTAAGCTCCGTCGATGGCCAGGTTAAGCCAGGAGGTGATGTCTGTGGATATCTTGCAAAGCAGAGAAGTACGCTGGAAATCATCGCCCACCACTATGCCGTTGTTGCCAGCCCACGACCCGGAGAGGTAATAGTTGACCCTCTTGCCCACTCCCGATACGCTGGCCTGATAATCCTGCTTGAGGCCGATGCGGGTGGCAAAATCTAGCCAGTCGGTAACAATGCCCGCATCGTAGTTCTCTTTCTCCTGCGGCGTCATCCAGCTTACGTCGGTGCTCTGCAAACGGTCCTGAACCGCCTGGATGTAATGGTCCGGGCTCAGGAGCTTGGGCTTGTTGCTCCAGAACTGCGGGCCGGCAGATACGTTGAAGGTGACCACCGGCTTCTCTGTCGTGCCCTTTTTAGTGGTGATAAGTATCACGCCGTTGGAGCTTCGCGAGCCAAAGGCGGCGGCGCTGCTGGCATCCTTGAGGACATCGATGGTGGCTATGTCGGCGGGGTTGATCTCATTAAGGCCACCGATATAGATTGCGCCGTCCACCACGATCAGCGGGGCGTTGCTGCCCGATATGGAGCGCTGGCCGCGCATCTGCATGGAGGGCTGGCCGCCGGCATTGCTTACGGCACCGATATCCAGACCCGCCACGGTACCCTTCAAGGTTTCCAGGGCGTTGGAGTTGTTCATCAGCGCAACGGGAGAATTCTCCAGGCGGACAGATGACACGCTGCCCACAAAGTCCTTCCGCTTTGCTGTACCGTAACCAATTACCACCACCTCTTCCAGGGCCTGTGTGTCGGTCTGCAAAACGATGTTGACGGCGCTGCGTCCGCCAACCTGTTGCCGGGCATCGGCAAAGCCCAGCATTGTAACCTTGACGATGGCGCCTTCCGGCACCTTTTCCAAAACCGCCCGGCCGTCCAGGTCGGTAGCGGTGCCGCTCTGGGTGCCCTCGATCTGTACGAACGCCCCCGGCAGCGGTTCTGCCGCCGAATCGGTAACGGTAACCGTCACCCGGTTGGTTTGCGCCGCCGCCACCGTCGCCACAAGCAGCAGTAACGGCAGCACGGCAAGCCTGAGTCTTTTAATCATATACCTTGTATGTGCCTTTGTCGTTAGGATTATCTCCACTGCGGCGGAAATCGAACAGATAACCATCCTTGTTGGAGCAGTTGATAAAACTTACCTGTGCCTGGGTGTTGGCCACAGTAATCGGGACATCGGACTGATAGTTGCGCATGCGGCAATTGACGCCGGTAACCAACACCCAGTTGCTGCCCTGGACCTTCAAAAAATCGTAAGAGACGCCCTGGGTGGTCAAAACATCTGCATGCGCCCTGCCGGAGAAGCAGTCTACGTTTGTGATTGATATCTGACCCTGTCCCTGGACGATGAAGGGGTGGATATTGGCCACTTTCCCGTCTGGCGAGACGCTGGCGATGATAGAGCCCTGGGCCACCTCCCAGATGCGGTTGAAATAGGTGTTGCCATCCTTTAAAACGCCATTGCACACCTGGTCAAAGTTAAAGTTGGTGAGCTGGCCGTAGGTATATGGGCCAAGATATATGCCGCCGTAGGTACCAAAGGTAAAGATGTCCATCACCTGGGCATTGTCGGTATGGTCTATCCAATAGGCGTAGGTCTTCTGGTTAACGACGTAGTCGTTGATAACATGGTTGTAGTCGCCCCTGAACTCACGCATTATGGCCGGATTCACATGGCAGTGGAGTATGCGTGGGATATCGTAGCAATAGTTAATCGCTATAAAGCGGCCGCCTATGGGATAGCCGTAGCAGTGCTCAAAAAGGATCTGCTCGCAGGGACTTTTTTCCTTTGCGCGGAAATCCATCGCAAAATAGCAGCCGTAGAAGGTCAGGTTCTGGAGGGTCACCCCATGCACCGCCTGGTCCTGCGACACCTGGATTGTGGGGGGATACTCCACAATCTTGCCGGCATCGTTGAACCCCTGCTCCGGATAATAGAACTGGATGCCCTTGATCTGGGTTGCGCTCTGCACCGTGATAAAGGGGTGGTTCTTGTCCGTAATCACAAACAGCGAGCCGGTGGGCTTGCGGTCTATAACATTGCCCGCTTCGTCTGTTGTCACTTTCACCGTACCGCGGCCGGTGGGGCCATGAACCCCGACCAGAGAGACGTTCTTCTTGAGAACGATGCCGCCCTGAATGGGATATCCGCCCTCTACCGGTTCCACCCAAAGTACCGCGCCACGGTCCGTTGCCCAGTCGATTGCGTTCTGCAGGCGAACCTTGTTCTCTGCTGCGCTGTTGGTGGGCAGCACTTCAAATGCCTGGATGGAGTAGGCAAACAGTTTGTCTCCGTCCTCCGACTCTACCGGAACCTCAACTGGTATCTCATAATACTCCTTGACAACCTTGGTGCAGGAGAACGCCCCCATTAAAATTATCATCAAGGCGATTTTACCGAGTGTTTTCATATTAAATCGATTGACTAATCTCTCAAAATTATATCATATTCGGCAAATCTGCAACTGGAAAGGGCAAAAAAGAGGGTGGCCAAACTGGCCACCCTCGAATTATCCAAGTTTAGGTCTTGTGAATTATTTATTTCTTCACAATGTGGATATCATCTATAAAGTATGAATGGCGGGAGGGCTGTATGCCGTCTGAATTGGTCCAGACAAGGCGGAAGGTATAGAGGCTGCGGGGATTCAGTTTTTTCCCGGCGACCGTAGCCGCGGCAAAGTCCTCTTCTATTATGTTCCATCCCTTTTGTAGTTTGAGCTTACCCGGGAGGTATGACCATGTGAAGTTATCTGTGTCATACTTTGTTGAACCTGTGCATATCTCCAGACGGGTATCCAGGGCACCGATGAAATCGGGATCATCCACCCACAGCTGCCATACAAATTTCAAATCCTCTATGGCAACGTTCGGGGGGAGAGACCACTCGCGGGCAGCCCAGCGGCCGGTACCACCCCAGTCGCGCAGCCAGAAATTGGAAATTGCGCCTGTGCCCATAAACTCGTCCTTACCGCCAAACACGCCTTCGTGTCCATCTTTGTTCTCCAGATAGGCGTAAGCCGCGCAGTTGTTGGCAGTACCGCTCTCCATCCACAGTTCCCTGGTCTTCTCTTCTACAGAGACATACTCGGTCCAGTCTACGATGCGGAACTGATCTATTGCAAATTCAAAGTTCTTGCCCATCAGGTCTGTTTCCCACGGATTGGAATACCACCTGAAGTAGCAGACTTTCTTGGGGTTGAAGGGGTTGAATACTCCCGCAGAATTCGGGTACATCTTACCACCGCCATTTATATACTCTGCATAGTCTTCAAGCGGAAGGACAAGGGTATTCCAGCCATTCCTGATATCGTACAGCTTCTTTATGTCTCCATTCTCTTCCTGATCGACCTTGGAATACCAGTTCTTGAACACTCTGCCACCTGTCCAGGTGAGCTCCTGATTATCCATGTCTCCACCGCTGGTAAGTTCTATCTGAGAATTTGCCCCGTCAAACTTAACCGCAGTGGTGTCGCTTATATAGAAGCGGATATACAGTGCGGGGTTGGGTATCTCCTCGATGTCAACCGGATAGAATTTGCACGATGCAATCAGATAGTTGGTATTGGTGGTGCTTGAAACACCGTTATAGTTGCTGAAGTGTACACACTCGGTGCCTGGAGCATAGCCTTCGCCAAGTGTAATGTCACAGTAGTCGGCACGCCAGCCAATCTTGGTGTCTTCATTGTAAAGTGTCTTTGTAGATACCAGTTCTTTCCCGGGCAGCCAGTCGTAGGTTATCTCGGACTTGGCCGTTACCACTACAGGTATCACCTTTTTGGCACCATTGACATCCTCGATGGTAATTTCTGCCACACCCGGTCCCACTGCAGTAACGTCAAGTGTGAGGTTCTCGTCTGTGGGATCCATCGGTTGGGTCGGATCGTTAGGGTCGGGGAATGCGATAGGTTTTACAACCTTGACCACAGATTCGTCGCTTGAAGAGACCTCTGCATCGCAATACTTCATCTCAACCCGGTTGAGATAATCGTCCTCGGTACCATAGTATACCCATACAGAAGTATCTCCGGTAAGTCTGTTCCCCACGCGAAGCTCCATAGACTCGAACTTTGCAAACATCGGCATCGGCACCGTTACGGTGACCACCAGAGGCTCGCTGGTAACGCCACCCACGGTTGCGGTGATACGTGCAGTACCCTTGCCAAGGGCTGTGACAACGCCGTTGGCATCTACAGTAGCCACAGAAACATCATCTGATTTCCATTCGATGTTACTGTCAGTAGCGTTGGAGGGAGTAATTACGGCCGTTAACTCCAGGGTCTCGTTCTGGGCAAGCGTTACGGGGCCTGCCTCGGAGAGCTGGACCGCCTCGACGGGGATAGCTTTCTCTGTAACTGTCACCTTGCAGGTAGCCTTCACTGCAGAAGCCGCCTTTGCGGTGGCGGTGATGGTAGCCTCACCCTGCTTTACAGCAACCACCTTACCGGTCTGGTCTACGGTAGCCACGGCCTCTGCACTGGAAGCCCAGGTCAACTCTTTGTTGACCGCGTCAGAGGGGTTCACCAGAGCCTGGATGGTAAAGCTGTCGCCTTCTACCAGATTGAGCTCTGTCTTGTTCAGGGAGATACTTGAAGGGAGCACCTCCTTGGGCGTGCAGGCAGTCAGCACAAAGGCAACTGCCAACAAAGCCATTAAATACTTTTTCATAAGCTAAAAGTTTGATTTGTTGATTTTTATGATTATAGTTATTTGTTCCTTAATCCGCAAAATCGGCAATATCTTCTCTGTTGTAACCTTCTTTATAGAAGCGCAGGCGGTCTACCTTCATGGTGACGTCGCCGGCCGCCTTGTTGGTCTTGGAGAATACACGGAACCAGTTCATGCTCCTAAGGTCCATATCGCCTCCTACGGCTATGGCATCTTCCAGCTTCAGGTCAACCAGATTCCAGCCTTTCTCAAGGGTCGGGAGTTCCCAGTGGAGTTCATTGACATCAGCCCTTCCGCCGCTGCCAATCTCAACCTGGTTTTCCACACCGTTGAATGCAGATTCATCGGAGACATAAAGATAGAACTGGAAGTGACCTCCCTCTCTGGGCGTCGGGACATACTCGCTGCCCCAGGTCTTCTGCAGGCTTATCAGGCTGCCATTGTTGGTGGTAGATACACACCCTTCGCCCTCCTGGCAGATGCTCTCGTCTAGGGTAACCTCCCCTGATCCCTGCCATCCAGCAACTGCATCGCAGGACTCAAGCAGAGTCTTGTAGTAGAAGCGGATCTCATCGAACTTGACTGTGACGTTTCCGTCAAAGTCCTTGTGATAGAAACGGAACCAGTTCATATGGTTGCGGCGCACGGAGCCCACTATCTGAGAAGGCTTCGCCACCGAGAGGTCAAGCGTCTGCCAGCCGTTCTTGAAACGGAACTCGCCGAATATCCAGCATATCTCCTCATTGTCGAATACTGCATTGGAACCAATCTCGATCTGACTGTCCGCATTGTATTTGAATTTGGAAGCATCTGAAATATAGAGAGTGAGCAGCATATGGCAACCCTGCTCGGGGATACCGGATATATCGAATGTCGGTTTGATACCGCCCTTGCCCTCACCCGGTGAGATATATGTGGTGAACCGGTAGCCGGCATCCTCGGTTACAGGACCAGATACCGTTACGTAGCAACCGTTGCCGCTCTTGAAATCCTTGTCATCGAAATAGATCTGGTCCAGGCTCTTGTGCTTGCCGTTCAGCCAGATCTGCTCGTACTCCTTGTTGAACAGATCCCAGCCGATACCAAGGGGTTTGGTCTCAACCGGCTTCATATCGATGTGAATCTTCACGGCCTTGGAATAATTCCAGCGGGCATCCACAGCCGATGTGTGGGCACCGACGCGGACATAATAGTCCTTTCCGCTGTCCTTGTCCTGGAACATTTCAAGAGGCATCTTGACGGTGAAGACCGTGGGTTCCTTGAGCACCTTGTCCACTTTCACCTGTTTTGTAGATTGTGCACCAAAGTAGTTTATACTGTATGACACGTGTTGCGACTCGTCGCAGAACACGCCGACCTCTTTGAGCGGGTCGGCAGTGGTGCATTCCACCTCGAACTGCGCAAACACACGCTGCTTTTCCTCGTCAAAGTGGATATCCTTGACGGTCACCCTGCACCAGGGCATCGCGGTAATGTTCATCTCGGTGTCACCGTCCAGATGGATCACCTTGAAATCGGTGGTCCTGGTCTCGCCGGTCTCCTCGTCCGTAACGGTTACGCTGTCGTCCCAAATCTCGGAATCCTTGCTGCTGAGTTGCACAGTGGCGGGATTGAAGTTGGTCAGGTTGAACTGCACGCGGTAGTCTCCCTTGAAGAAGTTGTTGTCGCGATAGTTGCCGTCGGTCATGAAATTCAGGCGGCGGGTGTCGGGTCTGGGATAAATAAGATTTCCATCTTTGTCCTTGGTCCACTCCAGCACCTCTATCTGAGAGCCCTCGCCACCGATGTCCTGCAGCATCAATTCGCCGGTTTCGGCATCGAATACGCCGCCGTGAAAAGCAGAATCGGGCTGCGGATAGTTATCTCCCAGGCAGGCTGTAAGAGCAGCTGACACAGAGAGAATCAATAACCAGTTAAATATCTTTTTCATATGCGTATCCTTTTTTATTGCTGGGGATTCTTAATAAGTCCGCTGACATTCCAGCCGGGTATTCCACGATAATAGAACTTCTCCCGGAAGGTTAGAATTGCCGGATACTGACGGTAAGTTCTCACAAAGAAGGTCTTGCCATCGCGAAGATCCAGAATGGGTTCAAGGGCGCCACGGCGGTAACTGCGGAATATCTTGTGATATTCACGGCGGCGCATAAGATCCCAGTGACGGGCGTTCTCCATACCGAGTTCGGAACGGCGCTCGCGAAGCACGTTCTCTAGCGTGAGCGGAATGTCGGTTTTGAACGCTGCGCGGTGACGGGTGGCGTTCATGCACTGTGCGGCCAGGCCGGCATCGCCCAGACCGCTCTCTACACAGGCCTCGGCATAGTTCAGCAGAATCTCTGCATAACGGATATCAATCCAGTCTGTGGTGGATTCATTCCAAACCGAACCTGACGATACGAAAGTCGGATCCATATACTTGCGGAAACTGAAGCCGGTGCGGGTGTTGTTGCCGCGTTCGTAACAGAAGCCGCTGAAGAATTTGTTGTCGGCAGCTCCGAACTGATAGTGGACCTTGCCGTCCCAGCCCATATACTGGGCTTTCATATCGCCGCGGATGTCGTGGTGTATCTTGCCCTGCATGTCTATGACTCCGGCCTGGATCACTATTAGCGTGTCTCTCCACTTGGATCCGGGCAGGATGGTGATGGCCGCCAGGCGGGCGTCCTTGCCTGCGAACATATCCAGAGGATTGTCAAACTTGCGGTATACGCGGTCTTCCTTGTAGCCGTCATAGTCAAATTTCTCGCCGTCGTAGGTGACAAGCTTAGCACTCTCGCCGGGATTGTCGTAGTTCTCAAAGTTGTCCACAAACTCCAGGGTGGGGTTCATACGTCCGGGATGCGGCCAGGCGCCGCCGGTCTGAGCCGGCTGCCCCCATACGTCCTGGTTGGTGCCGTACTTGCGGCCCTTCTTGTAGAAACCCTTCACAAAGATGGTCTCGCAGTAGGCATCTTCGGGCTTCTGGAACATGTGGATGTAGTTTTCAGTAGCCTCTTCGGGATTCTTGGGGTTGGGCATATACAGGCTGAAGCGACCGCTCTCTATAAGCTCCTTGCTGCTGTCAAGGCAAGCCTGATAATAGCGGTTCATATCTTCTTCCGTAAAACCACCGACGCATCCGGCATCCACAGCCTCGCCGGTAAGCGGAGCCTCGTCCCAGTACTTGGCAAGGGAAGCGGCGTGCAGCGCAGCACGGCTCTTGTAGGCTAACGCCGTCCACTTGGTGGCCATGGTGTGGTGGCCGTTGTCGGTTTCGCTGAGGTTCGCGGCGGCGTTATCAAAGCACTGGAGTATATAATCCCAGGTCTCCACCTCTTTCATACGGGGTATCCTGAGTTTGGCTATGACCTCATCCAAGTCCTCGTCGTTGTTTATATCCAGAGGCACCACGGTTTCTATCTTGGGCACACCACCGTAGCGGCGGGCGAGTGCAAAATAGACCTGCCCGCGGATAAACCAGCTCTGACCGGTAAGTTCCTTGCGGGTATCATCGTTAATCGATGTCAGTGTAGGAATCAGAGCAGTAAACTCATTCAAGTCGTGAATCAGTTCGAATGCGGTATCCCAATACAAGTAATAATTGTCGTTGGGGATATCGTCCATTTCGGGACCGGTGCAGTCGTCGGTGAGCACCCATACATAACGCGCGCTGTTGTTGGGGGCGCCGTCGTTGAAGTGGAAACCGTCCCGGTATTTCTGGTCGGGGCAAGGCTTGCTCTCTGCAGTGAAGTCAAACGCCTCGATGGGCATTCTGTAATAGAGGTTTGCCAGAAAAGCCTGGATGCCGGCGGGAGAGGAGACCACCTCGTCGGCAGACACCTTGTTGGTTGGCTTCACGTCTAGGAAATCATTGAGAGGTTGACACCCCGATGTGGCGATTGCCGCAATCATCAATGTGATTATGATAGTCTTTTTCATATGCGCGCCTCCTTTAGAAATTGATGTTTATACCGGAGTTGAAAGTCATAAGCAGCGGATAGTTCCATCCGAGGCTCTGCTGTCCGGCCACCTTCTCGGGGTCGAACGCCTTGATGAACCTGTTGCAGAAGGTGAACGGGTTGTTCACGTTGAGGAATATGCGGGCCTTCTCTATGTGCGCCATCTTGAGGAACTTCTGGCGGAAGGTGTAACCCAGCTCGACGTTCTTGAGACGGACATAAGAGCAGTCCTTGTATGTAAAGCTGCTGGGGGAGTTGTAGTTACAAGCCTTGTCCCCCGTTCGTATCGCAGGGAAATAGCCGGGTACCCAGGGGCTGCTGGAGTCGAACAGGTCCTCGTGATGCCAGGAATCCATCATATATGCCGGGGCGTTTCCGCCAAGCCAGAAGGGTTCTGCGTAAGGGCCACTGTAATGTGCCGTGAAACCGGCTGCACCCTGCAAAAGGACGCTGAAGTCGAAACCACGGAAACTGCCGTCAAGTGTGAGACCATAGTTCCATATCGGCGCTTTATCCGGCTGTAAGGTAATCGGCCGGTAGTCATCGCCGTCGATGGTACCATCGCCGTTCACATCCTCAAAAATCCAGTCGCCAGGCTGCATATACCTGTTACCGATGGCAGTGCTGTATACGGGAGCCGCTTCTATCTCTTCTGCCGTCTGGAACTGGCCTTTCAAAGTATAAACCCATCCCAGGTTGTTCCAACGATAGTCTTTGGCATTACGGTACACAGACCAGGAACTGGTGTAAGGGCCATGTTCTACATACATATCCATCGTTCTGCCATAGGTGGCGTTACCCTTGATTGAGTAGAAGAAGTCGCCTATGCGGTCCTGCCAGTCGAAGCTGAACTCGATACCTTTGGTGCGGTTGCTGTTCAAGTTCTCCTGGGGGAAGGCCGCGCCATAAGTGTTGGGCAAGTCCACGCTTCGGCGCTCCAACAGACCGGTCTTGTCCTTTTGGAAAACATCCACGGTTACGGAGAGTTTGTTGTCGAACAGGCCGATGTCCAGACCGATGTCGGCCAGGTAGGACTTGAGCCAGGAGAGGTGCTCGTTGACCAGCGCGGGGCTGGTGACACCGTAGCTGACGCTGCCGGGGACATATTCCCACCAGCCGCCGCCACCGATGCCGTAGCCGCTGATCCACTGGAACGCATCGCCGGCATCCTCACCCAGAATACCCCACGATGCACGCAGCTTGAGGTTGCTGAGCCACCTGACGTTCTCTTTCATGAACTTCTCCTCCGAGATACGCCAGCCGGCGGAGAACACCGGGAAGGTACCCCAGCGGACATCGGGATGGTAGCGGTATGTACCGTCGCGGCGGACAGCCGCCTCCAGCAGATACTTGTGGGCATAGTCGTAATTGAAACGGCCAATGAAACCGAGCTTGCGCTGATGGTCTTCGTTACCGCCGGTGCTCTGGTCCTTGTCGCCGGCGTAATCAAGTTCTGCCTGGGTGAAGAAGTCAAAATACTTGTTGATGCTGTTCCAGTCGTTGTCGCGTACCGATGCCTCAGCGATGACAGAGGCGCCGATATGGTGCTTGTCTATGTCCCTGTTGTAATTCAACTGTCCCTGATAGTTATACACGTGCAGGAAGTTGTCGCTGTTCTTTATCTGTACGTTGGGGTTCCAGTCCTCGTCTGCCACAGTGCCGGTGAGCTCGTTGTAGGTGTACATCTTCCAGTTCTTGCGCAGAATCTTGGTCTGGGCAAAACGCTTGTCAAACGACACCGTACCCTTGGCCTCGAAGCCGGGGAGCCACTCCGGCGTGTAAGAGAGCGAGAACACGCTCTGGATAGCATTGTTCACATAGTGGTGGTAGCCGCAATCAGAGATATAAGACTGGGCCACCGCATTGTAGCTCTGACCCTCCTTTACGCTGTGGTAGTAGGGATAAGTATTATACGGCTCTACGTACGGGTTGGCATATACACTGCCGGTAGGCAGCAGACAGATAGTTCCGCGGAACACGTTGAACATATCTGCCGCGGGGTCCCAGCGGTCGTCCATGTAACCGGACACGTTGGCCGTCAGCTTGAGGTCTTTGGCCAGATTGGCGGTGATAACGCTGCGGAAACTCCACTTGTCGTAGTTGATGTCTCCGCTCTTGAGCAGACCGTTGTCGTTGGAGTAGTTCACGTTGAAGTAGTACTTCACGTTTTTGTTACCGCCGTCGGCAGAGAGGGAATATTCCTGACGGAGGCTGAAATCCTTGCATGTCTCCTTGTACCAGTCAGTGTTCTGGTGGTGGATAATCTCACCGTCCTTTCCGAATGTCTGGTAGTCAGAACCTGTTTCGCAGGCAATCCTCCACGCCTCAAGTTCGTCACGGGAGATGAACTCGGGGTCGCCGGCATTTATATTGGCGGCGTTGCGCAACCAGTAATACTCATAGGCATTGGCCATACGCACACGGTCGGTAGGTGTGGAAATACCCATATTGGCGTTGAACTGGAAGCGGGTGTTACCCTGGTTGCTGCCGCTCTTGGTGGTTACGATAATCACACCGTTGCCGGCGTTGATACCGTAGATGGCGGCAGAAGCATCCTTAAGCAGGGTGATACTCTCGATATCCTCTGCGTTGAGCTTGTTGAAGTCGGTGCCGTCGCGGTTGATGCCGTCTATCACATACAACGGACCGCCAAAGCCGCGGATGTTGATAGAGTGGTCGTAGGCACCCGGAGTAGAGGTGTTGTTACGGATGTTAAGACCGGAGACCTTGCCCTGCAGCTTGGTAACCAAGTCGTTGGCGGTGGTGGTGTTGATTTCCCGCGCAGCCACGTTGGTCACAGAACCGGTGATGACCGCTTTTTTCTGTACACCGTAGCCCACAACCACCGATTCTTCAAGGCTCTCGTGGTCCTCCATAAGGGTAATCGTTATTTTGGTACCCTTTTTGGCCTTGAAAGAATACGGGAGAAAGCCCAGACAGGTAGCCTTGACCTCCGCCCCCTCCGGAACCTGCATGGCAAAGCGTCCGTCCAGGTCCGTAACGGAGTGGACGTTGCCAGGTCCCACAAGCACAACTCCGGGGATCGGCGCCCCGGTGTTGTCGATCACCACGCCGCTAATGGAGACATTGGCGGCATTTGCAGCCGTTACTGCCAGCAGAAGCGACAAGACGATCGGGATGATTTTTCTTAAGTAATTCATTGGTATATGATTGTTGATTAATTATTGTCACTGAAAGAGTACGGGCGGTCGCTCTCTGCCGTACCGCGCCGGGTGTTGGGTTTGGAAGACATCCTAAAATCAAGCTTTGCACCGCCCGCCAGCTGAGTGTGCGTAACATAGTTGGCGGCGTGCCGGCGGCCGTTGAGCTTGACGCTCTCTACATAGACATTCTCCGCCCCGTTGCCTTTGGCCTTTATCTCTATCTTCTTGCCATTCTCCGTTGTGATGGTAACCTTGTCGAACAGCGGCGAACCCAGTGCGTACTCTGCAGAGGCGGGGCATACGGGATAGAATCCCATTGCAGAGAAGATATACCAGGCCGATGTCTGGCCATTGTCTTCGTCGCCGCAGTAGCCGTCGGGGCCGGCATGGTAGAGCTTGTCCATCGCCTCGCGAACGCGAGCCTGAGCCTTCCAGGGCTGGCCGCACCAGTCGTAAAGATAGATGACGTGCTGCGCCGGCTGGTTGCCGTGGGCATAGTTACCCATATTCATCACCTGCATCTCACGTATCTCATGGATGGTGAATCCGTAGTAGCTGTCGTCGTAAATGGGTGGCAGTTCAAACAAATTGTCCAGTGCCTGGGCAAACTCGTCCCATCCGCCCATCAGGGATGCCAGGCCGGAAGGGTCGTGGAATACGCTCCAGGTATACTGCAGGGCGTTCCCTTCGGTAAAATCGCCACCCCATTTGAACGGGTTGAACGGGACCGGCCAGGTGCCGTCGGCATTGCGGCCACTCATCATCCCGGCTGTCTGCCGGTAGAGGTTTCGGTAGTTGAGAGCTGCCTTTGCATAGGGGGCGAGTTCCGCTTCGCTCTTGCCTAGCTGTTTACCAAGACTCCAGATACACCAGTCGTCGTATGCATATTCCAGGGTGCGGGCAGCACTCTCGCGGATGCCGATGTCGCACGGGACATATCCGAGCTTGTCATACTCCTCCCAGCCCAGACGGCCGGTAGCGGTGGCATTTTCAAGCGCGGCGTGGGCACCGTGCTTGAGTGCCTCCCACAGTTTCTCTATGTCGTATCCGCGCAGCCCCTTTGCCCATGCCTCGGACACCACTGAGGCGCTGTTGTTGCCGATCATGCAGGTGGGGCAATGACCCGGACTGCACCATTCGGGAAGGAACCCGCTCTCCAGATAGTGATTTACAAGACTCTCCTGCACCTTGGCGGCCTGTGCAGGCCAAACCAGGTCCAGCAGGCCGAACAGGCAGCGGAAAGTATCCCAGAAACCGGTGTCGGTGAACAGATATCCGTCGTGGACCTTGCCGTCGTGGGGGCTGCGGTGCACCCTGCGGCCGTCGGCAGTAATCTCGGAGAGGTCGTGCGGGAACAGGATGCTGCGGTAGAGGCAGCTGTAGAAGGTCTTCTGCTGTTCCGGAGTGCCGCCCTCTATGCGGATGCGGCCCAGCTGGCTGTTCCACTCTGCCCTGCCCTCCGCCATAACAGCATCAAAGTCCTTGCCGTCCAGCTCCTTGAGGTTCTGCTCCGCCTGGTCGGCACTGATGAAAGATGCTGCCGCTTTAAGATTGACTTTCTGGCCGCGGGTGGTCTTGAAGCCCACCAGGGCAATGGCGTGACCCTCTTCAGGAGTCCGGACCTCTGCCGTCTCGAACGGCGTATCACTCTCTATCACAAACCAGAGCTGGTTGGCGGCATTGAGCGACTGGTTATGGATCTTGCGGGAGATACCGTAGATACGGTTCCCCTCTATGCGGATTTCAGAACCGCCGGCGGGACCTTTTTCAAAGGCATCCACCACCAGATAAGATTGCTCCCGCTCCGGATAGGTTATCCTTACGCGGGCTGCGCGCATGGTGGGAGTCAGCTCAAAAGTGGTTTCATGCTCTGCCAGGAAGACATTATAATAATATGGCTTGGCTATCTCCGCCTTGTGCGTGAACCAGCTGGCGCGCTCTTCGTCGGTAACTACCGGAGCTGTGGTAACCGGCATCAGGCTGAACTGGCCGTAGTCACCCACCCAGGGGCTGGGCTGGTGGGTCATCTTTATGCCGCGAATCTTGTTTGCGGTGTAGGTATATGTCCAGGTGTCTCTGTTTGGCGCTGTCTGGGGTGTCCACAGGTGGGTGCCCCACGGGCGGCCTATGGCCGGATAGATGTTGCCCTGCGAGAAAAAGGGTTGAGACATTGTCCCCACCAGGGCATTCACTTGGTCAACAGGGGAGAAATCACCCTTGGCTGAAGCCGTTGCCGGCATCAGAAGCACCAATAAGGCAAGTATTACAGCGGTTCTTTTCATATTATTTGACTACTCGATTTCTATTTTGTTTGCTGTGCAAAGCTGATTATGGGTTATGGTAAAATCTGTCAGCAGCTGGCCGTCCACGGTTACCTTCTTCATCTTGCCGGGGGCGCAGCGGCGCACTAACTTCACGTCGTGGCCGTTCAGATGGAGGGTTATCCTGCTGAAAAGGGGCGAGAAGAACTGATATTCTGCCTTGCCGGGGCAGGTGGGATAGAAGCCCATCTGGGCGAACATATACCAGGCGCTCATGGTGCCGTCGTCCTCGTCCATCTCGGGGGCATAACCGTCGGGGCGGTTGCGGAATGCACGCCCAACAAACGGCTCCGGGAACTCCGCGTTGCCGCCGTAAAGGTGTATCATATTATCGTCTGTAAGGAGAGCTTGTACCAGAGAATCGGTCTTTTCCGGGTGGCCGAACATATGGAACATGAACGGGGTGTGTATGTCGGGCTCGTTACCCTGATTGAACAGGTGGCGTGCAAAGAACTCGTCCAATTGGGCGGCGAGTGTCTCCTTCCCTGCCCATTCCGACATCTTCCCGGCAAATACGGGCACCGCCCAGCGGTATTGCCAGCGGGTCCCCTGATAGAGCCCGTTGCCCCGCATCAGGGTATATGAATCGTCGATATTCATAAAATCGCCCTGCCAGGTCTGCTCAAAGAGCTGCTCCGCCTCGGAAGCGTATCTGGCCTGAGCCTCCCTGTTCCCGATTTCCGATGCGATGCGGCTCAACGCCCACAGGTCGTATACCGTCTCCATCTTCTGGTCCGGGGAGTTGCGGGTAAGCCCGTTGCGGGCGCCGGGGGCACGGCCTGCTTCGGCCTCGGCCTCCATAAAAACAAATGCAGATGCCAAATCGAAATCACGGATACCCTTGACCCAGGCATCCAGCATGGTGACCTGGCTGTGCTCTGTGCGTACCGTGGGGACTGGCTCTGTCATAGTGGCCCAGTTGAGTTTGCCCGCCTTGTAGAGTTCTGCCAGAGAGAAGCAGATGTCGCCCATCCGGTCCGGGAAAAGCAGCGCCAGCATGGGGAACTTGGTGCGATAGGTATCCCACATGCTCCATCCGCTGTAGAAGGTGCGGTTGCCGGCATCGCGGATTTCGCCGTCCGCAGCGCGGTAACGGCCGCCGAAGGTGGCGTCAAACGGACTCAGGCAAACTCTGTACAGACTGGTGTAGAACAGATCGCGCTGTTCACTGCTACCACCCTTGACATCTACCCTGTCCAGCATCTTATCCCACTCTGCACGTGCTGCGGCCGTCATCGCCTTGAAATCTTTAGCCGATACCGCCGTGAGCTCTTCGCGGGCGCTGTCACAATCTATAGACGACAGGCCGATACGGATTTGTACATCGCGGACATCGGGCGCAAACCTCAACACAGCGGTGGTGGCATCGGATGTCTCCACGGCAAACGGTTCGCTGGCCGTCATATAGAAGTAGAGCTTGTATGCGCCAAAGTTGCAGACTGTGCTGGTCTGTACCCAGCCGCTGATGCCGCTCCCGTGGATAATATAAGCGCACTCGCTGCGGCGAGGGTCGATAGCAGAGTTGAAATCGACATAGAACACCTTCTCTGCTGCCTTGGGGAAGATGTACCGCTCCAGCGCGCAATGTTTGTTTGCGGTGAGCTCCACCTTTACGCCGTTGCTCAGAGTGGCGCCGTAGAAACCTGGAACCGTCTTTTCTGTACCCTTCACTATCGATACTTCTGTGCCCGGATTGGCCGGGAGTATGCGCAGGTTGCCGCCGGTGCCGTCGCCGCCGGTGCCACTCATGCGCGTTACGGAGATGCCGCTGATTTGCGGCACTTCAAAGTCATATCCTGCGTGGCGCTCTTTGACAATGCAATCCGGGCAGACGCTCGCCAGGCCAAACGGCACCTGTGCCGCTGGACTCACCTGACCGTGGTCGCCAGCCGTGCCCATGAACATGTTCACATATCTCGCATTGCCGGCCGCGGCACCGATGCTTACGAGGGCCGCCGCAAAGAGTATCATCATCTTTTTCATTGGCGCATCGTAAAGCAAAGCGTGCCGCCCTTAAGGATATCCTCGTGGGAAATGGTCATTTTCTCAAGCGGTTTTCCGTTGAGGGTAACCGAGGCTACACGGTAGTTAACGTCTGATATTTCGTCTGCCTTCACGGTGAATGTCTTGCCGCCGGGAAGGTGTACTTTCATCTTTTTAAGTTGCGGCGCGCCTATTACATACTCCTGGGAGCAGGGGTTCACAGGGTAGAATCCCAGTGCAGAGAATATGTACCACGCGCTCATCTGGCCGCAGTCGTCGTTGCCTGTAAGGCCGTCGGGGCCGTCTTTATACTGAGAAGTCCACACCTCGCGGATAAGGGAGGCGGCCTTGTCGCTCTCGCCGGCAAGCGAATACATATAGATAATATGGTGGCTGGGCTCGTTGCCGTGGGCGTACTGACCAATCAGGCCGCTCACATCCACAGATTCGCCGCTGCCAAAGTCGCCGTGCAGGGTAAAGAGGCTGTCGAGCTTTGCCACGAATGCCTCGCGTCCACCCATAGCCTCCATAAGCCCGGGGACATCCTGCAGCACATGCCAGGTATACTGCCATGCGTTGCCCTCTGTATAGGCTCCGCCGGTTTTCCAGTGAGCCACGTGGAACGCATCAAACGGGGTCTCCCACTCCCCTGCACTGTTGCGGGCACGCATCAGGTGGGTTTCGGGGTCGAATACGTTGTGCCAGTAGCCGGCACGCTTTTCAAAGAAGGCGGCATCCTCTTCATGCCCCAGCTCGCGGGCCATGCGGGCCGCACACCAGTCGTCGAATCCGCACTCCAGTGTGCGGGAGACGCTCTCTACCAGGGTCACATCATCCGGGAAATAGCCGCAGGCGTCGTATGCGCCCCAGTCGTATTTGATATGGTCTTCTGTAAGCGACCGCTTTATCGCAGAATAGAGGGTGTCGGGGTCAAATCCCTTGAATCCCTTCAGATACGCATCCACAATCACCGGCACGCTATGGTTGCCAATCATGCCGTAGTTATCGGTGCCGCACAACGTCCAGATGGGGAGAAAGCCCTGCGCGCGGTAGTAGCGCATGAAAGAGTTAACCACGTCGCCCACGATTTCGGGCGCGATAATGGTGAACAGCGGATGTGCGGCACGGAAAGTATCCCAAAGCGAGAGTGTGGAATAGAAAGCGGGCTTGTCTACATCTGAGATATCGTTGGGATGGAGCATCAGGTGATACATCGCAGTGTAGAATATCCTCTGCTGCTCTTCGCTCCCCACTATCTCTATGCGCCCCAGATGTTCGTTCCAGAGTTTGCCGGCGTTGCGGCGCACCTTGTCAAAGTCCCATCCGGGAAGTTCCGCATCGATATTGCCGTGTGCACCGGCTGTATTCTCTATCGATATGGAGGCCTTAACCATAAGCGGTTCGGTGCTGCTTCCAAAGTCCAGCACGGTGCGGTGATATTTCTCTGCAGTGTCGCGCAGCGGCAGTTCGGCCGCCACGGTGTAGGGTCGGTTGAAGGTTATCTCGTAATAGATGGTTCGGTCGTTCCACGCCTTGGAGTGGGTGTAACCGGTCACCCGCATCGGGTCGGAATAATCCACGTCGCAATCCACCACCCGCTTGTACATGCGGTCCAGGCCACCGATCTGCGCGCTCTGCAAATCGAGCAGCAGCTTCACCGGTTTCTGGCCGCCGGGGGTGTAGCGATGGATGGCCACGTGCGGGGTGCAGGTCATCTCGGCCTTTATCCCGAAATCGGTCAGATCGCAGCTGTAATAACCCGGGGTGGCAGTTTCAGTAGTTTTGTCAAATCGGCTGGTGTAGCTCTCGCGCAGCGCCTCGCCGGTGAAGGGCATCATCAGCAAATCGCCCAGCTCGCTGCTCCCGGTGCCGTCTATCCGGTTCTGGGAGAAGCCCATCATAACCGTATCACGCCACTGATAGCCGCCGCAGTAGTCCCAGCCGTAGTTGCCGGTCTGGGGGCCGCATTGCACGGCGCCAAACGGCAGAGCAGCGCACGGATGGCAGTGTCCCGCACCATCGCTTCCGGCAAACACGTTTACCAGGGAGGTGTAATCCACCCTTGAGCAAGCGGCTGCAAGCAGCGCCAATAGTATGAGACACGCGCGTTTCATGCTTTAGATGACTTTATCCATGGATGCTTTCTTGGTTGCATCGGCAGCCTTGAGCAGGTCGTCCAATGTGCAACCGTCAATTATCATCTTGTAGTAAGGGATTATCAGCTTTGCAAGCGAGCTGTCGGCAGCCAACTGGCTCACCTCGGCGAGAACCTTCTCTGCAGCGGCGACGCTCTGCTCCAGCCCAGCCTCGTCCAGGTAGCGTTTGATGCCGGCGGCAGCGCCCACGGCGATGTAGGCCGGGGTGATGCCCTGCTTCAGTGCCATAAGGGAGGAACCGATCATGCGGTCGGCGGGAGCAAGCTTGCGGGCAGGGTCGCCACCCACGCGGGCGCAGGTATCGCCCAGCGCCACATTTGCAAAGCGCCCCAGCAGATCGGTGATATGCAGCAGGATGCCTTCCAGCGACACATTGTAATGGCGGCTGAGGGCCATCGCACTCTCTGTCATGGCATTCTGGGCAATCAGGCGGATTACCGGATTGCCGATTGCCTGCCATACGAACTCATCGCCCAGCAGCCCGCCCAGATAGGCGGTGGTGGCGTGGCCCATATTGTGGATGAAGAGCTTGCGCTTGATAAAGAAGTCGAACGGCTCAAACGGAACCATCCCCTCTATCTGCGGGATCTCTCCCTTGAAGGCAGCCTTGTCCACCGGGAGGAAGCCGTAGCTCTCTACGCACACACGCAGCGGCTCGCCGTCTTTCATGGCATCGGTCTGCACCGGAACCATGCGGCCGATGGAGGCCTCCACCAGCCCGACGGTTGCATCAAACTTTTCGCGCTCTTCTGCCGTGAGCTGCTCCTTTATCATCCCCTCTATAATCTTGTTGGCGTCGTTAAGGTTTTCGCAGATGATGATATTCAGCGGTGCGCCACCCTCTGCCCAGCGCTGTCTGAGGCCGGCCACTATGTTGGGGACGATGAACTTGAGGATGCGGGCGCCCACGGCGGTGGCCATGATTTCGCAATGCGCGATGGCCTGCGCCACGGCGGCGGTGTCGTTGCCGTTAACGGCAGTAACGTTGTTTATGGTCAAGTCGGTGTTGCCTTCGCTGGAGACTATCCTCAGCGGGTAGCATCGGCGGCTCTGCAGCTCCTCCACAACGGGAACGGCCACATCCACGAATGTAACCTCATATCCGGAGCGGCTCAAAAGCGCTCCGATAAATCCGCGGCCGATATTGCCGCCGCCGTACATCACACTACTTTTCATATACCTTATTTGGTCTTCTACCGTTTTACTGTTATCCAACATTTCCCTGGCACAACCAGTAATTCTCCCTTCGTTCACGTAAAGTGGGAGACCCTAGAGTTCGGGGTATTCGGTGCAGAGCAGTGCCTCTGCGGGCTCGTCCTCTTCAATCTTGGGGAAGCGGCCGATGGGCTCCCAGAAGCGGTTGTCGGTAGCGTCATCGTTCACCATGGATACCTCACCGATAAGGCAGGTAGCGCCCTCTGCCCAGAATGTGTGGTAGATATACGGGGTGTAGCATACGCTCTGCCCCTTCTTAATCTTATATGTCTTGCCCGCCTCGAATTCGGTCTCGACACCGTCCACTTTAAGCTTTACAGTGCCGCCCTCGATGAGTTCTTCTGTCTTGGGGTCGGCATTCCAGAGTTTCATGCAGAATTCGCCGTCGCCCTCGCGGAAAATGATATCCTCCATCTTGTTCCAGTGGAAGTGGGTCGGGGTCACCTGGCCGGGACGTACCATCATTATCTTCTCGCAATAGGGTTTGCGGTCAAACTGGGGATTGCCGTTGCGCAGGGTTATCAGGCTCAGGCCAATCTTCTCAAAATCGCCGCTGCCAAAGTCGGTGATATCCCAACCCATGCAGTTGCGCTTGATCTCTATGCACTCTTTACCTTTCTTTGCCCAGTCGGCGGGGGTCCAGTCTGCCCATGCGGGTAGGAAGAAATGTCCTTTGCGGCAAAGCTCTTTGTTTTCGCGGATAATCGCGTTGATCTGGGAACGTTTCATATCGTATATTGTTTAGTTATTTGCTCTTGTTTATGGAAGATGTTACTGCGTAAGGCATGTCCGCACTGCAGATTATTTGCGGCTGGCGATAAACTCCTTTACCGTTCCAATAGTGGGGGCACCACCGGTAGATGTACTGCTGAACAGGTTAAAGCGGGCGCAGGCACTCGCAAAGTCCAGAAGATCCTTGAGCCCATACCCCTCGTGGATGGCATAGAGCGACCCGGCGCAGAAAGCGTCTCCGGCACCCACGGTGGATACTATCTCATCTTTTGCAGGGCTGAAGCTGGGTGCGCTGCAGCAGCGGCCGTCCTTGGTAGCCACCACGCCGCCCTCGGGGAAGTGGATGACGACCATCTTGCGAACGCCCTTGTCCAGCAGGGCGCGGGCGGCAGCTTCAACATCCTTAAAGTCGATGGTTCCGTCGCCGCGGCGCAGGGTTATGCCCAGACTCTTTTCCGCCTCGACTTCGTTCACTATGAAGTAATCGGTATAGGGCAGGCAGGGCAGCACTATTTTCTGGTAGCGGTCGCTCTCTTCAGAAACGACATCCACGCTGGTCTCGTAGCCCTGCTTGCTAAGGCCGTCCAGCGCACGGGCAGCCGCAACACCGTATTCGGGATCCTCCTTGTCAAGGCCATCAAGCAACAGCAGATAGCCCAGGTGGAAGATTTTGGCGGGGCATTCGCAGTCCAGCACCTGCTCCACCGTAAGTCGGGCATTCGCACCGCGACAGTGGAAGAACGTGCGTGCACGTCCACCCTCGATTTCAGACATCACATCGGTATAAGAGGTCGCTTCGCCAGGGAGAACCTTGATATTGGAACGGTCGATACCAAGACGGTCGCAGGCATCCAGGCACATATGGCCATATTCGTCATCGCCTATGCATCCGCCAGCATATAGCGGCAGTCCGCTTTTAAGGCTTGCCAAATCTGCCAGCACGTTGTGGGCACATCCGCCCAGGCCCTGGTCCTGCCCCACAATGTTGGTAAGATTCCCCTTCTGGGGATAAACAGTAATAAACTTGACCGAATCCACGATCCAGTTGCCTACGCCGATGATACCTTTACGTTCCATACTCAATTGTCTTTTAATCAGTTAGTCAACCGGTTTTAGTCAACCGATTGACTATGCGGGTGATATTTTTTACAATTTTAAGAATTTTTTAGCAAATACCAGCCATTCGGCTTCAGTTTTTTGCTATTATTTTAAGATTGTCCTGGACTTGACCGAATACTTCTCGCGATCCATCGCCCAGGTGCTCCCAATGGCGGGCAGAAACTTCCATTGGGAGCGTTTTTGATCGATTTTGCTCCCAATGGCGGGCAGAAACTTCCATTGGGCGCATTTTTGATCGATTTTGCTCCCAATGGCGGGAGTTTTACCCCATTGGGAGCATACCGGCTTGATATTTATTCCAGTCAATACCGTACATCCTCTATGCCCCCTATTCTGCCACCCCGCTTCGTTGGCACTTGCCTCACTGAAACTTCCATTCGCTTAGCGCTCATTCCATCCCTCCCAACGCTTCCTGCGTCATCCGCTGCGCTGATAACTTGTCTGCGTCGGGCCCCTCCCGTTTTACGAGGGCACGGGCGCCCACGGTTTCTTTGAGGCAAGTGCCAACCTTAAGCATTCGCTATGACCGCTACCCATGATTTCTCACACCAGTATTAATCAACGTGGGAGTCCATCAGTTTGGCTGCGGCATCATAGCTAAGGTGCGTCACGCGGGCCAGCTGATGAACGTTGCTGGAGAAACGGTAACGTAACTGGCGGAGCATCTCGACTTTCTGATTCTGAGAAAGCTCTTCGAAAGACTCTTTTTGGAATAGAGTCCGGCACAAATCGGGAAGAGCCAACAAAACCGTCTGATCTTTGAATCCCGGAATTGCCCTTTCTCCTGACTCCAGTCTGGTCCTCGCCTTTGAGGAAGTCCTTAAAAAGTAGTCCATCCGGCCGGGGGTGCGAAACATCTTCTCTACATTCTCCCACTTGACATAAGAACTTGGGAGTATGTACCCGTCCTCCCCTACCAGCCAGTGACCCGGCACATAAGACTTGCTATGGAGAATCCTGATGCGCGCGCGGCTAGAGATGGAATCCAGACGGACGCCTTTTGGGGCCGTAACGTTAAAAAATACGTTTCCGCTTCCCCACGGATACTGGGTCGGGTAGGCACAGATGTTTGCCGCCACCGGGTTCATCTGCACATAGGCCACAGCACGTTCCACCGATTCGTTTTCAATCGGTATCTCCCTAAGATCCACATCATTGCCCTTGAGAAGTTTATCGATGCCGTATTTGATGCGAAGATACTTCGAGTTCCGCCGCTTGAGTTCATTGATGAAATGCTCAACATCCTCGCACGTACCCGCCAGAACAAAATGCACATGATTTGACATCAGTACAAAAGCCAGTACGGACACCGACTCTTCGGCCGCGAGCACCGCAACATAATTCATCCCCGCCTTAAAATCCGCCTCTTCCGGAAACCACAATCCATCCTCCAGATGATCTGTAGTGACAAGCCAAATCTTCACCGCCTCGTTCATAATCTATTTGTCAAAGCCACAGTGCTCTGCCAACACAAATATAATAACCGGAAAGCCCGGATTCCAAATCTTTTTGCTTCTATTTTCACCCTCCCTGCCCCCAATGGAAGTTTTCCAACCCCCATTGGGAGCAAAAACGGCCAATTTTGCCCCCAATGGCAGAAATTTGACGCCATTGGGAGCACGCCATATCCCGGACGATTTGTCAACAGGCCCTCGATTCTGTTTGCAACACCGCGCACACCCATTCTTTGTATTTGCGGGAGACGGGAAGGCGGGCGTCGGCAACGGTGACGGTATCGGGGGCTATGAGGGTAGCGTGAGCTGTATTGACCAGATATGACCTGTGAATCCGAAGGAATTCATCACCAAGAAGATTTTCCCATTGGCTGATACCGGTTTTATTGCGGTATGATTCTGCCGTGACAGTGACTATTCGTACCTCTGTGTCGTTGGATTCTATATAGGCGATGTCGGCTAGACGTAGTGTGACGCTCTTGCGTTCGGAGAAGAAGGTGATGGTGGGGTCTTTAGCCTTGAACCGTTTGTCTATCCATTTGGTCCAGAAGTAATCTCCGATTGCCGACGCTGTGAGTATGAGCCCCAAAAATGCCGGGTTGATGAGCATTGGCGAAATATCTCTCTCGCTGCGGATCGAACCTGTCTGTGTGATTGTTCTCCAGACGTAATGGTGAAGTATCACTATCAGCAGGACGGTAGCGACCATTACAGCCAGCAACAAGTAAACTTTGTCC
>JAFSQE010000035.1 GCA_017446775.1 Bacteroidales bacterium | reverse complement strand
GTGATTACCGGTGTCGCCGAAGGCTCCACCACCATTACGCTCAACGCAGCTGCTGTGGCCGGTGAATATACTGCCGCAAGCACTACCATCAATGTTACCGTAACAAAACCTTATGTCCCGGCGATTGTGATTGACGGAGATTTTACAGATTGGACTACGGATATCAAAGAAGGTGTTACAATTTATTCATTTGAAAATGATAATGGCACAGGTCATAGTAGCACCGATAGACTTCCCAGATGGAAGGCTACTTCTGATGAAAGGAATATATATCTGTACTACGAGATTGGCAGTGGAAAGCTGCTTACGGGTAAAAATATTATTACCGGTTTAGATTTAGGTGCTGACGGAGAGGGCGGCTCGTCTGCTGGCGGTAATATTGGTGGCTCATGTGAAGTAGAGATAGCTTTTGCTCCGCTTACCGACAATTCTGGTACGACCGAATGTGTTGAGGGAGAAGTAGGCTCCATTAACTATAATGGTTCTACTGTTGGTCAAGTTTATCTTAGTGGTACCATTAGTGGGAACGCATATATTGAAATCAGTATTCCTCGCGATAAGATTGGATCCCCAAGTTCTGAGTTAACAATAAATGCTTGCCATTCATTTGATTGGTATACCACAGGATGGCATACATTTAATTTGAAATAATTCTACTGCATCTGTAAGCAATTCGCCACTCCGGATACCGGGGTGGCGAACTGTTTTATTATAGTGTTATTCTGCTTTTGCGGGGGGATTGGCGGGGCCAGGTCCTGGATTGCCGGGCGCGCCCGGACCTCCAGGTCCACCGGGGCCAAAACCGGGACCACGCCCATGTCCGCGCTCTTTACGCATCTGCTGCATGCGTATCAGGCGCTCCTGTTCTGCTTTGACCCATTTGCCATACTGCTCGTCGGTGAGGATCTTGCGCAGTTTCTTGTCTTTCTTAAGGCGTGACTTCTCGTGCGCTGCGCGAAGCTCTTCCATCTGCTGTTGACTCAGCGGGGTAAACTCGCGGCCGGCGCGGGCCATGTCGCGCTCAAACTGTGCGCGGTTGCCAGGGCCACCGGGACCCGGGCCAAAACCAGGACCGAAGCCCATGCCGCGACGACCCATAAACAGTGAGTCAGCCTCCATCTCTTTGAGCTCTTTGAGATTGAGCTTGTAAATCTTCTGGTACTGCTTGTCGGTGAGATTGAGCAGGCGGTCCATCTGGTCTGTAATCATGTGGGCCCGCTGCTGGATTGTCATCTGCTGGTGCTCGGAGCGAGGTCCACCTTTAAACGGGGCTCCATCCGGCCTCTGCGGCGGTTCGGGGCGGTCGTTCTGCGCCATAACAGCTACAGGGGCTGCGGCCAGAACAAGAATCATAAAGAGTTTGAACAGTTTCTTCATATCGTTTTGTTTAATGATTTTCGGAAAATTAGATGAGAAAAACGGCCGCTGGTTTAACGGCCGTTGAATATTTCTTATACGATGTGTCCTATCCATACATTTCGCTCTCCGGGGAGCAGGTCCACCGGCGGAATCTCTATCATTGTGTAGCACCCAGGCTTCTGGCGCACAACGGCGCGGGCGGCTGCTACAAGTATCTGACCGGTGAGGGCGGGGTTGTTGATGCTCATCTTGAAGCAGAAGTTCTGGTTCTGGGTCTTGCCGGAAACGCCCTTGCGCACGAGATTGACCCCGTGGCCCATATCCTTAACTGCATCCACGCTATCTACCTGGAAGACGTGTGTCTCGTCCGATGCGAAGTAGGGGTCGGCTTTGACTGCGGCTGCAATCTTTTCAAAATCGTACCCGGGCTTGACCTGTACATAAACCATGCGGCGGTGTACCCCTTCTCCGGTGGGGATGGTCATGGACAGAGCGTCTTCAACACCCTCTATCGATTTTACGGCAACCGAATGGCCCATGCTCATCCCTGGACCAAAGTTGGTGTAGGTGAGACCTTTAGGGGCGCAAGCCTCAAGTATTGCACGAACCATGGAATCTGTGCCCGGATCCCAGCCAGCCGATATTATGCAGGCGCGACCTGCCTTAACGGCGGCAGCGGCTAGCGTTGCGCGCAGTGCAGGAATTTTGGTATGGATGTCGAAACTATCTACGGTATTGATTCCCATAGCGAGTGCCTGAAGCGCATATTCCTCAACCTTGCGGGTAGGGGTGGCCAGGATTGCAACGTTCACATTCTCAAGTTCTTTCAGAGATGTAACAACTTTGTAACCTGCCAGTTCCGACGGGATGTCGGCGGCATTGCGGCGCACTATGCCGGCAATCTCGAAATCCGGTGCTGCCTCCAGCGCCTCTATGGTATATCTGCCTATATTGCCGTATCCAACAACGGCTGCTCTGATCTTTGTCATATTATATTATTCCTAATTCTTTTAAAGTTTTCTCCATAAGTTGCATCGTGCTCTCCTGCGCCGGAACCATCGGGAGCCGGAGTTCGTTGCAAATCATTCCCATAAGGGAGAGGGCTGCCTTTGCGGGAATCGGATTGCTCTCTACAAAGCAGTTCTTGAACAGATCGAACAGCCGGTGGTGTATGGGGCGGGCGGTGGCAAGGTCGCCGCTTAGCATCGCCTCTGTCATGGCCACCATCTCGCGCGGAACTATGTTGGACGCTACACTGATAACGCCGGCAGCGCCGGTAGCCATCAACGACAGGGTCTCGTCGTCGTTGCCGCTGAGCACCGCAAACCCTTCCGGAGCATGGGCGATTATCTTGGATATCTGGTCGTAATTGCCCGATGCCTCCTTAACAGCAATTATGTTGGGATGCTCTGCCAGTCGCAGTGTAGTCTCTGCGCTGATGTTTACGCCGGTACGGCCAGGAACGTTGTAGAGTACCACGGGACGCGGGGCAAAGTCTGCCACAGCGGTGAAATAAGATATCAGACCGTCCTGCGACGGTTTGTTATAATAGGGGGTAACCACCAGGAACGCATCGGGGTCGTAGGGCGCAAGCACCTCTATGTTGCCCCGGGTCATCACCAGCGAATTTGTGCCAACACCCACCATTACGGGGCGACCCTGGGCATTCTCCTTGGCTATCTGGAGTATCTTGATGCGCTCGTTATCCATAAGGCAGGGGGTCTCGCCGGTAGTGCCCAGCGGCACCAGGAAGTGGACGCCCGCCTCTATCTGGAATTTTACCAGATTTTCAAAAGCCCTGTAGTCTACCTCCTCGTTTTTGAAGGGGGTTATAAGCGCGGTTCCGCACCCTTGTAGTTTAAGTTGTTCCATAGCTTCTGAAAATTAGATAATCAGGTCTTTGAATTCGTGCACGCCGCTGACGTGCCCGGTCATAAGTGCAGCCTCTACAGCACCCGCAGCAAGCCCTTCGCGCGAGAATGCCTCGTGGCTTAGGGTAATCTTGTCGCAGCCGCCTGTGAGGGTGAGAGTGTGTATGCCCGGCACCTCACTGATTCTCTGGGAGGTTATGGGCGTGTCGTATCCTCCGGCCGCATCCACAATCTTGCCAAGTGTGATTGCAGTGCCGCTGGGGGCATCCAGCTTGTGTATGTGGTGAATCTCCTCTATCGCGGTCTTGTAATCGCCCAGGCCGGAGGCCATGCGCGACAGATACTCTGCCGTCTTGAAGAGGATATTAACCCCTATGGAGAAGTTGGATGCGTAAATCATCGGGGTGCCGCATTTGTTGAAATATGCGACGACCTCTCCCTGGATGTCGTTCCAGCCCGTGGTGCCCACCACAACGGCCTTGAAGTTCTCTGCCAGAAACCTGTAGTTGGCCCTGAATGCATCGGGAGTGGTAAAATCTATGCAGACGCATTCCCGGGCAAGTTCCCTGGGTGTGGCGGTGATATCTTCGCTGCACGCGGCGCAGGGGATGCCCCGCTTTGCGAGCACCTGCTCTACCATATGGCCCATCCGGCCATATCCGCTTATAACAACTTTAATCGCCATTTTCAAAGAATACTTTATGGAGTTTGCGTACCACGTTTGCTATTTCCGGACGGTCTATCACGATGCTCAGGTTCAGGAAAGACGAACCCTGAGACATCATGTAGATCTTACTGTCGTTCACCGCCTCGAACACAGCCGCCACAGCCCCCTTAACGCCGATGATATTCTTGCCTATTATGCTCACCTGGCTCTTGTCGCGGTCTACGGTGATGTTGCCGTATTTTGCCAAATCGGCGGATACGGCATCAACCGGGGCGGTGGCATCTACAGTTACGGAGACGCTCGCCTCGGAGGTGCTGATCATATCCACAGAGACGCCGTGCTTTTCAAATACCGCGAAGATCTTGGTCAGAAAGCCGGTGGTGTTGATCATCTTTGGCGAATATATGTTCACCACGCGGATGTTCTCGTTGTACGAGATGCTCTTCACGCCGTCGGGTATGCTGGCTCCGCCCTGCACCACAGTTCCCTCTGCATCGGCATTCATGCTGTTGAGCACGTAAATCGGGATGTTCTTGGATGCGGCCGGCTCTATCGACAGCGGGTGGATAACCTTTGCCCCGAAGCGGGCCAGTTCCGCCGCCTCTTCGTAAGAGAGTTTGCCGATGCCGCGGGTGTTGCTTACCAGGTTGGGGTCGGCGGTGCGGATGCCGTCTACATCAGTCCATATCTCAACCCTGTCAGCATCAAGAACCATGCCCAGCAGCGATGCGGAATAGTCGCTGCTGCCGCGCCCCATCACCGTGGGGTCGCCCTCTATGGTCACTCCCACGAAACCTTGCGTTATCACCGCGTCGGCAGTTTTGAATGCCTTGGATATCACGCTGTTGGCACGCTTGCTAACCTCGGCTGCGTTGGCGGTGGCGCACATGTAGTTTGGCGAGGTAATCATAAAGTGGCGCGCATCAACCAGCATGGTCTTAAGCCCAAGCGCGTTCATCATGAAGCATACGATATCAGAAGAGAGGTATTCTCCCAGCGACATCATGTAGGCCTTGTCGGCATCGGGAATCTGCCCGCCCAGGTGCGCCTTGGAAAGGGTCCAAAGCGAGTTGCAGATCTTCTCTATCGCGTTGTATATATCGGTTGTGTCGGGAGTCGGACGCTTTACGGCTATGCCCAGCGAGAGCTCGTCCACAATCATTTTGTGCCTGTCTTTAAGCGAGAGGATAATCTCTTCGCTTCCAGCCTTGTCGCCGGCCTCTGTTAGCTCTACCACCTGGCCGAGTAGGTTGGTGACATTGGCACATGCAGATACCACCACCACCGGCTTGCTCTGCATTTTCCTGGTGATAATCGAGATTGTCCTGCGTATTGCGGCGGCGTCGGCTATCGACGTGCCGCCAAATTTCATAACTATCATAAAATACGTTCCTGTTTCAACTGACGAAAGTAGTAATTATTATCAAAAATACTAATTTTGTACCGCCTTAATTGCGAAACATTTATTTACTAAAACATCAATACTATGAAAACACTTAAATTCTTTCTCGTAATAGCACTTGCGGCTGTTATGGCAGTTTCCTGCAAGAACGCTCCCAAAGAAGAGAAGACCCCCATCGGCGTGCAGCTCTACAGCGTGCGCGGCGATATGGCTGCTGACTTCTACGGCACACTCAAGGCCGTTAAAGAGATGGGCTACGACGGCGTAGAATTCGCCGGTCTTTTTGGCAATACCCCCGAGCAGGTAAAGGCATGGTGCGAAGAGCTCGAACTGAACCCGATCTCTGCACACGTCCCCCTGGCAGACATGACTGCCGATATCGATGCCGTTATCAATGCCTACAAGACAATCGGCTGCAAGTTTATCGCTGTTCCCTATCTGCCCGACGAACTGCGTCCCGGAGCAGAGCAGTTTGAGGCAACTGTAAAGGCTATCGCAGAGGTTGGCGCCAAAGTCAAGGATGCTGGTATGACCCTGCTTTACCACAACCACGACTTTGAGTTCAAGACTCTTGAAGATGGCACTTACGGTCTCGATTACCTCTATGAAAACGTTCCCGCTGAACTGCTGCAGACAGAGCTTGACCTCTGCTGGGTGAAATATGCAGGCGTCGAGCCCGCAGAATACCTGCGCAAATACAGTGGCCGCGCACCCGTCGTTCACTTCAAGGATTATTTCTTTGAAGGTGCAAAGGAGGGCGACCCCTATGCCCTTATCGGAATCGAGGGTGAGGCAGAGCAGCCCAAGAGCGCATTTGAATTCCGTCCCGTCGGCTGCGGCGTGCAGGATGTCCCTGCACTGCTTGAAGCATTCAAGGATGCCGGCAGCCAGTGGATTATCGTAGAGCAGGACGAGCCCAGCATGGGTCTGACCCCTATGCAGAGCATCAGGAAGAGTCTCTGCAACCTGCACCACATGATGTGCCCCGGCGACTGCTGCAAAGATGGTAAGAAAGAATGCTGCAAGAAGGACGAAGGTGACTGCTGCAAAGAGGGCAAGAAGGATTGTTGCGACAAGCACGAAGCTGAGTGCGAGCACAAGTGCTGTGGCAAGAAAGATTGCTGCGATAAAGAGAAAGCCGATTGCTGCGAGAAGCACGAGGCCGAGTGCGAGAAGTCCGCATGCGACAAGTGCGACAAGGCAGAAGGGTGCGAGAAATCCTGCTGCGAATAAACTGAACAGATTAAAACTTCCTTAAACAAAAAGAGGTGATCCAAACGGGTCACCTCTTTTTGTTTGCCGGCAGCCTCGGCGCCAGCTTAGATCGTTTATACGATTCCCTGGGCGAGCATAGCGTCGGCCACCTTCATGAAACCGGCGATGTTGGCACCCTTGACGTAGTTGATATAGCCGTCGGGCTCGGTGCCAAACTCTACGCAGCGGGCGTGGATATTGGCCATGATCCCCTTGAGTTTCTCGTCTACCTCTTCTTTGCTCCAGCCAAGACGCATGGAGTTCTGGGTCATCTCCAGGCCGGATGTTGCAACGCCGCCGGCGTTGGATGCCTTACCGGGAGAGTAGAGGATCTTGGCATTCTGGAAGACTGCGATTGCCTCCGGAGTGGTGGGCATGTTGGCACCCTCTACCACGCACTTGCAGCCATTGTTTATCAGCATCTGTGCCTGCTCTGCATTGAGTTCGTTCTGGGTTGCGCAAGGCATCGCAATGTCGCACTTCACGCTCCAGGGGCGCTCGTTTGCGGTGTAGGTGGCAGAGGGATACTTGTCGGCATACTCGCGGATACGGCCTCTCTGGACGTTCTTGAGCATAAATACATATGCAAGTTTCTCTTCGTCGATTCCGTCGGGATCGTAGATAAAGCCGTTGGAATCGGACAGGGTTACGACTTTGGCACCAAGGGCCGTTGCCTTCTGTGCCGCATACTGTGCCACATTGCCGCTGCCGGATATGGCCACCACCTTGCCCTTGTAGCTCTCGCCGCGGGTGGCAAGCATAGACTGGCCAAAGTAGCATGCGCCGTAGCCGGTGGCCTCGGGGCGGATAAGGGAACCGCCAAAGCTGAGCCCCTTGCCTGTGAATGTGCCTGTGAATTCGTTTGCCAGACGCTTGTACTGGCCAAACATGAATGCAACCTCGCGGCCGCCCACACCGATATCACCTGCGGGGACATCGGTATCGGGGCCGATATGGCGATACAGCTCGGTAATGAAGCTCTGGCAGAAACGCATCACCTCCATATCTGATTTACCCTTGGGGTCAAAGTCGCTGCCGCCCTTGCCGCCACCCATCGGAAGGGTAGTGAGGCTGTTCTTGAAGGTCTGCTCAAATGCAAGGAACTTCAAAATGCTGAGATTGACACTGGGGTGGAAACGTACGCCCCCCTTGTACGGGCCAATGGCGCTGTTCATCTGGATACGGTAGCCTTTGTTTATCATTACCTCTCCGGAGTCGGAAACCCAGGGGACTCGGAACATCACAACCCTCTCGGGCTCCACGATGCGCTCCATAACTTTCAGCTTCATCAGCTGGGGATTCTCTACAATCATGGGAGCGACGCTCTCTACGACCTCCTTGACGGCCTGATGGAACTCCTTCTCGCCGGGGTTCTTGGCAATGACATCGGCCATTAGCTTGTCTGCATACTCTTTTGCTGTCATAGGTTCTGAATTATCTGTTTATTGATTTGTTGCAATTATCAACCGCAAATATAAATGTTTTATTTAAATATCATAATAACCCCCTCTAAAATAGTTTTTAACGCATTTTTCAACATGTTACAAATTGTAAGTTATAGAGGCGAACCAGATTGATTTTTTTGTGTTTATGACAAATAATTCGTTACTTAGTTTGATATTTGACTGCGTATGATGTATGTGTGGTTCATAGTGGGAATCTTTCTCACGCTGCTGGGTGCCTCGTGGTTGGTAGAGGGCGCCAGCGGTATTGCAAAGCGCTTCAACGTATCGGAATTCGTAATCGGCGTGTGTATCGTTGGCATCGGTACATCAATGCCTGAACTCACCGTGAGCCTGCTGGGCAGCATCAAGGGCAGTGCAGGGATTGCAATCGGCAACATCACCGGCAGCAATATGTTCAATACGCTGCTGATTCTGGGCGTTACCGCGTTGATAAATCCCATCCAGTTCACAAAAGATAATCTCAGGCGCGATATGCATCTGAACACGATGGCCACGGTCGTGCTGTTACTGTTCGCATATCTTCCAATTGCAATCCGTCCGTACGAGTCGCTTGTGATATCGCGTCTGGAGGGGTTGCTTTTCCTGCTGCTTTTTGCCGGATATCTTTTCCTGACATTCCGCAGCGGAAAAACTACACCGCAAGACGACCAGCCATCATCCCAAAGTAGACCGCTCTGGCTTTTGATATTGATGGTATTGGGCGGCATCGCCGCTCTTGCATCTGGCGGACATCTGTTTGTGGACAAAGGCATCGAGATTGCCCGCGCCCTTAAAGTATCCGAGACGGTGATTGCCATCACCTTTATGGCGTGCGGCACTTCGCTCCCGGAGTTGGTCACCTGCATCGTGGCAGCGGTCAAAAAACGCAACCAGCTGGCCCTTGGCAATATCCTCGGTTCCAACGTGAGCAATATCCTGCTGATTCTGGGTTGCAGCGCGCTGGCCCGTCCGCTTGTGGTGGATGCAGTGAACCTGGAGGGATTCATAATACTTATTGCGGTGGCGCTGCTGCTTTGCCTTAGCGCCATGCTGCCGCGCCGCAACGTGCTTTCCCGCTACAAGGGCTTGATTTTTATCGTGCTATATTTCGCGTACATATATCTCTTTGTTCTTGCATAATCTAACTATACTGATATGTTTACTGTAATTCTTTACGCCCTTATCTTCATCTTTATGCCGGCAGTGGTGCTCTGGCTTTGCAAGAAGGTGAACTTTCTGGGCAAGATCGGGCCGATACTTATCCTCTATATCATCGGCGTGTTGCTGGGTCAGATCCCCGGATTGAATAATGATGCGACATTCGCACTCAAGGACAAGATTACCACCATCATGATTCCGCTGGCGCTGCCGATGATGCTCTTTGGCTGCCAGTTCAATTTCAAGGATATGAAGGGTGTGGGCAAGTCGCTGCTGGCGGGCTTGATTGCGGTGGTTGTGGCCACCGTGATGGGTTATCTGCTCTTTGGCTCAAAGATGGTCGACGGCCCCAAGGTGGCCGGTCTGCTGGTGGGCTGCGAGACGGGCGGAACTATCAATATGGCGGCACTCAAGATGGCGCTCAATTTCCCGGAAGAACGCTATGTGCTGCTCAATTCATACGATATGCTCATCTGCTTCCTCTACTTTGTGTTCCTGCTCAGCATCGGTATCAAGTGGTTCCGCAAGGTTCTGCCTCACACCGAGCCTTCCAAACAAGAAGGGGCAGATTATTCTACTGGAGAGGCAGTGATGGAAGAGAATAACTATCGCGGGCTCTGGTCGGCGCGTGGTGTCGGCCAGATATTCAAGATATTGCTGGCGGTTATCAGTTGCCTTGTCGTGTCTGTGCTGATAGTTGCGCTGGTTGGTATCGTACTGGCCCTGATCCAGGGCGAACCGGTTACGCTCAAGACTGTCACCGGTTCTTTCGGGGCAGGCTGGTTTATGCCGGTATTCATACTTGGCCTTACCACCGCAGCAATCGTGGCTTCTTTCCTCAAGCCGGTACGCAAGCTCACCTTCAGTTATAATATCGGCCTGTATCTGATTTATATATTTTCTATTGCCGTGGCATCCATGGCAGATGTCACCAAGCTTAATTTTGGCCAGGAACTCTACACGCTGCTGTTTTTGGTGTGCATCATCTTTGGCTCTCTGCTGCTGCAGTTCCTGCTCTCGATCCTGCTTAAGATCGAGGCTGATATGATGATTGTGACCAGCGTCTCGCTGATTAATTCGCCGCCGTTCGTGCCTATGATGACCAGCGCCATGAAGAACCGCAAGGTGCTTGTACCCGGTATCACCGTGGGGATTATCGGTTTCGCCGTCGGCAATTACCTGGGCATACTCGCATCGCAGTTGTTCGCGCTGTTCTAGGTTTTGTTGCGGCATAATTATCCCGTAACATGAAAAGTCCTGCATCCGACCGAAGGTCATGGAGCAGGACTTTCATGCATGGGGTGAGTCCGTGGTTAGAACCTGGGGCCGCCGCCAAATCCGCCTCTGCCACCGCCGGGGCCACCAAAGCCTCCGCGACCGCCCTTGGGGCCGGCGAATTTACCAAACGTGTAAGTGAGCTTGAATATTACGTAGCGCCCAAGACGGTTGCTCCAGCTGTCCAGCAGGTAGTTCTCGTTCATGGTGCGGGAGATGCTCTTGCTCTGCTCCAGCAGGTCGTATGCATTTGCCGCCAGCGAGAAACTGCCCAGGCGGTAGCTGATACCGGCGTTCCAGATAAGTTCAGGGTCGTTGTAGCCCTCTGAATAACCGCGGTAGAAGGTGTAGCTGGCATCGCTGCTCAGCTCCAGCTTATCCCAAAGCGTCCAGACGAAAGAAGCCGACACCGAATTGTCGAGGGTATGCTTGTCCGCAGCAGAGTTGAGCGAATACAGTGCGTTGTTGTAGCGGACCATTCCGCCGACAGAAGCATACAGGTTGTCGCCGTTGTAGCGCAGGCTCAGATCTTCTGTAACGCTGTACGAGGTCGTCTTACTCTCGCCAAAGCCGCTCTCGCCGCTGTAGAAACGGCTGCCGCTGGGGTCAACTTCGCCACCGGAGGTAGCGCCCCAGAACTCCTTCATAAATTCGTCGTAATTAAAATCGGCAGCAACAAGTCCTTCACGGGCAGTGACGTTCTGGTAGCTGATAGCATTGGTAAACGAACCGCGGGTGTTGGATGCTATCGAGAAGCTTGACCGTGCGATGGGTGTGTTGTACATCACGTTGGCGTTGATGGACTGGGACGGCTTCTTGGCATTCACCGGCACAGAGTAGCTCACACCGTTGCGGTCGAACCAGCTGGCGGTAACCACGCTGTTGAGGCCGTAGTTGAACCACATCCCGACATTGAGCGAAGAGAAGGTGTATTTGTTGTTGGTGGCAAAGCGGATTCTCGCCGTGTGTGTGAAAGAGGGGAGAAGGTATGCATTACCGGTGGTGATGGCTGTAGGGTTTGATACATCCAGAATCGGCTGCATGCGTGCCGTGGAGGGCTGCGAAGAGCGGCCGTTGTAGAAAGCCCGCAGGTTTGTGGTGGGGCTGAATGTCACCCTGGCGCGTACCTCGGGCGACCAGTTGAACAGCCATTCCCCAGGTACCTTGCTCTCTTTGCCATACTTGACGGTGTATGTCTCGTTGTATGTGGGCTGCAGCGATGCACCAAACTGGATGAAGTTCTTGTCTTTCTGGTATTGCATCAGAAGGCCCGCCTGATGGGTGATGAACAGGTTGTCTACGCTGCTGCTGTAATATGTGTTAGGCACGCTGTAATCGCCCTTGTCGTCCATGGTGTGGATGAAGTCGGTATTATCGGCAGTATGCGGAGTGAGGGCGTAATCGTATGTATTCTTTACAGAGTTGCTGTGGGAATAGCTGATGCGGTACTGGGCACTCAGGAACCAGTTGTCGCTAAGCGGCTCTGTGTATTCCAGGTTGCCGTTCAGGCTCATGCTCCTGGAATCGGTGTGGGAATACTGGTCCAGCAGGGTGGGCTCTGTCTGCTTGGAGTAATAATTGGTAATGGAGAACTCCTTGGCATCGCTCTGGCTGTCGGAGAAGCTGTAACGTCCGCCCAGGGTGATGGTGCGGCCCGGACGGCCTATGCGCTGGCCTATCATAAAGCGGCCGTCGGCGGTGCGGCTCTGGCTCAGGCCATAGGAGTAAGAGCGCGAGTCGTTGAGCTGTTGCGAGTAGATATCATCTGTGGAGCTGCTGTTGCTCTTGTCGGTGGTGTTCCACTCAAGGTTGAAGCGGGGCCTGAAGAAGATGCGGGTCCCCTCGGGGGTGTAGCTCAGCTCTGCTCCGGCCTCTACAAACTGGTTTGCGGTGTTGGATTTGCTGTCGGAAGAGGTACTGAGGTCGTCTCCGTCGTTCACATAGGTTATCTTCTCGTCTTTACTCTGCACGTCGCTCTTGCGCTGGCCATACTCTGCACTGATGTTGGCCTCGAGGTCCTTGACGCGGGATGTGCCGTAGTTCACGCCCGCCATCCAGTTGTCGTTGATACCCTTCATCCCTCCAAAACCGCCGGGGCCGCCCGGGCCGAATCCGCCAAAACTGTTGGTGTTGTTGCCGTTGGCCACCAATGCCAGCTGGTCCACCTCGTTGAAGCGGCCGATAATGCCGTTGCCCTGGTAGCGGAGGTCGTTGGAGAGGGCAAACTTGCTGTCGGCATCGGGTTCGGAGCGCATGTCGCGGCCAAGTCCTCCGGAAACGTTGCTGAACCAGCCGTCGAACATTCCCTTATAGGTGCTCACGTCAATTATCTTTTCAGTATCATCGTCTTCAATGCCGCTGAACTGCGCCTGCTCAGATTTCTTGTCTATGACCTTGACCTTGTCTATCACGTTCACCGGGATATTCTCAGTGGCCAGGCTGGGGTCGTCCAAAAAGAATGTCTTGCCGTTGAGGGTTATTTTCTTGATCGATTCCCCGTTGGCGGTGATGCTGCCGTCGCTGCCGATCTCAATGCCCGGGAGTTTCTTGAGCAGGTCTGCCAGCACTGCGTTGTCCTTGACCTTAAACGACGATGCCGTGTATTCTATGGTGTCCTGTTTTATTGTGATGGCGTTGCCCACGGCAGATATCGTGGCCCCCTGCAGCATCTGGAAATCCTCTTTTAAGGCGATGGTGCCAAGGTTGACGTTGGATTTATCTATAGTAACGGGGCGGGAGAGGTTCTCGTAACCCATCAGCTCTGCCCTCAGGGTGTATTTGCCATAGCCTATCCTTTCGAACTTGGCCTTGCCGTCGAGCCCTGCCAGCGCATAATGCTGCTGCGTGGTGTCTGTCTCAGAGACAAGTATTACCGCAGCATAGGCGGCGGGTTCGCGGGTAAGGGTGTCAACAAGTGCTACTTTTACAGTTGCTTTGGGTTGTGCCGCTGCAGAAAACGCAAACGCTGCGCACATCAGGGTAAATAGAATCTTTTTCATACTCTTGAATAGACTGCAAATATACTCCAAGGTTTAATATTCAATAAATAATCATTACTTTTGAGCGTAATATTTTTGATATGGAAGATTCCGGGCTCCTCTCTTTTGGCGAAGATCTGCGCCACGATTACATGAAATACCGCATCCACCGCATCTTGCTTGTTTGCAGCAGTTACGACGGATACACGCTTGAAGAAGACGGACATATAGATTCCCAGATCAACAGCGAATACATAGAGCTGAATATGAGCAACCCGCCGGCCATCACCCGTGTTAGCGGTTCTGCAGAGGCGCTGGAGCTGCTCTCTGCCGGGGAGAAATTCGACTTTGTGCTTACAATGTACAATGTGGGGGGGATGACGGTGTTCGATTTTGCAACCCGCATCAAGCAGATTTGCCCCGAGATGCCGGTGTTCCTTATCACAAGTTTCTCGCGTGAGATTTACCGCCATATAGAAGAGAGCAAGTGCGAAGCGCTGGACAACATCTTTTGCTGGCACGGCACTGCCGATTTGATCATCGCCATAATCAAACTGGCAGAAGACCGTCTGAATGCAGAGAGTGACATCCTCCAGGGCGGTGTGCAGGCCATACTTCTGGCAGAGGATTCGTTCCGCTTTTACTCTACCTATCTCCCGGAACTTTACCGTATCATCCTGCTTCAGAACAGCGAATTCATCAAGGATGCCTATAACGAGCAGCAGATGATACAGCGCAAGCGGTCGCGGCCCAAGGTGCTGCTGGCCACCAGCTATGCAGAGGCAGAGGAGCTTTATCTGAAATACAAGAACAACCTGCTGGGCGTCATCACCGATCTGGGAATGATAGTCCACAAAGGCGATCCCAGCGATACAGAGAAGTCCGATGCCGGTGTGGATATCATAAAGATGGTGAAAGAGAAGACTCCATGGATGCCGGTTATCATGCAGAGTTCGCAGGTAGAGTACAAGAACCTGGCGGAATCGCTCGGTGCCGGGTTTATCCCCAAGACCAGCAAGAACCTGCTGGAGAACATGCACGACGTGATATACTCTGAGTTTGGCTTCGGCGACTTTGTTTTCACCGATCCGGCATCGGGTCTGGAAATCGGACGCGCACACGACCTGTATCAGATGCAGAAACTCATAGAGACTGTGCCTGACGAGGCGCTGGAGTATCACCTGGGCCAGATGCATCTTTCAAAGTGGCTCTATGCCCGCGGCCTGTTCCCAATCGCCAAGGTGCTGCGCAGCATGAACAGCAGCCAGTTCACTTCTACCGAAGAGCATCGCCACGCCATCGTTCGCCTGCTTAAGGAATACCGCACGCTGCTGGGGCAGGGAATCGTTGCCAGCTTCGACGAAAACACATACAGCGACGCCGTGTCGTTTGCAAAGATCGGCAACGGCAGCATCGGTGGCAAGGCGCGCGGCCTGGCATTCATGAACGGAATCATCGCCAAGCACGAGCAGTACAAGAAATATCCCGACGTGCGCATTACCATCCCGCGCAGCGTGGTTATCGCGACAGATTATTTCGAGGAGTTCATCACCTCCAACAGCCTTCAGTATATCATTGCCAAGGATGTAAGCGACGATTTCCTGCTCTCGGAATTCCTGAATTCTACCATACCTCAATCGCTGCACCGCAAGCTCAAGAAGTTTGTGTCGACATGCCGGCTGCCGCTGGCCATCCGTTCATCATCCAAGCTGGAAGATTCGAACTATCAGCCCTTTGCCGGTGTCTATTCGACCTATATGATACCGCGATGCGAAGACGACGGCCAGATGCTCCGAATGTTGATACGCGGCATTAAGAGCGTGTATGCGTCGGTATATTTCGTATCTTCCAAAGCCTATATCCAGACTTCCCAGAACGTCCTCAGCGAAGAGCGGATGGCGGTGCTGGTGCAGGAGGTGTGCGGTACAGAGCAGGATGGCTACTATATGCCCACATTCTCTGGCGTTGCCCGATCGCGCAACCTTTATCCACTGGGCTACGAGAAATCAGAAGACGGCGTATGCAACGTGGTGATGGGTCTTGGCAAAGAGGTGGTGGACGGTGGCAAAACGCTCCGCTTCTGTCCGGCTTATCCCGACAAGGCACTGCAGACATCCACCGTAGAGCTCACCGTGAGCGATGCTCAGACCGAGGTGCTGGCACTTAACCTGGATCCCGGCAAGTTCCTCCCCTCTACCGACGAGGCGGTTAACATAGAGCGGCTGCCGGTGAGCCGGATCGGCGGCTTCCGCAACGCCAAATATGTCTGCTCTAACTACGACTACGCCAACAACCGCATCAGCGAGGGGCCTACTTTCAACCAGTCGTTCAAGGTTATCACCTTTAACAGCATCCTCAAATATAACTCCTTCCCGCTGGCAGAGATTATCTCTGACCTGCTCAAGATAGGCGAGGAGGAGCTCCGCTGTCCGGTGGAGATAGAGTTTGCGGTGAACATGGACGTCCCCCCGGGAACCCCCAGGGTATTCAACTTTTTGCAGATACGTCCCATTATCAACGGCCTGGACGATGCCAAGGTAGACTGGGCGAAGATAACGACAGACGATGCGCTGATTTATTCCGAGTGTGCGCTTGGGGCAGGTGAGATAAAGGGACTGAGGCATGTGATATACATGAAGTTCGACAAGTTCTCTTCTCTTAGGACCAACGAGATTGCGGAGGAACTCTACAAGCTGAATTCGATGATGAAGCAGCAGGACGAGGAGTATGTGCTTGTGGGCACCGGCCGCTGGGGCTCTTCAGATCCGAACCTGGGAGTGCCTGTCAAATGGGGTCACATCTCACAGGCCAAGGTTATTGTGGAGATGGCGCTCAAGAACTTCAATATAGAAAGCAGCCAGGGGACCCATTTCTTCCAGAATGTAACCTCGCTGGGGGTGGGCTACTTCTCAATAAATCCTTCAAATGGAGAGGGGTTGTTCGCAGAAGAGAAGCTGGATGGCATGCCTGCGGTTTATGAAGGCGAATGGTTCAGGGTTGTCCGCTTTGACGCTCCGCTCACAGTTTATGCCGACGGCCGCTGCCGCAAGGGAATCGTAAAAGAGGGCGTTTGATTTTTAAGGGATTATTTATAATTTTGTAAATCGAAAACCAAACAAGGCATTTTCATGGCAGAGGATATGATTTCGGCCGTTTCCGCCAAGGTGGAAAAACTGATTGCGATGTACGAATCGGAGCGTTCTCGCGCCGCTTCGCTGTCGTCTGAGGTGGATTCATATCGCAGCCAGGTTGCACAATACAGGGAAAAACAGACACAATTAGAACAAAAGATACAAATACTAGAAGATAAACTGAATAACTTACAATTGGCGGGCGCATTTTCTGCATCACCCGGAGACAGTGCAGCTGCAAAGCGCAGGCTCAATGCGGTGATAAAAGAGATAGACAATTGCATAGCAATGTTGGATATATAGCATACGATGGACGATAAACAGAAAATAACGGTAACCATTGGCGGACGCAAGTTCACCTTCCATATCCTTCCGGAAAACGAAGAGAGGGTGCGTGCGTCGGTTAAAAGGATAGAGGAGAAGGTCGCCTTTTACGCCTCAAAGTATGCAACTAAAGATATGCAGGATATTCTGAGCATAGTGCTGATGGAGTTTGTGATGCAGTACATTTCGCTCGAACAGAGAGATGACTCCAAAGAGCTGGAAGAGGGTATTGCAACCCTTGACCGTCGTTTGGATGAATACATAAACAGTGGCCGTTAGTTGACTCTTTGCCAAAATCAACATTTTAAAATCCAAAAGAGTCCACGGCTGCCAAAAACGGGCCTAGGTTACCCTTCATTGGGGATTCCTGCTTTAAGGGACGGAGGAAGTTTGCGGCATAAATCGCTGGGCTTAAATCTTACATTGCAAGATTTTTGGACTTACAGTAACTAGCGGCCTTTTTTATATGCTCCGGTTCGGACCATTTGTGAGTTATTGGATATGCATTATCAGACAAACAATAACTATACAATGGTAAACTATCTTATAACAGCCATAGCGGCAGCAGCAGTCGGTATACTGCTTTATATTTTTGTCAGACGCATTATCCTCAAGAAAAGGGGGAGCGAGATTATCCGTAACGCCACCCTGGAGGCAGAAAACATCAAGAAAGAGAAGATCTTCCAGGCAAAGGAGAAGTTCCTGCAGCTAAAAAGCGAGCACGAAGCTGCTATTGCAGAGCGCAACTCCCAGATACAGCAGATCGAAAACCGTATCCATGCAAAGGAGAGCCAGATAGGGCAGCAACAGGCCGATCTGGCCCGCAAGGCAAAGGAGAACGACCAGATCAAAGAGAATCTCCAGAGGCAGCTGGAACTGCTCAATAAAAAGAAAGAGGAGTACGATTCGCTGCGCGAAGAGGCCATCCGCAAGATTGAGGAGGTGGCCGGTATGACCGCAGAGGATGCCAAGGAGCAGCTGATGGAGAGCATGAAGGCAGAGGCCAAGAGCCAGGCGATGTCCTATATCAACGATGTTATGGACGAAGCCCGCATGACTGCCAGCAAAGAGGCAAAGCGCATTGTGATCAACACTATCCAGCGCACAGCACCCGAGGTTGCCATAGAGAACGCCGTAACGGTCTTCAACATAGAGAACGACGAGATCAAGGGTCGCATTATAGGTCGCGAGGGCCGCAACATCCGCGCACTTGAGGCCGCCATCGGTGTAGAGATTGTGGTAGACGATACTCCCGAGGCAATCCTTATCTCTGCATTCGACCCTGTCCGCCGCGAGGTGGCGCGCCTGGCCCTGCATCAGCTTGTAGCCGACGGCCGCATCCATCCTGCGCGTATAGAGGAGGTTGTGGCAAAGGTAAGCAAGCAGCTCGACGAGGAGATTATGGAGACCGGCAAGCGCACCTGCATCGACCTTGGCGTACACGGGTTGAACGCTCAGCTGGTAAAGATGGTGGGTCGTATGAAATACCGCAGCTCTTATGGCCAGAACCTGCTGCAGCACTCCCGCGAAGTGGCCAACATATCGGCCATCCTGGCTGCCGAACTGGGACTCAATCCCAAACTGGCAAAGCGCGCCGGTCTGCTGCACGATATCGGCAAGGTGGCAGAAGAGGAGTACGAGCTGCCGCACGCTATCGTGGGTATGCAGATAGCGGAGAAGTGCAAGGAGAAGCCAGAAATCTGCAACGCGATTGGCGCCCACCACGAGGAGGTCGAGATGCAGACCCTTATCGCCCCCATCGTGCTGGTGGCCGATGCAATATCGGGTTCGCGTCCCGGTGCCCGTCGCGAGGTGATAGAGTCGTATATCAAGCGGCTGAAGGATATGGAGAACATCGCGGCATCGCACAACGGCGTCGTTAAGGCCTATGCTATCCAGGCCGGCCGCGAGTTGCGAGTGATTGTTGGTGCAGAGCAGGTGAGCGATGCGGAGTGCGACGAGATATCGGCCGATGTGGCACGTCGTATCCAGGACGAGATGACCTATCCCGGACAGGTCAAGGTAACGGTAATCCGCGAGGTGCGCAGCGTCGCCTTCGCAAAATAATATTGCGCTATGGAGAATCCTAACCAGAAACAGATCAACATCGAGATTGCACCCGAGATGGCCGGCGGTATCTATTCCAACCTGGCCGTCATAACTCATTCGCAAAGTGAGTTCGTCGTAGATTTCGTGCAGATGATGCCCGGAATCCCTAAGCCCAAGGTTGCCAGCCGTATCGTCATGACGCCGGAGCATGCAAAGCGCCTGCTGATGGCACTGCACGACAATATCGCCAAATTCGAATCGGAAAACGGCGAGATCAAGATCCGCAAGCAGGGTATGACCATTGCGCCGCTTGGCCTGGGTGACGCTTAATCTTTTGAGCCATGTTTACTCCAGATGACATTCGCCAGATACAGGCCAGAGGCGCCTCTGTCTCGCAGGTAGAAGAACAGGTAGAACGTTTCAAAAAGGGTTTCCCCGCAATGAAGATTGTGGGGGCCGCTGTTCCCGGCCGTGGCATTAAGGTACTCACCGAGGCCGGTGCCTCAGACGCCGCGGCATATTATGCCAATGCAGATGTCAAAGGCAAATGCAAGTTTGTCCCGGCATCGGGTGCTGCATCCCGTATGTTCAAGGATATGTTTGCCGCTCTGGATAAGCTGGAGGCTGGGGAAGATCTCGCTACTGATGCTCCCGGGGCGCGGCTTGCAGCACATATCAGGGAGTTCGCGTTCTATTCGCCGGAAATCTTCTCTGTTCCGGAGGGTTCTGCAGCTTACCGCAAATCGGCCCTGGAGAAGATGCTCTTCGAGCCTGGTCTTGGCTACGGCTCCAAGCCCAAGGGCGTACTTGAATTCCACCGTTATCCCTCGGAAGTCCGCACTGCCATGGCAGAGCATCTTGTAGAGGCTGCCGATTATATGCGCGGTGCCGACAACATCTGTCACCTGGTGTTCACAATATCGCCGGAACACCGGCAGTTGTTTGAAGATGCACTGGCAGAGGTTAAGGATAAGTTCGAGCAGCGCTACGGCGTTAAATACGACATCGCTTTTACTTATCAGGATAAAGCCACCGATACAATTGCCGTGGATACAGCCAATATGCCGTTCCGCACAGAAGATGGTTCGCTGTTGTTCCGTCCTGCCGGCCACGGTGCGCTGATTTACAATCTGGACAAGGTCGATGCCGAACTGGTATCCATCAAGAATATCGACAACGTGGCCCACGAGAAACTCCTGCCCACAACATCGCTTTACAAGCAGGTCTTGATGGGGGAGGCGCTACGCTTGCGCGATATCATCTTCAGCTATCTGCATCGGTTGGATGCCGGTGCTACGGAAGAGCTCTGCGCAGAGATTGAATCATTCTTAAAGAATGAGTTGTGCGTAGCCATGCCAGCCGCAGCTACTTTCTCCGAACGTGTCGCAGCAATTCGCGCAAAGCTCGACAGGCCAATCCGCGTGTGCGGCATGGTCCGTAACGAGGGTGAGCCGGGCGGTGGTCCGTATATCATAGAAGGTGCCGACGGCAGCACTTCGCTCCAGATTCTGGAGAGTGTCCAGATTCCAAAAGACGACCCTGTAGCTCAGAATGCTATGGCAGGTGCGACCCACTTCAACCCGGTGGATCTGGTGTGCCTGCTGCGCGACTATAAGGGTAACAGGTTCGACCTCCTTAAACGGGTGGATCCCGATGCCGGCTTTATGAGCAGCAAGAGCTATCAGGGACGCGAGCTTAAGGCCCTGGAGATGCCTGGCCTGTGGAACGGAGCCATGAGCGACTGGAACACCCTTTTCGTAGAGGTGCCCGTAGAGACCTTCAATCCTGTCAAAGTAGTCCTGGACCTGTTAAGACCCGCACATCAGGGATAATTGATATCTAACCCTGTGGTACTGATACCCCTGTAAATCAGTCGTTTAACATATCTTGCTTGCGTATTTTAACGCAAGCAGGATTATTTAAGGTGTTGATTATCAGAATGATGGCCACCAGAGCAGGAGTGCGTCTAACGGCTGCCGCCGCCAAAACCGCCGCCGGAGAAGCCTCCGCCACCGCCAAGCGAAGCGAATCCGCCACGGCCTGAAGAGCGGGAGCTGTTCATCCGTGCTGTGGCCGATGCAAATGCGCTGGTGGCCAGCACCCGGTTCATGTTGATCACGCTGTGGAAGTAGATCGGCTCCATGTTAAGCGACCGGGCATACTTCTCGAAGTCGGTCGGATAAAGCGCCTTAAGCTGCCTGGTTACCTGGTCGGCTATGCCATACAGCTGTGCAAATACCAGATAATCTTTCCAGAGCTCTACCTCGGGCACGCCGCGCTCGTTGTTCAGTGTAAAATCTTTAAGGAAGTTGCGGAACTGTATCACATGGCATGCCAGCTGCTGTCCCTCCGGTGTACTGTGCCCCCTGCGGTCAAGGCGCCCTTTCTCTATCAGATATTTCTTGCCGTCGTCTACAGCCTTCTGGGGCCAATCCATGATTTCTTCATACTTCCTGCGGGACCATCTCTCAAATTCGCCTTTCTCCAGTATCAGGTTGTCGCCGGACGCGGCAAGCACCATTCTGAACAGGTCGCCCTCTACCGGGTTGTCGAACAGGGATGCAGGGTCAAGCTTAAGGTTGTATCGCTTCGGATGCCTTGGATCTTGCTGGGGGATGGCCTTCTGCTCAAGGATCCACTTTAAGAAGCAGGCTCCGATAAGGTTTTTGCCAAATTTGAGTTTTCCCATAGAGAGCCGTTCTCCCTTCTCGAGTATGTAGTAAGATGCAAACAGGTTGCTCTCCTGCGGAGGTTCGCGCCACCAGCCGGTGACCTTGTAAGTTCCGTAAATCTTCTTCTCTTTGGTCCGCCCTGTTATTTTGATAACGATGCTGGCAATAATCGCCGCGAATCCGAGTATAAACGGCAGCATCACAAGCAGCGATGCAAGCAGTGGCAGAGAATCGTCGTCACTGTCGTAGTCGCTGCCGCGCATCGCTTTTTTCTAAAGCTTTTCAAAAGAGGATCCGTGTGCGGTTGCGGGCTGTACAAGTCCCTTGTCAAAACCGGCCAGGATAATGATCTTGTTTGATTTGGACATCCAGGAAGATGTTTCGCATACAATCTTGCCTTTAATAACATTGACCTCTCCGTTGAAACCGAATGCCCACACCTGTACGTTGTCGCTGTTCCATGCAGGAAGGCCCGTCGCATTCTCTATGGTGACTTTCGCACGTTCTATGCTGCCGATGCCGGGGTTGATGAACATAAAGTTGAATCCGTCGTAATCTTTGTATCCCTGTACCAGGTTGGTTGCATCAAACTCCGCCTTCCAGATGTGGCGGCCATAACTCCCCTGTCCCCAGCAGAGCTCAACACCATCTCCCTTTTTAACGATGCCGCATCGGCCGCTCTTCTCTTCCAGAGAGCGTTTCACCTTCCAATTGTCGCCTTCGCTTACATATTGCTGTCCGTTTTCGCTCACCTGGAGATTTGAAATCTTCATCTTGCCCAGATTCTTTACCGGAATGTAGAATTCGGTTCCGGATGTGACATCTGCGTCCCAGTATTGGGTGAAATGCGCGCTCCCGTCGGGAAACAGTTTGGCGGTGACTTCTACACTGTGAATCTGCTGGGCAGACAGCCCCAGGGATAGTGTTGCCGCAATGAGGCAAAAGAGAATCCTTTTCATAAAGATGCGTATTATCTTGCAAATGTATAAAGAAATCCCCCTATTTGCGTACATTTGGCGCGCAAACAGAATAGATATGACACGGCTGATAGTATTTGATTTTGACGGAACCCTTGGCGATACCAAAGAGAATATTGTAAAGACGATGCAGGAGACAATGCGGCGGATGGGTTATCCGGTGCCGGAGGCAGATGCCATTGCCTCTACCATAGGCTTGCCGCTTAAAACCGGTTTCGAGATTCTCAACCCGGGCATCTCGCCAGAGCGCTGCCTGGAGTGTGCCACCCTGTACCGCATTGTCTTTGACGAATACAAAGCTATGCTCAAGCCGCAGGCCTTCCCCGGCGTGAAACAGTCGCTGGCAAAACTAAAGGCCAGAGGAATCGATATGTGCGTTGCTTCTTCGCGCCTGTCTGTCTCCCTGGATGCCTTTGTGAGGGATATGGGGCTGGGCGAATATGTCAGCTATGTCCTGGGTGTCGATTCCCAGCGCAGGCCCAAGCCAAATCCCGATCCGGTACTGCAGTGTCTGGAACACTTTGGCGTGCCTGCATCTGAAACGCTTGTAGTTGGCGATATGCCCGTAGATATCCAGATGGGCGCCGCTGCAGGTTGCCGCACATGCGGAGTGACATGGGGCAATGCCACCCACGAGCAGCTCGCAGCCTCCGGTGCCGATTACATCATCGACAAGATGGGTCAACTGCCAGCTATTCTATGATTATGTTCTGGCAGTGGTTCTGTACCACGCGCAGCGAGTCGCTCACGTTGCGGTAGATGTGGCAGTTTTCGCAGTCGCACATTACAAACTCGCTCCCATAGTTGTCGGTAAAGACATTGTCTCGCACCACCAGGCCGGAATTTATATACGGACCGACCTCTTCTGTATCGGATGTTACGTAAATCACAGAGCCGTCCCAGTCGGGATGTGTATAGATGGTGTGGATGTAGTTGCAGTTTGCGATGTAGTTGTGTTCAACAAGGATATCCTTTATCGGGCCGGCTTCGTGCCACCACAGTTCTCCGCCAATCTTGAGTGCCGTCATGGATGTCTTGATTATCTTGTTGTAGCCGACGTATGCGCGCGGTACCTTTACATAGAATGCACGGCCCGACTTGGAGACAACCGTGTTGTTGACGATATTGGCGTAGATGAAATTGGTGTTGTAGAGGAAGCCGCTGTCGCACTGCGCCTGGGTGATGGGTTTGTCGAGGGTGACAACTACTTTCCAGTCAACCCACGATGTATCCACGTCGCGTACCACGAACTTATCCAGCGGAGCGATGCTGCGGCGGTGAATCAGACTTAACGTGTCGCCCTTGTGGGGATAATCCAGCGACTGGGCGTGCAGGTCGGCCTTCTCTACACGAATCTCAACTTTGTTCTGATCTTCCTGCGCATAGGGGTACCAGTAATAATTGTGGATATTGGTGCAATCGTCCAGACAGCCGCGGAATATGCAGTTCTGGATGGTGATATTGCCGCGGCAGGATGTAAAGTGGGTCGCATCGGTGGTGGTGCTGGTATAGCGGCCGGGGTAGGGGACTACCTGGATATGGTCCAGCAGGATATTCTCGGTTTCGTGACCAACGACGCCCATTCCGGGGAAGCTGTAGATAATGATATCCTTTAGGGTGACATTCTCGCTTTCGCGAAGCATATAGCAGGGGCGGTAGTGACCTCCGTGGCGGATTACCAGGATGTCGCCGACCTCGGAGATGCTCCTGGTGAACTTGAACAGGACCTTGCCGGGCTCAGGGCTGCCAATCATACCGCCGTCGCAGTCGTAAAACTGGCCGATACGGGGGTTGTAGAACTCGGTGCGCCCCTGAACCAGCCTGTCGCTGTATTTATAGTATTCGGGATCGAACTCGGCCTCAATAATATCGCCTTTGATTGCGGTGATCACAGCCTCTATATTGTTATGGCGCTTGTAATCTACCTGGAGACCCTTTACGGTGACGTTCTTGCAACGGATAAATGCCAGCAGCTCCATCCAACCTTCTACCATCAACTTCGCCCCGTACGCCTCGATGGTAAGGTTCCTGGCTCCGGTAAAGTCCAGGCCGGTGACGTACGGTTTTGTGGGTATGAAAAGGTAGCGCTGCACCTGAAGCCCATAGCCGTAGGTGCCGTCTATCGCCTCGCGCTCTATCCTGGCAGCATCCGGATCGGAAAAATCATATACGCCGGCAGGAAAGACCAGGGTGGTGTTGGGGTGTTCGCGGCAGTATTTTGCCGCAGCGCGCAGGGCATCGGCATCGTTTACTCCGTCGTCGGGCTTCGCCCCGAAATCTTCAACGGAAACAGTGGTGCCGGGGTTGCAGGCGCAAAGGAATGCCGCGGCAATAGCGTAGGCAATAAGGGAAATCTTTTTCATAGAGCCGGATAAGTATGGTTGCATATTTTGACAAAGTTAAGCAAAATAAGTAAATTCGCGACCTATGAATCTTAACGGTAAAAGGGTGATTCTGGCGAGCAATTCGCCCCGGCGCAAGCAACTGCTTGCTGCACTTGACGTTGACTTTACGGTGGATACACGCACGACTTTCGAGGAGTCATTCCCGCAGGATATGCCGCACTGCAAAGTGCCGGCAGCTATGTCTTACGGTAAGTCAATGGGTTTCTGGCGTGAGCTTGATGCAGATGAGATACTTATCACCTCCGATACGATGGTGCTTTCTGACAGCCTGATTATGGGCAAGCCGCACAGCAGGGAAGAGGCGGTGGGGATGTTGCACAAACTCTCCGGACATACCCACGAGGTGATAACTGCAGTAACGATGCGCGACAGGAACCATTGCGAAACGGTGTCTGATACCACTCTGGTTACCTTCCGGATACTCACCGACGCCGAGATTGATTATTATGTGGATACCTGCAGGCCTTACGACAAAGCCGGAGCATACGGTATACAGGAGTGGATAGGGTATGCCGCATGCACCTCTATCGAGGGTTCATTTTACAATGTAATGGGCTTCCCGGTGCACAAAGTATACGATGAATTGATTAAATTCGCAGGTTTTTAGTATTACAGCAAATATAAGACAATGGAGCTTGAAGCGAAGTATAACCCTACGACGGTAGAAGACAAATGGTATGCATACTGGGTGGATCATAAGTTTTTCCATTCGGAACCAGACAGCAGGGAACCTTATACTATAGTCATTCCCCCGCCAAATGTGACAGGTATCCTGCACATGGGGCATGTGCTCAACAATACCATTAACGATGTGCTGGTGCGCAAGGCGCGCATGGACGGCAAGAACGCCTGCTGGGTTCCCGGCACCGACCATGCATCCATCGCTACCGAGAACAAGGTCGTTGCAAAACTTCGTGCACAGGGCATCAGCAAAGAGGATATCTCCCGCGAAGAGTTTCTCAAATATGCCTGGGAGTGGAAAGAAGAGCACGGCGGCATAATCCTTAAACAGCTGCGCAAACTGGGCGCAAGCTGCGATTGGGACCGCACCAAATTCACCATGGACCCGGAGCTGAGCGAGGCTGTAATCAACACATTCTGCTATTTTTATGAGAAGGGTTATATCTATCGCGGCGCCCGAATGGTAAACTGGGATCCCGTTGGCCTGACCGCAGTGAGCGACGAGGAGGTTATCCACCGCGACACCCAGAGCAAGTTCTACCACCTGCGCTATTTTGTGAGCGACGGCAATGGCAATCCCACCGACAAGTTCCTGGTTATCGCAACCACCCGTCCCGAGACCATAATGGCCGATGCTGCAATCTGCGTCAATCCGGCAGATGAACGGCACAAGTGGCTGCACGGCAAAAAGGTGCTTATACCGCTCATTAACAAGGAGATTCCAGTTATCGAGGATGATTATGTAGAGATGGACTTCGGTACCGGCTGCCTTAAGGTGACCCCGGCGCACGATGTGAACGACTACGAAATCGGCCTGCGCCACAACCTGGAGGTTCTGGATATTATAGACGACCACGGCCGTCTGAACCAGAAGGCGCAGATCCTTGTGGGCGAAGACCGCTTTGAAGCCCGCCGCAAGATAGAGAAGATGCTCTTGGATGCCGGCAACCTGGTGAAGACAGAGGATTACACATCCCCCATAGGTTACTCGGAACGCACCAACGCCGTAATCGAGCCGCGCCTTTCAACCCAGTGGTTCCTCAAGATGGAGGCACTTGCAAAGGATGCCCTTGCCAGCGTAGAGAACGGAGACGTAAAACTGATTCCAGACAAATACCGAAATACCTACCGCCACTGGATGGAGAACGTACGCGACTGGTGCATCTCCCGCCAGCTTTGGTGGGGTCAGCGCATCCCGGCTTATTATCTGCCCGACGGCAGTTATGTGGTTGCCCCCAATGCCGGTGAGGCACTGCGCAAGGCCAAGGCCAAAGACCAGGCCCTCAAGGCAGAAGACCTGCGGCAGGACTCCGACGTGCTGGACACCTGGTTCAGCAGCTGGCTGTGGCCCATCAGCGTGTTTGATACAAACCGCGCCGGCCATCCGGAGAGCAAACCCAACGCCGACCTGGCGTACTACTATCCCACCAGCGACCTTGTAACCGGACCCGATATCCTCTTCTTCTGGGTGGCCAGGATGATTATGGCTGGCAACGAGTTTATGGGTGAAGTTCCGTTCCGCAACGTCTTCCTGACCGGTATCGTGCGCGACAAGCTGGGGCGCAAGATGTCCAAGAGCCTTGGCAACTCGCCCGACCCGCTTGATTTGATTGCGAAATACGGCGCCGATGCTGTCCGTCTTGGCATGATGCTTTGCACCAGTGCCGGGAACGATATCCTGTTTGACGAGAGCCAGGTAGAGCAGGGGCGCAACTTCTGCAACAAGGTCTGGAACGCGTTCCGCCTGGTACAGATGTTCTCTGTAGAGGACAAACCCGCAACGGCGGTAGCCGCTCTGGCTGTAAAATGGTTCAGGGCGCGCCTTGACGAAACAGTCGCCGCAGTAGAGGACCACTACTCCAAATACCGCATCAGCGATGCCATCATGGCGGTTTACAAGCTCTTCTGGGACGATTTCTGCGCCTGGTATCTGGAGCTTGTGAAACCCGCATACGGAGAGAGTATCGCCCGTGAGACATACGAGCAGACTATCGGTTTCTTTGAGACGCTGCTCAAGATGCTGCACCCCTTTACTCCGTTTATCACAGAAGAGTTGTGGCAGGCTATCAAAGAGCGCAAACCGGGCGAGACAATAATGTATGCCGCCTCTGCCAAACCTTGCGGTTTCGATCCTCAGGTGATTGCAGATTTCAATGTGGCGGCCCAGGCCGTTACTGAGATACGCGCACTTCGTGCCAAGAAGAACATATCGCCAAAAGAGGCCCTTACACTTAAGGTAAAGGGTAATTTCCCGGCAGAAATGACGCCGCTTGTTGCAAAAATGGCAAATATATCCGATATTGCAACTGTTACCGACTTTGGCAGTGCTGCAGGGGAGTCGTTCCTGGCCGGTACGGTTCAGTTCTTTGTGCCACTGGAGGGTAAGATAGATGCTGAGGTAGAGAAGAACAAGATTCTCTCTGAAATCGCACGGTACGAAGGCTTCCTCAAAGGGGTAAATGCTAAACTGGGCAACGAACGCTTTGTGGCAAACGCTCCCGCCGCCGTGGTAGAGACAGAGCGCAAGAAACAGAGCGATGCCATGCAGAAACTTGCATCACTTAAAGAGCGGCTTGCAAAATTGTAATTATTAATCACTAACAATACCAATTATGACTGCTTTATCATTGTTTATCCTTCCGATGGGCGTGGTTGGCCCCTGGCAGTGGGTCATCATCGTATTGATTATCCTCCTTCTCTTTGGCGGAAAGAAGATTCCCGAGCTGATGCGCGGTGTGGGCAAAGGCGTCAAGGAGTTCAAGCACGGCATGAAAGAGGCCGAGAAAGAGATTAACGAAATCAAGTCCGACATCGACAAAGAGGAACCCAAGAAGGTGGAGTAACGCCCCATGGCAGAGGAAGAGAAGCTTGACGAATCCAAGAACATGAGTTTCTGGGATCACCTGGAGGCTCTGCGACAAGGACTTTTCAGGGTGGTGATCGCGCTGCTCGTGGCCTTTGTCGTACTCTTTTTCTTCAAGGACTTTCTCTTCGACTCCCTTATCCTGGCGCCGTCACGCTCTGATTTTTTCTTTTACAAGTGGTTCGGTATGACCACCGGCCTGCAGCTTGTAAACATAGAGCTCTCGACCCAGTTCATGGTTCACATGAGGGTGACATTCATGTGCGCCTTTATAGCGTGCTGCCCCTACGTGATATTTGAAATCTGGCGATTCATCGCCCCGGCCCTGTATCAGAACGAGAGGCGGGCCACAAGGCGGGCGTTTATCTTCGCCTCTTTTTTGTTCTACCTGGGTATTGCGGTCGGGTATTGTATAATCCTGCCTCTTATTGTCAATTTCTTTGACGGATACAAGGTCAGCGAGGCGGTGGTCAACACCATTTCGCTTAACTCATATATCTCTACGGTCAATTCTACCGTGATTGTGTTCGGCATCGTATTCGAAATCCCGACACTGATTGCCGTGCTTTCACAGATCGGGCTGATAACGCGCCAGTCGCTGATTGCTGCCTGGAAATGGGCGGTGGTCATTATCGCGGTGCTTGCTGCCGTCATTACCCCGGCCGATCCGTTCTCTATGCTGATTGCGGCCATACCGCTCTCGCTGCTTTATGGTATCAGCATACTTGTTTGCAAGAGCGAGCAGAAAGAGGATGAAGAGGATGAAGCAGCGGCAGAGGATGCCGCACACGATGGGCGATGATATCCCTGACCGATCTTACAGTATCGTTTGGCGGCACTACGCTGCTGAACGATATTTCTTTGCACATCAGTGAGAAAGACCGCATCGGACTTACCGGACGCAACGGTGCCGGTAAATCCACCTTGCTGAAGCTTATCGTAGGTGAGCAGCATCCGACTTCAGGAGAGGTAATGGTGCCCAACAACCTAACAATAGGTTATCTCCCCCAACAGATGCGGCACAACAAGGGACGCAGCGTGCTGCAGGAGACGATGACGGTATTCGACGACCTGTTTGCGCTGCACTCCCGTCTGGATGAGATTTCCAACGAACTCGCCAGCCGCACGGACTACGATTCCAAAGGATATGAGCGCCTGATACTTGAGATGAACTCGATAAACGACCGCCTTGCAATCGTATCAGACCAGTCTCCCGAGGTGGCGTCACTCAAGACCCTCCGGGGCCTGGGTTTCCGCGACAATGAGATGGACCGGGCTACAGAGACATTCTCGCAAGGGTGGAACATGCGTATAGAGCTGGCAAAGATTCTGCTGCGCAAACCCGACGTACTGCTGCTGGACGAGCCGACCAACCATCTTGACATAGAATCCATCCAGTGGCTGGAAGATTATCTGCAGACATTCCAGGGGTCAATGTTGCTGGTATCCCACGACCGCCGTTTTTTGGATAATACCACCAACCGAACGGTAGAGATTATGCTGGGCCGCATCCACGACTACAAGGTTCCCTACAGCAAGTATCTTGTCCTTCGCAAAGAGCGGATAGAACAACAGCAGGCGGCATACGAAAACCAGCAGCGCACCATAGAGAAGACAGAAGAGTTCATAGAGCGCTTCCGTTACAAACCAACCAAGAGCAATCAGGTGCAGAGCCGCATCAAGCTGTTGGAAAAGATGGAGCGCATAGAGATGGAGGTTGAAGACAACAGTGCGCTTAGTGTCAAGTTCCCCCCGGCACCCCGCAGCGGCGATGTGGCGTTCAAGGTAACCGACGCCGTTATCAGCTATCCCGACGCACCCACTAAAGTAATTCTATCCGGGGCGAACATAGAGATCAAAAGAGGGGAGAAGGTGGCATTTGTAGGGCGCAACGGCGAAGGCAAGACCACCATGATGAAGACTCTTATGGGAGCGCTTGTCCCCGTTGCCGGGAAGGCGCAGGTCGGCTACAATGTCAGGATCGGATACTATGCCCAGAATCAGGAGGATGTGCTTAACCGGAACGATACCGTATACGAAACGCTGGATCGCATAGCTGTGGGTGATGTGCGGATGAGGCTGCGTGATATTCTTGGGGCATTCCTTTTCCGAGGCGAGGATATAGACAAAAAGGTGGCAGTGTTAAGCGGCGGCGAACGGGCGCGGCTGAGCATGGCCCGGCTGATGCTGGAGCCCTACAACCTGCTTGCCCTTGACGAACCCACCAACCACATGGATATCCGCAGCAAGGATATCCTGAAGCAGGCACTTGTAAAATACGACGGGACATTGATTGTGGTGAGCCACGACCGTGACTTCCTGACAGGCCTTGTAGATAAGATTTACGAGTTTGGCGACGGTAAGGTCCGCGAGCATCTGGGCGGCGTGGATGATTTCCTCTACCGCAAGAAGATAGAGGGTTTCGAGGCGCTGGAGCGTAAGAGTACCCCTCAGGCGGCGGCAGCGCAACCCGCAGTGAAAGAGAAACCCACGGCAGTATCGCAAGCCGACCGCGAGGCGCGGCGCGAACTTGCCCGCAAGAAGAACCGCTTCAGCAACCTGGAAAAAGCGATTGCCGACCTGGAGGCCAAGATGGCAGAGATAGAGAAGGTGCTCTCTGCCCCGGGCGAGGGCGACGACATAATGGAACTGACCCGCCAGTATCTGGAACACAAGCGGGAACTTGATATCAAAATGGAAGAATGGGCCTCTCTGGCCGAAATATTGGAACAGTAATGAGCAATTATCTCTACGGTATTCACCCCGTTACGGAAGCAATAACATCTGGCCGCAAGGTAGAAAAGGTAATCCTGAAGCAAGGCTTCGAAGGGCCACAGGCACGTGCCCTTATGGCTCTCCTTAAAGAGCACGACATCCCATATGCCTGGGTTCCCCTTCAGAAACTCAATTCCATCGCAAAAGGGGCGCATCAGGGGGTCGTGGCCTATATATCGGAGGTGGAATACGTATCCTTTGAGCAGATGGTGGAGACTGCCCTGAACCACAAGGCTGCGCCGTTGTTTGTACTGCTCGACGGGGTGAGCGATGTGCGCAACCTGGGAGCAGTTGCCCGTACGGCTGAGTGCGCAGGTTTCGACGGCATCATCCTGCCGGCAAAAGGGGGCGCGCCGCTTAACGCAGATGCGATAAAGACCAGTGCCGGGGCGCTGCTCCGCATCCCGGTGGCCAAGGTGCAAAACCTCCGCATCCCAATCTTCTATCTTCTTGAATCGGGGTTCCAGGTCGTTGCCGCAACGGAGAAGGGGGCCGATTTTATCTACGATATCAACCTGCGCAAACCCACCGCAATAGTTATGGGAAGCGAGGGGAAGGGGATATCCCCCTCTGTACTTGATTTGTGCGATATACAGGCCCGCATTCCGATGGCCGGGGAGATAGGCTCGCTCAACGTGTCGGTGGCCGCAGCAATCTTCATGTACGAGGCGGTCCGCCAGCGACAGGGGCGTTAATTCTTCTTTTTCAGGCTCGAGGCACGGCTTATGCTGGGCACAACGCGTACAGATGCGTTGTCGCTGCGGTAGTAGCAGGTACTTGCACCAGTGAGTTCTACGTCAAGCAATTCGCTTACATCTATCGTGCTCTTTGATGCGCCCGTGCAAATCAGTTTGGCAGAATCAACTTTAAACAGTGACCCGTCCAGGCGCGAAGCTCCGCTGCAGGTTGCGGTAATCTGCTCCGCTTCGCCTATAAAGGTCCCCTTTGAAGAACCGGATGCATCCAGCGAGATATCGTTCCAGTTGCCGCTGAAAGTGGCAGCTGCCGCCCCGGAAAGCGCAATTTCCATAGTCGCGAAATCCCCCACGACACTGAAGACAGATGCACCGGAGGCTTCTGCGCCCAGTTCTACGGCTGTTATGCGAAGCTTCTCTGCCTTTGCGGCACCGCTCAGGCTAAGCACGAACCGCTCTGTGGCACAGATCCAGACATCGTCGCTGCGCAGCGAAGCAGCCCCGGAGAGGTAAATCCGCTTGAGGGAGGGGACGCATATTGTCACCTCCATCTTTTTACGCCTTAGGTTCGTGAGTTTGACCGGGAGATCTTTCATGCGGACATAAAGTACGGTTCCGATTACGCTTACGTCCATATACTGTTCGTATTCAGTATCTATTGTTACCGTTGCGGCATATCTGTCGCTTTGTATCAGGGTGGCTTTGAAAGCGCTGCTGATATTTATGGCGTCGAAGCTGCCCAAGTCGTTGAAATTGCGGGTTACGGTGCCGGCCGATGCGCCAAGCGCTATAAGCAGGGCGGCAATTAAGGTAAATATCTTTTTCATGGTTTTGATGTTATCTATATTGTTATTTCCCCGGCTATGGATTCGTTCATCCTGCATCGTATCTGTTCTTGCGAAAGATTCTCTCCCAAGAGGAACATCAGCTTGGTCAAAGCAGCCTCTACGGTGCTGTCGCGGCCGCTTACTATGCCCGCTTCAAGGAGCTGCTTCCCGGTGCGGTATTTTTCCATCTGGACCTTGCCGGTGGCACACTGGGATATGTTTACAATAGTCTTGCCACTTAGCACTGCTTCTGAAAGAAGTTCTACAAGCCATCCGTTTTCCGGGGCATTGCCACTGCCGTAGGTGCGGAATATCACCCCCTTTATCTCTTTGCTGCGCAGCACTCCCTCTACGGCCTCGCGACGTATCCCCGGGAACAGCGAGAAGATGATTATCCCCGGATCCATCCTATAATGCGGCGTGAAAGTACCGGTGGACGGGCGGCGGATAAACTCCTTGTGATAATCTATCTCGGTGCCGGAATGAGCAAGGAGGGGATAGTTGTTTGAAGAGAAGGCGGCCAGGTTGTTGGCGCTTATCTTGGTGGCGCGGTTGCCCCGCATAAGCTCTTCGTGAAAGAAGATGCACACCTCCGGGACCATTGCGTTCCCGTCGGCATCCCTGGCGGCAGCTATCTCTATGGCCGTGAGCAGATTCTCCTTGGCATCGGTACGGATTGCCTCTATGGGGAGCTGGCTGCCGGTAAGTATCACCGGTTTGGTGAGGTTCTCCAGCATGAAACTAAGTGCAGAGGCGGTGAATGCCATAGTGTCGGTACCGTGCAGGATTACGAACCCGTCGTAAAGGTCATAATTGTCGCTTATTATCTTCACCATCATCCCCCAGTGGCGCGGAGTCATGTCAGACGAATCTATCGGATTGTCGAATGTCACTGCAGATATTTCGGCTCCGCATAGTTTCAGTTCCGGTACGTTGGCCACCAGATTCTCGAAGTTGCAACTCTCCAGGGCACCTGTAGCCGCATTTCGCACCATGCCGATGGTGCCTCCGGTGTATATTATTAAAATCCGAGACATGATGCGAAAATAGTATTTTTTGCTATTTCAAAAAAATGTTGTAAGTTTGCAATCCCAAAAGCAACTATCCGGTCGATTCGTCTAACGGTTAGGACAAGAGATTCTCAATCTCTAAATAGGAGTTCGATTCTCCTATCGACTACCAAAACCCAAGCTGCCCAATCGTTGGGTGGCTTTTTTTGTTGTAACACTTATGAGAAAAGTACGTGTCCGCTTTGCACCAAGCCCCACCGGAGCACTCCATATCGGAGGTGTCCGGACAGCCCTTTACAACTATCTGTTTGCACGTCACAACGGCGGCGACTTTATCCTCCGTATAGAGGATACCGACAGCCAGAGGTTTGTGCCCGGGGCAGAAGAGTATATCATAGAGGCGCTCCAGTGGTGCGGAATCAAGGTCGACGAGGGTGTCGGCGTTGGCGGTCCCCATGCCCCTTACCGCCAGAGCGAGCGGCGCGACATCTATCTCAAATATGCCCTGCAGCTGGTAGAGAGCGGCAATGCATACTATGCATTCGATTCTGCAGAAGATTTGTCTAAACTGCGTGCCGATATGGAATCCCGCGGCGAGACATTCAGCTACGATTCCAAATCCCGCGGCACTCTGTGCAACTCTTTAACCCTGCCGGCAGAAGAGGTAAAGCGCCGGATCGATGCCGGCGAGCAGTGGGTCATCCGCTTCAAGATGCCAGAGAACGAGAACGTTGAGATGGACGACATTATCCGCGGCCACATCACCATAAACACCTCTACGCTGGACGACAAGGTTCTCTACAAAAGCGCCGATGCGCTGCCGACATACCACCTGGCAAACATTGTAGACGACCATCTGATGGAGATAAGCCATGTGATCCGTGGAGAGGAGTGGCTCCCTTCGCTGCCGCTGCACTTCTTGCTTTACCGTGCCTTTGGCTGGAGCGATTCCCAGCCGCTGTTTGCACATCTGCCGCTGCTGCTCAAACCGCAGGGGCAGGGCAAGCTCAGCAAACGCGACGGCGACAAGTTCGGATTCCCGGTCTTCCCGCTGGAGTGGCATGCTCCCGACGGTGAGGTATCCATGGGATATCGCGAGAGCGGGTATCTGCCCGGAGCATTCGTAAATATGCTGGCGCTGCTTGGCTGGAACCCCGGCACGGAACAGGAGATATTCAGCATGGAAGAGCTTTGCCAGCAGTTCTCTCTAGACAAGGTGAGCAAGAGCGGAGCCCGTTTCAGCCCCGACAAGGCAAAATGGTTCAACGCACAGTATATGCGCACTGCCAGCGACTCTTTCCTGGCTTCCCTTCTGGTTCCCCAACTTGCGTCAGCTGGAATAGAAACCTCATTAGAGCGGGCTGCCGATGCGGTGGCAATCATCAAAGAACGCGCTACATTCCCCAAGGATTTGCTGGATCTTACTCTCTATATGTTCCGTGCACCGCAGAGTTACGATGAAAAGAGCGTGGCCAAATTCTGGAAAGAAGAGAATGTGGCCTATATCCGCGACCTGCGAGGCATCTTTGCAGAACTTGAGGTTCTGGAGAAAGAGAGCGCAGAGCACCTGGTGCGCGAGTGGATCGAGGCCGGCCAGTTGCCTATGGGCAAAATCATGAACTGCCTGCGTATCGCCATAATGGGGATAGGGCAGGGACCAGACATCTTCTCTATCTGTGAGTTTATCGGCAAACAGGAGACCCTGCGCCGTATAGACGCAGCTCTGGATTCAATCCAGGTTGCCTGATCTAGCTGAGCTAGAGAACCTTTACCAGATCTTCGTAATAGGTCTTGCTGATAGGAATCAGCGTGTTGTCGCTGGTGTCCAGTTCTGCCACGATTATATTGTCTTTGTCCTTGCGCAACGCCTTTACGTGCGCCGGATTCACAAAGTAAGAACGGTGGCAGCGCAGAATCCCGCCAGAGACGCAGATATCCTCTATGCTCTTCATAGAAGCGCGCAGCTCGTACAACTTCTTGCTGTCGCCCTCGAGATAGTGCACGGTGATATAGTTTTCATCGGCCTTGATATAGAGGATATGTTCTGCAGATACCACAAACTTAAGGTTGTGGCTGCTGTCGTAAAAACGGAGGTTCTTGTCGGCCTGGGGTCCGGTCACTCCAGCCCTGCGCACAGCTGCCAGAGTAAATGTGAGCTCCAGGAAAATATACGGGAAAAGCAGCGAGAGTGCAAGATATCCGGCAGTGCCTATCAGAATCTCCAGGTATTGCTGCTCGTAATTGCCGATAAGGGTGACGTACAGTGCCACGAAAAAAGAGCATGCCACAATCTCGCCCACGCACCACATCCTGTACCAGTTCATCGACAGGTGCCGCACAATATGGGTGAAATAGAGTATCATCCGCATCGCAAATACAACCAGCAGCACGATGCACATGATCATCGTGATATTGAAAGAGTACGAAGCCTTTGGGGTATCCAGCAGCGCTTCCATACCGAACGGCTTGTATATTGCGCCAAACAAAAAAAGGAAGAACGGCACCAGGCTAAAATAAAAAGCGTGCGTAGAGAACTTCTTGAAATTGTCCGGCAGCGGCTGTGATGGAAACTGTACTTGCATTCTGTGTATATCGGTTTTGCCGTGCAAAGCTACAAATTTCGTCCCACAAATAAAAGGACCGGCCATAGGCGGCCGGTCCCGGATTAAAAGAATAGTGAAAGATGAAAAATGATTAGAAAGTGACGGGCTGTTCGCTGACTGGGATAAAGTCGGCTACAGTCAGGGTGAATGTCAAATCTTTAACAGTGAGGTCACTGTCGTCTTCAAGACCATCGTCGCCGTAGTCGTTGACGTCCGAAGGGCTGGGAGCAGCACTGTCGTCGGGAACACCAGGACGGGTGATGGTGATGTCATAGGCGTAAGAGTGGTTTCGCTTGACGCCATAGTGCGAGTCGCCGCTCACGAATGCCGTGCTCTTCCAGCTGTCGCCATTGTTCACTGGTATCGACCAGTAATAGGTCTGCCCGTTTATGTCGCCTTTAATGCAGAGCCTTATAGCGCCACTACCGGTGGTAGCCGTTGCGGTTGTACGTTCGTAGCAAAAAAAGGCATGGTTGGTCTCTGCACTGCCGCCGCTGGTCATGCTGCCCAGCAGGTCATATACTTCAAAGGAATCCCTGTTTACAGAAAACAGTCCGGAGGAGTAGCTCGTTCCCGGGACTCCGGCATATGTCATGGTAGTAGGGTAGTTCTTCAGATATACAGCCACATTGCTTACCGTTTTACCTGCAAGTGCGCCGGTGAGCTGGAATTTGAGCGAGCTGACGCTGATCTTGCTTACCAAGCGGGTTACCTGGATCGAAACGCTGGTAGAAGAGGATGTAATGTCGCTGGTGGTCTCGCCAATCATCACCATGTCTGCCACGCCCTCGCTCGAGAGCTGGGAAACCAGGGCCGTGATGCTGGCCGGAGATGTTATATCGGTAAATGTAAACTCACTGTTGGGGTTAACCACAGCGATAAAACGGCGGGACCCGGGGGTTACGACAATAGAACCTGTGGATGCATTGGATACGGTAGCTGAACCATCCAGCCGGTTACCGTCGAATGCAAAGATGTAAGCGGTGTTCACCGCATCGTCGTCGATTCCGGTGGTCGCCCTGGTTGAATATCCCAACGAAAAGTTGACCTCTACCTCACCATCCCTTCCGGTGGCTTGCTCTGAATCCATTTTCCCGCACGAAGCAAAAACCGCTGCCGCTGCAAGCGCAAATAACATAATCTTTTTCATTGTTGTTTTTTGTTTTAGTTGTTGATAATAAAGCTAAAAAGGTTCATAGTATATGTAAGTTCCGTTCTCTATGCAATATCCCTCCTGGAGATAATTGCCGTTGCGATCGAAGTTGAAATAGTATACACGGTGGTCCTGCATCTGTGCGTATAGTGTCTGGTTATACCATTGATAGGTAAAATAACTGTCTATCAGGTCTCCGTTCTGGTCGTATGAGGCTGGCTTGTAGTATTCAAAAACCAGCTGGTTTGGCTGCCCCGTGCATACCAGATAGCACTTGACACTTATCTTGTCGGGCTCTTCCTGAGAGCCGAAACCGGTATCGATTGTCTCCCGGACAGAGGTGTCGACCTCTATCTGGTAATATCGCTCGCGCCAGAGATAGAGGGTGGTGGTGCAATTCTGGCTTTTGGTTATGACATTGCCAAAGTCGTCGGTAAATCTGCCCGTTATAACGTAATTCAAAGGGCCGTTCGTGGTGACTGAGGGGTTTACCCGGTATCCTCCGCTTATCGCCTCGATTTTGTTGCTGGTGGTGCTGATTGTGATATCCGACGGGACGACCTGCACGCCACGGATCCCCTGCGGAACGCTTATCGTTACGGCACGGTCTCCGTTGCCCGACAATGCACGCTGATTTACAGTGGCTGTGAAAAGGTCGTCGGGGATGAATATAGCACCATCTGCCGTAAAGCTGATATATGTCTCATTCTCGATATATTCAAGATATAGTTCTGCATACCATCCGTCAAAATAGCCGTTGATATTGTTTGCAACGAGTCGGTCGTTAGATACGGAGAAGTGGCTGTTTTCTGTATCAACCGTGGAAAGCGCATCTGCCCCGGTAAGCAGCCGGCTGGAGCCGTCGCTATAATTGATTGTCACCTCAAAATTGCTCACGCTGCTGCCTTCGGCAACCAGCCATTCGTCGTAATAGAGATAGTTTGGCACCATGCTCACCGGTACGACAGAGGGGTCGCGCACGGTAATCAAACTGGTGGCGTATACTCCGCTTCCGTCGGTGGCGGTAGCCCGGATTGTCGCTGTGCCATATCCCACCGGCGTAACCGTTCCGCTTTGATTCACCCTTGCAACGGAGTTGTTGCTGCTAGTCCACGTTACGCTCTGGGATGCTCCAGCCGGCAATACTGTGGCGGTCAACTTGCACGTGCCTGAAATACCGTTGAAGGTGTACTGTGAGGGCGATACCGACACGGCAGTGGCATACGGCGTGAGGTCTCCGTCCACACGCCAGCTGGTCTCATCCACGCCGCCGTCGGTTACTTTCACCACTATGTAATAATGGTGGTTGCGTATCAGGCTGAAGTCACTGGTGTTGTCGCCGCCCAGATAAAACCGGTAGGTAAAATCACCGTAGCGCCGGTTCGCGCTGTTTCTGTCGTTGTAGAAGCCGGTCATCTCGATATAACTGCATACGCGCGCCCGCGGGTCGCCGGTCGCGAACAGTTTGCCCTGGCAGGTGTGGTTGTTTGGCAACAGATTGCCCTGGCAGTTCTCAAACATATAGAATCCGATGGATTCACCGCCGTTGATTGCCGCCAACTCTACACTGTTTGCATAATCTCCGCTAAGGGAGCAGTCCGACGCACTGCCAGCCGCAGAGGTGCTGAACAGGGAGACCTTTTTGGGGACATTCTTTAGCGTGACGGACTCTATCCTTACAGAGGCGTTGTTCAGGGCGCTGTCGTCCAGCCGTACGGTCACCAGCGCCACACAGCGGGTCAGGTTGATATAGATGTTCATCCCGTCGGTAACCTGCATCAGCGAACTGCTGCCGCTCATGGGTACCGCCCCGTTGGAGTCTATGATATCGCTGTAATTGACCACGGAATACTTGTAGGCGGCCAGGGACGACTCGTTGCGGAACGCTGCAACGGAAGTGATATTGCCGATGTTGCAGACACAATAGAATGTATAGAATTCATCGTCGTTGCACGCCAGGCTCATCGACGGGATAACGCCGCCGCTGTTGTAGCTGCTGGCCACCAGCGTCCCGGTCTGGTCGTAGACCATTATGCAGCAGTTTGAGATATGTTCGTCGTTCACGACCAGAGTGCGGCTGGCAAGCGTGTCGAACACAAAATATACCGTTGATTGCTCCCGAATCGCAAGTTCTTCCGGACTCTGGCAGCAGCACAGCAGAAGCGCCAGTGAAAGATACTGTAAAAGTCGTTTCATATCGTTTGGTTTTTAAAATGTTATGTCTATCACATCGTGCGCCTGCCACTGCTCGATCTCTATCGTTAGAAAGATGTTGCCCTGACCCAGCACAAGGTCTACGACAACCGGATTGCCGTTGGCCAGCGAGATGTCTTCTCCCTCTTCCAGCAGCATCCGCCCCAGCGGATAGCTTGTCCGCCGCTCTCTTCCGCCAGAAGAGTATGTCAGCTCCAGACCGGCATCTGTAGCGCTGGGTTGGTTTAAAAGCAACGATTCAAACGTATAGTAATCGGCCTCAGAATCTGGAGTATGTGTCAGTTTGGGGTGTGTTACGGCCAGTTTGCCTGCCGGATTGCCGTTAAAGTCAAAACCGCTGCTGACCTGAGTCAGGACAGGTTCTATATCTACAACACTGCTTATCATCCCCCTTACGATTATCGTGACAGGGATAAATCTCCTTTGCGGGGTCACTTTCACATAAGCGTCCTCGCACCTGGCCGACACGTGGTGATAGCTGCTCCACAGCGAATCGGGCCTGTCGGCAGAAATAATGGAATTGGTATGCGTATCAACCTGCGAACCCTTGAGATTTCCCCAGGCGCAGAGGTCAAATTCCCGCCTTTTTACCGGCACGACCAGCGTGTCGCCGATAAAGCTCCGTTCAACACTTATCCATTGCGCCTCGCTGACGTCTGAGGCACTCATCACCAGATCGACCTTATCTATATATTCGATCTCTATCTGGCTTAAATCCACGCTCAGATAGCAGGGGCAATCACTGCGGTCTTCCTTGATGCAGGAAGATATCGCACAGCAAACGCACATTATTATAAGTACCGGCCGTTTCATCTTCCAAGATTCAGTACCAGCGAGAGAACTATGTCACTTGGGAACACGGCTATTCCACTACTGCCCCCTTTTCTGCGGCCGCATACCGGCCCCTGATAGAATGTGGTGTTGTGATGTGCCAACGCGACACCTGCACCGAAAGCTAATGCGAACCGGTCTGACACAGGCAGCAGATAGCCTCCGCACACACTGGAACCATACAGGAATCCCTCGAAGAACATGTCTGATTTGGGCAGGGAAACGCTGTATTCGCCTGCAAGTAGCGACACCCCGGCATACCATCCATCAAACGCGCCACCAAACCAGTAACGCACCCCGGCAGAGGGTGTAACCTGCCTTAGGTGCGTCTGGCTTGTTGCACCGCAGAAGTATTTGAATGGATTGTATTTTACCCCTGCGGCAATGCTCCAATGGCAGTCCAGAGCCCCTTGGAATTCGCAGTTGATGGTGGCCAGTGTTGCCCAGTCGGGTATATTTGTAGATAATAAGTATCGGCCGTTGGCCCCGCTTGCCAGCGCAGGCACGCAAGAAACCATTGAAAGAGCGATAACCGCTAAAAGTAACTTTCCCTTCATAACGCCATTGCATCACTTTTGCTTTGCAATTGCAAAATTATGCGGCTGGCATATCGGAAACGGAAACTGTCGGACTTTCGGCTGGTTTTTTGGCGTTTTTAAAATGAAATAATTGCTACCTTAGCGCGTCTTAAAATTGCTTTGTTATATGAAAAACACACCTGTGCTGCTACTTACCGGATATCTTGGCAGCGGCAAAACCACTCTGGTGAACAGAATCCTCGCAAACAGAAAAGGGATCAAATTTGCCGTTATTGTAAACGACATCGGCGAAGTTAACATCGATGCCGACCTGATTGCAAAATCGGGGGTCGTCGGGCCCAAGGACGACAGTCTGGTGGCGCTGCAGAACGGCTGTATTTGCTGCACTCTAAAGATGGATCTGGTGGAACAGATAGCATCGCTGGTAGAGCAGCAGATGTTTGACTACATAGTGATTGAGGCCAGCGGCATCTGCGAACCGGCCCCGATTGCCCAGACGATCTGCTCTATCCCCTCGCTCGGGCCGCAATTTAACCGTGGCGGCAGCTGTTATCTGGATTGCATAGTGTCTGTGGTTGATGCCCTCCGGCTTAAAGACGAATTCGATTGCGGCGGCGCATTGCAGCGCGGCGGCATTGAAGACGACGATATAGAGAACCTGCTTATCCAGCAGATTGAATTCTGCGACATTATCCTGCTTAACAAGACGGCGGAACTTACCCCTACGGAGCTGGGGCGGGTGAAAGCTATAGTGCGTGCAATCCAACCCACGGCAGAGATTCTGGAGTGCAACTATGCCGATATCGACCTGGAGAAGATTCTGGATACGCATCGCTTTGATTTTGAGAAGGCGGCCACCTCTGCGGCGTGGGTGAGGGAACTTGAAGGGGGAGAAGATGAGCTTGAAAATGAGCAGGAGGGGGAGAGCGACGAATATAATATCGGTACGTTTGTCTATTATCGCCGGCTACCGTTTGATATGAACCGTTTTGACTATTTCATCGCACGCAATTTCACCAGGAACATTATCCGCGCCAAAGGCATTTGCTGGTTTAAGGACGACAACGACATGTCGTACCTTTTTGAAAGTGCCGGGCGTGAGAAAAAACTTACAGAAGCGGGCTATTGGTATGCAAGCGCCCCGGAAGAGGATCTGAAGCGGATTGCAGAGCAGGATCCGAACTTTATGCGCGATTGGGACCCTGTTGTTGGCGACCGGATGCAGAAGATTGTTTTCATCGGTCAGAACCTCGATAAGGAAAAACTTGCTAAAGACTTGGATTTCTGCCTTGTAGTTAAATAAATTGTTTTCTAACTTTGTAACGATTGATTAAATCATCAACTACATATACTATGGGAAAATTTGAAATCACGCTTCGCAAGAACGGTAACCCGCAGTTTGTGCTGAAAGCCACAAATGGCAGGGTGATACTTGCCAGCCAGGGGTACAAGTCTAAGAAATCGTGCTTTGAGGGGATAGAGTCTGTGCGCAAGAACGGCATTTTGGAAGAACGTTTCGAGCGCCTTGTGGCAAAGAACGGCCTGCCTTATTTCAACCTCAAAGCTTCAAACGGCCAGGTTATCGGTACCAGCGAAGTATATTCTTCCGTAGCTGCAATGGAGAATGGCATCAAATCCGTGAAGAAGAATGCAGCTGACTCTATCACTAAAGATCTGACTCTGTAACAGTCATCGGGCTGTTTATGAACCGGGAAGAGCTCAAGGCAATCCTGCCGCACCGCGAACCGATGCTTCTGCTGGACGAATCTTCGCAGGCAGGGGACACTACATATTCAAAATACACTGTTCGCGGCGACGAGTACTTCCTTCAAGGTCATTTCCCCGGCAAGCCAATCGTGCCGGGGGTTATCCTGTGCGAAATCATGGCTCAGGCATCGTCGCTGCTGATGTCAGATTTGATGAGCCGTTCCATTCCCCTGTATGCCGGCATAGACCAGGTCCGTTTCAAAAGGGTAGTGGTCCCCGGTGACACCGTAGAGGTCAAGGCACACCTTACCGACCGCAGGGGCAATATCTTTTTTGTGGATGCAGAGGCCATTGTTGGCGGGCAGATGTGCTGCCGCGGCAAACTGACATTCATGCTGGTTGAAAAAGAACCATCGGAATAACGATATGAACGATCTGCTCAAAGGGAAGAATGGAATCATTTTCGGGGCTCTGAACGACCGCTCGATTGCCTGGCACGTAGCGCAGCACACACACGCACAGGGCGCATCGCTTGTGCTCACCAATACCCCTGTCGCGCTGCGAATGGGGTCGCTTGACACCCTGGCAGAAGAGTGTAATGCCAAAGTCATTGCCGCCGATGCCACAAATATCAATGACCTGAATAACCTTGTTCAAGAGTCCCTCCGCCACTTTGGCGGCAAGATCGATTTTGTGCTGCACAGCATCGGACAATCGCCCAACGTGCGCAAGAAGATACCTTATGAGGATATCAACTATCAGTTTATGCAGCGCACGATGGACATCAGCGCCATATCATTCCATAAGGTGATGAACGTGCTCTACAACAACGATGCGATGGCCGATGGCGGATCTATCGTGGCGCTTACCTACATCGCCGGGGAGCGCTCCTTCCCGCTGTACGGCGACATGGCAGAAGCCAAGGCGATGCTGGAATCCATCGCCCGCAGCTTCGGGGCAAGGTTTGGCCGCAAATGCGGCGTACGGGTCAACACCGTGTCCCAGTCTCCAACCCTTACCACAGCCGGCGAAGGCATTGCCGGCATGGAGAAAATGTACCGATATGCCGACATGATGTCTCCCCTGGGAAACGCATCGGCCAGTGATTGTGCCGATTATATCGTCACCCTGTTCAGTGACTTCACACGAAAGGTCACAATGCAGAACCTTTACCACGACGGTGGGTTCTCTGCCACCGGTCTTACAGAAAATACCCTGGATGCCCTCTGCAAGGGGTTGAATGGGTAAGGTTGGCTATCTCTGATTTTATTCGTATGTTTGCGGGATGTGCGTCGTGATTTTTGCGTGGCGACGTCATATGGATAAACTGTAATTATTATGAAGTTACTACAAGAAAAATTAGCTCAATTCACCCTTCCGCAGGAACTGAAGGATATGGGGATATATCCATATCACCGTGCAATATGCAGCGAACAGGGCGACGAGGTCATCATAGACGGCAAGAAAGTGCTGATGTTTGGCTCTAACAGTTACCTGGGCCTTACGAATCATCCCAAAGTGAAAGAGGCTGCCATAGAGGCGATTAAAAAATATGGTTCCGGATGTGCCGGTTCCCGCTTCTTGAACGGGTCGCTTGATATACATGAGCAGACAGAGGCCAGACTGGCCAGGTTTGTCGGCAAAGAGGATGCGGTAATATTCTCTACCGGGTTCCAGACAAATCTGGGCGTGGTTTCCTGCCTGACCGGTCGCCACGATTACATCCTGCTGGACGAACGGGACCATGCATCTATAATAGAGGGACGCCGCCTCAGCCCGGCAAATTACCTTAAGTTCCGCCACAACAACCCGGAGCATCTTGAGTCAAAGCTGCGCAAATGCGAGAGCGACGTTATCAAGCTCATCGTGGTAGACGGTGTGTTCAGCATGGAAGGCGATGTTGCTCCGCTTAAGCAGATATGTGACCTTGCCGAGAAGTACAAAGCTGCCGTAATGGTAGATGAGGCACATGGCCTGGGAGTGTTTGGACCAAACGGACAGGGCGTGTGCTACGCGCTCGGAGTTACCGACAGGGTGGATTTGATAATGTCCACCTTCAGCAAGAGCCTTGCCTCTCTGGGTGGTTTTATCGCCACCGACAAGATAACGGCGAACTATATCCGCCACTCAGCTCGCTCCTATATATTCAGTGCCAGTCCCACACCGGCAGCTATCGGCGCAGTAAATGCCAGCATGGATATAATGGAATCGGAACCGGAACGTATCACACATCTGTGGGATATCACCCGCTTCGCCATCGATGGCTTCCGCAACATGGGGTGCGAAATTGGCAATACCTCCACGCCGATTATCCCGCTTTATATCCGCGACAACGAGAAGACCTTCTGCGTAACCAGGGACCTGTTTGAAGAGGGGCTGTTCGTGAACCCTGTGGTTTCTCCAGCCGTTCCTTCTGAGGATACCCTTATCCGCTTCTCCCTGATGGCTACCCACACCCAGGCACAGGTAGAGTTTGCCCTTGAGAAGATAGAGAAGGTTTTCAAGAAATACGATATTATCTGATATGGGTAAGAGCGGATCTGTCGTGCTGCTTACAGGCGGTTCTTCCGGCATCGGGGCCGAGACTGCACGTATGCTGGCTGCGGCAGGATATAAGGTGTATGCCGGCTCAAGGCGCGGTATACTTGCGCCAGAGTGCCCCACAAGTGATAATCTGATACCGGTTGTGCTGGATGTCAACAGCCAGCAGAGTGTATCAAAAGTTGTGGCGGACATCCTCGCCAAAGAGGGACATATCGATGCCGTGGTTTGCAATGCCGGCAACGGCATCGCCGGTGCAGTAGAGCAGACCAGCGTAGATGAGGCAAAGTATCAGTTCGAAACCTGTTTCTTTGGTGCACATCGGGTAATCCGCGAGGTACTGCCGGCAATGCGTGCTCAAAAGTATGGCCGGATTGTCACCATCAGCAGCGTCGCTGCCAATGTGCCGATTCCCTACCAGACGTTCTACAGCAGCGCCAAGGCCGCTGTGCTTATCTACACCAAGGCACTGTCGCTGGAGGTTAAAGGGTTCGGCATACAGTGCTGCAGCATACTCCCAGGCGATACAAAAACCGGCTTTACAGCCGCCCGCAAGGTCACTGAGCAGAGCGGGAATCCCGGCAGCGTTTATTATGAAACGCTAAAGAAATCAGTGGGGCGTATGGAGCACGACGAACAGAACGGTATGCCGGCCGGCAAGATTGCAAGCGCTATCGTAAGGCAACTTGGCCGCCGCCGTATGGCTGCCACAGTTACCCCGCGTGCAGATTACAAGGCCATCAACTTTCTGGTGCGCATCCTCCCGACCCGATTGATGCTCTGGATTGTGGGCAAGCTCTACGCTTAAACCGGGGCCGGACAACCCACACCCGCCAATTATGTCTACCGTAAATCTGCTATTTCGCAGATCAGCCGCTCTGTCTTTTCCCAGCCCATGCAGGGGTCGGTGATTGATTTGCCGTATACGGAGCCATCGCTCTGGCAGCCATCCACAAGATAGGACTCTATCATTAGGCCCTTGAGCAGATTGCCGATATCGGCACTGTGACGTGCAGAGTGGAGCACCTCTTTTGCGATGCGTATCTGCTGCTCGAACTGCTTGCCGCTGTTGGAGTGGTTTGTATCCACGATAAGAGCCCGGTTGGGCAGGTGCGATTCTGCATACTTCTCGCAGAGCAGCATCATATCCTCGTAGTGATAGTTGGGGATATTGCGGCCGTTCTTGCTCACGCTGCCGCGCAGGATTGCATGCGAGAGGGGATTGCCCTTGCTGGTGACCTCCCAGCCGCGGTAGATAAACGTGTGCGACAGCATGGCCGCGTGAATGGAATTCAGCATCACGTTCATATCGCCGCTGGTAGGGTTCTTCATCCCGACCGGAATGTCCAGACCGCTGGCGGTGAGGCGGTGGATCTGGCTCTCTACGCTGCGTGCGCCCACTGCGACATATGAGAGCATGTCGGAGAGATAGGTGTGATTCTCCGGGTAGAGCATTTCATCAGCGCCGGAAAAGCCGGTTTCCGAGAGGACGCGCATGTGCAGGTGACGAATTGCGATAAGGCCGCCAAGCATGTCGGCGCGGCTGTGAGGATCGGGCTGATGCAGCATCCCTTTGTAACCTTCGCCGGTGGTGCGGGGCTTATTGGTGTATATTCGCGGCACTATGGTAATAACGTCCGCAACCTTTTCCTGCACCTTTCTCAGGCGGGAGACATACTCTAACACCGCATCTTCGCGGTCGGCAGAGCAGGGGCCGATAATCAGCAGCAACTTATTGCTGCGGCCGCATATTATATCCTTGATAGCCGCATCGTTAGCCTTTTTTACCTTATCCAAGCCTTCAGGCAGTGGGAACTGGCTTTTTATTTGTTCCGCAGTGGGCAGTTCGCGCTTTATTTCCAGATTCATTTCTTATTGAATAATTTTCTCCTTTCGGTAGAAGTTATCATCATCTCTTTTACAGTATCGATGTCATCTGCCGCGATGGCATTTTTCAACCGGCCGAACTCCTTTTCAAAAAGATTCATCTGCGCAAGCAGCTGCTCTTTGTTCATCGCAAAGAGCTCCGGCCACATGTTCTCGTTAATATTAGCTATCCGGGTCAGGTCGCGGAAAGAGTCGCCGGTATAATCTACCAGGTGGCGGCTCTCTTTGCAGCACATAAGGCTCACTGCAATGCAGTGGGTCAGCTGCGAGAGGAATGCTATCATCTCGTCGTGTTCTTCCGGCGACAAGACTGATATGTGTCCGAATCCAAGCAGGCGTCCAATCTCGGCGGCCGTATCGATGGCTTTGGTGGTATTGGCAGGGGTGGGAGTAATGATATAGTTGGCCCCGTCGAATACCTCTGCACAGCGATTGTCGATACCCTGCAGCTCGCGGCCGGCCATGGGGTGGGCGGCGATGAATTCCACATCGCTGCGGAGCATACCCTGGATACGGTACACGATTGCACTCTTGACTCCGGTGACATCTGTAACCAGCGCGCCGCTTTTCAGGCAATCCTGATACAACGATATCCACTCAATGAACTTTTTAGGGTAGAGAGCGAAGACAACTATGTCGAACCGTGATACGAACTCTTTTGTTACATCAATTGAACCACAGTCTATTATATTGCTTTCAATCGCTTTGTCGATTGTGGATTGACGCGCCGACAATCCGCCTACAAAAAAGCCCAAACCGTGCAGTTTTTCTGCATAAGAGGCGCCAATCATACCCAGGCCGACTATCAATATCTTGCTCTCCTTATCCATTGTTTACATCGATGTTTAAATGTTTAACGACCTCGAAGAATCCCGGGAAGCTCTTGGCCACGCACTCATAACCGCATAGATCTGCACCAAACATGCTGGCCAGGGCAGTAAGGCTCATCGCCAGACGATGGTCGTTGTGGCAGTCGAAGGTGATGCCGGATAAACCTGCAATCTGAGCGGGCTTAACGGGCAATATCTCCACCGTATTATCATTAACAACAGCCCCGGCACCCACTTTTTCCAACTCTGCGATGATATCGGCAATACGGTCGCTCTCTTTAATGCGCAGGCGGGCGGTATTGGTAAAAAGCGCCCCGTGCTTGATTGCGGCCATGGTGAAAAGCACTGGACCAAGATCGATGCAGTCGGCGATATCTATTTGGCACCAGCCATTTTCAAGCCGGTCGAAGAGTTGCCGATATACTCTGTCGCCCTGCAGAGAATCGTTATTCAGCCCGGTTACGGTGACATCGCCACCGATATGGTTGTAGAAATCCAGGAAAGCGGCGTTAGACCAGTCTCCCTCTACGGTAGAGTCGGGCAAATCGAACGACTGACCGCCGGGGATATTGATTCTGTTATCTTCAAAATAAGCTTTTATTCCAGCCGAGTGCAGGACATCCAGAGTAATCAGTATGTACGGACGGCTCTGGACGGGTGGTTCGATTATAATCTCGCTGCTGCCGCCAAGCAGAGGCAGGCTGAACAGCAGGCCGGTGACATACTGGCTGCTGGTGGCGCCGCTTATGCGGTATGTGCCACTTTTTAGTTCCCCTTTCACCTCAAGAAAATCGGGACCCAGAGAATAAGAGATTCCCTGCGCTGCAAATATCTTTTCGTACTCACCGATACCGCGGGAGAATAGCTTTGCGGTTCCGCAGAAGCGGGCAGCACCAACTTTTGCAAGCGCCACGGGTATGAAAAAGCGCAGCGTGGAGCCACTCTCGCCGCAAGGGAAAACATTCGCTTTAGCACTCTCCCTGCCAAGGATTGTTGCCGAGCGGTCTGACAATGATACCTCACCGCCCAAAGCCTTGATGCAGTTTATGGTGGCTGCGATATCGTTGGATAACTCTATATTGGAGATAGTGGTGGATTTGCCACTCAAAAAGGCGGCCAGCAGTATCCTGTGCGCGTAGCTCTTGGATGGAGGTGCAACGACGACGCCGCGGGCAATGCTTTTTGATATGTGGCAACTGCTCATTTGTCAAGCAAAATATCGATTGCTTCAAGATAGCCGTTGGTGCCGTGACCGATAACAGAGGCCTCGCATGCCTGACGGATATAACTCTTCTGGCGGAACTCTTCCCGGGCAGAGAGATCGCTTATGTGGACCTCTACGCAAGGAATCCGCACCGCTTTGAGCGCGTCCAGAAGGGCAATGCTGGTATGTGTATATGCCCCGGGATTGAACACGATACCGTCTACATGGTCGAAATATGCCTGCTGGATGCGGTCTACCAGCGCCCCTTCGTGGTTGGACTGATAAAACTCGGCAATTGCACCGCGTTCGCACGCATAATCTGCAATCTTGTCTACAAGCGTTTCGTAGGTTTCGCTGCCGTATATCCCCGGCTCGCGGATGCCCAGCATATTCAGGTTGGGGCCGTTGAGTATAAGCAGCTTCATCGTTTTGCAAATATCTGGTTGGAAAAAGAGCCCTTGAGCATATCGCAAACGACTATCGCCGTGATAGCAGTCACCACAGGGCAAATGCGGCGGATAATGGCGGGGTCGTGACGGCCGGTTACACGTATGGTTGCATTTTCCCCCGTGCGCATGTCAATTGTGCGCTGTTCGCGGGCAATGGAGGGGGTAGGCTTGACGGCGCAGTTGAACACCACGGGCATTCCGTTGGAGTAGCCTCCGTTTATCCCGCCGTTGTTGTTGGTAAGGGTCTTTACACAGCCTCCGTCGCTGTAAAACGCATCATTACAGTTTTGGCCGGTAGTATCCTTGAATCCAAAGCCCAGCCCGAATTCAACCCCTTTGACACCGCCTATAGAGAGGACGGCATTTGCCAGAGTACCCTCCAGACTGCCGAACCATGGCTCCCCGACACCCACCGGAAGGCCGGCTATCGCAGTCTGGATCGTGCCTCCTATAGAGTCGTTATTTTTACGAACCTCCTCTATCGCAGCCTCTATCTTATCCTGGACGGCCGCCAGGGTGGGGAATCGCTTGCCCAGAATGTCGGCAATCTGTCCGGAGAGGATATCCTGGTCTGTGGCGTTGAACTCATCGTCCCGTATGCCACCGCACTCCAGGATATGTGTGCCGATGGTTATTCCGATACCAGAAAGAGCTTTGGTGCAGATGGCGCCCAGCGCAACTATCGGTGCCGTGAGGCGGCCGGAGAAGTGTCCGCCACCGCGCCAGTCCTCAAATCCCTGATGTACGATGTGCGACACATAATCGGCGTGTGAGGGGCGCGCCAGGTAACGGTTTGCCTCGTAGTCGCCGCTGCGCGTATTGCTGTTTTCTATCGTGATGCAGATGGGTTCTCCGGTGGTATAGCCGTTGAACAGGCCGCTTACAATCTTAAAGTTGTCTGCCTCTACGCGGGCAGTCTCCCCGCTGGAGCAGGGACGGCGGCGGGTAAGGGCATCGGCAATGTATGCTTCGCTGACCTCAATGCCGCAGGGCATACCGTCGAGCACCGCGCCAATCGTTTCGCCGTGGCTCTCGCCAAACAGGGTGAGTGTTATATTCTTGCCAAGGATGTTGCTCATAACGCTAGATCTTGGATGTTTACTTTTTCAAAACGGTAGCTGCCTATCTCATCTACCTTAACCACGGTAATATTGCCGCCAGAGGCCTTTTTGTCGTGGGCTATCAGAGAGCGTATCGATTCTGGGGCTATGTCGTGGCTCACGGGCAGATTGTACTTGGCAAGCACGCGGCCGATGCGTTGGCTGGCTTCTGCGCCACAGAAATACATCATTCCAAGCGCCACCGCCTCGCCATGCAGATATTTGCCACCGCCAAGCGCCTCTATGGCATGCCCCACCGTGTGTCCGAAGTTGAGCACCCGGCGCAGCCCCTTTTCGCGGGGATCAGCCTTTACCACAGCCTGCTTGTAATTGACGCTGCGGCGGATGATTTCGCCAGCATCGGACAGCAAATCGCCGGAGTTCTCTATCAACTCAAAGAGTTCCGCATCGCCGGTAGCGCCCATCTTTATCGCCTCGACCAGTCCGTTGTGCAGCTGCCGCTCGGGGAGGGTTGCCAGCGTATCGGGATCTATCAACACCCTGGCAGGCATGTGAAATGCACCGACGATGTTCTTGACGCCGCCAAAATCTATTGCAGTCTTGCCTCCCACAGAAGAGTCGACCTGAGAAAGCATGGTGGTGGGTATGTTGCAGAAACGGATGCCGCGCATGAATGTGGCAGCCACAAACCCGGCAAGGTCGCCGACCACGCCTCCGCCAACAGCCACCACGGTGTCGGTGCGGGTAAAGCCGCCATCTACAAGCGCCTGCATGATTGTGGCGTAGCTCTCCAGGCTTTTGCTGGCCTCTCCCTGCGGAATAGTGACCATGTGAACCTTGCAGCCAGCTGTCTTGAGCGAAGCCTCTACCTTGGAAGGATACTGTGCAGGAACGCCGGAATCGGTAACGATCATCACTCTGGAGCCGCTTGTCTCAAGCAACTTGGCTGCGCTGGTGAGAGCGCCCCGCTGGATTGTGATGTTGCATCCGGGCATCTTTGCGCCGTCTATGATATCTGTCTGATACTCTTTGGATACTTCTATCGCAGAACGCAAAAAAGCAGCATAGTATTTTTTGAGTCGCTTTTGCTTAAGTGCACTGCAACGACGCTCCATCATTTCTGCTTCGCGCACCGGATCATCAACCGCCCGGCCGGAAGCTTTTTTCTCCAGGGCAATCTGCTCTACAACGGCCATCCTCTGCTCGAACAGAGAGGCCATATGGGCATCAATTCCATCTATTATTTGGCGAAAATCGGACATATGTGCAAAGATGAGAATTTTTTCGGTATCTTTGAGCGATTTGGCGAAATCAGATCCTATTCTTTGCGTTAAGCTATCCCATGACTCAGAAAGACATTTTGCTGGAAGGAATCCGTGGCGGTATGCCGCTTTCTGTCTGGGAACGCGTCAAGCTTACATTGCTGCTCTGCGGCCCGGCAATCCTTGCCCAGCTGGCATCTGTGCTGTTGCAGTTTATAGATGCATCGATGGTCGGCAGCCTCGGCGCCGCCCCATCTGCCTCAATCGGCCTGGTATCCACAAGCTCCTGGCTGTGCGGAGGATTCTGCATCGCCCTTGCCCAGGGCTTTTCTGTGCAGGTGGCACACCGGCTCGGGGCAAATGACCCTGCCGGAGCCCGCAACGTGATGCGTCAGGGATTGCTGGTGGTAACTGCTTTCTCTATTCTGCTGAGTGCCGTTGCTCTGGGGGTAGCCGGTCCGCTGCCTCGCTGGTTGGGAGGCGAGATCGCAATACGCACCGATGCCAGCGCCTATTTCCGCATCTACGCCGCGTTTATCCCCGCCATGCAGATGTGCTTCTTTGGAGCCACCATGCTACAGTGCAGCGGCGATATGAAAATCCCGGCGCTACTGGATATCATGATGTGCGTGCTGGACGTGATCTTCAACTTCTTTCTGATATTCCCCACGCGCGATATCTCCCTTTTCGGGGCCGTTGTCACCGTTCCCGGGGCCGGGATGGGTGTAAGCGGAGCCGCGCTTGGAACCGGTCTGTCAGAAGTTATCACTGCCGCACTTACGATGTTTTTTCTGCTGGTCCGCAACCGGGACCTGGCTATCGTGCACCACGCTGGCTCTTTTTTGCCGGATAAAGATACATTCAAGAAAGCCTTTGGCATCACCGGCCCGCTATGGATCCAGAATCTGGTGATGCGCGGTGCCTATATCGCCAGCACACTGATAGTCGCCCCTCTGGGGGCAGTGGCCATCGCCGCCAATTCTTTTGCGATAGTTGCGGAGAGCTTCTGCTATATGCCGGGATATGGTATGGCCGATGCCGCCACCACGCTTGTCGGGCAGAGCCTTGGCGCATCCCGCAAGGATATGGCGCGCAGCTTTGCTCAGATTACAATAATGCTTGGCATCGGGATGATGGTGTCTCTGGCGGTGGTTATGTATCTGCTTGCAACACCCATCATGAGCCTGTTGAGCGTGGACAGCCAGGTGGTGGCGATGGGTGCGCGCTGCCTGCGGCTGGAGGCATTCGCAGAGGCCGGCTACGCCGCATCGATAGTGGCGTTCGGGGCCTGTGTTGGCGCTGGTGACACCAAAATACCCACTTTGCTGAACTTTATAAGCGTATGGGCGGTGCGTATCGTGCTGGCAATCGTACTGACGCCCAGATACGGGCTCATGGGCTACTGGATAGCCATGCTGATAGAACTTAACGTACGCGGCGCGCTGTTTGTCGGGCGCATAACCGGCAAAAAATGGATGATGACAAAACTGACAACCTGAAGTATATGACGATAATAAAAGATACCTCGTTCGGTGGAGAGAGGCCCCTGTTCGAGACCCACGGCGCCCGTCTGGAGAACATAGTTGTAACCGACGGAGAGTCGGCACTAAAGCACTGCAGCGACATAGAGGCAGTGGGTTGCCGGTTCTTCGGGAAATATCCACTCTGGCACGTGGAGGGCTGCAAGGTCGTTGACTGCTATTTTGCTCCTGAGGCGCGCTCTGCAATCTGGTATACGAATAACCTGCGGATGAGCGGTTGCGTGATAGACGGCCCCAAGTTTTTCCGCGAGATGCGTGACGTATCTCTGGAGCGGGTGGTTATAAACGATGCAGACGAAGTTTTCTGGAAGGTAGACGGTCTTAAACTTAAAGATGTCAAACTAACCGGCGGCACCTATCCCTTCATGTACTCCAGCAACATAGAGGTCGACAATCTGGAGAGTGATTCCAAATATGTATTCCAGTACTGCCGGAATGTGGTAGTGCGCAACTCCAGGATTATAACCAAGGATTCTTTCTGGGAGTGCGAAAATGTCACCGTTTACGATTCTGTACTGGACGGAGAATATCTGGCCTGGCACTCCAAAAACGTCCGGCTGGTTAACTGCCACCTTGCCGGAGAACAACTGCTATGCTATGTAAACGGGCTGGTGCTGGAAAATTGCACTTTCGATGCTACCTGCGACCGGGTGTTCGAATATTCCAACGTACAGGCCGATATCCGCGGCCACATCACCAATATCAAGAATCCCACCTCCGGGCATATTGTTGCCGACAGTATCGGCAGCATTACAATAGATGAAAATATCCGCCGTCCGGCCGACTGCAGGATTGAAACAAGATGCTGATATGGAAAAATTTGACTTTGAGAATCTGATTGACCGCCGCGGCAGCGGCTGCTATAAATGGGATGCTGACCTGCCCGAAGGGGTCGAACTTTCTTGCGAAGAGCGGGCCGATGTTATTCCGCTCTGGGTGGCAGATATGGATTTTGCTGTAGCGCCGTGCGTGCTGGATGCGATGCGAGCCCGTCTCGAGCACGGTGTATTCGGTTATGTCAAGCCGATGCCTGAATTCTACGATGCAATTATACGCTGGTTCAAAGATCGCCACGGGGCATGTTTCGCCCGCGAATGGATGCTCTATACCACCGGGGTCGTTCCGGCAATATCGGCCTGCATCAAGGCGCTCGCTCCGCAGGGGAGCGGTGTGATAATCCAGACCCCCGTATACAATTGCTTCTTCTCTTCTGTCACGAATAACGGGTGCAGGGTGGTCGCTTCGCCGCTGGTTCGCCGCGACCTTGGGCACGGACTCTTTACCTACGACATGGATTTCGACGACCTGGAGAAAAAGTGCGCCGACCCCCAGAACAAGATCCTGCTGCTCTGCAATCCCCACAATCCTGCCGGAAGGCTATGGAGTGCAGAAGAACTGCGCAGGGCGGGGGAGATAGCCATGCGCAACGGCGTTATTGTGATAAGCGACGAGATACACTGCGAAATAATCCCCGGCGGGAAACCTTACACCCCGTTTGCTTCTCTTGGCGAAGATTTCGTTCAAGGCAGCGTTACCCTGATTTCCCCCTCAAAAAGTTTCAACTTTGCCGGGTTGAAGATATCCTGTATCGTAAGCGAGAATGCCGTTTGGCGCGGGAAGATAGACCGGGTGCTGAACATTTACGAAATCTGCGATGTGAATCCCTTTGGTCCGGTTGCAGTCCAGGCTGCATATAGCAGCGAAGGGGCAAGATGGCTGGAGGGGATGAACGCCACCGTGCGCCGCAACTACGATGCCCTGCTTGCAGCATTCCGCGACCAGCTGCCCTGCTTGCCCGTTGCCGAGCTGCAGGCCACCTATCTGGTATGGGTCGATACCAGTGCCCTAAAGATGCAGTCTGCACGGATAGAGTGCGAACTGCTAGAAAAAGAGCATGTCTGGGTGAATGCGGGCAGCATGTATGGGGACGACAATTTTATCCGCATAAACGTGGCCTGCCAGCCACAAATGTTCAACGAGGGTCTCGCCCGGTTACTCTCCGGCCTGAAACGGTTGCTGAAATAAAAGGGGATTAATAAAGAAAAAGCCCGCTAGAGTACAATCTAACGGGGCTCTAAAACATAGGGCTCCCGGAGCCAAAAAAGCCAGGTTTTCACCTGGCTTTTTTGTGCTCCCTCAGGGGCTCGAACCCTGGACCCCAACATTAAGAGTGTCGTGCTCTACCAACTGAGCTAAGGAAGCGATTGGGAGCGCAAATGTAGTGATTATTTTTTAATCACCAAATTTTCTGTGTCAGGAAAGTATTTTGCTATATTTGCCAAGTATTATGGCAAAAGATTTCACAAGAGACCTGCAAAGGATTTTTTCTTATGCAAGAGAAGAGGCTGCCCGTCTGGGCAACCGTATAGCGACCTTGGACCATCTGTTCCTGGGGCTGCTCAGAGATGGAGACAACGATGCAACAGTAGCCCTGGATGCGCTTGGCGCCGACCGGGCCATGGTCCGTGCCGAACTTGAAAGTGTCCTCAAAGAGGCCGAGTCGGTACCGTATGAAGAATCCAGAGATATCAGGTTTACCTCCGATATAGACGATTTCTACAAGAACGTATCGCTGGAGATATCCCAGCTGAAATCGTTCTCGCCCACACTGGAGGTGGTGCTGCTGGCTATCATCAAAGAGACAGGCACCACCGTGGCCCCGATCCTTTCACGCAGCGGTATCACTTACGACACCCTGCGCGAGCATATCGCAGCCAGAACAACGACCGCCGCATCTGCCAAAAGTATCCGCGATTTTATGGGCACAAAGCCGGCAGAGCCGCTGCCTGTAGACGATAATCCCGGTCCGGTTCCGGAGTTTACGATCAACCTTGGCGAGAAGGCGGCGCAGAGTGCAAAGCAAAAGGAGATAAAGACGCCCAACCTGGACAAGTTTGGCACCGACCTCACCGCCCAGGCCGCTGCCGGCCATCTGGATCCGGTGGTGGGTCGCGCCAAAGAGATAGAGCGCCTGCTGCAGGTCCTTGTCCGCCGCAAGAAGAACAACCCTGTGCTGGTGGGCGAGGCCGGCGTGGGTAAAAGCGCGATTGTAGAGGGCCTTGCACAGCGCATCGTGAACCATGAGGTCCCGCCGGCGCTGCAGCACAAACGGCTGCTGACCATAGATATGGGCAGCGTGGTGGCCGGCACCAAATACCGCGGCCAGTTTGAAGAGCGCATGCGCGGCATTGTAGAAGAACTTAAGGCAAGCGAAGACACCATCATCTTCATAGACGAGTTGCATACACTTGTTGGGGCAGGTGCCCAGGCTGGGAGCCTCGATGCCGCCAACCTGCTTAAACCGGCCCTTGCCCGTGGTGAGATACAGTGCATTGGTGCCACCACTCTCGACGAATACCGCCAGGTGATAGAGAAAGACGGCGCCCTTGAACGCCGCTTCCAGAAGATTCTGGTAGAGCCCACCGACTTTGAACAGACGCTGGCAATCCTGCAGGCCTTAAGGCCAAAATATGAGAAACACCACAACGTAACCTACAGCGATGCTGCCCTCAAGGCATGCGTGGCGCTCTCCAGCCGCTATATCACAGACCGGATGCAGCCCGACAAGGCAATAGACGTAATGGACGAGGCGGGTGCGCGGCAGAACGCAAGCATCGACCTTCTCAGGAAGAATTCAACCGATATCACTGCACAACTGGAACAGGTCCGCGAACAGAAACGCCTGGCAGCTGCGGGGGGCGACTTCCAGCAGGCGGCGATTCTCAAAGAGAGGGAAGAGGAACTTTTAAAGAGCTCCGACGAGCAGCTGAAATCTCTCTCTGAGGCCCAAATCGACAAGACTCTTGGTGAAGAGCAGATAGCCACCGTGGTATCCATGATGACCAATATCCCCGTACATCGCGTCAGCGAAACGGAGGGGGAGAAACTCCTGAACATGGCTGTCGAGCTAAAGCATCAGATAGTTGGCCAGGACGATGCGGTGGATGCAGTGGTAAAGGCCATCCAGCGCAACCGTGCCGGCTTGCGTGACCCCGGCAAGCCTGTGGGTTCGTTCATCTTCCTGGGCCCGACGGGCGTTGGCAAGACCTATCTGGCAAAGAAGATTGCAGAGTACATGTTCGACAGCGAAGACAATCTTATCCGCATCGACATGAGCGAATATATGGAACGCTATTCCATCAGCTCCCTGATCGGGGCGCCTCCGGGCTATGTCGGATACGACCAGGGTGGCCACCTGAGCGAGATGGTGCGCCGCAAGCCATACAGCGTGGTGCTCTTCGACGAGATTGAGAAGGCTCATCAGGATATATTCAACCTGCTGCTCCAGGTTCTGGACGAAGGTCGCCTGACCGATGCCGCCGGACGCCATATCGACTTCAGGAATACAATCCTGATAATGACTTCCAACATTGGGAGCAAGCAGGTCAGCGAACTGGGCGAGGGTATCGGATTCAAGAGCGCCGCCAACGATTCTGCAAAACGGCAGAACGTAATCATCGAGAAGGCTCTGCGCCGCAAATTCTCACCGGAGTTCCTGAACCGTATAGACGACCGCATCCTCTTCAACTCTCTTACAGCCGGCGATGTAGAGAAGATTCTGGACATAGAGCTGGCCAAGTTCCATAAACGCGTATCGCAGATGGGCTTTGACATAAAGGTCAGCGCCCAGACCAGGGCTAAGATAATTGAAGAGGGTTACGACCCCGAATATGGCGCCCGCCCGCTCAAGCGTGCCATTCAGAAATATCTGGAGGACCCTTTGGCAGAGAAGATTATTGCTGGCAAGAAGCCCACAAAGTGCTAGATAAGGGACAACAGCGCCTTTGTGAGGCGCTCCCATGAGAATTCCTGTTTCTTTTCGCGCAATCCAGCAGTAAAATCGGGACGGAGGGCGTAGAAATCGGCCACGGCCCTGGATATTGCCTCCGGCCTGGGTTCTACCACATATCCGCATTTGCCATCGGTAACTATCTCTGCCAGGCCACCGACAGAGGTTACCACCATAGGCTTTTCAAAATGATAGGCAATCTGTGTGATACCGCTCTGGGTAGCGGTCTTATATGGTTGCACAATCAGGTCGGCCACATTAAAGAAGTGGCGGATGCGGTCTTCGAAAATGAATTCAGGGAACCAGATTATCCTACCTTCGAGGCCGAGCTGCTTTTCCAGCGCGCGGTATTTCTCTTCTCCGCTGTAAAATTCGCCGGCAACTATCAACTTTGCAGAGTTAGAGCGTAGCGGCTCGCACGCCATAGCCTGCAGCAGCAGATCCAGCCCTTTGTAGTCGCGAATCAGCCCGAAGAACAGATAGTAATTTTCTGCCGGATCCAGGCCAAGATGCGCAGCGGCATCGGCCCTGCTCTCTTTATCGCCGTAATGGTCGTAAAGGGGGTGGGGGGCGAACACAACCGGCTTGGTTGAATCAAAACTGCGCAGCTCGTCGATAACAGAGTGCGACATGGCCAGAAATCCATCAACACTATTTACAAAATAGCGTGAAAATATCTTGTCGCCCGGCTTGTGGTCGTGCGGGATGATATTGTCTACCACAGAGAGCACCTTGATGCCGCGACGGCGGAGATAGCGCCCGATATAGCCCAGGCTCGGCCCGAAGTAGGGCATCCAGAAACGCAGCATTACGGCATCCGGCCTTTGCAGAGCAATCATCCGCGCGGTGCGATGCCAGGATAACGGATCCATGCTGTTAAGGGTGCGGACAATCTCGACACCTTCTGGCGCCGGATCGGCAGTGTATTGCGTCTTGCCGGGGAAGAGCAGCCGGGGATATTGCAGGGTGAAGGTAAAAACCATCACCCTGTGTCCCTCACTTAGAAGCTGCACAGCCAGACGGTTGTTGTGAGTGGCGATGCCCCCGCGATAAGGATGTGCCGGACCGACGATTATTATTTTCATGTCCCAAATTTAAGCAAATTTGGTAACTATCGGATGAAAAGTAATTCGCGGTATTTGGGAAGCGGCCAGCAGGCATCATCAACAATAAGCTCCAGCTTGTCTATCTGATAGCGGATTTCGTCCATCTTGGGCACCACGGTGTCGTGGTAGGCAATCGCCTTCTCATGCTCGTCGGCAATCTTGTTAGCGCTCTTGCGTGCATCCACCAGCTCGTCTACCATAGTCTCTATCTGTGATGTGCGCTCTGCAATCTCTTCAATAATCTTGACATTGCGCTGTGAGAGCACATCTGCCTTCTCTGCAGCAAATGTAGAGTGCATATTGCGTACATTTTCCAGCAGCTGGCTCTGGTATCGGGTCGCTACCGGGATTATATGGTTCATGGAGAGGTCGCCAAGCACCCGCGCCTCGATCTGGATCTTCTTGGTGTAGGTCTCCCATTTGACCTCGTTGCGGGCTTCGAGCTCCTTGCGGGTCATCACGCCGAGCTTGCTGAACATCTCTATGCTGTCGGCATCCAGATACCTTTCAAAGATAACGGGGCACGATTTCTCTGTATCCAGACCGCGTTTCTCTGCCTCGATAACCCACTCGTCGCTGTAGCCGTTGCCGTCGAAGCGGATGGGCTTGCAGGTTGCTATATCCTCGCGGATTATATCCAGGATGGCGTGGAATTTGGCGCTGTGTGCTGCAGGTGTACCGTCGGCTGCAGGGGCGAATGCCGCATCGGAGCTTATGGCTGCGATTCGTGCATCGACACGCTTTTTAAAGTTTGCCAGAGCTTCTGCAACAGCGCAGTTAAGGGCAATCATCGCCGATGCGCAGTTGGCTTCGCTGCCCACAGCACGGAACTCGAACCGATTGCCGGTGAATGCGAACGGGCTGGTACGGTTGCGGTCTGTATTGTCTATCATAATCTCCGGAATTTCCGGGATATCGAGCTTCAAGCCCTGCTTGCCGGCCATGGAGAGCGCATCAGAATCGGCTTTCTCTATGTGGTCCAGCAACTCGGTGACCTGTTTGCCAAGGAAAGATGATATGATAGCGGGCGGTGCCTCGTTTGCCCCCAGACGGTGAGCATTTGAGGCGGACATGATGCTCGCCTTGATAAGGCCGTTGTGGCGGTATACACCCATGAGTGTCTCCACAATGAATACTACAAAGCGCAGCGTGTCTTCTGTGGTTCTGCCGGGGGCATGCAGCCGCACGCCTGTGTCTGTAGAGAGGCTCCAGTTGTTGTGCTTGCCGCTGCCGTTGATGCCGGCAAACGGTTTCTCATGCAGCAGCACACGGAATCCGTGTTTGCGCGCCACCTTCTTCATAAGACTCATCAGCAGCATGTTGTGGTCCACCGCCAGGTTGGTCTCTTCAAAAATGGGGGCGAGCTCGAACTGGTTGGGGGCGACCTCGTTGTGGCGGGTCTTGCACGGGATGCCAAGCTCCAGCGCCTGTATCTCAAGGTCTTTCATGAATGCCTGCACGCGGTCCGGAATAGTGCCGAAGTAGTGGTCGTCCATCTGCTGGTTCTTGGCAGAGTCGTGACCCATAAGCGTGCGGCCGGTAAGCAACAGGTCGGGACGGGCACTGTAGAGCTCTTCATCTACAAGAAAGTACTCCTGCTCCCAGCCAAGGGTGCTGAATACCTTTTTTACGTCTGGATAAAAATAGTGGCACACATCGGTGGCAGCCACATTCACGGCGTGCAGCGACTTGAGCAGCGGAGCCTTGTAGTCCAGCGCTTCGCCGCTGTATGATATGAACACCGTGGGGATACAGAGGGTGTCGTCTATTATGAACACAGGCGATGTCGGATCCCACGCAGAGTAGCCGCGCGCCTCAAAGGTAGAGCGGATTCCGCCACTGGGGAACGAACTGGCATCGGGTTCCTGCTGAACCAGCAGCTTGCCGCTGAACTGTTCTATCATCCCGCCCTTGCCGTCGTGTTCTACAAAGGAGTCGTGCTTCTCTGCAGTGCCCTCGGTCAGGGGTTGGAACCAGTGGGTATAGTGGGTAACACCATTCTCGCAAGCCCACTGAAGCATTCCGGCCGCAACGGCATCAGCCACCAGCAGGTCAAGCTGGGCGCCATTGTCAATCACATCCATCATCTTCTCATACACCTTCTTGGGCAGATACTTGTGCATCTTTTCACGATTGAATACTTTCTTCGCGAAGTATTCGCTGGGTCTCTCTGCCGGAGCCTTGATGTCGAGCGGCCTCTTTTTGAAAGCCTCCGCTACGACCTGGAATCTTAAGTTTGCCATAGTTGTTTTCTTTATTGTGTTAGAACCATCTTTCTATCCTTTTGAGCGCCTCTTCTGTCTGGGAATGACTGCCAAATGCAGTGAAACGGACATATCCTTCTCCCGAAGGGCCGAATCCCGCCCCTGGGGTACACACGACGTGAGCCCGGTTCAAAAGGTCGTTGAACACCTTCCAGCTGGGTTCGCCGTGCGGGGTCTTCATCCAGATATAAGGGGCATTCTCGCCGCCGTATACCTCGTAGCCGAGGGTGCGGAATCGGGAGAGCATCATTGCAGCATTTTGCATGTAATAGTCTATCGTGGCGCGCACCTGCTCTTTCCCTTCCGGGGTATATATCGCTTCTGCCGCCCGCTGGCTTAAGTAGCTTGTACCGTTGAACTTGGTGGACTGCCGGCGCAGCCAAAGCGGGTTGAGCGCTATCCGTTCGCCATCCAAGGTAGCCGCGGTGACCTCTTCGGGCACAATCGTATATCCGCAGCGCAACCCAGTAAAACCGGCCGTCTTTGAATAACTGCGGAACTCTATGGCACACTTGCGGGCGCCGCGGATCTCATAGATGGAGTGGGGGATGTCAGGATCCTGTATATACGCTTCGTAAGCTGCGTCGTAGAAGATCAGGGCATCGTTACGCAGGGCATAATTGACCCATTTGCGCAACTCGTCTTTTGAAATAACGGTACCGGTGGGGTTGTTTGGATAGCACAGATATACCACATCTACGCGACGGTCCGGAATTGCAGGGATGAATCCGTTCTCTGCCGTGCAGGGGAAATAGACCACGTTGGACCACCTATCGCGGCTGTCCTTGACGCCGGAGCGGCCAATCATGGAATTGGAATCGAGATATACGGGATAAATCGGGTCGGTTACGCCGATAGAGTTATCCCAGCGGATAAGTTCCTGGATATTGCCGGTATCGCTCTTGGCGCCGTCGTTGATAAATACTTCGCTGACATCCAGATGTATGCCGCGGGGCAGGTAATCGTTCTTTATGATGGCCTCGCGCAGGAACTGATAACCTTGTTCCGGGCCGTAGCCGCGGAAGCTCTCTTCCCGGCCCATCTCGTCGGCTGCCCTGTGCAGCGCCTCTACCACAGCGGACGCCAGCGGCCTCGTAACATCTCCGGTGCCAAGGCTGATAACGTTGACATTCTTGTGTGCCGACTTGAATGCAGCCACCTTGCGGGCCACATCGGCAAACAGGTAGTTGCCCGGCATCTTTAAGAAGTGTTCGTTAACAAGCGCCATATTCTATATCTCCTTCATATACTGCTTCTGCAGGACCCGAAAGGTATACGTGTCCCACAGGTGGATTCCAGTCTACCTCAAGGTTGCCGCCATCCATTATCACCGTCACTTTCTTTGAAGAGCGCCCCGTGAGCGAAGCAGCCACAGCCGTTGCACAAGCCCCAGTGCCGCAGGCTTTTGTTATACCGCTGCCGCGTTCCCAGACACGCATCCTGACTCTCTCCGGCGACAGCACCGTGGCAAATTCTATGTTGCAGCGATGCGGAAAAACAGGATCGTTCTCAAGCACGGAACCGTATCTGGCAACATCCAGCGAATCGGAATCCGCTACAAAGGTAACAAAATGTGGATTACCCATCGATACGAACAATCCTTTAAATGTGCGGTCCAAAGCATCCAACTCCACCTCTTTGCCGGCAGTCCCAGCAAATTGACCCCTGCAGTCCAGCGAGGGCTCCAGCATATCCACGGTTACGCTCTCCACTTCATCGGGATTATCGTCCCGGATCTTGAGCCAGAGGTTCTTTATGCCGGATGCTGTTTGCAACCGGATAAGTTTCTTGCGGCTCAGCTTCTTCTCATAGATATACTTGCCGATACACCGGGCGGCGTTGCCGCACATATCGGCCTCGCTGCCGTCTGCGTTGAAAATACGCATCGTAAAATCGGCATAGCGGTTCTCTGCCTTCCCGATTAAAACCAGACCGTCGCTTCCGATTCCCTTGTTGCGGTCGCTCCAGAGAACCGCCGCCCGGGACGGATTGGCAATATCGTACAGTGATGTATCCACGTAGATGTAGTCGTTGCCTGCACCCTGCATTTTTGTAAAATGGACGGTCTGTTTCATCGTTGCGGTTTCTGTTGCAAGTTTAGCGTCCCGGGGTGTATAATCAAACTGCTTGCACCATTTTCTTCTCTTGTTTTTTTGCAATTGGTTTCAATTTGTAAGCAATTGTGCAAATAGAACTACAATTTCAACGAAACTAGTACGATATGCTGACGATATTGGCAGAAGTGACATTTTTGTTGATAAATAACAGTCACGACGGACTCTGCGGCACACCCTATTGCATATTTTTGTGGCGGATATGTTACCCAAGTGTAAGCAAAATGAGTAGTCAAGGTCTTTACAACAGCAGCTGGGAACACGACAGCTGCGGCGTCGGGATGGTGGTCAATATCCACGGCGGCAAAACCCATCAACTTGTAGATGATGCACTTAAGGTGCTTGAAAACATGCGTCACCGCGGGGCAGAAATCGGCAAGGACGGCGATGGCGCCGGTATAATGGTGCAGATTCCGCACGAATTTATCCTCCTTTCCGGCATCCCGGTTCCGGAGAAGGGCAAATATGCCACCGGACTGGTCTTCCTTCCAAAAGATGCAAGGCGGCAGCAGGATATCCTTGCCATAATCATAGAAGAGATAGAGCGCGACGGATTGCAGCTGATGCACCTGCGCCAGGTTCCAACCAATCCCGAATGTCTTGGAGAGCGGGCGATGGCAACCGAGCCCGACATAAAGCAGATATTCATTACCGGCGTTTCTGACGATAAGGTGGATGTATTCCCCCGGATACTGTATGTACTGCGCAAGCGGATAGAGAAGCGCATCCACGACAAAGATTTCTATATCTGCTCGCTGAGCAATTCCAGCATCGTTTACAAGGGGATGCTCTCCAGCATACAGCTGCGCCAGTTCTACCCCGACCTAACAAACCAATACTTTACGAGCGGACTGGCTGTGGTCCACTCCAGGTTCAGTACCAACACCTTCCCGACATGGTCGCTGGCTCAGCCGTTCCGCCTGCTGGCCCATAACGGCGAGATAAACACCATACGGGGCAACCGGGGCTGGATGCAGGCCCGCGAAAGCGTGCTCAGTTGCGAGACGCTGGGCGACGTGCGGCACATTTCTCCCATAATCGAGCCTGGCATGTCCGATTCTGCCAGCCTGGACAATGTGCTGGAGTTTTTTGTGATGAGTGGTATGAGCCTGCCTCACGCGATGGCGCTGCTGATACCGGAATCATTCAACGACAAGAATCCGATACCGGAAGATTTGAAGGCATTCTACGAGTATTATTCCATTCTGATGGAGCCCTGGGACGGTCCGGCGGCGCTGCTTTTCTCTGACGGACGCTTTGCCGGAGGAATGTTGGACCGCAACGGCCTGCGTCCGGCGCGTTACACCATCACCCGTAGCGACACAATGGTTGTGGCTTCTGAGGTTGGTGTAATGGACTTCGATCCGACCCAGGTAGTTGAGAAGGGGCGGCTTCAGCCGGGGAAGATACTGCTGATTGACACACAGGAGGGGAAGATTTATTACGACGGCGAGATAAAGCGAACCCTTGCGGCGGAGCATCCCTACCGCCAGTGGCTCTCTACCAACCGCATCCAACTGGAGAAACTCCACAGCGGCAGGCATGCAAACAATACCGTAGACAATCTGCTCTCAAAAGAGTTGATGTTCGGATATGGCCAGGAGGATATCTCCGCATCAATTATACCCATGGCCACCACAGCCCAGGAGCCAACTGCCTCAATGGGCAACGACACCCCGCTGGCAGTGATTTCCAAAAAGCCGCAGGTGTTCTTCGACTACTTCCGCCAGCAGTTTGCACAGGTTACAAACCCCGCCATTGACTCTATCCGCGAGAGCCTGGTAATGAGTCTTGAAGAGTATATCGGAAGGGTCGGAGCAGGTATCCTTAATCCAGACGAAAGCAACTGCAAGATGGTGCGGCTGCCCCATCCGATACTGAACAACACCCAGCTGGACATCCTCTGCAATATCCGTTACAAAGGGTTCAATACCATAAAGCTGCCGATGACCTTTACCGGCGACCTGCGTTATGCCCTGGATAAACTCTGCAAGGATGCCGAGCGCAGCGTCGAGGAAGGATACAACTATATCATCCTCTCTGACCGGGATGTCGACCAGGCACATATAGCAATTCCAAGCCTGCTGGCGGTATCTGCAGTACATCACTACCTGATTTCTTTAGGCAAGCGGGTCCAGACTGCGCTGATTGTAGAGAGCGGCGAGATACGCGAGACAATGCATGCTGCGCTGCTTCTGGGCTACGGAGCCTCTGCCCTGTGTCCGTACATGGTATTTGCGATACTGGACGATTTGGTAAAGAGGGGGAAGATCCAGGAAGACTACGCCACCGCAGAGCACAATTACATCAAGGCGGTTTGCAAGGGGCTGCTCAAGATAATGGCCAAGATGGGTATCTCCACCATCCGCAGCTATCGTGGCGCCAAGATATTCGAGAGTGTCGGTCTTAACGAGAACCTGCTCAGGACGTACTTTGGCACGGAGGTGAGCACGATCGGGGGCGCTGGGCTGGAGAAGATTGCCGCAGATGCCAAGGCATTCCACAGCCTTGCATACAAACCGCAGCAGGAGCCCCTACTTGCCGATATGGGGCGCTTCCACTGGCGCAGGGACGGTATCCGCCACGCCTGGAATCCGGATACAATCGCCAGGCTGCAACTTGCCTGCCGTACCGGCAGCTACGAGAAATATAAAGAGTTCTCTGCCCTTGCCGGCAACAGCACGGAGCCGATATTCATACGCGACTTCATGAGGGTAAAAAGCAATCCGATTCCGCTGGAAGAGGTCGAACCGGTAGAGAGTATTGTAAAGCACTTTGTCACCGGGGCGATGTCGTTTGGTGCACTGAGCATAGAGGCGCACCAGACCATCGCGCTGGCAATGAATCTGCTGGGCGCACGCAGCAACACCGGCGAGGGTGGCGAAGATTCGCAGCGCTATCACTCAGAGGTCGACGGAGTCAGCCTGAGCAGCAAGACAAAACAGGTCGCCTCCGGCCGCTTTGGCGTCACCACGGAATATCTGGTGAATGCAGAAGAGCTGCAGATCAAGGTCGCCCAGGGCGCCAAGCCCGGCGAAGGCGGCCAGCTGCCCGGATTTAAGGTAAACGATATAATCGCAAGGACAAGACACTCAATACCGGGCATATCTCTCATATCGCCTCCACCGCACCATGATATCTATTCAATAGAAGACCTGGCGCAGCTGATATTCGACTTGAAGAACGTGAATCCAACCGCAAAGGTCAGTGTCAAGCTGGTTTGCGAGAGCGGGGTTGGCACCATCGCCGCCGGGGTGGCCAAAGCCAAGGCCGATTTGATAGTGCTCAGCGGCGCCGAGGGCGGTACCGGGGCAAGCCCGTCATCCAGTATGCGCTATGCCGGCATCCCGCCTGAGATTGGCCTGTCCGAGGCACAGCAGACGCTTGTACGCAACGGTCTCCGTTCACAGGTGCGGCTGCAGGTAGACGGCCAGATCAAGACGGGCCGAGACGTTATACTGATGGCCCTGCTCGGTGCCGACGAATTTGGCTTTGGCACCGCTGCCCTGATTGTACTTGGGTGCGTTATGATGCGAAAATGCAGCCTTAACACTTGTCCGATGGGAGTTGCGACCCAGGACCCCAAACTCCGTGAGCACTTTATGGGCAAGGTCGAGCATTTGGTTAATTACTTCACCTTCCTGGCCCGCGAGGTACGCGAATATCTGGCCCTGATGGGTCTGCACAGCATAGACGAGGCTGTAGGCCGCACCGACCTTATAGAAACCTCCGCTTCTGATCTCGATTTCGGACGCCTTTTGTATCAGGAGAAGGGCATCCTCCATCATACTACAGGCAATCCGTTCCTGCTGGACGATGTGCTTGACCGCCGCCTGATAAAGGCTGCTGCCGCTTCAGTAGAGCGTGGCGACGAGATAACGCTGGACTTTGCCATCCAGAATACCGACCGCGCCGTGGGGGCGATGCTCTCCGGTACGATTGCTGGCAAATACGGCAACGAAGGGCTGCCGGAAGAGACCATCAACGTCAAGTTCAAAGGTTCTGCCGGACAATCGTTCGGGGCGTTTCTGGTCAAAGGGGTATGCTTCAAGCTGGAGGGGGAGACCAACGACTATTTTGCAAAGGGACTCAGCGGCGGCCGCATCGCAATATTGCCGCCCCGCAGCAGCAGTTTTGCGGCGGAGGATAATATCATCGCGGGGAATACCGGACTCTACGGCGCCACCTCCGGTGAGCTGTATGTCAACGGCAAGGTAGGAGAGAGGTTTGCGGTGCGCAACTCCGGCGCGATTGCGGTGATCGAGGGGGCCGGTGACCATTGCTGCGAATATATGACAGGTGGCCGTGTGGTTGTGCTTGGCGAAACCGGGCGCAACTTCGCTGCCGGCATGAGCGGCGGCGTGGCATACGTCTGGAACAAGAAGGGCGACTTTGACTATTTCTGCAATATGGATATGGTAGAGATCAACCTGGTAGAAGAGGCGCAGTACCGCAAAGAGTTGCACGAACTAATCCGCCAGCACTACCTCTATACCGGTTCCAGGCTCGCCCGTACAATGCTGGACGACTGGCAGCGTTATGCAGATGAATTTATACAGATTGTGCCGATAGAATACAAGCGTGTGCTGCAGGAAGAGCAGATTCGCAAGTTGCAGCAAAAGATTGCTGAGGTACAAAGAGATTATTGATAAACAGAGACGATTATGGGTAATCCAAGGGCTTTTATGGAGGTTGCGCGGCAACAGGCCGGGTACCGTCCGTTACACGACAGGATTCTGGATTTTGGCGAGGTAGAGCAGACTCTCAACTCAAAGGACAGGCGTACCCAGGCTTCCCGCTGCATGGACTGCGGCGTGCCGTTCTGCCACTGGGCATGTCCGCTGGGCAACAAGGCTCCGGAGTGGAACGACGCACTTTACAAAGGGGACTGGGAACTGGCATACAAGCTCCTGTCGTCGACCAATCCTTTTCCGGAATTTACCGGCAGGGTTTGCCCGGCACTATGCGAAAAGGCCTGCGTGCTTAATCTTTTCAATCACGAGCCCACCACCAACCGGGAGAATGAGGCGGCAATAACCGAGATGGCGTTCCGCGAGGGTTTCGTACCAGTGAGACATCCAGAACGCAATGGCAAAAAGGTCGCAGTGATTGGTTCCGGCCCCTCTGGCCTGGCAGCTGCAGATTCGCTAAACATGAAGGGTTATTCCGTAACGGTTTTCGACAAGAACGAGTCGCCCGGCGGCCTGTTGCGCTACGGCATCCCCAATTTCAAGCTCAACAAAGCGATTATCAACCGCAGGATTGAAATCCTGAAGCAGGAGGGAATTGCATTTGAGTGCGGTATTGCCGTGGAGTGTGATGAAGCATTTGCATCGCGGTTCGATGCTGTCGTTATAGCTACCGGCACCCCCGTGCCGCGCGATCTGAAGGTGCCGGGGCGTGATCTTAAAGGGGTGCATTTTGCCCTTGATATCCTTTCCCAGCAGAACCGGGTGCTGGCCGGAATGGAGTTTCCGAAAGAGGAGCGCATCACCTCCAGGGGCAAGGATGTGCTGGTTATCGGTGGCGGTGACACCGGCAGCGACTGTATTGGCACTGCGCACCGCCAGGGGGCGAAGAGCGTGACGCAGATAGAGATAATGCCCCGTCCGGCAGACGGCCCCGATGACCCGAAGAACCCCTGGCCAAATTTTCCCCGCACCTTCAAGACCACTTCTTCCCACGAAGAGGGATGCACCCGCCGCTGGAACATTAATACGCTGGAATTCCTCGGAGAAAACGGCGCCCTTACAGGCGTAAAGGTGCAGGAGATAGAGTGGAAGCCGAATCCGGATGGCGGGCGGCCTTTGATGGTAGAAAAGGGTGAGGCAGAGATCATCAAGGCAGAGCTGGTGCTGCTGGCAATGGGCTTCTTCAAGCCGGAGCATCAGCAGTATCCTGCAAACGTCTTTATCTGCGGCGATGCCGCAAACGGCCCGTCGCTGGTGGTGCGTGCACTGGCCAGCGGAAGAGAGGCGGCAGAAAAGGCAGAACAATTCTTAAGCAAATAATTAACCGTATGGCATCTACAAAATACATTTTCGTTACCGGAGGCGTTGTGAGCAGCCTGGGCAAAGGGATAATATCTTCTTCAATAGGCAAGCTGCTACAGGCACGCGGCTACAGAATTACTATCCAGAAGTTCGACCCCTATATCAACATCGATCCAGGCACACTGAATCCGTATGAACACGGCGAGTGCTACGTAACTTCAGACGGCATGGAGACCGACCTGGATCTGGGACATTACGAGCGCTTTACCGGCATCAGGACTACCCGTCACAACTCCATGACCACCGGCCGGATATACAAGGCGGTGATAGACAAAGAGCGCAGCGGAGAGTATCTGGGGCATACCATCCAGGTGGTGCCTCACATCACAGACGAAATCAAGCGGCGCATAAGGTATCTGGGAGATACAGAGGGTTACGACTTTGTGATTACAGAGATCGGCGGCACCATCGGCGATATCGAGAGCGCGCCTTTCCTGGAGGCGATACGGCAGATGAAGTGGGAAATGGGGCGCGACGCTGTCTGCATCCATCTGACCTACGTGCCTTATATCAAGGCCGCAGAAGAGCTGAAGACCAAGCCTACACAGCACAGCGTGAAAGAGCTGCAGGCAAACGGTATCCAGCCAGACATACTGATCCTCCGCACAGAGAAGCATCTCGACGACCATTTGCGCGCCAAGGTGGCCGGCTTCTGCAATGTCGACCTGGAATGCGTAATACAGAGCGAAGACCTCCCCAGCATCTACGAGGTTCCGGTAAACATGCAGAAGCAGGGGCTGGATGCAGCCATAATGCGAAAGATGGGCATCCCGGTGGGAGAGACTCCGCAACTGGGAGCGTGGAACCGCTTCCTGAAGATGCGGCAGGACGCCACAGAAACCGTCAGTATCGGCCTGGTAGGCAAATACGACCTGCAGGATGCATACAAGAGCATCAGCGAAAGTTTAAGCCACGCCGCCACATACAACAACCGCAAGGTAGAGATTACATTTATCAATTCCGAACAGCTTGAAGATAGCGAGAGTCCGGCATGGGAACAGATCAAGGCACAGGACGGTCTGGTGATATGTCCCGGCTTTGGGCAGCGCGGCATCCAGGGCAAGATACTGGCTGTGAAATATGCACGGGAAAACGATATCCCGTGCTTCGGAATCTGCCTTGGCATGCAGATGATGGTGATAGAATTTGCCCGTGACGTGCTTGGCTACGCCGATGCCGACAGCACCGAGATGAATGCCACTGCCGCACATAACGTCATCGATCTTATGGAGGAGCAGAAGAACATCACCCAGATGGGCGGGACAATGCGTCTTGGAGAGTATCCCTGCGCTATACGACCCGGCAGCCGCGCCTTTGAAGCGTACGGCAGTCAGGAGAATATCCGCGAGCGCCATCGCCACCGCTACGAGTTCAATAACAGCTATCGCAAGGAGTACGAGGCGGCCGGCATGCAGTGCGTCGGAGTCAATCCCGATGCAGATTTGGTGGAGATGGTAGAGATCCCGACGCTGCGCTGGTTTATCGGCACCCAGTTCCATCCGGAGTATTCATCTACCGTGCTGCATCCGCACCCGCTGTTCATGAGTTTTATCAAAGAGACAATCAACCGTAAATAATCATGTGCGGAATCGTAGGTATATTTAACATTGCCGCCCAGAGCGATGATATGCGCCGCAAGGCGTTGGACATGAGTCGTACAATACGCCACCGCGGGCCGGACTGGAGCGGCATCTGGTGTGGCGGAAGTGCCATTCTGGCACACGAACGGCTTAGTATAGTCGATCCCGAGAGCGGCCGGCAGCCGTTGCTTTCTCCAGACGGCGGGCTGGTGCTGGCGGTAAACGGCGAGATTTACAACCACAAGGATATCCGTCGCCGATTTGCCGGCAAGTATCACTTCCAGACAGGCAGCGACTGCGAGGTGATTCTGGCACTCTATAACGAGATGGCATGTGAAAACGATTTCCGTGAAGAGCGGATCCGCGAAATGCTGGAGTCGCTAAGCGGCATCTTTGCCTTTGCACTGTACGACAGCGACCGCGACAGCTTCCTGATTGCCCGTGACCCGATAGGGGTAATCCCGCTCTATATCGGCTTTGATAACAACGGTACTGTCTATATCGCGTCGGAGTTAAAGGCGCTGGAGGGCAGATGCGAACGCTACGAGCCGTTTTTGCCGGGACATTATTACAGCAGCGACGAGAATAAGATGCATCGCTATTACAGGCGCGACTGGATGGATTACGACGCCGTGAAGGATAATCTTTCCAGCAGCGAAGATATCCGGCAGGCGCTTCGCGATGCGGTGAAGCGGCAGTTGATGTCCGATGTCCCCTATGGTGTATTGCTCTCCGGAGGACTTGATTCAAGTATTGTTTCTGCCATCGCAGAGAGTTATTGCGCCAACCGTATAGAAGACGACGGCCGCAGCCGCGCATGGTGGCCCAGGTTGCACAGTTTTGCAGTTGGTCTCAAGGGTGCGCCGGATCTGGCCAAGGCCCGTCTGGTGGCAGAAAGAATCGGAACCGTTCATCACGAAATCAATTATACTGTACAGGAGGGTCTGGACGCCATTCGAGACGTAATATATTATATAGAGACCTACGATGTGACCACCGTGCGGGCATCCACACCGATGTACCTGCTTGCCCGTGTAATCAAATCCATGGGTATCAAGATGGTGCTCTCTGGAGAGGGGGCCGACGAGATATTTGGAGGTTACCTCTATTTCCACAAGGCACCATCTGTGCGCGATTTCCATGATGAAACTGTCCGCAAACTCTCCAAACTCCATCTGTACGACTGCCTCAGGGCAAACAAAAGCCTCTCTGCCTGGGGAGTCGAAGGGCGGGTGCCGTTCCTGGACAAAGAGTTTCTGGACGTTGCAATGCGTACAAACCCAGCCGCTAAGATGTGCGGCGGAAACACGATTGAGAAGAAAATCCTGCGCGAAGCCTTTGCCGATATGCTGCCGGAGGAGATTGCCTGGCGGCAGAAAGAACAGTTCAGCGACGGAGTGGGATATTCCTGGATAGATTCGTTGAAGGCGATTACATCAGAAGCTGTGAGTGATTCACAGATGGAGCATGCTGCAGAGCGCTTCCCGATAAATCCACCCGCGACCAAAGAGGAATATTACTATCGAAGCATCTTTGAGGAGCATTTCCCTTCTGAATCGGCTGCCCGCAGCGTGCCGCAGGAGGCCAGCGTAGCCTGCTCGACCGCCATCGCCCGTGAATGGGACGCTTCTTTCAGAAAGCTGAACGACCCCAGCGGCCGTGTAATAACCGGCGTCCACAACCAGGCATATTGATAGTGCTCAATTCTGGAAATAGTGTATCTTTGCTATCAGTATGCAAAGATGCCTATGAAAAGAGTTTATTTATCCCTGTTGCTGGCTGCCTGCGCGACCGCTGCGTTTGCGCAAGGTGGGTTCCAGCCCCTTATCGACCTGAAACCGGACAAGACGGTGTTCCTTTATGCCTCCGATGCCTCATCTGCACTCAAGGCGATCGACGACCCCGTAGTGGCCAAGGACGTGGAGTGCCTGGCACTCGAGGTAAAAGAGGATTGCGGCATAACCAACCCGGAACGAATGGTCGGGGACCTGGGCCAGATATGTGAGATTAACCATACCGCCCGCTTTGACCTTTATTTCCCCGCCGATCCCAACGGAAAGATGGTTGTTATATGCCCCGGCGGTGGCTATCAGGTAGTATGCACCTATGGAGAAGGTCTTTACGCAGCCAAGTGGCTGGCAGACCGCGGCATCACCGTTGCTGTTGCAAAGCACCGTATGCCCAACGGCCACTGGACGGTCCCTCTGGACGACATGCAGGAGATATTCCGCTATTGCCGCGCCCACGCCTCAGAGTGGAATGTCAACAAGATAGGGGTGATGGGTTATTCTGCCGGCGGGCATCTTGCAGCCAGCGTCTCCACGCTCTATGTAGATGCAGCCACCCGCCCCGATTTCACCATACTTTTCTATCCCGTTATATCTTTATGCGAGCCGTTTGTCGAGCCGGGCACCCGCGGCAACCTGCTGGGTAAAGAGGAGTACTGGGCAGACAGGCGTAACTATTCTGCCGACGAATATATCGCACGCCAGCAGCAATATGACGCTCTAAAGGCATATTACAGCCTGGAGATGAGGGTAGATGAGAACACCCCGATGGCATTCATAGTCCACGGCCAGGCAGACAACGTGGTGCCGGTACAGAACAGCCTCGATTACTATTCCCGCCTGTCAGACTGTGGCGTGCAGAGTGAGTTGCAGATTTACGACTCTCCCAAACACGGTTTCTGCTTCTTTCCGGATGAGATTGCAAGCCACGACTGGCTTGCACCACAGATACGATCTTCAATCAACAACAGCCTCGAACGCTGGCTCAAAAACCTGTAACCGCCATGAAAAAGACAATCCTGATCATATCACTGATTTGCATGGTGCTTGGCGCAGAGGCTAAGACCCGGTACAAATACTATCCCAATACAGAGCTGCGTCCCGACCGGACAGTCTTCCTGTATGTCCCCACAGTGAAAGAGGCAAAAAAAGCCCTGAAGCAGATTCCTGACCCGACTCACGCAAAAAAGGCCGAGACGCTGGCGCTGACTCCGGTCGGTGACAACGGCTACCGCGGCCAGGAAAATATGTTTGACCCCAACGGCGCCACATTCGGCATAAACGAGTGGGCCCGCTTTGACCTCTACTTCCCCAAAGAGTCCAACGGCAAGATGGTTGTCGTAACTCCAGGCGGCGGATATAACTGTGTGTGCCATTACATAGAGGGGATATATGCGGCCGATTGGTTTGTAGAGCGCGGCTATACCGTGGCGGTGGTCAAGTACCGCCTGCCCAACGGAGACAACCGCATTCCGCTTAGCGATGTACACAATGTGCTGCGCTATGCCCGCGAGCATCAACAGGAGTGGGGGATATCCAAGATCGGGATCATAGGCTTTTCTGCCGGCGGACATCTTGCCGCAAGCGCCTCTGTTCTGTACGACGATGCGGCGACCCGCCCCGATTTCAGCATTCTTGTCTATCCTGTAATATCCGTAGTGGAACCGTACGGTCACGTTTACACCGGCCAGAAGCTCATAGGCAACTACGACCAGCTGCGCCAGGAAGATGATATGAAGCTCGAAGCACTGCTGTACAAATACAATTTGTTCAACATGGTCACGCCAGACACTCCGCCGACCTTTATGGTGCTATCTGCAGACGATAAGGAGGTCGAGCCTATGAACAGTATCGCTTATTACCATTCGCTTGTCTACTGTGGCGTACCCAGCGAGCTGCATATCTACCAGCACGGCATCCACGGATTTGGCTTCAACTATTACAAGTTTACAAACGACGACTGGCTCTACGACGCCCGCGACAACTTTTTTGAGGCGCTGGAGCGCTGGCTTAGCAACAGATAAAAAATGATACTGCTGGTCCCGGATAAGTTCAAGGGCACCTTCACCGCCCCTCAGATTGCAGAGAAGTTCCGCGATGAGATCCGTCGCAGCGGCAATACTGCAGAAGAGATTGTCTCCATACCGCTGGCCGACGGCGGGGAGGGGTCGCTGGATGTCTTCCTGCAGAACTATCCTGGCGCCAGTGAGGTCTGGGTCGACACCAAAGACCCCCTGATGCGCGATATCGTGGCCCCAATGGCAGTGGCTGGCGATACCGTTTTTATTGAGCTGGCGCGCTGCAGCGGACTTATGATGATAGACCATGCAGAACGCAACCCGTTAAAGACCACCACATACGGCCTGGGCCTGATGCTGTTGGCTGCATTGGAGTATTCTCCGCGCCGGATAATTGTCGGGGTAGGGGGAAGCGCCACAAACGACGGCGGACGGGGCATGATAGAAGCCATTGGGCTGGAGAACCTGAGCCGTTTTGATAATATCGAAGTGCAGGTTGCCTGCGATGCCCGCAATCCGCTCACCGGCCCGCACGGGGCGACCTACACCTACGCCCCGCAAAAGGGTGCCGACAGCCAGATGTTGCCGGTTCTGGAGCAGCGTATGCTCGATTGGGTCGACACCGCCCGCAGCTGGCTCAAACAGATAGGGCACGAAGACCGCCTTGATTTTGATACTGTTGCCGGGGGCGGTACCGCCGGCGGAAGCGGAGCGGCGCTGTATGCCTTTTTAAGAGCGACCCCGGTGCACGGTTTCTCTATGTTTTCCGAGATGGTTTCTCTTGAAGAGAAGATTCTTTCTTCCAGGCTGGTGATTACCGGAGAAGGGTGCCTGGATGCCTCCAGCCTTAACGGCAAGCTGGTGGGCAGCCTGGCCCAGATGTGCCAGAAAGCTTGCCGGCGACTCTATGTTGTCTGCGGGAAGAATACTTTAGGCAGCGACCCGTCGATTTGCGATACAGCACTGCTCGCCACAGATTTTGAGCAGAAGATAGCGTCCTGGTGCCGCGCTGCCTACCGCAGCGACTATCTCCCTTCTGAAGGGACATTGTTTGGCGCAGAAACCGCCGCCTACGGCGTGATTGCCGGCTGCGACGAGGCAGGTCGCGGGCCGCTCGCAGGGCCGGTATTTGCCGCTGCCGTAATCCTTCCGGAGGGGTTCTACCATCCGCTGCTTAAAGATTCCAAGAAGATGACGGCGGCGCAGCGCGATACTATGTGCGAGGTAATAGAGCGGGAAGCTCTTGCATGGAGCGTGGCCAGTGTCTCTGCGGCAGAAATCGACGAGATCAACATCCTGCAGGCCTCTATCAAGGCGATGCATCTGGCGCTAAAGGGGCTGCACAACGGTAGCGGGCAGCAGGTGGCGCCGGATATTATTCTGGTAGACGGCAACCGTTTCAATCCGTATTACGGGCCTGAGGGCAATCGCATACCGCATAAATGCATCGTGAAGGGAGATGATAAGGTTCCGGAAATCAGCGCCGCATCTATCCTTGCAAAGACATTCAGGGACAGGTATATGCTCCGGCTTGACAAAGAGTATCCGCAGTATGGCTGGGCCCACAATATGGGTTACCCGACAGAAGAGCACCGCGCAGCTATCCGCCGATACGGACTCTGCCCGCACCACCGCAAATCGTTTACCGTAAAATAACTATTCCGTGAACGACTTCCACTGATCGTGGAAAAGGTCGAGCAGCGATGCATCGCCCTGGAGGGAATTCTCCAGGCAACGCCTGATATCAGCCATAGATAAATCCCAGCATAGATATGCTGCCAGCAGGTCGTCTGTAATATACGCCGTATCAAAGATGGCACAGTCGTCGCTGTTAATGGTGACATTCAATCCGCGTTTGATGTATCCCGCTGCCGGATGCCTGCCAAGGTCGGGGGAGTATCCCAGCAACTGGTTGCTTATCGGGCATACTTCCAGCATCACATTTGCCGCCTTCACCCGCTTTTCGACATCGGGGAAACGATACAGGTTGAAGCCGTGGCCAAGCCGCCTGATTCCCAGGTCCAGCGCATGTTCTATATTGCGGTTGTCGGGATCGAGGGTTTCACCGGCGTGCATTATAATCGGCACAGATGCATCGCGCAGCACTGGTGAATAATAGGCAAGGTCCTTTCCGCAATCTTCTCCACCCACCATATCGAAGCCGATAAACATATCGGGATACTTCTGCTGCAGGTGGCGTGCATATTCCAACCGCGGTAGAACTGTCTCTGCCGGAACGCCCTTGTAGTAACTGTATATGATATTTACGTGGAAGTACGGATATGTCTGCTGTACTTTGCTCACGATACCCTTGAGGATATTGACATAATCGTCATCGCTTAACCGACGGCCGTCCGGCTCGAAAATAGTCTGGCTGATATAGCGCAGATCCACGCCCAGAATGCCCTCCGCTGCCATATCCATGAATACCTTATAGTATAGCTTCTCAAAGATCGGCCGGCAATTGTTAATGGCCTTGAAGCGGTCAAAGATAGCCTCGAACTTGGGCCAGATATCCTCATCGATATTCTCTTTGCCGCTGGTGCACATCCTGTAGATCTCATCTTTCAGGGCGGGGTCGGCAGCAACGGCGCAGCGCAGGTGCTCCCAACCGGCCGGGACGACGCCATCTTCAAACCAGCCGCGGTGCGCTAACTGGCAGTAGCGGTACTCTGGCGTTTCATTTTGCAGGAAGACATACACATCGTCGCATGCGATAGCCAGGGAGAGCATATAGTGCACATCAAAACTGGCCTCTATATGGCAGTGCATCAGCCGCCCCTTTGGCATAGCCTTGAATATGCGATACAACCCGGTTGTACGCAACGCAGGCAGCGCCTTGACAAAGTCGTTAGAAATCAGATTTTCGCGGTCGGCCTGCAGAATCTCCTGCCGCATACGGCCCGTTATTTGCTCAATATCCATCGGTCAAAATTTTTCAAATTTACAATAAAATTCGGATATTTGCGAGTATGAATAACCACATAAAGCGTTTTTTTCTTCTGCTGAGCATCTGCGTCCTGTTTCTTGCGGGCGGATGTGACCAGCCAAAAGATGGAACCTATTCCCTTGACATCTACGTAACAAGCGATATTCACGGCTCTTATCTGGGTCGTTATTACCTGGACGACAGCGTCAAGCCAAATTCGCTTTCAAAAGTATCCACGCTTCTGAACCAGGAGCGCAGCGGCAACGACGGCGTTATACTGATAGACAACGGCGACAACCTGCAGGGAGACAATGCGGCTTTCTACTTTAACTTTGTTGACACCGCCTCGCTACATATTTTTGCAAAGGCTGCCAACTATCTCAAATACGATGCAATCGTTGTGGGCAATCACGACATAGAGGCGGGCCACAGCGTTTACGACCGCGTCCGTTATCAATACGACGCACCGCTGCTGGCTGCCAACGCCCTGCACAGCGACGGCCCCGACAAAGGCAAGTGCTACTTCCAGGAGTACACTATTGTTAACAAGAACGGCCTTAAGGTGGCAATTATCGGCTTTACCAACCCTGCGGTAACAAACTGGGTAACAGAACCGCTGTATCGCGGCATAGAGTTCAAGCCCGTAACCGAAATGGCGCAGGCGACCGTCGATATGGTAAAAAGCAAACATCGTCCCGACTTTGTAATAGTGTCGATGCACTGCGGCGCCGGAGAAGAAGACGATGATTCAAGGGAGAACCCGGCCCTGTATCTTGCAAAACGGCTGGAGGGGGTAGACCTGGTTATAAGCGGCCACGACCATCGCGCCCGCACCGGGACATTTGCCGACAAGGCGTTTCCCACTGCATTTGTAAATCCCGGCGCGCGTTGCCACAACCTGGGGCACGTACACTTTGACCTAACATTCAAGGATGGCAGGCGTGTCGGCACAGAGATCGCTCCGGAAAACATTCCGCTGGCTGCCGTGGCTCCTGATGCGGAATATGACGCAGCACTGCAGGCCGAATATACGAATGTGAAACAGTTCACCTTGCGGGAGATATGCCAGGTGAGCCGCACCTTTGATTTGAGCGATGCCCTTCGCGGCCCTTCTGAATACATGCAGCTGCTTTATGATGTACAGCTGGCCTACACCGGGGCCGACATCACTTTTGCAGCTCCGCTGTCATCGACAGGCATAATCAACAAAGGGGTAATGGTATATAACGACCTGACCCGCATCTATCCGTTTGAAAACAAGCTCTTCACGATAGTGATGACCGGTAAGCAGATAAAGGACTATCTGGAGTATTCCTTCGACAGGTGGATAAACCGCGAAGGTCCCTCTTACTGCTACGATTCTGCAGGCGGACTGCGTTACAAGGTATACAGAAACCGGCCGGCCGGCAGCAGGGTAGAGATAGAATCGATGGCCGACGGCACGGGCTTTGAAGCAGAGAAGCCATACAAGGTTGCAATAACGTCTTACCGTGCGATGGGGGGCGACGGCCTACTGAAGGGCGGTGCCGGAATGGATACAAGCAACCCCGATGCATACATCATAGACAAACAAGGCGACATACGCGAACTGCTCTACGGATATCTCACAAACATGGAGACACTCGAGCCAAAGGTTTGCGACAACTGGAAATTCATAGAATAATTAATATCAACCCTAATGAAAAAGAGTATCAAGAGATTAGTGATTTTGCTGGCCCTGCTCTCTCCTGTGGCAGCATTCGGACAGCGCGCTGTGGGAGAACTGCAGGCAGAATTCAAGATGCCCATCTACCGTAACGCAAAAACGGCGGATCTGACAATCGTAGTGCCTGAGAACGGCCCAAAGAAAGCTACTGTGGATATCTTCGCCCCCGACGGGAGCAAGGTCCGCACCGACACCTTCAAGCTTAAACCCGGCGAGAACCACTGCATCGTTAAGAAGATTGCCAAGTTTGAGGACGGACGTTACACTACCATGGTGAATTTGGGCGACACCACCCTCAAGCGCCTGCTCCGCATAGAGCATGTGGCTGATATCGCAGCCCCCGCGGAGCCCATCAAATACCGCAAGCTTATCTTTACCCCGGACAACTTTATGTTTGAGAAGATATCCGGGAATCTCAAGATAGAATACTCAAAACCCGAGATTTACGAGGCTGTACCCAACAGGGATTCCATCGTAGTCTATGTGGGCGGCAACAGCTTCTACAAGACTGCCGACGGCCGCTTTGCCATCAATGTGGTGGCGAACCCCTATGTAGAGCGCTACGGCCTTTATGCAAAGAAGCCGTATTATTTCACCGCAGTGGCAGACAAGCCTGAAGGTCCGTATGTACGCGTTGCAGACGACCAGCGTCCCGCACCCGCTGCAGGGGGCGGCCGCATGCACCTGTTCACCGGCGGCGCCATGATGTGCAGCGACCACCTTGACGGCAAATACGAGCTTTACGACCCTGAAAAGCACGGCACGTACAAGCTCACCGACATCCGTATCGCACAGCAGATATATCCCAAGGATTTTGGATGCGTACAGGCCGGTTACCGTACCTATTGGAGCTTTGTAACCACCTCTACGGGCGACACCGTATTTTTGAGCGACAAGCCCGTGTTTACCGACATCCCCGTATATCATCCCGACCAGTGGGACAACGGATTCACCACCAACGACAACTTTGGCAACAGCTGGCTCTCTGAAGACGGCAAGACGCTGTACATCGCCCGTGGCCAGACAGTGCGCCGCGACGCCCCTTACGACCTGGCTTACGACATGGTAGACGGCCGTATCCTCACAGTCTATTCCACACAGGACGGCAAGAACTGGAACTATATCCATTCCTTTACCAGCAACGGCGAACGCGACACACCCTACACCCAGCAGTACGGCGCCCGCATCTGCAAGATGGAAGACGCCGGTCTTTACCTGGTATTCGTAGAGCACTTTGTGGGCGATATGCAGCAGAGCAGCCTCGATCTGGACTACAGCCGCGACGGCGTTAACTTTTACGACGCGCCCGGCGACGGCCCGTTCCTGTATACAGACGATCTGGACGAATTCTACTTTGGCGGCCTCTATAACTTTGATACCGACATCGTGCAGCACGGCAAGAAATACTACCAGATGGTAGCCCAGGTGATGACCTGGCCCCACTTCTTCCCCGAACCGCTGTTTGCCCGCAACCACCTTGCAGAGGTAACTGCAGAGGATTACGAGCGGATATTCAAAAACCGCGGCCTTAAAGAGAAGCTCCCTTACTTTGATAAAGTCGGCGGCTGGGAAGGCCTTGCAAAACTCACCCGCGAGGGGCACAGCTCCATCGCAGTGATATCTTACCGTGCCGACGGCTGGTTTGGCGTGAAGGCTGGCAAAAAGGCCGGTTGCTTTACCACCAACCCCATAATGGGCGGCGGCAAGCTCACCGTAAATGCAGAGATAGCAGACGACGGATACATCGAGATTGAACTCCTTGGCAACGGCCCCAGGCAAAAGGTGACCCTGCACGGCGACGATTTGCATCTGCCGGCATTCGACCTTCCGGAGGGTCCCTGCAAACTGCGCGTAAAGATGCGCAATGCAAATCTCTATACAATGTATATCGACTAAGCCAAATCATACTATGAATAATCGTTTCACCATAGTCGCAATATGTGCATCCCTGCTGCTGACGTGCTCTTGCTGTGCCGATAAGCAGCAGGCCCGTGACTTCGATCCGCCAATCATGGGGTGGAGCAGCTGGAACTACTTCAAGACCAACATCAGCGAAGAGGTAATATGCGGTCAGGCAGACGCCCTTATCTCCACCGGACTGGCCGATGCCGGTTACATCTATGTCAACATCGATGACGGCTTCACCGACGGTCGTGGCGAAGACGGCCGCATACGCATAGACACCACCAAATTCCCCAACGGGATGAAGGCTGTTGCAGATTATATCCACTCCATCGGCCTCAAGGCAGGTATGTATTCCGATGCCGGGGACAACACCTGCGCTTCGCTCAACGTTAAGCCTTACGGCCTTGGCGTAGGTCTCTATGGCCACGAGGTGCAAGACTGCAAGATGATGTTCGACGAATGGGGCTACGACTTTTTCAAGGTCGACAATTGCGGCGGACGCCACCTGGACCTTAACGAACAGGAGCAGTTCACCAAAATCGCCGAGGCACTGGCCCAGTGCGACAACAAACACATCAACTTTAACGTGTGCCGCTGGGTGTTCCCGGGCACATGGGTAAGGGAGATTGCCGACAGCTGGCGCACCACCCACGATATCTGGGTAGACTGGGGGAGTGTGAAAACCATCATCAAGGAGAATATGTACACCGTGGCCTATTGCGGCGACGGTCATTACAACGATCTTGACATGCTGGAGATTGGCATGGGCTTCCCGCCCGAGGTGGAGCGGACCCACATGGCGTGCTGGTGCATCCAGAGTTCGCCGCTGGTGGTTGGCTGCGATTTGTACAAGATGCCCGACTATTCCATCGAGTTTCTCAAGAACGCCGACCTTATCGCCATGGACCAGGATCGTCTGGGCATCGCCGCGCCTGTGGTTCAGAAAGATGGTGAAGTGTATGTCTTCGCAAAGGATATGGAGCGTTTCTACGGTCCCAAACGTGCCGTTGTTGTCTCCAACCTGGGCGATGCCCCTGCCACAATCGATGTCAGCCTGCAGGCCCTTGGATTTGAAGGTGCCGTAAAGGTTTACGACTGCTTTAGCCACAGCGACCGCGAGGAACTCTGCGGCAGCGATTACTTCACTCTTGAAATCGCGCCGCACGACTCAGAAGCTCTCTTTGTTACCGGCAAACGGATAGAGAAGAGCGTTTATCAGGGAGAGGAGGCATTCCTTAACGCATACACAGAGATCAACGACCAGGACTACGAGGCCTACCGCCGTCCGTACGAGATACCTTCGCCCCGCTATTGGGAGTCACCCACGGCAGATCTTGGCCTGTACGCCACTCTGCTTGGCGGATGGGAAGAGAATTGGCTGGAGTGGCAGCGCGTTTACAGCATGGATGGCGGCGACTACGCCATGACTGTCCGCTATGCTTGCGCCGACAGTCGCGATATGACCATCAGCGTAAACGGAGAGGATGTCCAATGCCTTACCGGCCTTAATTCCGGTGGCGATCTGGATTGGCAGGAGGTTACTGCAAAGGTCACTCTAAACAAGGGGTGGAATGCCGTGCGCTTGTCTAATCCCGCAGCGCCCATGCCATCAATCGATTACATGACCCTCAAAAAGTTCGAGTAATGAGAAAGAGTGTCCTCCTGGTCTGTTCGCTGGCGCTTCTGGCGCTTTGCCCTGCCTGCGGCGACGGCAGCATAAGGTATGAGGTAGCGCACACCCCCACAATGGGTATGAGCTTCTGGAACGCTTTCCAGCTCAATATCAACGAAGACCTGGTCAAGGATCAGGCCGACGCCGTGGTAGAGCTTGGCCTGGCCGATGTCGGATATAAGTTTATCAATATCGACGACGGATTCCAACAGCCGCGCGACAGCGCCGGTAACTTCCGGTACAATGCCGACCTGTTCCCGGGCGGGATGCGCGCCGTTGCAGATTATATCCATTCGCTTGGGCTTAAGGCGGGCATATATACCGATGCCGGAGACAATACCTGCGGCAGCGAGAACAAGTATCCGTACGGCCTCGGAACCGGGCTTGTCGGTCACGAAGAGGATGACTGCCGGCTCTTTTTTGACGAGTGGGACTACGATTTCATAAAAATCGACTTTTGCGGCGGGCAGAACGCCGGCCTTAACGAACGCGAGCAGTATACCAAGATTGGCAACGCCATCCGCAGTTGCGAAAAGAAGGATATCATTTTCAATATATGCCGCTGGCGCTATCCCGGCACCTGGGCAGAGGATGTCGCCACCTCCTGGCGAACGACCTACGATATCCGCCCCTGGTTCTCCCGCGTGAAATATATAATAGACGAGAATCTCTGGCTGCAGGCCTACACACGGAACGGCCATTACAACGACTGCGACATGCTGGAGATCGGCTCTCAGTGGCCCGGCAGCGATGCCCGCTTAAGTCACGACGAGGAGCTCACCCACATGGCCTACTGGTGCATAACCAGCTCGCCGCTTATTATGGGGTGCGATATGCGAAAGGTGAGTCAGGAGTCTCTTGAGGTGATGATGAATACCGATCTGATTGCAATGAACCAGGATAAGCTAGGCCTGGGCGCCCCAGTAGTTCAGCGCAGCGGCGAGGTGTATGTAGTTGCCAAGGATATGGGGGCAATAATGGGCCCCAGAAGGGCTGTTGTGGTGATGAACCTCTCTGAAGAGCCCAGCGAAATAGATGTCAGCGTAGAGGCACTCGGATTCAAGGGGAAGATAAAACTGTATGATTGCTTTACACACTCTTATGTGGAAGATTGCTCGCCGCAGACATCGTTTAAGGTGTCTCTTGCTCCGCACGCATCTGCCGCATACTTCGTTACCGGCAAGCGTATAGAAAAGAGCCGCTACCAGGCAGAGGAGTCGTACATGAAGATGTTCACCACCATAGAGGGGATAGCGTCGCCGCGCTATCTTCAGAACAATTCTGCAGATATGGGAACATACGCTGCAGGCCTGGGTTACTCTCCCGACAACTGGTTGGAGTGGGGGAACGTTTATAGCAGGCATGGCGGCGATTATGTGGCAACATTCCACTATGCCGCTGCCGCCGAGGCAGGCTTCATTGTAAGCGTTAATGGAGAAGAGGCAGGAGCATGCGAGTGCATCATAGGTGGCTCTGATTGCGACAACTGGCAAACGGCAAATATCAGAATCCATCTTGAGAAGGGGCTCAATACGGTTCGGCTGGGTTGTCCGGATGGTCCGATGCCCAGCATAGATTTTATGGAGATTCGCAAAGAGAGCAAATAAATTTTGGCGGATTCAAAAATTGATATATATTTGCATCCGCTTTTAGGGAGCTTAGCTCAGTTGGTTCAGAGCGTCTGCCTTACAAGCAGAGGGTCGGGGGTTCGACTCCCTCAGCTCCCACAAGAAAATAGCCTGGCTTCGGTCAGGCTATTTTCTTGTGGGAGCGGAGGGAGTCTTTCGGCCCTTCGGGCCGCGACCCGTATGTTTGTCCCAACCCCCAACCCCCTTCCCAGGAAGGGGGCTTTGGGATCAAATTAGCCTAACGCAGAGGAAGCAACAAACCTTTCATACGAAGGCTTAAGCCTGAAAGACCCGGGCTGTTTTTGCGAGAACTGTCTTTTATTTCTATATTTGTCGATATACTTTAGCCAAAAATCATTTACTATGAAAATATCCAGATTCTTGATTCCAGTTGCGTGCGTCTTGGTATTGGCAGGATGCAAAGAGAGTAAGACAACAGAAAAAATGACCCCCAGGATTCCTGTTTATTCTTCGCAGGGACTCGCGGGACCAGAAAACCCGGATCGCCATCAGGACCTCTTTGACCATCTTGTGGTTGTGAAAGAGGGCTGGCTGCAGCCCTGGCTGGACTACGACAGCCTTATGGTCTGGTCTATGAACTTTTTGATTGACGGACCAAAGGTAGAAACAGCAGAAGGGCTGCTTCCCGGATACCTGGTAACCGCCTCTTACGAGAAGTGGAACATGGTCTTCCCTGAAGCACTCACGGACGACGGCATCTGGCATGGCCGCTATATCCCCAACAACCAGGGCGGCAACGCATATTATGCCATGAAACTTTTCCGGCATTACTATCCATATACCGGCGATTTCAGAGCAATTATCCCTGTTCAAGAACTCCTTGACAGGATGCTGATGTTTCTGACTCCGGATGACTGGGCCTGGCCCGGGATGGTCCGCACACAGGACAACGACGTACAGGACGGAATCTACCTTGACGAGAGACTGGAGCCTGACAAGGCGGCAATGGTGGGCGTTGCTTATATGGATTTTGCCCGTTATACAGGGGGAAGAAAGTACATGGATATGGCAGAACATATAGCAGACCTGCTTGTTAAGAACATCAAGGATGGCAGCGAAACCGTTTCTCCGCTACCCTTCAGGGTAAATATGCGCACCGGTGAGACGGAAGACCCGTATACTTCCAACATGATATTCGTTGTGGAGTTCTTTGACAAGATGCTCGCCTGCGACAACGCCATTGACAAGGCAGAAATGAGGGCCAAGAGGGACCTGGTGTTCAACTGGATTATGGAGTATCCCGTGAATACCGGCCTCTGGTCGGGTTATTTCGAGGATATCGACAACAATCTGCTCACCAACATCAACCAGTTCTCCCCGATGGAGACCGCCAGATATCTGCTTGATCATCCCGATGCATGCAAGGATTACAAGCAGGTTGTACTTGATCTGCTCGGCTTTGTAAAGGGGCGCTTTGGCGGCATTACCCGTTACGGTGCGGCCAGCATCCAGGAGCAGGACGTCTGCCTTTATGAGATGGGAAGCCATACCGCAAGATATGGTTCCGTGCTGTCAAAATGGGCTGCAGAGGTTGGATGCGAGATGGCCAGGAAAGAGGCCCTGGCGACCCTCGCACTCGCCGAGTATACCGCCTGCAACCATACGTCCAAGGGGAATATCTCTGTCAATTCAGTAGGCCTCAGCTGGGCCGGCATATGGAACTCCGACTGCTATTTTGACTACCTGCCGCACTTCTTCGAGGGCATGGCTACCTGGCCGGAAATCATCCCGGAGGGGACCGACCACATATTCAGCACAACATCTATGCTCAAGGATGTGGAATACGCTTCCGGCAGCGTAAAATACACTGCGCTTGATGGCAACGGCACGGAGATGCTTAAACTATCGTTCAAGCCAAAGGTGTTGTCGTGCGGCAAACCCCTTCCCAAATCATCCTGGACGTTCGGCAAGTGGAGAGGCTGCGACAATATCCTCACAATCAATCGCAAGGACGTAACCGATATAGAAATTGTGAAGGAGTAACTTTTCTCCTTGACATTTTGTCAGTCAAAATCCGATGGTATCCTTTTTGCCTTAGCAGACGGCAAAAAGGATACTAAATTTTTAACGATATGGCACAAGGTAAAATTGGTGTAACCACCGAGAACATATTCCCGGTAATAAAGAAATTCCTCTACAGCGACAACGACATATTCATCCGCGAGATTGTAGCGAATGCAGTGGATGCGACCCAGAAGATGAAGGCACTGGCCTCAAAAGGCGACTTCAAGCACGAGTTGGGCGATCTTACAATAGACATCGCAATTGGCGAAGCCAAACTTCCCGGCGAGAAAGAGGGGGAGGAGAAGGTGGTAAAGACCATTTCCGTAACCGACCGCGGCATAGGCATGACAGAGTCCGAAGTAGACAAGTATATCAACCAGATTGCATTCAGCTCTGCCGGCGAATTCCTGGAGAAGTATAAAGACCAGAACATCATCGGACACTTTGGTCTGGGCTTCTACTCTTCTTTTATGGTATCGCAGATGGTTACCATAGAGACCCTCTCGTACAAGACCAATGCAAAGGGAGTGAAATGGTCCTGCCTATGCGACCCGGAATATACCATGGAGCGCAGCGAAAAACAGGAGCGAGGCACCACCGTGACCCTTTATCTGGACAGCGACAGCGAAGGCTTTGCCGACCGCTATAAACTGGAGCAGCTGCTGCGCAAATACTGCAGGTTCATGCCGGTTCCCATCCGCTTTGGCAAGGAACAGGAGTGGAAAGAGGGCAAATATGTCGATGGTGAGAAAGACAACATAATCAACAACTGCGAGCCCATCTGGACAAAGAAACCATCTGAACTCAAAGAGGAAGACTACGACAAGTTCTACCGCGAACTGTATCCGATGCAGGACGACCCGCTGTTCCACATCCACCTGAACGTGGATTATCCCTTCAACCTTACCGGTATCCTCTATTTCCCCAAGATCAAGGACCGTCTGGACCTTTCCCGCAACAAGGTGCAGCTCTACTGCAACCAGATGTTCGTGACCGATTCCGTAGAGAACATCGTCCCCGAATTCATGACCGTTCTCCACGGCGTGATAGATTCGCCCGACATCCCGCTGAATGTCTCCCGCAGCTACCTTCAGAACGACGATAATGTTAAGAAGATAAGCGGCTACATCACCCGCAAGGTGGCCGACAAGCTGGACGAGATATCCCGCAACAACGCCGCTGACTTTGAAAAGAAGTGGGACGATTTGAAGATCTTCATAGAATACGGCATGCTCACAGATGCCAAGTTCTGCGAAAAGGCGATGGAGTTTGCGCTCTTCAAAAATACCGACGGCAAATTCTTCAAGATGAAGGAGTACCGCACGGCGATAGAGTCGGCGCAGACCAACAAAGACAAGAAAGTCGTTTACCTGTATACCAACGACCCGGTGGCACAGTACACCCAGATTGAGGCGGCAAAGAACAAGGGCTACGACGTGCTTGTGATGGACTGTCAGTTGGATGCCCACTACGTCGGTCTGTTGGAGCAGCATATCCCCGACAGCGTGTTCACCCGAGTTGATGCCGACATAATCGACAAACTCATCGTGAAAGAGGATATCAAGGAGGTACAGCTCTCCGACGACGAGAAAAAGAAGTTGAAAGAAGAGTTTGAGAAGATTCTCCCATCAGAGAACAAATACGAAGTGACGATGCAGAACCTGGGCGACCAGGCCGATGCCATCTCAATCAACCAGAGCGAATTCATGCGACGCTACCGCGACATGGCGGCAGTGAGCGGCGGTATGAACATCTACGGCGACATGCCGGCATACTACAGCGTAACGATAAATGCCGACAGCCCTCTGGTAAAGAAGGCTCAGGAGGCAGAAGGCGGCCTTAATGCAGATAACCAGCTGCTGCGACAGCTCTGCGACCTTGCCCTGCTATCGGCCGGACTGTTGAAAGGCAAACCCCTTGCCGACTTCATCCGCCGCAGCGCCGACCTGCTTAAGTAAACTATTTCGGTTTCTTTCTTATATTTGCATGAAATAACTGCAATTACAGCTATGAGTGTAAATATTATCCCGGTTGAGACAAAGCGGCAGATGCGGCAGTTTGTCAACTTTACGCTGGACCTTTACAAGGGGTGCCCGTACTATGTGCCGGAGCTGGCGTTTGACGTGAAGGCGACCCTGGATCCGAAGAAAAATCCGGCCTATGAGTTCTGTCAGGCGCAGCCGATGCTGGCCGTTCGCGACGGCAAGGTTGTCGGACGGGTTGTGGCGCTGATTAACGACAGGATGAATGAGAAATGGCAGCAGAAGATAGTCCGTTTCAGCTGGATAGACTTTATTGAAGACTATCAGGTGTGCAAGGCGCTGCTGGATGCCGTTGTCGCATGGGGCAGGGAGCGTGGCATGAACTGCCTCCAGGGTCCGATGGGCTTCACCGACTTTGACCGCGAAGGGGCGCTTACCTTTGGCTACGACCGTATCGCCACGATGGCGACGACATACAATTACCCTTATTACATAGAGTATTACGAACGATACGGACTTGGCAAGGGTGCTGACTGGCTGGAGATGCTGGTGACTCTGCCGACAGAACTGCCGGAGAAATACGCACGTATGAACGACATTATCAAAGAGCGTTACGGCCTGCGGGTAGAGTTTTCGCCCAGCGTATCCGAGCTGAAAAAGAATCGTGCCAAGAACATCTTTGACCTGCTGAACACCTGCTATGCAGACCTTTACGGCTTCTCTCAGCTGAGCGACCGCCAGATAGACAAATATGTAAATGATTACATATCATTTGTTGACCTGAGCCTGATTCCACTGATTTATAACGAGCAGAACGAGATGGTGGGCTGTGCCCTGATGATTCCATCGCTGGCGAAAGCACTGGTAAAGAGTCGCGGCAAGCTGTTCCCGTTTGGCTGGTGGCACCTTGTAAAGTCGCTATACCTGAAACACGACGATACCATCGAGTTTTTGCTGATTGCCATCCGGCCAGACTATCAGGCCAAAGGTGTCAATTCGCTTATCGTGTCGTCGCTTGTAGAGGTGTTTAACAGGAAGGGCTACAAATACGCAGAGACAAACTGCGAACTTGAGGATAACCACAAGATGCTCAACTTCTGGAACAGCGTGACCCACGAGGTTCACAAGAGGCGTCGCGCCTTTATAATGGATATCTAAATGAGCAGGTCCCGCTGGCTTATCGGATTTCTCGGGTGGGTGATTTTTGGCCCGATAGGTGGACTTATCGGCTTTCTGATAGGCTCTGCGTACGACTCGTTTGCCGGTTCTGCACAGATTGGAGACGGAAAGCGGGATGGCAGTGGCAACGCATCCGGCTATAACACACACTACCGGCGCAGCTACGGCGGCGCCACCACTGCAGAGGATTATCGCCAGGGACAGCGCAACAGCTTTATGATGAGCCTGCTGGTGCTTGCCGCCGCGGTAATCAAGGCCGACGGAAAGGTGAGCGAGGCAGAGATGGCGAATGTGCGGAGCTTTATCCGGACCAATTTTGGCGACCAGGCTGCCGGCGAGGCCGACAGTATAGTCCGCCAGCTGATGTCCAGGGATATCAACGTATATCAGGTCGGTTCACAGATAAAGATGTACATGAACTATTCGCAGCGGCTGCAGCTGTTCCAGTACCTGGTTCAGCTGGCCCAGTGCGACGGTATGGTACAGTCTGAGGTCGACGTGCTGGAGAGCATCGCCGCCGCAATCGGTCTTAGCAATACCGACCGCGATTCGTTGCTTAACATGTACCGCCGCAGTGCAGATTCTGCATACAAGGTGCTCGGAATAGATGCCGGTGCAACTGACGACGAAGTGCGCAAAGCCTACAAGCGCATGGCGCTCAAATATCACCCCGACAAAGTAGCCACACTTGGAGAAGATGTGCAGAAAGCGGCGGAGGAGAAGTTCAAGAATGTGCAGCAGGCATACGAACAGATCAAGAAAGAGCGCGGAATGTAAAACCCAAGCGATATGAAACAGCTGATAAACCACTTTACCGACAACGACTTGTATACATTTACATGTCAGTATTATGTGCTGCGTCAGTACCCCCGTGCCGAGGTGGAATACACCTTTATAGACCGCAACGGCACAGTTTACCCCAAAGGGTTTGCAGAGTTGCTGCAGGAACAGGTCAATTATATGGCCAACGTCACCATTACCGACCAGGAGGTGGAATACATGAAGGTGAAGTGCTACTGGCTGCCGCTCTGGTTCTTTACATTCCTGCGGGGATACCGCTTCAAACCGCGTGAAGTAAACATAAGTCAGGACGAAGATGGCCACCTGCACATATCGGTATGCGGCAAGTGGTTCTCTACCATAATGTGGGAGATGCCTCTGCTAAGCTGCATATCGGAACTGGCCCACACCCTTAACGGCGACCTGGACCGCTACGATGCTGCCCTGGAGCAGAAGCGCGCCCGTGAGAAATCAGAGCAGATATTTGCCGCCGGCCTGGTGCTGGGTGATATGGGGACCCGCCGCCGCCTGAGCTTTGACCATCAGCAGATGGTGGTGCGCACAATGGCGGAGGTGTACAACAGCCGTCAGTGGCCCGGCAAGTTCACCGGCACATCCAATGTCTGGCTGGCGATGCAATACAACCTCCCTTGCCTGGGAACCATGTCGCACCAGCTGATATCCTTTGAAGAGAATGTGAGCGGAGTGTTTGAGTGCAACTTTAACGTGATGAAGAAGTTCTCTGACGTGTTTGACGGCGACAACGGGATATACCTATACGACTGCTTTGGCGACAAGGTGTTCTTCGGAAACCTGAGCAAGCGTATGGCGATGATGTACAAGGGACTGCGTGTGGACAGCGGAATCGAAGAGGAGCAGACAGAACTCATAATTGACAAATACAGGCAGCTGGGCATCGACCCCGCCAGCAAGCAGGTGGTATACAGCAACGGGCTTAACATAGACCGCGCCATCGAAATTCACAAGTACGTGAACGGCCGTGTGCAGGACTCATACGGCGTAGGTACCTTCCTGACCTGCGATGTTACCGGCTGCAAACCATCCAACATAGTCATAAAGCTCACCCGCGGCCGCATCACGGAGCTGCGCGAGTGGCACGACTGCATAAAGCTATCCTGCGACAAAGGCAAGATGCTTGGCAATCCTGAAAAATGCAGGTTTATCCTTAGCCAGATAGGCTAGGCCTCTGCGCTATTTGATAGCGGCAAAGGCCTGCTCCATATCCGCAATCAAATCGGCGGTATCTTCCAGACCGACAGAGAAACGGATAAGGTCTGGCTGTACGCCGGCGGCGATAAGCTGCTCGTCGGTGAGCTGACGGTGGGTATGGCTGGCGGGGTGCAGCACGCAGCTGGCGGCATCGGCCACATGGGTCACGATGTTTATCAGCTTAAGCGAATCCATGAACTTTATGCTCCGCTCGCGGCCTCCCTTGATACCGAAGCACAGTACGCCGGAAGAGCGTCCGTGGGTGAACTGTTTCTGCGCCAGGTCATGGTACTTGTCGCCAGGCAGGCCGGGATACTTGATCCAGGCCACCTCGGGACATTCAGAAAGATATTCTGCCATAACCTGTGCGTTGGCACAGTGGCGCTCTACGCGCACCTGCAGAGATTCCAGGCCCACGTTAAGCAGATATGCGTTGAACGGAGAAGCGATGCTGCCAAGATCTCGCATAAGCTGCACGGTCGCCTTGGTAATGAAGGCATTCCTGCCAAAGGCCGGGGCATAAGCCAAGCCGTGGTAAGAGGGGTCGGGCTCTGTCATGCAGGCGAATTTATCGGAGTGTGCCTCCCAATCGAAATTACCGCTGTCTACAATCGCTCCGCCGACAGAGGTAGAGTGGCCGTCCATATATTTGGTGGTGGCGTGGGTCACGATATCGGCGCCCCATTCAAACGGGCGGCAGTTGATGGGGGTTGGGAAGGTGTTGTCTACAATCAGCGGAACGCCGTGACTGTGGGCTATGCGGGCAAACTTCTCTATATCCAGCACATTCACCGCCGGGTTGGTGAGAGTCTCGCCGAACAGCAGTTTGGTGTTGGGACGGAAAGCGGCGCCAATCTCCTCTTCAGAGGCATCAGCATCTACAAAGGTGCAATCGATGCCCATCTTCTTAAGGGTGATGGCAAACAGGTTGAATGTGCCGCCGTATATGGTGCTTGCGCTAACAAAATGGTCGCCAGCCTGGCACAGGTTGAGTACCGCGAAAAACGATGCAGCCTGGCCCGAAGAGGTCAGCATGGCAGAGGATCCACCCTCCAACGCAGCTATCTTTGCCGCCACAGAATCGTTTGTGGGGTTCTGCAGACGGGTGTAGAAATACCCGGCCGCCTTGAGATCAAACAGGTCGGCCATCTGCTCGCTGGTTTCGTATTTGAATGTGGTGCTCTGGTAAATGGGGACCTGACGCGGTTCGCCCTTGCTGGGTTCCCAGCCAGCCTTTATGCACAGGGTGGCGGGAGAGAGTTTCTTGTTTGTCATTGACTAATCGTTTTTGATATGGATGTCGCGCTGCGGGAACGGTATCTCTATTCCGTTGCCGGCGAATGCCTTGTATATAATCTCTCTGATTTCCGGGACGATGGCCAGGCGCTCGCTGGAACGTACCCAGACCTTAACCACCAGATCTACGCTGCTCTCGCCAAAATCTGCTATCTGGACTGCCGGAGCCTTGTAAGACATCCTTTCCTGAAGAGGAAGCAGGGCAGAGAGAATCACGTCGCGGGCTTTTTCTACATCTGTGCCGTAGCTTACCCCCACGGGAATCTTGGCCAGTTCCCAGTTGTGGCTCTTGGTGAGATTCCTGAAGTTCTTGGAGAAGAGCTGACTGTTAAGGAAAGACATCAGGCTGCCGTCCATGGTATCGATGGTGGTGGCACGCATACCGACCTCCACGATGCGGCCGCGTATACCGTCACACTCTATGTAATCGTTCAGATGGACGCGCCCCATAAGCAGCGACAGGCCGCAGAACAGGTCGTTGATGGTATCCTTGAGGGCAAAGCCAAAGCCAACCCCCAGACCGCCCATGGCAGCTATCAGCCCTTCGTTGTCGATGCCGATTGTCTTGATGCACACCACGGCATACAGGAACCAGACAAATATGCTGCCCAGGGTGACGTAGAGGGGAATTGCCCCGGTTGTATAATTCTCTTTATAAACCTCTTTGAGGGCCGTCTTGACCATGTAGATAACCCAAACTATGACGAATGCCAGCCCGACGAGCAGCAGCAAGCCGGATAGGGTGATGCTGAGTTTGGTTTCGGGCCCGGCAAAAAAGGCGGCCAGATTGTTCTTGAGGACACCTTCTGCCCAGCTGCGCATACTGAACATCTTGGCTGCCCAGATAAAGCTGGCGGCAAACGACGCGATGGAGAGTATCGGCAGAATGAGCTTTTCCATTGTGGGGTTGAGCCACAGCTTGCGGGCATCTTTGTGCGATTGCTTGCCTGCGGCGTGCTTGATAAGAAAGTTGATGCAGGTTACAGCCTGCAGGCAGCTCAGCAGCACTATCCAGAATATGATTAGCATCAGCGCCATGAACGTGTAACCCGCCCAGGAGAGGAGCCACATCATGCCGGTAATGACACAGGTAAGCCACAGTGTGATGGCAGAGAAACGCTCTTCAAAGTGTTTGTGACGCACCAGCGAGCAGAGCTGCCAGATAAACGACACCAACAGCAACAGCGGGATGGTGAGGTTGATGACGTTGTTGCTTACAAGCATCAGCCGCTCCAGAACAAACACGAAAGCGGTGATGAAGATAGGCAGATAGCAGCGCATTATAGAGTGCGCCTGATCTGCCTTGAAGCGCAGCGCGGCGCTTATCACAAACACCGCAACTATCACCAGTCCGTAGAGCAGCAGATCCACAGAGGGGAGGATAATGAACCCTGAAAGGAAGGTATGGCATACAAACAGCGACAGCAAGACGAACAGGGTCAACGCTATTGCCCATGCAATCAGCCTGCGCTTTTTAAGAATCTCTTCTGTGCTGAAGCGCGCGGGCAGCAGCACGGTGGTCAGCAGGATGGCAACAATAATGCAGAAGGCAAGTACACCGCCCAGCGTGGCCATCATTATCAGATTTTCGCGCACAGCGGTCTTGTTGGTAAACATGCCGGAATTGTCCTCTGCAAAATCGGCTTTTATTTTGGTGAAATATTGCCCTATGTGACCTAAAACAGAGAAATACGACTCGCCGCCCGACATAAACACGTTGTGGCGGATGCTCTCAAAGCGGTTGGCGTTGTATTGCGCCATATCCTCCATACGGGACGAGGCGGCCTCGTAAAGCTCATCGTTGGCATAAATCTGCTTCTGAAGCTCGTCCAGCCGCTCTTTAATCTCTCCACAGATAACCACACACTGCTGCCGCGCCTGTTCGCCCCTGGTGGTCAGGGAGCGGGTATCGATGCGGCCAAGCAGCTCTTCCAGACGTCCGTAGCGCTCTATCTCGGTATCAAAGTTGGTTTTCCACTTCTCAAACGGATGCTGGTTCTTACGGAAGCTCTCCATCAGATCTTCCAGGTTCTGGCAGGCCTGGCTGAGGCCGAAGAGGCGGTTGCCCTGCTGCGTGTAGAGTACTATGGAATACTCCTGGCACTCGTGCATGCACTTGTTCATCTGCGACCAGTATTCTGCCCGCTGCGCCTCGTAGCGCGAGATGTTGTACTCCAGGTTGGATTTATATGTCTGCAGGTCGTCGTGGAGCTCCTTTACGGTGAGGTCCATGTTCTTCTCCTTGACCACGGCAAAGGAGGGGAGCTGTAATGCAAATAACAGCAGAAGCGCTGTGAAAATCTTTTTAATCATATGGGCCGTATGTATCGTCGCGAAGATAATAAAAATTGCTAATTTTGACGGTCAAACAACGATATATGAAGTCACGATATCTCTTGCCGGTTGTCTCGATAGCACTTCTTGCTGCCTGCTCGTGCAGCCGTGCCCCGCAACTCAACTCTACCAATATAGACCAGGTGCTTAAGGCGATGACGCTTGAAGAAAAAGCCACCCTGGTGGTGGGAAGCTACGCAGAAAGCGGAGCCGATTCCACTTCCGGGTGCATAATCGTCACCAACGCCATAGAGCGGCTAGGCATACCGAAGGTCACCATCGCCACCCGGGACATACTCTCTGCAGACGACTCTGTCCGCTTTCCCTCGCCGCTTCTTATGGCATCGTCCTGGGATCCGGTGCTGATAGAGAAAACCGCAAGGGCAATCGGACATCAGCAGGTTGATGACGGGGGGGACGTGCTGCTGGCCCCCTCACTCAATATCCTTCGCAATCCGCTTGCCGGACATGCCTGTGAAAATCTCTCGGAAGACCCGCTGGTGGGCGGCTTGAGCGCCGCTGCCATGGTGCGCGGCCTTGGCAAATCGGGCATCGGCTCATCCCTGCAATATTTTGCCGCGGCAAACCACTGCACCTATGGCGACAGGTACGATGCCTGCATAACCCCGCGAACCCTGCGCGAGATATATCTCAAAGGGTTTGAGATTGCCATCGCATCCAGCAAACCATCGGTGGTAACGGTATCGGACAACAAGATAAACGGCCGCTGGAACGCCACCAACGACGAGCTTCTTACAAAACTGCTGCGCGGCGAGTGGAAGTTCGACGGGACGGTTATCGGCAGCAGCAACAACGGCAATCTGGCTCCGGCCAAGATAGCTGCCGGCTGCGACCTTCTGCCACCATGCGACGATGCGCAGCGCGACTCTATCATCGCCTTTGCGACCGACGGCCGCCTGAGCATGAGCGCCCTGGACAGCAGCGCCAAGAAGGTGCTTAAGCTGATTGTATCTACCCCCACTTTCGTAAACGGCAGCAACAGGGAAGAGGATCACGAAGAACCCGACCTTAAGGCTGCAGCGCGGGAGGCAGCGGCAAACGGCATTGTCCTGCTGGAAAACCGATACGAAGCCTTGCCGATAATAGACACTCTATCTGAACACGTTATCGTATTTGAAGCGGCGGATGACTCTGCATGGGCTATTAAACCCGCTCTGGAGAAGGAACTGGCCGCAGCCGGCTGCGATATTTGTCAGGAAAGCGAGCTGGCCGACCTGGCGGTGGTAGTTATCACCCGCCGCAGCGACGGTGGCGACCGCCGCACAAACGATTTCATGTTAAGCAGCGATGAACGCAGCCTGATAGAGAATACCTGCCACAGTTTTCATGCAGAAGACAAATATGTAGTGGTTCTGCTGAACATAGATGGTGTGATAGAGACCGCATCGTGGAAAGATATGCCCGATGCCATTCTGCTGGCGTTTGCCCCCGGCAGCGAGGGCCCTGGCGCCTTTGCAGATGTGATTTGCGGCGCCGTGAACCCCTCTGCACGTCTCACCGTGACGTTCCCCAACCAGATAGCATACTACCCGTCCATGCTCAATTTCCCGCAGCTGGCAGATGGCAAGAAAGCGCCGAAGGCCAGGCGTGGCAAATCAGTCCGGAGCAGCCTTGCCATGCCTCCCATGATGCCGCCGGCAACTGGTTCGGTCGGTATGTCATACCTTAAACAGGATACCACCGGCCACATGCGCCGCATGCGCTCTTACTTCATGCTCTCTTCAAAAGACTCTGCCGCACGGGCTGCGATGGGGGTCCGCAACAAAGATTATTTCCTCTATCAGGAGGGGTTGTTCGTTGGCTACCGCTTCTTCACATCCTTCAAGCAAAGTGTATCTTATCCGTTCGGATATGGCCTTAGTTATTCCAGGTTCGATTATTCCGAGGCCGACGTGATAGTGCGCCGCCACTCCATGAAAGTATATGTAGATGTCACAAACACCGGCAACCGCGCCGGCCGAGAGGTGATCCAGCTCTATGTGGTTACCCCTGAAAGTTCGCTGGACAAGCCGATGCTGGGGCTGATAGGATATCAGAAGACTCCGGTTCTGGAGCCTGGGGAGAAATACACCGCCACGTTCGTCGTTCCGTTCATCGATCTGGCATCGTACAACAGCGCCTCATCTGCCTGGAGCGTCGATGCAGGGTCGTACATCCTCAAAATCGGACCTTCCTGCATGGATATCCGCAGCGAAGCGGCAGCCGTGCTGGACAATTCGTTCTCTGTGCACACCAACGACATCCTGCAAATCAAACAGCGGATAGGGGAGATGCACCTGCGCCGCTCTATTTTCAGGGAATAACTGCCTGCGTCAATCGGTGAGTTTGCGCTCCCGCACCCAGTGAAGATATGCAAACAGGCCGACGATGGCAATCAGCACGGCGTGAATCTCGTGGTTGAGGGTGGCGAAAAGTATGCCCATATCCCAGGAGACATCGTAGAGGATAAGGGCTGTAGCAACCAGATAGTGATATGCCCCGATGCCGCCCGGCACGGGGATGATAGATGCAAAGTTGCCGATTGCAGAGAGGAACATCGCATCCATGAAGTTAAGGTGTGCGGTTGCCGGCAGCGCCTTTATTATGCAGTAACACATCAGGACATACATCAGCCAGATGACAAACGTCGATACTGCAATCATCAGTTTGTTGTCGCTCTTTTTGTATGCCGTAAAGCCAGACCACAGGCGGGTCAGGGAATCTGCCACGCGGGAGAAAAAGAGATTGCGGGCACGAAGTTTAAAGGCCAGTAGCACGAACGCCGCCAATAGAACGATTGCCAGAGCTATCAGCCAGAATACCGTAGAGCGGCCTGAAACCGGCGCCAATATGCTCTCGCTGAAATAATCGCCCAGCCGCTTGCTCTCGTAAATCAGGGAGGTAGCGGTGAGGACAACAATGGCGATAGCATCCCAAAGCCGTTCGCAGAACATGGTTCCCAGCGACTTGTCGTATTCGAACTTTTTGGAGGCGACATACCCGCAGCGCAAAAATTCGCCGGAGCCTGGAAGTACCAGGCTTACAAGATTGCCCACATTAACCGCATCCCAGACCTTTATCGACTTGATATCGCTGTCGAACGGCAATATGAGCTCTTTCCAGCGGATTGTGCGGAAAACCAGCGCGACGACGGAGGCGATGCAGAAAAACACCACCCAGACCCAGCGCGTCTGTTTAAGCCCACCGACAAAGGCGCTCCATTCTACCTTGCGGAAAGCAAAATATACCAGCACGGCAGCCAGGGCCAACAGCAGGAGATACTTTACTACGCCTTTGATTTTTTTATTGCTTGCCATATCACAACGATATGAATGCAAAAGTACTAATTATTTAACAAAGAAGGTGAGCCTGCCCCCTTTGAGAATGTCGCTATGTGAAATAAATGGCCTCCGGAGGGTGCGGCATCCAATGCGGAAAGATACTTTATCTGCCTCTTTTCTAACTATTCTGAAGTTGCGGCCGTTCTCAAGATGTATGGTGATAGTATCAAAGGCGGGTATGCCCAGCGCATACTCTGCGCTGCCGGGGCACACGGGATAGAACCCGAGGCAGGCGAACACATACCAGGCCGACAGCTGCCCGGCATCGTCGTTACCGCTGAGGCCGCCAGGGGTATTGCGATATTCTGTACGCATGATATCCTGCACCGCAGCCTGGCACTTTTGCGGCTTGCCGATATAATCATACAGGTAGGCGATCTGGTTACCCGGCTCATTGCCGTGCCAGTAGCGGTTCTCGCTGAACATAAGATCCAGCCTCTGCTCAAAGAGTTCGGGGCCTACAAATTCTATCAGGCCGGGGATGTCCTGCGGCACAAACCAGCTGTAATGGCAGGGGGTGCCTTCTGTAATGAAAGAGGTCTTCTTCAAGTAGTTGTCATCGTCCAGAAAGGTACCGTCTGCATGGCGCCCCTGGGGGTACTTTGTGCGCGGGTCAAACACGTTGCGCCAATTGCCTGCGCGGGCATTGAGCGCTTCGTAATCCTCCGCACTGCCAAGTTCGCGCGCCAGCAGGGATGCGCACCAGTCATCGTATGCATATTCCAGGGTACGGCTGGTCTGCTCGTTGCCGTGGAATGCATGGTGCACATGCTCTTCAAGGGGGAGATAGCCCTTCTCCAGGTATGGCGCAAGCGCCCGCCGCCCTCGGCCATCTATGTAAAGCGAGTCGCAGGGGGTCTCAAAGCAGTTCTTGCGGATGCCTTCCCACGCCTTTTGATAATCGAAATTGCGGATACCCTTGGTGTAGGCATCGGCAATCACGCTGGCGGCATGGTCGCCAATCATCGCACTGGTGTAGCTGCCCCACATCGGGAATATCGGCATCCATCCGCCCCGGATGTATTTGCGCACCAGCGCCTGCATCATCTCTCCGCTGCGCGTGGGCTGGATTATGGTGTGCAGCGGATGCAGGGCACGGAATGTGTCCCACAGGTTAAAGTCGTCGAAGTCTGGCTCGGCACCGATGTCGCTTACCATGCGCGGGCTAAGAGATGCCCGCCAGAGGGATGTGTAGAAATGTTTGCGAACGTCCGGGTCGCCGCCCTTAACCTCTATCATTGCAAGCCGTTGTTCCCAGATTGACTCTACCCGGGCGCGTACGGCATCAAAGTCCCAGTCTGGTATCTCGCCCTCCAGATTGGCAGCGGCGCCCTCCAGACTGGTGAAAGATGTCCCCATACGGACAATGAGCGGCCCCGGTGCCTCTTCAAACTCAATCTCGTACATTATCCGGCCGATGGGCTTGACGCCCTTTATCGGCTTGTTGAATCGCACTACTGTCCAGCTGGAGTAGCCGGCTTTCTTTCCCCAGCCATTGTAGATGCGGTGGACCGGGTTTTCTGCACGCACCTCGCACGCAGCCTTGCTCCAGGAGAGGTTGGCATCGTTGTATTGCGTATTGGCGCCAAAAGTGAGCCGGTTGCAATCCAGCTTCATTATGGCACTGCGGCCAAAACCAGTGAGTTCGTGGCCGGCATATCGATAATAGCCAGGCTGCGCCACCTCTGCAGAGTGGTCCAGCGGTACCGGCTTGCAGCCGGGAATAATGAAGAACGACCCGTAGTCCTGTGTTGCACTGCCGTCCAGCCAGTGAGATGCACGAAAGCCCATCCACTCGGGAGCCTCCCATCGATATGGGGTAATGCCTTTCTGGTCGGAGATGCAGGTGGCCGGGGTCCAGTAGGTCATCCCGTTGGGTACCGAGACGCAGGGGAGGGTATTGCCCACTACCTCGCCACCGGAGCCAAAAATGCTGGCGGTGGGGGAGTCCGCCACCGCACACCCTATGCGGGTGTCAATCTCCCGTACGGGGAGAAATCCGGCCAAAAAGGCAACAATCAGGGTCGTAAGTCGTATCATAGCCACTAAGTTAACCCAACGCCGTCAAAAACGCAAAAGAAAAGAGCCCCGGAACTTCCGGGGCTCAGATTCTTTATCATATCAGAGTGTTTTCTCTGTATGGTTTATTGAGCTTCGTATACATATACGTTCTTAACCATGACAGCCTCGTCGTGTTGTGCAGAAGTGGGAACGAAGAAACGGAACCACTTGATAGCATCCGGATTCAAATCGCCACCGGAAGTACCAGCCTCGCTCAGAGCAAGGTCAATCTCGTTCCAGCCTATCTTGGCGTTCTTGAGGAAGGAAGTGGACCAGTTGCGCTCCTGACTGTCTGCGCCGCCGGAGCAAAGCTCTACCTGGCCTGCGTCAGGATTGAGTTTCTCCAGACTGCTGACGTAATACTCGAAGTGAAGGTGACCCTTAGCGATTGAGATACCGCCAAAGGGAGCGACAGTGAAGTACATGTTCAAGTTTCCACCGGCACCCATCAGGCCACCGAGGCACTGGTTAACAGGGTTGAATGCACCAGCACCACCAAGGCTTGCAAGAGCATTGAAGTCAGTAAGACCCGCTTTGTAGAGATACTTCCTGCTTGCTTCGGGTACAGTGGATGTGCTTGTTATCTCAACATTGTTGGGAGCGGCACAAGCCCTGATATTGATTGTTGCAGAAATTTCGGGATTCTTCTTGGAAGCAATCTTGACAGCTATGTAGTTATCAGGGTTAACTTTTACAGTGTTGTCGGTAACGGTAACCTTGCCATTGGCATCAACTGTGAGTGCGCCCGGGGTATAGGTGTAAGTCACCATGGTTTTAAGTGCATCAGCAGGGGTTATATCAAAGAACTCCTTGAGATCGACGGTTTCACCGACAGGGATAAAGAGGTTCTTTCTGGGAGTAAGCTTTGCAGTTATCGACTCGATATCAGGAACCTCATATACATATACATCCTTAACCATGACAGCCTCGTCATGTACGGCAGAAGTGGGGACATACATACGGAACCACTTGATAGCAGCAGGGTTCAGATCGCCACCGGTTGTACCAGCCTCGCTCAGGGCAAGGTCAACCTCGTTCCAGCCAACCTTAGCATCTTTGAGGAAGGTGGTGGACCAGTTGCGCTCCTGGCTGTCTGCACCACCGGAGCAAAGCTCTACCTGGCCTGAGTCGGGATTGAGTTTCTCAAGGCTGCTGATATAATAGCTGAAGTGCAGGTGTCCATTTGCGAGTGAGATACCGCCAACAGGGCTGACAGTGAAGTACATATTCAACAGGCCACCGGCACCCATCAGACCACCGAGGCAGCGGTTAACAGGGTTGTATGCGCCAGCACCGCCAAGGCTTGCCAGGGCATTGAAATCGTCAAGACCCGTTTTGTACAGATAAATCCTCTTTGCCATAGGCACGCCGGAGGTGCTTTCAATCTCAGAGTTGTTAGGAGCTTCGCAAGCACGGATGTTAATGGTAGCAGTAACAGCAGGATTCTTCTTTGCAGAAATCTTGACAGCTACGTAGTTATCCTGGTTAACTGCAACGGTGTTGCCGGTAACGGTAACCTTACCCATCTTGTCGATAGTGAATGCGCCCGGTGTATAAGTGTAATCCACCATGGTCTTCAGAGCTTCTGCAGGCTCTACATCAAAGAATTCGGTGAGGTCAGCAGTTTGGCCTACAGGGATGAAGAGGTTCTTTCTGGGAACCAGCTTGACGTTGATCTTCTCGATAGCGGGAGAGAGGGCTGCCTTCTGGATAGCAACTTCTTCGTCGCCGATGGAGATGATGACATACTCGTCGGTCTCATAAACAGTGGGTTCGGGACCGGTCTTCTCGCCACAGTCTTTCCATGAGTCTGTGGGACCAAAGCGATACCACCACTTGTTGTTGTCGAACTTGAACTCGGGAGCCTTGACAGTTGCGGGAACGGGAGCGCCTGTCTCGTCCTTTAAAACAACATTGTTTACAGTCCAGCAGAGTACGCCGTCAACGTCTTTAACACCGATTGTAGGGGTTGAACCATCTTTACCATTTGTGATGGTAGCCTGGCGGCCATCGGTGAATTTGATGACACAGCCTTCATCTGTAAAGGTAACAGTCTCCACGTACACCTTGTCCTGGAGAGCCTGTACAGCAGCAGAGATGCCGCTTACTGTAGAAGCGGTCTGCTCTACAGCGCTCAACCTGTTCTCAAGGTTTGCGATCTTCTCGTTGATCTCGGTAAGATCGACGCAGGATGCTGCGATAAACAGCACGCCTAACAGCAATAGAAAATGTTTTTTCATAAAAAAGTAGTTAGTAGTGAAAAAGTAGATATTTTTAAACAAGTAAATCGATTAACTGATTGTTCACAAATTTAATGAAAAAGTTTCGTTATTAAGCAAGACTCTTGGCAAAATAATTTAAAAAATCAGTGAAGGGCCCACTTGATAATGAACCAGATTACCGGAACAAGCAGGGCGGGGAGCATGTTGAGCGTTTTTTTGTCGGTGATCTTAAGCAGCGATAGACCAGAAGAAACTATAAGCAGTCCGCCCACAATAAGCAGTTCGCCCATAAGGGCATCGCTTATCGCTGTGCTGGATATCTTTGCCACCAGGTAGAACAGCCCCTGCCAGCAGAACAGCACCGGAGCCGCCAGCACCATCCCGATACCAAAGGTCGAAGCAAATATAAACGACGATACCAGATCCAGTGTGGCATTGGTAAACAGGAAGGTGTTATCGCCCTGCAGCGCGCTGAATACCGGGCCAAGCATAGATAGCGGCCCTATGCAATAGAGCAGACAGGCGGTGGCAAGGCCGTCGGCAAGCGATGCCCCGGGACGGGCCTGGAGAGCCTGAGTTGCCGGCTCTGCGGCAGCTGCCGTCTCTTTCTCCCCGCGCTTTTTAATCTTGTCTACCAGGCGGTGGAAGCGGCCGTCTATATCCAGCGCAGTACCAACCACGCTGCCCAGCGCCATCGCTATCACAAACAGTACTGGGAATTCGCTCTTGGCGAGGTTGGAGATGGTTGCGTTGAGGCCGATACCCAGGCACACAAGGCCCAGGGCCGTATAAACCGCCTCGCGGTATTTCTCTTTGACACCGCGGTGCAGCAACGACCCCAGGATGGCACCAACTATTATGGTGCCGGTATTTACAATGGTGCCTATCATACTACAGGCTGTCGCCGAAGTCTGCACGGAACTTCTTCACAAGCTTCTGCTGCCAGTCGCTTACCGGCTCCAGACGGCCAAAGAAGAAGCGCAGCACAGAGGGCTCCTCTACAAAGCGGAGACCGCCAATAAGCTCGCGGTTGTCCCAAACCCACTTCACGCGGTCGGCCACATACTCCAGCTGGGAGAGGGTGAACACGCGGCGCGGCACGGCAAGCCGGAGAAGCTCCAGCGGGGCATAACGCTCGCTGCCGTCGCGTTCGCGCTGCTCGCTTATGGTACCGCGTTCCATACCGCGGATACCGCCTGCTATATACATTGCTGCTCCCAGAGCACCTGCCGGATACTCTCCGTGAGGCATGTCTGGGAAGAATTCGCTTGCATTAAGATGGACGCCCAGGCCGCCGGCAGGGCGGACAACCGGCACCCCATACGAGTGCAGCTCGTTGACCAGATGCTCGATAAACATGGGCCCCTGGTTGATGTATTCCTCGTCCAATGTCTCGTACAGACCAACTGCGATAGCCTCCATAGAGCGCACCTCCATACCACCGTATGTGAGGAAGCCCTCGTACAGGGGGACGTACTCCTTCATGCGAAGCATCAGCTTCTCGTTGTTGGAGCAGATGCAGCCGCCGCGGGCAAAACCGAGCTTGCGGGCAGAGAAATATACTATATCCACGCAACCGCAGATCTCGAACATGATCTCTTTTATGCTCTTGTCTTTATAACCCTCTTCGCGGGTCTTGATAAAATGCAGGTTATCCTGCAGAAGGGATGCATCCAGAACACTGATGATGCCCTCCTGGCGGCAGATTTCTGCCACCTCCTTGATATTGTGGGCGCTGATGGGCTGACCGCCGATAAGGTTGGTACCGGTCTCTATACGTAGCCACTGTATCTGCTCGCGGTGGTCTTTGATAAACTGTTTGGTGCGGGGGATGTCAAAGTCTCCCTTGAAGGGATCCAGGTTGTTGGCATCCAGACCTTTGGCAGCCACTAGCTCCACCACATCGGCCCCCACGCGGGTGATGTGGGCCTTTGCGGTTGTAAAGTGGAAGTTCATGGGCACCAGGTCACCGGGACGGCAAAACGCCTCTGCGATGATATTCTCGCAGGCACGACCCTGATGGGCGGGGAGCATGTCGTTGAGTCACATCGTCTCCTTGATGGCTTTCTTGAGGCGGTAGAATGTCTCGCTGCCGGCGTAGGCATCGTCGGCCTGGAACATCGCAGCCTGCTGGTTGTCACTCATCGCATTCACGCCAGAGTCGGTGAGCATATCCATATAGATATCCTTGTTGTGCAGCAGGAAGGTATTGTTGCCTGCCTCCTCCATTTTCTTCTGACGCTCCTCTACGGGAAGCAGATAAAGTTTCTGAACAATACGCACTTTGTGCATCTCAAGGGGCACCTGGTGCTCCGGACGATAGAATTTGACGTTTGACATATCTTAAATGATTAGAAAAATCAAAGTTTAAGGCGCTAATTTAGTTAAAAATTACTTTAAGTGACAATAGTTTGCTACCTTCGCAAAAAAGATAATTTATATGAAGAGGTTTTGTTTTCTGATGATTCTTATTGCGGCTGCAATCGCGGCCGGCTGCACTGCGAAAGAGCACAAGATTGCCATTGTTGCACACCAGGGATACTGGGACTGCGACCAGGCGCACCATATCGGCAACACCGTGGCCGCCCTTGCCCAGGCACAGGAGAATGGTTTCTGGGGCAGCGAATTTGACGTCCACATAACTGCCGACGACGGCCTGCTGGTTTTCCATAACAACGATATTTTTGGAGTGGACATCCACACCAGCCCGATTGACAGCCTCACTGCGATAACTTATCCGAACGGCTGGCATCCCGCCACGATAGATGAATTCCTCACACAGGCCGGCAAGTGCCCCACCACCAAACTGGTGTTTGAACTTAAGCCTCACCCGGAAAAGGAGCGTGAGGATATCTTTGTAGACAGGGCGATAGAGGCGCTCAAGGCGCACGGGTTATTCTCTCCGGACCGGGTGATGTTCATATCGTTCAGCCTTAACATGTGCAAACGTATCGCAGAGAAATGCCCCGAATTTGACAACCAGTACCTGGCTGGCGATATCGACCCTGACGATCTGTTTGAGATGGGGATTAACGGCGTGGATTACCACTACAGCTTCTTTTACCAGCATCCGGAGTGGATCGGGCACGCCCGCAGCCACGGCATGAGCCTCAACATCTGGACTGTAGACAATCCGGAGGATATCCAGAAGGTGATTGACATGGCACCCGACGCCATAACCACCAACGTCCCGCTGACAGTACGCGAGATGCTTACCGGCAAAGAACTCAGGCAGTAGCCAAAAGCGATTTCAGTTCTGAAATACTCTCTTTTGTAGTGGCCCAGCCGGTCACAAAGCGCACGGTAGATGATTCTTTGCCGCGGGCTCCCCAATACTCAAACGAAGCGTGCTCTTTAAGCTTGTCTATAAGTGTGTTGGGCAGCTCAAAGAACTGCTGGTTGGTGGGGGAATCTATCACCGGAGCAAAGCCGGCAGCTACAAAGGCTGCTTTAAGTTCCATCGCCATCTGGACACCGATGCGGCCGCACTCAAGATAGAGCCCGTCGGTAAACATCGTCTCAAACTGGACGCCAAGCAGCCGCCCTTTGGCCAGCATGGCGCCGCTACGTTTTATATAACTGAAGAAATTTGGTATCAGGCTGCGGCTCTTGAGCACAAGGGCCTCGCCAAACAACGTCCCGACCTTGGTGCCGCCGATATAGAATGCGTCGCACAGGCGCGCGAGGTCCTTGAGCGTGACATCGTTGCCCTTTGCCGCCAGGCCATAGGCCAGCCGGGCTCCGTCTATATATAATTTGAGGGAGTAGCGCTTGCATACAGAGGCTATCGCCTCAAGTTCTTTCAGGGTATATATCGTCCCCAATTCGGTGGGGAAGGAGAGATATACCAGCGCCGGGATTGCCATATGCCGCCAGGTATCGTCTTTGAAAAACTCCGTAAGATAATCTTCAAGCGCTGAGGCGCACAACTTGCCATTTTCAGACGGCAGGGTGATTACCTTGTGCCCGGTGGCCTCTATGGCACCGGCCTCGTGCACACCGATGTGGGCGCTTTGTACAGCAATCACCGCCTCTGATCCACGCAACAGGGCGCCAATCAACGTGGCGTTGGTCTGGGTGCCGCCCATCAGAAAATGGATATCGGCAAAGTGGTTACCGAGTTCTGCCTTTATCAGGGCACGTGCGTTTTCGCAATATGGGTCGGTTCCGTAACCGGGAGTCTGTTCAAGGTTGGTCTGTGCGAGGCGTTCCATAATCCTGGGGTGGGCGCCTTCCATATAGTCACTGTCGAAGCGTATCATAAAAAATGGATTGAATCCGACTACTAATTTAATATTTTTTATCTTTGAAAAAAAATAACCATCCCATGAAAAGACTCTCTTACATCACAATTATGGCGGCCCTGCTGCTCGCGGGCTGCACCGGAAAGACACACAAGATTGCCATCACCGCCCACCGCGGATTCTGGACCTGCGAACAGGCCGGCTATATGGAGAACACAATTGCATCGCTTGCCCAGGCTCAGGAAAACGGCTTCTGGGGGAGCGAGTTTGACGTCCACATAACCGGCGACGACCAGCTGCTGGTAAACCACAACGCAGACCTTGGCGGGCTCAATATCCACGACACACCCATCGATTCTTTCCTGGTGATGGTGCATAAGAATGGCGAGCACCCCTCTACCGTTGGCCAGTACCTGGAGCAGGGGGCAAAGGGCGGCGCCATGCTGGTATACGAAATCAAGCCCAACCCCTCTGAAGAAAAAGAGAACCTGCTGGTAGACAAAACCATAGAGACGCTAAAAGAACATTGCATGTACGACCCTGACAAGGTGATGTTCATCTCCTTCAGCCTGAATATCTGCAAGAGGATTGCAGAAAAATGTCCCGGATTCACCAATCAGTTCCTGGCCGACGATGAGTTCTACCTGACTCCCGATGAGGTTCATGCCGCAGGCATCAACGGTATCGACTATGAATACCACATGTTTTACTCACACCCGGAATGGATAGCCCGCGCGCACGAGCTGGGAATGAGCGTGAATGTCTGGACCGTAGATGCGAAAGAGGATATGCAAGCGATGATAGACCTGGGCGTAGATTGCATCACCACCAACTATCCGCTGCTGGCGCGCGAACTGCTTGGCGAACGGGAACTCAAAAGATAATCTGGGCCAGAAAGCTGGACAGGGCTAGCGACAACCCCACAATCGTTTCAAACGGAATCAGTCGCATCCGCTCCGATACGGTCATTGCTACACAACCGCCGGTGGCATTGAAAAATGAACCGTGGGGGAGGTGATCCAACACCGTCGCCCCGGAATTCACCATTGCCGCCGCCCAGACAGGATTCACCCCGGAGGCGAGAATAGCCCCTGCAAACGATGCCGATGCAATAGTAGCTCCGGCGGTTGTGGATGCGGTTGCAGCACACATCAGAATGCCTGCTATGGGGGCGAGCAACTCTCCGCCACCGCTCCATCCGCCAAGGGCGGAGACAATAACCGTCGTGATGGACGATGCCTTTATTATGCCCGCAATGGCTCCGGTCCCAACCAGCAGCACGGCAACTGTAGACATCTTCTCCAGACCATATTGAAGACTTTTGCCGGTAAGTCTTAGGCGGCGGGTCGTTATCAGGCCAAACACTCCTCCGGCGGGAAGTGCAACCATCGGGTCGATTACAATGCCAAAGAGCGGCCGCAGTGCCAGTAACGCCACTGCCAGCAGCGGTCCGGCGATACTGCCCATAAACGACGGAAGGTCTTTGGTCTGAGACTCTTCCTGGCAGACGCTTCCTGCAGGCGCGGCAATCCTGCCACCCGGCATCAACGGTATCACAACAAATACCGTAACAGCCAGGCCGATGAGGGCGGGCAGCACGTTGGCCAGCATCACGCTTTGCAGCGGCGCGCCAAAGTTCTCTGCCGCAATAATGGTATTCGGGTTGGGGGAGATTATGTTGCCGCACTTGCCGCCGCCAATCATCGCAATCATAAGCCGGGGCAGGGGGGCGCCAATCCGGTTGCCTATCATAAGTGCGATGGGGGCAATCGTTATAACGGCGACATCTATAAAGACGCCGGTGGCGCAAAGCAGCATTGCCGACAGCGCCAGGGCCAGATAGACCCGCCGGGCGCCAAGCTTACCGACAATGGCCGCAGCTATCGACTCTGCGGCGCCTGTTACCACCAGCATCCCGGAAAGCACGCCTGCAGCCAATATCCTAACGATGGCAGGAACGATCTCCTTGACCCCTGCAATCATCTCCGCCACGGTGCGCACCATGCCCCATCCGGCCAGAAGACCGCCGGCAAGCGCACCCAGAAACAGTGCGAACACCGGCTGCACCTTGCGCACAATAAGCACTATGGCAAGGGTCATGCCTATCAAGGCTGCAATCGCACTGTTCACTAGGGCCGGTTTTTAAGTAAATCGAATGCAAAAATAATATATTTGCTTATAAGGCGAACTTATAGCCGACCCCAAGACTTAGATTGATGCCCTGGTCCCAGGTCAGGGATTTGAGGGTGGTGCCGGCGGCGTCGGTGTCGATGTTCTTGTCGTAGTTATAATCCGTGAGCAGGAAGAAGTCCAGGGCGTGCTTTTTGGAGAGTTTCCATTCAGCGCCCAGAGAGCCGCGGACGCGGTTGATGTAGGCGTCGTTGTAGCCGCCGAAGGAATATTCGGCGTAGGTAAGGCTGGTGGTGCTCCAAGTAGCTTTGACAGAGGGGTCGTTGAATACGTTGCGCAGTTCGATATAGCCATAGGGCGTCACATCCTGAAGACCCTTGTAGGCAATCTTGAAGCGGCTCTTGAGCGCGAGCGAGTTGGGATTGTTCTGGTAGGCGTTGTTCACCTCCCGATGCGTAAGCTGCAAGCGCTCCTTTATGGAGAATCGCCAATAGCCAGCCTTAAGGTTGACAGCTCCGTCCAGATAGACCCGGTGACGGGGTTTCCATGTACCTTCTGAATTCTGCTTCTGGATGAATGTGTATCCGGTACCGACTTTGAAAACATCCGTTATCTTCCAGGTGACTCCCATCCCGGCCTGGTAGCGGCCCAGCGATGAGAAGTTGTCACTCATGCGGACTTCTCCTTCTGCAAAAAGATGGACACCTTTTACGATCTTCTTGTCGGCCGTGACGCTAAAACGCCCGCCGAAATCGTTTTCCATCGCATTTACACTCCCTTGAGCCCGGGCAATGCCCGCGGTAGAGACCACCAACGCAAGGATAAGCAGTAATCGATTGTGTTTCATAACCTTTCCTCCTTTATCCAACAAAGTTCTTTGCCTTGGTCAGGCTGTCTATGGAGCCAGTATTGCCATCTTCCAGAGTGTAGTACACCTTGATGAAAGCGGCGTCCTTGAGAAAATCGACGTGGCCTACTTCAACGCCTTCTACCTTGAGGCCGATGCGTTTTTCCAGGTCGGCGACAAGTTCCTTGCGACGCTCGGGTACAATCAGGTCGATGCGGTCGTAGAGAACCAGCTTGGCCGATGTATGTTTGAGCATCTTCCCGCTTTCCAGAACCCACACAAGCGCAATCACCAACAGATTGGAGAGCACCATGATGCCCACCGTCCCTCCGGAGAGTGCATAGTGCGGATGGGCCGATGTAGCTTCTACAAGTTTATACACGGGAGCCAGACCATTGACGGCAGCCAGTGCGATGATGACAAACAGATAGGTCATCTCCCGTATGGGGACCGTCTCCGTACGGTAGCGGATGACCCCGAAGATGGCGAACAGACCCAGGGTAAGGCCTACGCCCACCTCAACGTTGCCCATGATGTACAGCAGCATGAGCATGGCCGTGGAGAAGACCATGAAGGTGAAGTAATAGTCGCGGCGGCGGCTCTTCCGGTAGTAGAAGAACTGGACCAGAATCCAGCACACTGCAAGGTTCACGAAGAAACGGATGGCCAGCTCCGTCAGGGACTGGGTGGTGGTCATCATGGCATCGGTGATGGTCTGTACATCGATGATGCTGTCGTCGGCAAGGGTATATTCGCCGAAATCCTGGGCTGTAATCATATCACTTGAATCTTTTTGTTAATTGTCTTTTCTATGGTGCGGACCTTTACCTTGAAGCGGTTGCTTTTGACTGAAGGGTCCGTAAGAGTCACCGCTATGCAGTATTTGCTGATGCGAACGGGCTTTACCCGGTTATCCAGCAGGATGTTTTCATCTGGCTGGCGGCGTGGCCGTCCTGCTTGAGTTCTATGATGACGGCGTCTTCCAGAGAGGTGGTCATTCCGGTACGGTAGTTCTTGAAATGCAACCGGGTGTCGATGGTAAGCCGTTCCGTCTGTGCAGGATTCACCAGCGTAATCCTCTCAAATGCCGTGGAGAGCACAGGTTTAATATCCTCTGCAGTGAACCAGGAATGTTTTGCCAGATACTCACAGGCAGAAGTATTTGAAGCGAACGCCATAATCTCATTCTCGTTTATGCCGATTCTCTTTTTCTTCGTCCGGCCGTGGTTGTTCTTGCGCTTTATCTCCAGAAATGCTTCTCCGGAATTTACATATATGCGTGTCCTCACTTTCTGTCTCACCAGCCTTCTGTTGTGGTGATCCAGGAACATCTTAAGCTGCGGAGTATCAAAGTACACCGAGTTGTATGGGCTTATCTTCACCCCCTCTGCCACCAACGCCCGGTAACCTGCCGCAGCGGCATCGGAGAGTATCTTGCCAAGAGTGGCCTCGTCGGTAAGGTACTTGGTGTCTATGCGGTTGAGAAGTTTCACCCCCTCCATCTCTTCCAGCGTGATGGGGGCGAATTTCTCCAGGATTTTGGCTTTGGTGACAGACATGTCATTCATCTTGTGCTATATATTCAAAGATTTTGGTGCCGATGAGCTTTCCTTTGGCGTCGTAGGTATACTGCGCCTTTTTCTTTCCGAATTCGTTGTATTCGAAGGTCTTGTAGTTTACCAGCCGGTTCCGCTCGTCATAGACCAGTTCGCGGGTCTGCTTGCCGTTAGCCCCCCATTCGTAGCGCTTGCGCCATTTCTGCTTGCCGGCGTTGTCGTACTCGATCTCCTCTGTCTTCTTACCCTCGGCAGAGTAGGTTGTCACGTGGTCGAGCGTCTTTGCGACCCCTTTGGCGTTGGTATTCCATTCTTTGACTACCAGATTCTTCTTGTTGATTCTGGGGGTAGCGTCCTGGGCAGACGCGGCAAATACCGGAGCCAGGGCCATAGTTATAAGGATAATGATTCGTTTCATGGTTCTGTCGTTATTATGGGATTACCAGGGAAATCCACCTCCGCCGGGGCCACCGGGGTAGCCGCCACCGGGGCCACTGCCTCCTCCGCTGTAGGTGCTCAGCGAAACGGATGTTCCGCCGGAAATGCCGCTCGTGGCCCAGATGCCGTTGCTGTAGGTGGTTCCGCTTACCGTGACGCCCTTGTAGCCGCTCTTGAGGGAGGGGGCTGTAACGGCGAAGGAACTCAGGCCAGAAGGGGCCTTGAAGGCCGCGATAAAGGAGCTGCCGTCATACAGGGCGTTCCAGGAGTTAGCCGTACCGGATAGCGTGTAGACGGTGTTGGAAGAGGAATAGCCGCTTTCCAGGCCGCCGTAGGCCACCACTGTGGCTCCGGTGATATAGAGCTTGTATTTCTCCTCTGTGTTGGCGTCCAGGGCAACTTCCGGGGTACCCTTGGTGGTGACGGCGAATATGTAACCGCCGGAGAGTTTCATGTCGTGGTTGGCGTCCATGGCGTCGTTGGCGCTGGAATATGCATACACATAGCCCCCGGTAACATCGAATTCTGCCTGACTGTTGATGGCATCGTCGCCGGTGGAGCTTACATATACCTCGCCACCGGAAATGACGATGTCTCCCTTGGCCTCGATGCCCTCACTTTTGGAGGCATTAACGATAACTTTACCGCCGCTGATTTTCAGATTGCCGGCATATCCGGTGACCTTGGCACGGTCGCCGCTGCCGTTTTTGGTAACCCAGCCTATCTTCATCCCCTTGGAGGAGACATCATTTGATTCGCTGCCGGTGGTGGTAATGGTGAGCGTTCCACCGCTGATATAGGTGTCGGCCACTGTGTGGTTTGTGGCATCGTAGTCGTAGCTTCCGGCCCGGATGCCCTTGCCGCCCGTACCGCTGTTGGTAATTGTCACGGAGCCGCCGGTCATTGCAAAGTAGTTATCGGCCTTGATGCCTGCCGTGCCGGTGTATTCCCCATCTTCGCTGTCGTAGGCTACGCCGCCGGTGACCTTGATGGTGGTGGCGCCGCCTTCTACAAGGACGTAGTCATCGGAGGTGATACCCTTTTTCATGGCCGCCGCGGTACTGATATTGAGCGTACCTGCGCCGATCTGCACGTAGTCGTTGGACTTGATGCCGTGTCCTGCACCGCTTCCAGCCGTAACGGTTATGGAGGGTGTGCCCAGCATACGCACATAGTCATCCGATACAATGCCGGACTTGCCCTTGGCATTGTTCGCCGTAACTTTGAGGCTGCCGCTGCCGCTGAAGATCAGCTGCCCCTCGGAGAAGAGGACGCCCTTCATATCTTCGTCGCCCGTAGTGGAATAGCCGGCAGAGGAGCCGTCGGCTATGGTATTGGTGCCATCGACATAAACGAAGGTGCGCTTGCCGCTCTGGTTGTTGATGGCCGCGCCGCTGGTGCAGGTAAGACTTAGGTCGCTGAGCCACAAGGCCTGTTTCTTGGAACTATAGAGCTTGAAAAAACCGTTGGAGGCTGTGCCGGTGAGCTTGTACGCCACATTCTCGCTGCCGGTGTAGGTGATGGTGACCTGGTTTCCGCTTACGCCCACGTTCATCACGCCGGCCACGGCGCTGTATCCGCTCACGCTGGCCCCGCCCGAAGAGTAGGTAACTGTCACCAGGCGCGTAAAGGTCGTGTTGGAGATATCATCGTCAGATGTTCCGCCGCCCGCCGGGTCAAAGACGGTGGTCACCGCTCCGTCATCGGCGCTGCTTGTCACTGTAAGCGTATAGCAGGCAGAAGCAGCCTTGTAACAGGTGTTGCCCTCGAAGATAGCGGATATGGTGGTGGTTCCGGCTCCCGCGAGGGTGATGTTCCCGGCGGCATCGATGGTGGCTACCGAGGTGTTGGAGGAGCTGTAGCTGACTGTGATTCCCGCATCGGACGGGTTGATGCCGAGTGTGGGCCAGGTTGATGAACCATCTTCCAGCACGACGCTGAAGGTGGACTCGCTCCAACCAAGGGTGACTGTGTTTTTCACCACTTTCAGTGTGAAGGAGGCGCTGCCCGAGGCGTAAGTGTCATTGGCTTCGGAGCTGGCGATGATGGATGTCGTTCCGGCCGAAACCAGTGTGATGTTTCCGCTACCGTCTATGGTGGCGATGCTCTCGTCTGAAGAAAAGAAGCTCACGTCAAGTGAGTTGGGATTGGACAGGGTAGGGAAACTGTTGCCATCGTATGCCAGAGAAGCCGTGTAGCTGGATTCGCTCCAGATAAGGCCCGCCGCGGCAAGATCCCCTTCTACGATAAGGTCGTAGGAGACGCTGGCAGCCTCGTAGGCATCATTCGCCTCGGCTGAGGCCGTGATGGTAGTGCTCCCTTCGGCAACCAGGGTAACGGTTCCGTCGCTGCTTATGGTGGCCACGCTCTCGTTGCTGGAAGTGTAACTTACTGTTTGGTTTCCGGGGTTGTAGAGCGTAGGGAAGGTGTGGGTCAGCTCGCCGATATTCACTGTGCAACTGTTTGCATTCCAGTCGATGGCGCCGCTGCCCTTTACCACTGTAAGGGCGTATGAAGCGCTCCCGGAGGCATAGGTATCCGTGGCGCCGGAGGTAGCCATGATGGCGGTGGTGCCGGCCGAAAGAAGAGTGATATTACCCTCTTCATCTATCGTAGCAACTAAGTTTTGAGATGAAGAGTAGCTTATGCTCAAATTGTGGCTGTTGCTAAGGGTTGGAAAGCAGTTTTGCTCGCCGATGGTGGCCTCAAAGGCCGATTCGCTCCATGCAAGGCCGGGGTCGGCAAGGGTGGAAGAACTGTCGCCGGAGGGAAAAGCCTCGTCGGTCGTGAATATCTCATCGGCCATGCATCCTGCAGTCATCAGCACCAGGGCCAATGCCGGGATAAGTGACAGGTATTTCTTGCACATAATAATATGTTTTGATTTTTCTAATACAAAAATAAGCAGAAACGGGGCCGAATTTGCACTAAGCCGTGCGTTTTTGAACGAACGGGCGGTTTTTTAAACGAACGACTCGCACCCAGCGGAAAAAAATGCTAATTTTGCATATGATGACACGGGAATCAAGAATGGAAATCAAAGGGTTCGCCCTTTTTTGGATCGTGGTATTCGCCGCTGTCCCGTTGATGTATCTATTCCAGTATGTCATCGGCCGCGAGAACGGTTTCAGTTTGACGGTCGTCCTGCTTAACTGGCTGGAAATCCTGCCGTACCTCATCCTTTTCTGCATCCACAATTTCCTGCTTGCACCGCTGTTTTTCAAAAAGAAATATTGGCTGTATTTCACTTTGAGCACAACCGTTTTCGTGGCATTCGCCTTTTATATCCTGGCCACCATCATCGGCCCTCCGGCCGGAGCCAACGGCGCGGTGGAAGCACCGCCCGGTGTTCAGCGGCCCTTTTCCCCGGAGGTGATGAAGGTCGTTATCGGGATCCTGCTCATACTGGTCAACCTGGGCATCAAAGCTATGGTTCTCTCTGCAGAAAACGAACGAAAGGTTCAGGAACTGCGTGCGGTGAGCCTGGCGCAGCAGATGGAATTCCTTCGCTATCAGATCAATCCTCACTTCTTTATGAACACCCTGAACAACATACAGGCGCTGGTGCTCACGGAGCCGGAGAAAGCGACGGAGTGTATCAGCGAATTCTCCAAACTGATGCGGATGGTGCTGAGCGAGGGACATACGGCATTGATTCCTCTGGAAAGGGAGTTACAGTTTATCAGCCACTTTGTGTCTCTTATGAGGTTACAGTGGCCCGAAACGGTAGAAATCTCATTTGAGAGCCCAGAAAGAGGAGGGGATGCCATGGTTCCGGCGCTGTCGATGATGTCATTCGTGGAGAATGCTTTCAAGCACGGGAGCAAGTCCAAGCCGGGGTCGTTCATCCGGATATCCGTCCGGGAAGAAGATGGCCGGGTGGTTTTCCGCTGCTCCAACACGTTGGAAGCGCAGAACATCCGGGAAGAGACTGTGGACGGCGGCGTAGGTATAAGCAATGTGCAGAGCCGTCTGGCGCTGATATATAACAAGGATTTCACCCTGAAATGCGGAGCCGAAGATGGCGTGTATAATGTGCTGATGTCAATCCCGGCCATTGCTGAAGGAGGTGTGCTATGATCCGCGCCCTTGCAATGGACGACGAGCCTCTGGCACTCAGGCTGCTGGGGGTGTTTGCAGCAAAGATTCCGGATTTGGAGATTGCTGCCGCCTGCACCGATACAGAGCAGGCACGGACATTCCTGGACAAAGTGGATGTCATCTTTGCCGATATCAATATGCCGCTTCAGTCCGGAATGGACTTCGTAGCCTCTCTGGAGAATCCGCCGCTGGTGGTTTTCACCACGGCTTTCGCAGATTATGCCGTGGACGCCTTCAAGGTGGGCGCCGTGGATTACCTGCTCAAGCCCTTTACCTTCGACGATTTTTCCCGTGCCGTCGACAGGGTCCGCGAGGCGTTGAAAATGCGTGCTTCCAATGGCCAGCAGCAGGAGAAACTGGTCTATTTCAAGTCGGATTACAAGATTGTGCCGGTGAAGGTGTCCGATATATGTTACCTGGAGAGCGTCGGGCCATATATGAAAATCTTTCTCGCCTCATCCCAATCGCCGCTTGTCGTCCTGTCGTCGTTTAAACAAATCCTGCAGGAACTGCCCACAGACCGTTTCGTGCGCATACACAAGTCCTACGTGGCCGACATTACCCGCATCACTGCCGCCGGCAAATCTTCCGTGATTCTGGACAACGGACGCTCTCTCCCAGTGGGCGACACTTACCGGGCCGGATTCATGGAGCGGTATGTGAAAGAATCCGGGCGTTAAAATTCTGTTACAATGGATTTATCTCTTGAGAAAACCGTCGTTATTGTTTAAATTCGAACAATAATCACTTTTATTATGCTTATTGCATTAAAACTCCTTGGCTCAATCGCCCTTTTGATATTCGGCATGAAGACGATGAGCGAGGCCCTGCAGAAGATGGCAGGTCCGCAGCTCCGTCACTTGTTGGGCGCCATGACAACCAACCGCTTCTCCGGCGTCGCCACCGGAGCCCTGGTTACTGTCGCCGTCCAGTCTTCTGCCGCAACCACAGTGATGACGGTATCCTTTGTAAACGCCGCACTCCTGACGCTGTCGCAGGCCATATCTGTAATCATGGGCGCCAACATCGGCACCACGATGAGCGCCTGGATCATGTCGGCGGGGTTTTCTTTCAACATTGTCAATGTTGTGTGGCCGGCGTTCATTCTCGGCATCATCTTTATCCAGGTGGGGCGGCACCGGTACTTTGGCGACTTCCTCTTCGGACTCAGTTTCCTGCTGTTTGCGTTGGGGATGCTTAAGGCAACGGGGGTGGAGATGGACCTGGCCAGCAAGCCCGCCGTCGTGGAATTCTTCTCCAGCTTCCAGACAAATTACGGCACGATACTGCTGTTCCTGCTTATCGGTACCGTTCTTACCGCCATCGTCCAGAGTTCCGCCGCGCTGATAGCAATTACTATGGTCCTCTGCGCCACGGGGGCAATCTCCATCTATCAGGGAATCGCCCTGGTCATGGGAGAAAACATCGGCACCACGGTCACCGCCAACCTGGCAGCCATGAGCGCAAACACGCAGGCCCGCCGGACCGCCTTCGCCCACCTGCTTTTCAACGTATTCGGCGTCATCTGGGTGCTTCTCCTGTTCTTCCCGTTTGTGCGGATGGTGTGCGGGATTGTGGGCCTTGATCCGACTGCCCCGGAGCAGAATTCCACACATCTCTCCTTTGCACTGGCGACCTTCCACACCTGTTTCAATGTGATAAACACAGCTATCCTCATCTGGTTCATTCCGCAACTGGAGAAGCTTGTCTGCAAGATTATACAGCCGCTTAAGAGCGAAGAAGAGGATGCCTTCCGCATGCAGTACATACGTGGCGGTATCATGAAGACGCCAGAAATATCCGTGCTGCAGGCGCAGAAAGAGATTACGGTGTTTGGCGAGAATACTCAGCATATGTTTGCCCTGGTCCGTGAACTGTATGCCACGACGGACGAACAGGCCTTCACCAGACTGTTCGAACGCATCCAGAAGGGCGAGGAGGGGAGCGACCGTATGGAGAACGAAATCGGGCGCTATCTGAGCGATCTGGGATCGGCACACCTCTCCGATGACACCAAGGAGAAGATACGGGCGATGCTCCGTCAGATAGGGGAGCTGGAGTCGGTTGGCGACAGCTGTTTCAACCTGGCCCGCATCATAAAGCGCAAGCGGAGCAATAAAATCATCTTTACAGAGCTGCAGGAAGATGGCATGCAGAAGATGTTCTCTTTGGTAGATGACGCCCTGACGCGGATGAATGCCCTGCTTGCCGGACGCAGGGAGAACTTCAGCCTTGCCGTATCAGAAGAGATAGAGCACAGTATCAATGCCTGCCGCAATGCCCTCAAACAGCAGAATATCGACAATCTGGACGCCCATATGTACGGTTACGACATTGGAACCGTGTTTGCCGACCTTATCGTCGAGTGCGAAAAAACGGGCGATTATATCATCAATGTGGTGGAAGCCCGCCTGGGCGCCGTGCGCAACGGTATCCGCTTCCGCGGAATACAGATAGACACCGACGCCAAGAAGGTGACCATAGACGGAGATGTGATACCCTTCACAAAAACCGAATACGAACTGCTGAAACTCTTCCTGGAAAACCGGGGGAAGATGTTCTCGCGGGAGCAGCTGCTATCTGAAGTATGGCCCAACGATGTAATTGTCACACCCCGCACTGTGGATGTGAACATCACCCGCATCCGCAAGAAGATCGGCCCTTATGCTGAAAGCCTGACCTCCCGCGCCGGATTCGGATATTCTTTCCAGGAGTAGGGACTTTTTCGTTTGAACTGTATATTTGTAGTTATTAACACTGATAACTATGCGTCTTAAAATATGTCTCGCGGCTGCTTTATTATTGTCCAGCTGGGCAGCAGCGGCACAGAACGATACCTTAAGCACTTTCCATACCGTAGATAAGGAACAGATGAACAAGGGCCTTGTTACAAGCGGCTTGGGCGCCTTGCAGGGCCAGGCGGCGGGCGTAACGGTGTCGGGAGCCAACCAGTCGGCCATGCTAAGCGCCGTCCGGGTCAGGGGAACCACATCGCTTACCGGCGGCAACGATCCTCTGGTGGTGATAGACGGAGTGATGTCGGACCTGGCCACCCTTAGTTCCCTGTATCCCGGCGACATAGAGAGTTTCACCGTCCTCAAGGATGCATCGGAGACCGCCCCATACGGTTCCAGGGGTGCATCCGGCGTAATTCAGGTCCTCACCACAAGGGGGCAGGGTGGAGATTTCAGCATAAGCTACGACGGAACCGCGGGTGCTGAAACTGTGTACAGGAATCTGAAAATGCTTTCTGCCGATGGCTTCAGGCGTTGGAACATAAATCATGGATATACATTCAGGGACGACGGTTTCGACTCGGACATGGTGTCGTCCATTCTCCGGACAGGTTTTGTACAGAACCATCACATCGCTTTTGGCGGTGGTTCAGATAACAGCAATTACAGGGCTTCCGTTGTCGTCCTTGACCACCGGTCCGTGGTAAGAAATCAGAATATCCAGAATTATTCGGTGAAACTGGATGTTGGGCAGAAGGCTTTTGGCTTCCTCCAGGTAGACCTTGGTCTTTTCGGTTCGCTGCAAAACGAAGATGCCATCCACGACATGCAGAAACTCTTTTACTCTGCCGCAACGTTCAACCCCACGATACGCGCAGGGGCCGAACCAGACGGCAGCTATGTACAAATCCCTACCGCCAGCCAGATAAACCATCCTGTTTCCCTGCTGGAAAAGACTTTCGGCGGCGCGACGGCCCACTTCAACGCCCATGTCCTGACAAGGGCCGAGCTGTTGAAAAACCTCACCCTCAGCGGATTCGCCTCTTACAGCTACAATGTCATCAACGACAGTCACTTCTTCCCAACCATCATCTGGTCCGGCGGCGAAGCCTACCGTAGCACAACTTCACAAAGCGAATACCGGGGCTATCTTGACCTTGCTTATGTCTTTGAAAGTGGGCCGCACCAGTTGTCCACAAACCTCATGGGCGAGATTCAAGGCAGCAGTTCCAGCGGTTTCTATGCCACTACCACTGGCTTCTCCACCAACGCTTATGGCATCAATGCCATACAGGCAGGAGCGATAAGGCCGTGGGAGGGTACGGGCTCTGTCTGGGAGATGCAGAACATGCTGTCCGTGATGGGGCAGGCAGTCTACTCTTACGCCAACCGTTACTCCATTTCCGGCACCCTAAGGTCAGATGCGGCTTCGCTTTTCGGAGCCAACCATATCTGGGGGCTGTTCCCATCTGTATCAGCCTCGTGGATTGCATCCAACGAGCCTTTCATGGAGAGCGTGGAGTGGCTGCAACGGCTTAAGCTGAATGTCGGATACGGTCTTTCCGGCAACCAGGGGGCGCTTACGCCCTATTATTCCCTCCAGACTGTATCGCCGACGGGGATTGCCCCTTATGGCGGTGACGTTGCCGTAACCTTCGGCGAGATGCACAACGCAAATCCGGATCTTCGCTGGGAAGTGAGGGAGCAGGTAAACCTGGGGCTTGAATCGGCCTTTGTAGAAGGCAGGCTGGTGTTCACGGCCGAATACTACAATTCCATCACTCGGGACATGCTTTACATGTACGAGGTGAGCGTGCCGCCGTTTGCTTATAACAAACTGATGGCCAACCTTGGCAAGATGTCAAACTCCGGCGTAGAAGTGGGACTAGGCGCCAATATCATGAGGACTTCTGATTCCCAGCTGAACCTTTCCATGAACCTTGCATTCCAACAGAACAGGCTGATCTCCCTCTCTGGATGGTGGCAGGGCCAGTATCTGGAGGCCCCGGAAATCCAGGCTATGAACGCCATGACGGGCGCCGGCTTCCACGGAGGCCACAACGATGTTGTATATCAAATTGTCGGGCAGCCGCTTGGTGTCTTTTATATGCCTCATTGCACAGGATTGAAAGTGGCCGATGACGGTACCAGATATTATGAGACCGACGGGATTAACCATATTTGCGGCCAGGCGGCGCCAAAAGCCCTTCTTGGCTCCAACATCAGCTTCCGTTACAAAGCGTTTGACGTTTCCATGCAGGTGAACGGGGCTTTCGGCCACAAGATTTACAACGGCACCGCCCTCACTTACATGAACACCGGCTCGCTCCCATATTACAATGTAGCGGCCGATGCCCCCGCTCAAAATATAGTAGACCAAACAGTTACAGATTACTGGCTGGAAAGGGGAGACTACGTTAACATCGACTACATAACCACGGGGTGGAATATCCCTGTAAAGCGGATTGTCCGCTCTCTGAGGCTTTCCCTTTCTGTCAACAATCTTGCAACCATTACAGGCTACAGCGGACTCACCCCCATGATAAACAGCTCCGTGACGGGTTCCACCTTCGGCCTTGATGACAAGATTTCCTACCCAGTTTACCGTTCCTTTTCCATGTCTGCAAGCATTCAGTTCTAGATGAAAAAAGCTATTATCATACTGGCCCTTACAGCTCTTACCGCATGTTCGCTTCTGGAAGAGCATCCCAAAAGCAGCCTTGCTCGCGAAGAAGCCATTACTTCAGAAAAAGCCCTGTATCAGAACACTTTGGGTAATCTCTACAGGCAAATAGGTTCATCCACAGAAGGAGAAGGCATAGCCGGCACCTACCGCGGCATATACGACTTGAACACCTTCACAACCGACGAAGCAATTATCCCCACACGTGGCGGCGACTGGTACGACGGCGGAGTGTGGCAGAGGCTGTTCCTGCATAACTGGGAGACTTCCGAAGCACCCATCAAGAACGCCTGGAACTATCTATACAAGATGGTCGTCCTTTCCAACGAGGCCATCCGGGAGCTGAAGGACTATCCAGAATGGCAGGCAGAAGCACGCGCACTCAGGGCCTATTTCTATTACTATATCATGGACCTGTTCGGCAACGTTCCGGTGTTAAAGGAGCCCGGAATTTCAATTTCTGCAGTAAAGCAGAGCCCCCGAGCCGAGGTTTTCCTCTTCATAGTAGACGAACTGGAGGAGGTGTCTGAAATGCTTCCTGCCGTGATGAGCCAGCATCAGGGTGAATATTATGGCCGGTTCACCCTTCCGGTAGCATTGTTCCTTCTTGAGAAACTGTATCTGAATGCACCTGTTTACGCCTCAGAAGAGCACTACGACAAAGTGATCCAGATGGCCCAGTCACTTGAGGGATTCGGCTATGACCTTTCCGCTTCGTACTCCGACAACTTCCTGGTACACAACGAGTCGTCGGACGAAAACATATTCGTAATACCACTGGACAAACACCTATATTCGGCCCAAAACCAGTATATTTTCCGCTCAATTCACTACGACCACGCTTCGGCCATAGGCTTCACGGCAGAAAACGGCTCGTCGGCAACGCCGGAAGTGCTCGAGGCCAACGCTTTCGGTACCGAAAACGAAGATCCACGATTCGACATGAATTATTGGGGCGGAGTGCCCACGGACGCCGACGGGAAGATGATTGCCGTTGAATACAAGCCACGTTCCATTGCCCTCGACCTTACCGGAAGCCCGGATGAAAAAACCGCGGGCGCCCGTATGCGCAAATACCAGACTGACTACAACGCCTTCAAGGACGGAAAACTGATGGACAATGACTGGGTTATATTCCGCTATGCCGATGCTCTGCTGATGAAGGCAGAAGCCCTGCTTCGTACCAGCAAAGACGATGATGCGCTGCTTCTGGTGAACGAGGTCCGCTTACGCTCCGGAGCATCGGAGCTGGAGACACTCACCCTTGACATCCTTCTGGAAGAGAGACTCAGGGAATTTGCCTGGGAAGGGTTAAGAAGGCAGGATCTTGTCCGATTCGGCAAGTTTGGGGCGGCAACCACACTGCGTCCCCAACTCCCCGACGAAGCGACGTCACGCTATACGGATATCTTTCCCATACCGTCCGATATCCGTGAACTGGCCCCCTCACTGGAGCAAAATCCCGGATATTAGTTCCAGCTGAATGATGCCGGCTGCTATAACAGATAAGTGGCCGAAAGCCAGAGGCCGTTGTTGATTGCGTGCTCACTCTTGCAGGGAGGGATGACTCCGAAGTCGAGCCCCAGCGAAAAACGCATTTTGTGGCCAAGTTCAATGCCGGCGTCGCCCCCGAGCCCGAGGTCGAGGAAGCGGGCACATCCGCCATCGTGCTTCTTGAAGCGGATGAGTCTCACGTCCATATACGGGCCGGCCTCTGCGAAAAAGGCAAGGTCTTTGTCGAGAGCAAGGGTATATCCTATGCGGGCGGGAACCTCAAGATAAAGGGTCCTCAGTTTAGCGAACGGCACCGGGTAGCAACCGCGCAGGCTCAGGCGGCCGCCAGCCATCAGATAGGCGTGAGGCAGAAGGAAAGGCATCCGGGCATCTACTCCGCCTCTCATCTGGAACATCGGCTGCCTACTCAGGTACAAGCCCATGCCTCCGGTCGCCCCGAAGCGCAGTTTGCTGTAGAAGTCTTCATCTTTCTTCTCATTTTGCTTTTTGGAGCTGTCTTGCTTCTTAGTGGCGGTGGATGCAGTGCTTTGGCTGGATTTCTGCTGCGAAGATTTCTGTTGGGAGGAATTCTGCTGCACGGTAGTGCCCTTGCCGGATTTCTGCTGCACGGTAGTGCTTTGGGTAGCCTTTTCTGATTTCTGGGTTTTGCCGGTGGTCTGTGCACCCAAACTGATTGTCGCCAGGAGTATAAATACGGATATCAATAGCTTTTTCATGGCTGTTTAATCTTTCTTCCGGCTAAGATACTCATTTTTCGGTTATATTCGACACAATAATGACAAATCGGTATTCACTTAACCTGATGATTACTATCATCAACTAACGCATCCTTGGTGAAACGTTGAATTATAAGTATCTTTGTGATTATGCATTTTAGCGGTATCATAGTAGGCGCGGCCGTGTTCTTCTGTATCGGCATCTGCCATCCGGCCGTCATCAAGATGGAGTATTATCTGGGCAAGAAGAGCTGGTGGATATGGCTCGTGGCTGGGCTTCTGGTCGCGTTCGCGTCTTTGTTCGTTCCAAATCAGACCTTATCGACCATACTCGGCGGCTTCGCCTTCTCCTGCTTCTGGGGCATCCTTGAAATGCACCAGCAGGAACAGCGCGTTGTCAAGGGTTGGTTCCCTGAGAACCCAAAGCGGCACGAGTATTATGAATCCCTGAGAAGGGGGATGAAAAAATGAGCCCGGTATTCACAGCATTGATGATTCCGTTCCTGGGTACCGCCCTGGGATCGGCCTTTGTATTTTTCATGAAGCGGGATATGCCCGCTTTGTTGCAGAAGGTTCTGCTGGGCTTCGCCTCCGGCGTCATGGTAGCGGCATCGGTTTGGTCGCTGATTATTCCGGCCATCGAAATGGGGGAGGGGGCATCTGCAGTCATCGCCCCGGTCATCGGCCTTCTTGCCGGTTTTGCATTCTTGCTGCTCATAGATTTTATAACACCACATATTCACGCCAGCGGAGAAGCAGAAGGGCCGCAGAGCCGCCTGTCGCGCACCGCAAAGCTTGCGCTGGCCGTCACCATCCACAACTTCCCGGAAGGAATGGCCGTAGGCGTGGCTATAGCAGGCGCATTGTCGGCAGATTTCAATATGGCCGGTGCCCTGGCCTTGTCGGTGGGTATCGCACTCCAGAATGTGCCTGAGGGGGCGATTATCTCAATGCCTCTGAGGGCGGAGGGTAACTCCCGCTGGAAAGCTTTCGGCATCGGCGCTTTGAGTGGAATCGTGGAGCCTATCGGAGGTGCGCTGGTACTGCTTCTGGCAACATCCATCCTTGGTATTATGCCCTATATGCTGACTTTTGCCGCCGGCGCCATGCTCTATGTAGTAGTGGAAGATCTGATCCCGGATTACTCTCAAGGCACGCACTCCAACATCGGAACAATAGGATTCGCCATCGGCTTTGCGCTGATGATGGTGTTGGACGTGGTACTGGGATAAGCGCATTTCACATTATCCCCCCCCGGCGAAAAGTGCGGGAGATGTCCCATTTCGTTCTGGGACGCCTTCAGCACCAACGTGCACAACGTTCCAATTCGCGCTCGATGCGCGCCCGGAGTGTTGTTATGGAGAAATAACGCTAAGTTGTTATAAATGGCTAATAATCAACACGTTGAGTCATCTCCCGATGCAGGAAATAGGGAAAGTCTATAACTTATTGTAAATAAATACTTTAGCTTTTTGACCTTTTCACGTTTGCCCCCCTGCTGTCCCCGAATTTTTTGAGGCCCCAAACTTTTTTCGTGGAAAAGTCCTTCGGGGGACAAAAAAAAGTAAAGGTGCGTCCCCGCATGGCAGCAGGGGCGACCCGGGTGTTAAGCCCTGTCGGGCTTTTCCTCCTTGCGGCTCGGCAAAGCAAGTTAACTTGCTCTGCACTCGCTCGCTGCGTCGGTTAACAATAGAAGTCTGGCATCAGACCTCCGGGAG
>JAFSQE010000034.1 GCA_017446775.1 Bacteroidales bacterium | reverse complement strand
TCTTTATCTCTGGCTTCGGAGTTATCTCTCTTAAAGAATCTTCGCTTGCTCTTTTACTGTATGCTACAATAAAAATACTTGCTTGTACTTTTGTCTTCCAATAATTCAATCAACTACCCCCCCTTTCGGAAGGGACTGCAAAGATACACATCTTTTCCTTCCCTCCAAATCTTTTTAGAAATATTTTTTTGGAGACTGGACTACCCGGGCTCCCGCGGGAACATCTTCCGTAACCCAGATATTACCGCCGATAACCGCATCGTGTCCTATCGTAACTCTTCCGAGGATTGTGGCATTGGAATATACAATCACATTGTCTTCCAGAATCGGATGTCTGAGCACCCCTTTTACGGGGTTTCCGTCGGCATCGAGAGGGAAACTCCTGGCGCCGAGCGTTACACCCTGATAAAGCTTGACATTGTTGCCCAGGATCGCGGTTTCACCTATGACAACGCCCGTACCATGGTCAATGGCGAACGACTCGCCGATAGAGGCAGCCGGATGGATATCGATACCGGTTTCGCTGTGAGCAAGCTCGGTAATAAGGCGGGGGAGAACCGGGACGCCGGCCTTATGAAGAAGATGCGCAATGCGGTAGCTGCTGATGGCCCGGATGCCCGGATAACACAGAATCACCTCCGCAACCGTTTCGGCAGCCGGATCCCCATTGTATGTGGCGCGGACATCCTTTTCCAGCATTGAACGAAGCGACGGCAGCGCAGCGACAAATCCCGACGCAATCAAATCCTCATCACCGCTACGGCCTGACGATCGGAAGCACAAGGCGACAGTCTTGGCCAATTCCTGCTGCAACAGCTGCTGACAATCGTCCACCCACTGCCGGCCGCCCTTAGCCAGGAGGTCAGGGAACAGAAGCGCCCTGCAACGTTCCACTATAGACTGTACGTTCTTATCCAGATGTGCGTTCATATACATTTGCCGGGCGGAAAACCCACCCGGCAAATGTACTTCAAATATCGTATAAGCAATACTATTCTTTGGAAAAAAGTTCCGTTGAGAGATACCGCTCTCCGGTATCAGGCAACAGCACGACAATGGTTTTACCCTCATTTTCCGGCCTCCGGGCCAGGGACAGGGCGGCTGAAGCGGCGGCACCGGAAGAGATACCCACTAACAGGCCCTCCAGCGCAGCCAGCTCCCGCGAAGCCGTAAATGCATCTTCATTTGTCACCGGCAGTATCTCATCCACTACACTGCGGTCAAAGTTAGCCGGTACAAACCCGGCGCCTATACCCTGAATCTTGTGCGGACCCGACGGATTGCCGCTCAACACAGCACTTGCAGCGGGTTCCACGGCAACAATCTTCACGTCCTTCCTGTGCCCTTTAAGCGCGCGCCCCACGCCGGATACAGTCCCTCCGGTTCCAGCACCGCCGACAAACACATCCACCCTGCCGTCAGTATCGGCCCAAATCTCCTCTCCGGTAGTGCGGTAGTGAACTTGCGGATTGGCCGGGTTATCAAACTGACCGAGGATGATGCTGCCGGGGATACTGTCGCGCAACACCTCCGCCTTGGCAATCGCCCCCTTCATCCCGGCGGGGCCGGGAGTCAGCACCAGCTCTGCACCCCGCGCCTTGAGCAGGTTGCGCCGCTCAACGCTCATTGTCTCGGGCATTGTCAGAATAAGGCGGTAACCGCGTACCGAGGCCACGAATGCCAACCCTACGCCCGTGTTGCCGCTGGTGGGTTCAATGATCGTGGCCCCCGGGGCCAGCAACCCTTTTTGCTCAGCATCCTGCACCATCGCCAGGGCAACGCGATCTTTGACGCTGCCTGCGGGGTTGAAATACTCAACCTTTGCCAGCAGGTCGGCTTTCAGGTCATACTTTTTTATTATCGAATTCAGTCGCACGAGAGGGGTCTTGCCCACCAGTTCAAGTGCCGAGTCATAAATCTTAGCCATAGTATCACAAATGTAACCAATATTATTCAACTGAATCAAGCGCCTGTGATAAATCAGCAATAAGGTCATCTATATGCTCAGTACCGATGGAGAGGCGGATAGTGCTCTGGCTGATACCCTGGTCTGCCAACTCGGCATCGGTGAGTTGTGAGTGGGTTGTGGTGGCAGGGTGGATCACCAGCGACTTAACGTCGGCCACATTGGCCAGCAGTGAGAATATCTTCAGCGAATCGATAAACTGGAAGGCCTCTTTCTGACCGCCCTTGATCTCGAAGGTGAAGATGGAACCGCCCCCGTTGGGGAAATATCTTTTATACAGCCCATTATCAGGATGCGAAGCGAGTGACGGATGGTTTACTTTGGCCACCTTTGGATGCCCTGAGAGGAACTCCACCACCTTGAGGGCATTGTAAACGTGACGCTCTACACGAAGCGAGAGGGTCTCGAGCCCCTGCAGAAAAATAAAGGCGCTCACCGGAGAAAGGGTGGAGCCGGTATCGCGCAGGAGGATCGCACGGGCACGGATGATGTAGGCCAAAGGGCCGACCGCATCGGCAAACACGATTCCGTGGTAGCTCTCTTCAGGCTGGGTAAACTGGGGGAACTTGCCCGACGCTTTCCAGTCGAATTTACCGGAATCCACAATGACGCCGCCGATGGTGGTTCCGTGCCCGCCGATAAACTTGGTCGCGGAGTGAACCACGATATCTGCGCCATGCTCAAAAGGACGGAGCAGGTATGGAGTTGCAAACGTATTGTCCACAATTAGGGGGATTCCAGCATCGTGGGCCACACGGGCGGCGGCTTCAATATCGGTGATGTTGGAGTTGGGGTTGCCGAAACTCTCTATGAAAAGAGCCTTGGTGTTGGGCCTGACCGCCTTTGCAAAATTCGCGGCGTTGCTGCCGTCCACAAAAGTGGTGGTGATACCATAGGGCACCAGGGTGTGCTGCAGGAGGTCATAGGAACCCCCGTATATGTTTTTGGAGGCGACGATATGGTCTCCCGCGCGCGCTATGTTCAGAATGGAATATGTGATAGCCGCAGCGCCGGAGGCAACCGCAAGGGCGCCCACGCCACCTTCAAGGGCGGCAATACGGCGCTCGAAGATATCCTGTGTGGTATTGGTGAGACGGCTGTAAATATTGCCGGCATCGGAAAGGCCGAAGCGGGCGGCGGCATGTTCGCAATTGTGGAATACATACGACGCCGTCTGATAGATAGGCACGGCACGAGCGTCCGAAGCGGGGTCGGCACTCTCCTGGCCGACGTGAAGTTGAAGAGTCTCAAAGTGAAGTTTTGCGGTATCCATATCGTTTGGTTTTTATTTTCTACCGCAAAGGTCCATTCACAGCAGATATTATCCAACAATATCCAAGAACTCAGTAAATAATATAAATATTTTTTACTTTTGTAGAAGAATCATCTGAAATCACACTGAAATGACCACCATTTTGGATAAAACCGACATCAACATTCTCAAGGCGCTGCAGGAGAATGCCCGCATCACCAACAAAGAGCTGGCCGCCAAGGTGCACCTCTCCCCCTCTCCGGTGTATGAAAGGCTCAAACGTCTGGAGAACGAAGGCTATATCGAAAAATACACTGCGGTGCTTAATGCAGAGAAACTGAACCTTGGATTCATTGTCTTCTGCAGCGTCAAGCTGCAAAAGCTCAACACAGACATCGCCGGCGACTTCGTAGAGAAAATCCGACAGATCCCGGAGGTCACCGAATGCTACAACATTTCGGGTGAGTACGACTACCTGTTAAAGATTCACGCGCCCGACATGAAGTATTACAACCAGTTCATACTTAACGTACTGGGGCGCATAGAGAGCCTGGGTTCAATACAAAGCTCGTTTGTAATGAACCCGGTCAAGCAGAATTACGGTCTCTGCATCTGATACTACCAGATGCTGTCGACGGTATCTATCACAAAATCATAGATATTCAAGGCCCAGCCCTCGAACTCGAACAGGCGGGCTGGTTTATCGCATACAAGCTGCCTGGACCAGCTGTAAAGGCCGTTGTCAATAAAGATTTCCACCCCAGTACGGTCAATGAAAATCTCTATCGGGAAAGACAAGCCCGTAATATCCTCGGTGGAGTAGAAAGCGTCGTTGAACAGGCCGTAACTGGGGCTGTATGTGAAGCATTCCTTGCCATTCATCTTGAGTGCGGTATAGCAAGCCGCATCCATTTTAAGTTTCGCCTTGATGTGAAGCCCCTGTCCGGGATCGGTGAACCTGGCGAGCACCTTGTTGGCATCATCTACGTTCAAGATGCCGGGAGCCGTATACTGCCTGTGGAGCAACTGCTCTACCTCCTTTACCGGGTTGCTGGCCAGGCGGATACCGTCGCGGGTGGTGCGCAGGGTCAGTTCTGTAGGGAGCTGCATCTGGCTGTTGAAAGGCATTCCGGGGTGGGAAATACGGCCCCAGCCAATCTGGATGCAACGGCCGTCGGGAGTATTGGTGAATGTCTGGGCGGCATAAAAATCGCCGGTGGTATATTGGTGCCTGCCAGAAATGGGAGTAAATGTCTTGCCGTCAAAATCACCTACCATATATAAACCGGCAGCGCCCAGGGTGACCCACTTCATATTGTTCTTGTCACCGTCTACCGGCAGGCAGAAAAGGTCGGGGCACTCGTCAAAACCGGCTATGTGGCTCTTGTAGGTCCAGTTTTTAAGGTCATCTGAGGTATAGAAAGAGTTGCCGTCCTTCTCAAAGAGCACCATCACCCAGTGGCCGTCTTCGCCACCGTACCAGAGCAGGCGCGGGTCGCGTGTTTCGTGAGAGCCGGCCGCCACATGGGAGTTCACTACCGGGTTGGCCTCATACTTGACAAGCGTACGGCCGCCGTCCAGACTGTAGGCCATACACTGTGTCTGCCACTCGGCATGGGCGGTATAGGCATAGACAATGGGAGACGGGCACTCCTTGGTCCCCCATCCGCTGGTGTTATTCTTGTCCACCACTGCGCTTCCGGAGAACATAGCACCCAGATTGTCGGGGAACAGCACGTCGCCAAGTTCCTCCCAATGCACAAGGTCGCGGCTCACTGCGTGGCCCCAATGCATATTGCCCCAGTAGCGTTTGTAAGGGTTATGTTGATAATAAAGATGGTACTCACCATTATAATATACCATACCGTTGGGGTCGTTGTTCCAACCGCGGCGGGTGGTAAAGTGGAACTGGGGACGGTTGGCCTCTTTATAGAAGGTGCTCTGGCCGACGATGGTATCCGCCACAAACAGCTTGTCCAGATCTGCCTTATCGCCTTCGTAGGTCAACTTGAGCTTCTTGCCCATATACGGAGTCAAATCCTTGTATACCCAGTAATCGGGCTCGCCCTGGGCAATACATACATCCACATCCAGCGGATCGATGCCCTTGGCGCTGAAAGTGAGCACCTTGCTGGGGCGGTCGTCATAAACCGGGATGTTCAGGTAGCGCTGCTTTACCTTGAACTCTTTCTGCACCGGCTCCTGAGCAAAGAGCGATACCGGAGCCGTCAAAGTTGCCAAAAGGATTGTAACAAACAGTCTTGTTTTCATGATATATGGGTTTTATCGGTTATCAAATTCGAGCTGCATGCCCCGCGGCGCATCGGAGACAACAGTGCCACCGGCAAAGGCGAGGTTGCCATTCACAAAGGTATAAATAATCGACGATGAAAAGCTGGTGACCGGACTCCAGCCACAACGCGACAGAGGCGCAACTTCAGATGCACGGGCGGTAGAAAACACCACCAGGTCGGCATAATATCCCTTGCGGATAAAACCGCGCCGCCCGATGCCGAACATCCTTGCCGGTGCATGACACATCTTCTCTACCACCATCGGCAGCGTAAACTCCCCTTCGCGCACCTTTTCCAGCATCATCAGCAGCGAATACTGGACCAGCGGGATGCCGCTGGCCGCCTGCAGACAGCCGCCCTGCTTCTCAGAGAGCAGATGCGGAGCATGGTCGGTAGATATGGTCTTGATTATGCCGGCACGCACCGCATCGCACAAAGCGCTTTTGTCCGCGGCGCTTTTGATTGCAGGGTTGCATTTGATCTGCGCACCGTACCGGTCGTAATCGGATTCGTCAAAACAAAGATACTGGACACACGTTTCTGCACTGATGCGGTCGGTGCGTGAGGTAACCTTTGACAGAAGTTCCACCTCCGCCTCTGTAGAGACATGGAGGATATGCAGCCGCGCACCCGTCTCCAGCGCGAGCGATACCGCCTTGGCGGTGGATGCCAGACAGGCGGCGGCAGTCCGGATGGCCGGATGCATCGCCACCGGGATATCTTCTCCATGCTGGGATTTGATACGGGCGCAATTGGCGGCTATTATGGAATTGTCTTCGCAATGGGTGGCTATCATAAGCGGCGAATGCTCAAAGATGCGCCTTAAGGATGTATCACTGTGTACCATCAGCCCTCCCGTGGATGCCCCCATGAAGACCTTAATTGCACATGCACCGCTGGCGGCAGCCCCAGCCACAGCGTCGATATTGGCGTCCGTGGCGCCCAGATAGAATCCGTAGTTGGCCACAGAGTCCCGCGAAGCGATATCCATCTTGGCCTGCAGAGCCTCTGCAAAAACCGACGGAGGATTGTTGTTGGGCATATCCAGGTAAGAGGTCACGCCTCCCGCCACAGCCGCCTTGCTTTCGCTGCTGATGCACCCCTTGTGTGTGGCGCCAGGTTCGCGGAAGTGGACATGGGTATCTATCACACCGGGCGAGAGGAAACACCAGCCAAGGTCATAAACATCATCTGCAGCAATCTCCAGTGATGCCTGACGCACGCTGTCGTCGAATCTGTCGTAATCAAAGATATCTGTAATAATGCCGTCTTTAACAAAAATCCCCCCCTTGAAACAGAGACCTTCGTTAACGACATTGGCATTTTTAAACAGAATCTGACCCATGCTTTCTGGCTTTGAGACGACGCATCCTAAGGCCGATAACACCCCAGAACGCCTCGCCAAAGATACTGCTGCTCATCTTGGATGAGCCTTCTGTACGGTCTACAAAAATCACCGACACCTCTTTTATCCTGAAGCCGAGCCTGTATGCGGTGTACTTCATCTCTATCTGGAACCCGTATCCCTTCATCCGCACATTGTCAAAATCGATCGCTTCCAGCACACTGCGGCGGTAGCACACAAAACCGGCGGTGGTGTCGTAAATCCTTACGCCCAACATCCCGCGGACATACACCGATGCGAAATAGGACATCAGCAAACGGCCGATGGGCCAGTTTACCACGCTGATACCTTTGCAGTAACGGGAGCCGATGGACACATCCGCCCCATCGCCACAAGCCCCGACCAGCCGCGGCAGATCGTCCGGGTTGTGGGAGAAATCGGCATCCATCTCGATAATATAGTCGTACCCCCTCTCCAGAGCCCACTTAAAACCGGCAATATATGCCGTTCCAAGCCCCAGTTTACCTTCTCTTTCCAGAAGGAACAGGGAGGCGGGGAACTGCGCCATCAGAGACTTTACGATAGCCGCCGTACCGTCCGGCGAGCCGTCGTCTATCACCAGCACATGAAAACCGCCCTCGAGAGATAACACCCTGCAGACAATCTTCTCTATGTTCTCCTTCTCGTTATAAGTAGGAATGATGACTATTTTGCTCTCTGACGCCATACCGCTCAAAGATAAGCATTTATTGTACAAAATTCAAACTTAGGCCGATGCGGCCGCGGCCGGCATCCACACTTACGACCTTGACCTCTACCTGCTGCTGGATTTTGATGGCGGCACGGCCGCGGCCGTCGTGCGGCATGCGGGAGACATGCACCAGGCCGCTCTGCTTAATGCCAATATCCACAAACGCCCCGAAATCTGTGATATTTGTTACGATTCCGGGGAGAATCATCCCCACGCGGACATCGTCTATCGTATGTAGCTCTTCGCTGAAGGCGAATTCCGATGCCTCGCCACGAGGGTCCCGGCCCGGCTTGCGGAGCTCAGCGATTATATCCTGCAGGGTCGGCAGGCCGACTTCGCCCCCGACATAAGATTCCAGATCGATCCTGGCACACATCGCCTCGTTGCCCACCAGGTCCGACACGCTCACCCCCATATCAGAGGCCATCTTCTCTACCAGGGCATACCGCTCCGGGTGAACCGCAGAGTTGTCAAGGGGATTGGCAGATTTGGGAATCCTCAGAAAGCCGGCACACTGCTCGTATGCCTTTGCCCCCAGCCGCTTCACCCGCAGCAAATCGCTCCGCGAGGTAAAATCGCCGTTGGCGGTGCGATATTCCACGATGCCGGTGGCCAGGGCCGGACCTATGCCGGAGACATATTGCAACAGGTATTGGCTGGCGGTGTTCAGGTTCACCCCGACGCTGTTCACGCAACTGACTACGGTATTGTCCAGTTCTTCTTTGAGCAGCCCCTGGTCCACATCGTGCTGATACTGCCCAACGCCGATGGACTTGGGATCTATCTTTACCAGTTCCGAAAGCGGATCCTGGAGACGGCGGCCGATGGACACTGCGCCACGCACGGTGACATCATAATCCGGAAATTCCTGCCTGGCGATTTCTGAAGCCGAATATACCGATGCGCCGTCTTCGCTTACAGAGTATATGCGAACGCCCTCGGGCAGTGCGAGCTTGTTTATAAAGCTTTCGGTTTCTCTCCCGGCGGTACCGTTGCCGATTGCAATCACCTCAACCGCATATTTATCCACCATCTCCATAATCTTTCGCATTGCGGATATCCGCTCGTTCACGGGAGGATGGGGATAGATGGTATCGTTGTGCAGCAGGTTGCCCTGCGCGTCCAGGCACACCACCTTGCAGCCGGTCCTGAAGCCGGGGTCAATGGCCAACACCCGCTTTTGCCCCAGGGGCGCAGCAAGCAACAGCTGGCGCAGGTTCTCTCCAAACAGCTTTATGGAGCTTATGTCCGCCTTCTCTTTGGCGATTTTCAGAACTTCGTTCTCTATCGAGGGGTGCAGCAGCCGCTTGTGGCTGTCTGTCACGGCACCGACAATGATATCGTTCAGATCGCGCGAAGTGACCCGCCGCCCATCCAGCACAATGTTCAGGATACGATCCAGATTGCGCTGGTCATCTGCCTCTACCTTTACCGACAGCATCCCTTCGCCTGCGCCGCGAAGGATTGCCAGCAGACGGTGCGGAGCTATGCGCGAGAGCGGTTCGCGATGGTCAAACCAGCTGCGGTAATTGTCGCTCGCCTCTGCATTCTGTGCCCCTTCCCGCGATTGCCTGGAAACCACGATGCCCCATTTGATATAGCTGGAACGCAGCACGCTGCGCACCTTGGAGTTCTCGCTGATCTGCTCTGCGATTATGTCGCATGCGCCGGCTATAGCGGCATCAACATCGGGGACATCGGCATTGATATACCTGCGGGCCAAATCCCACGGCCGGTCGGCCTTGAGTGCCAGAAAAGCATCGGCAAGTGGTTCCAGCCCCCTCTCGCGTGCAACCGAGGCCCGCGTACGCCGCTTGGGGCGGTATGGCAGGTAGAGATCTTCCAGCGCGGTAGAATCGGTCTCGGCCTCTATGGCAGCGCGCAGCGCGTCGGTAAGCGCCCCCTGCTGCTGGATGGAAGCCAGGATGGCCGCCTTGCGCGAGTCCAGATCCTTGAAGTACTGGTAATAATGCTTTATCTGCCCCACCTGCACCTCGTCCAGGCCGCCGGTGCGCTCTTTGCGATAGCGGCTGATAAACGGGATGGTCGCCCCCTCTTCCAGCAGCTCCACGCAGTGCAGCGCCTGCCATTGGTTTATGCCAAGCAGAGAACTGATATGCTTTATGTATAGGTCAGTCATGAGAAACCTGATGTAATTGATCCCGGTAAGAAGAGAATATCTTGGATTTGGATACGAAACCCACATAGTGACCCTCTGAATCAGTCACCGGCAGATTCCATGCCCCGGTACGCTCGAAGCGGCGCATTACCCGCTCCATACGGTCGCCCTCCGTAAGTATCGCGGGCGCCTCTTTCATCACATTATAAATATACATGCTGTCGTACAGTTCTTTGTTGAACATATACTGACGCACGTCGTCTACCATGACCACGCCCTGGAACAGGCCGCGGTTGTCAACGACCGGGATGATATTGCGGTTGCTGGTAGCTATTATCTTAACCAGATCGCCAAGGGTCGCCTCCACCCCTATCGGTTTGAAGTCTGTCTCTATCAAGTCCGACAGCCTGAGCAGCGTGAGCACCGCCTGGTCGCTGTCGTGCGTTAGCAAATCGCCCTTGAGGGCAATCCGGTTCGCGTAAATGGAGTATTGCTCGAAAATCCGGATCGTTGCAAACGATATGGCAGATGTTATCATAAGCGGGAACATGAGCGCATAGCCTCCGGAGATCTCTGCAATCAGAAAGATGGCCGTGAGCGGCGCCTGCATCACCCCCGCCATCAGGCCGGCCATACCCACCAGTGTAAAGTTGGCCTCGGGCAGCGATGCGACGCCCAGGTTGCCTGCCAGACGCGCCAGCACAAAACCGGTCACGGCGCCGGTGAACATCGTGGGACCAAAAGTGCCGCCCACACCGCCGCCGGAATTGGTCAGGGCTGTGGCAAACACCTTGGTAAACATCACGGCGGCAAAAAAGAGCAGTATGGTCCATTTACCCTGAACCAGGCTTGCCGGCAACACGCTCAAAGAGCCGGGCAGCTCGCCGTTAAGCATCGCCTCCAGGGAGTCGAATCCCTCGCCGTACAGCGGCGGGAAGATGAATATCAGCATACCCAGCAGGGCAGCGCACAGCAGCCAGCGCAGATAGGGGCTGCGCATCTTGCCCAGCCTGTCCTCCACCCGCAGCGTAGTGCGCAGAAAGTAGAGTGAGATAAAGCCGCACACCAGCCCCAGGACTATGTAGAACGGGATATTGGAGAGCGCAAACGGCACAATGCTGCTGGAGAATGTCACGGTGTCTCCCAGCAACAGATAGGTCACCATTGTTGCCGATACAGAAGAGAATAGCAGCGGCAGGATGGAGGTCATGGAGATATTGAACATGAGCACCTCCAGGGTAAACAGCACCCCCGCAATGGGAGCTTTGAATATGCCCGCAATCGCACCCGCGGCACCGCATCCAAGCAAGATGGTGATCTGTCCGTAAGGGAGTTTGAGCGCCCTGGCGATATTGCTGCCGATGGCGGCCCCTGTATATACGATAGGAGCTTCTGCGCCCACGCTGCCACCCAGGCCGATGGTGACCGCGCTGGCGGCGACAGAAGAGAAGGTGTTGTGCGGGGCGATATGGGCCTCGTTGCGCGAGATGGCCTTAAGCACACGCGTCACACCGTGGCCGATTTTGTCTTTGATGACGTACCGCACAAAAAGCATAGAGAGCAGCATCCCGACGCCGGGAGTCACCAGATACAGCCACTGGTACGGACTGCCGGCAAAGGCGCCCGACACCAGCCGGTGCAGCAGCAGGATGGCCTGTTTGAGGATAACGGCCGCCACGCCGCTCAACACACCGGTTACAACTGCCAGCAAACAAAGCAAAGTGCGCTCAGACTTTGTATGTTTGAGCGCATTCTGCGTGGTTGCTTCCGCATTACCGGAGTATGGTTTATTCTTCTTCGTCTGATTCTTCTTCGGAATGGGTATTGAAATCATTGTCGTTGCCGGGGAGGACCTCGCCGTCGGAATCTACGCCCTCTTCATCGGAGTGGTCTTCAAACAGCTCTTTCTCCACCTCATCGGCAGCGTCTGTATTCACATTGATCTTTACCAGATAGAGAACATCTTCCACCACCTCGTCATCTTCATTCTCTGGTTTAAAGCGCACTGCGTGGAAGCATGTACCATCCGGCTTATCCACTTTCATTATGTCTCCCATATAATCTGCATAGCCATGCGGATACTTCCTTTCAAAAGCATCCTTCAGGTCCTGAGACATATTGTCGTAGCTGATGATGATTCTTTTCTTGGGTTGAATTACTGCCATTGTCGCTTTATGTTGTTTTCTCTCTACAATATTAGAGAAACTATTTGAAAAAAAACAATTTTTGTTTGCGTTTTTTCTCAATATCTTTTTCAACATATACCGGTTTGAGCGTGCGGGGATCCATCCCGGAATAGAACATCACGCTGGAAACGGTCATTGGCGTGGGCGTAAAGTCCTGAACCTGCTCCATATACAGCCCTTTGAGCGATTTGTTCTGCGAGAGCGCCATCATGTCGCGCATGCCGCACCCCGGATGTCCGGAGATAAAATATGGCACAAGCTGATATTTGAGTTTTTCGCGGCGGGTGATTTCGTCGAATTTTGAGCGCAGAACCTCGAACAGCCTGAACGACGGCTTGCCCATCACCGCCAGCACATTGTCCTGAGTGTGCTCGGGCGCCACTTTCAACCTGCCGGAGGTGTGGTTTACAATCAATTCGCGAAGATACCGCTCGCAGGTAGAGTCGTAGCAGCCCTCCTGACCCAGGAACAGATCGTATCGGATACCGCTCCCCACATAGGCATTGCGGATGCCGGGGACGGCAGCCACCGCATCATACAGATCCAGCAGCGGCTGGTGATTGTTGTCCAGGTTCTTGCACATGCGGGGGAACAGGCAAGACTGGCGCGAGCACTTGGCGCACATCTCTTTGTTGCGCCCGCCCATGCGGTACATATTGGCGGTGGGGGCGCCCAGATCTGAGATATTACCCCTGAAATCGGGCAGGCTGTTAAGCGCCGCCGCCTCGGCAACTATCGACTGTTGCGAACGGGACTGGATAAACTTCCCCTGATGGGCAGCGATCGTGCAGAAGTTGCACCCTCCAAAACAGCCGCGATGGGTCGTTATGGAGAATTTTATCATATCGTAGGCGGGGATGCGCTTGCCTTTGTATCGCGGGTGTGGCAATTTGGTAAACGGCAACGCGTACACGGCATCCATCTCCTGCTCTGTAGCTGGCGGATATGGCGGATTTATGCAGACAAACCGGTTGGCAACCTGCTCTACAAGGGTTGTGGCGTTCAGCCGGTTGGCCTCCCGCTCTATTATATTGAAGTTCTGGGCAAACGCCAGCTTGTTGCGCTTGCAACTCTCAAACGGATGCAGGTCAAAAAAGTCTCCGTCGGGGGCCTGGTCTGCCACATAGCCAATCTGCGGGATTTGCCTCAGCTGCTCTGTGGTAGCTCCGGCCGCCATGGCATCTGCCAGCGCCAGGTTTGGCCTCTCTCCCATCCCGTATACCAGAAAATCGGCATTGCTGTCTATCAGGATCGATGGCTTGAGGCAGTCCTGCCAGTAATCATAGTGCGTCAGACGGCGCAGCGAAGCCTCTATACCGCCAATCACCACCGGGACATCGGGATAAATCTGCTTTAGGATATTGGTATACACCGATACGGCATAATCGGGACGATATCCGGCACGCCCTTCGGGGGTGTAGGCGTCGTTGCTGCGGAGGCGCTTGCTGGCGGTGTAGTGGTTCACCATGGAATCCATCGCGCCGGAAGAGACGCCAAAGTATAGACGCGGCCGGCCAAGTTTGCGAAAGTCGCGAAGGTCGTCGCGCCAGTTGGGCTGCGGAATCACCGCCACCCGATAGCCGTGGCTCTCCAGAACCCGGGCAATCACGGCCGTCCCGAAAGAAGGGTGATCGACATAGGCATCGCCGGTAAAGAGGATGATGTCGGCCTGGTCCCATCCCAGGGCATCCATCTCTTTCTTGCTTGTCGGTATCGAAAACCCCGTCATAAAACCTGTCTGTTGGCAGTTACATACGCTCCGGCAACTGTATGCCAAGGATATCCATAGCCTTCACCAGAACCCTGGCGATGGTGGCGATAAGCAGCAGGCGTTGCGAGCGGGTAGCGGAGTCGGCCTCTTTGAGGATGCTCACGTCGTGATAATACTGGTTGAACTCCTTGGCCAGGTTATAGGCATAGTTGGCCACCAGTGCGGGGGAATGGGCCGCAGCGGCCTCCTTCACCTTGTCCGGGAAACCTGCCATAATCTTTACCAGCTCAATCTCCTTGGGCAGTAACGCCGCCTTTGTATGTGCGGGAGTCATACCCTGTGCGGCAGCTTTGCGCAGCACGCTCTTGATGCGGGCGTGGGTATACTGGATAAAAGGGCCGGTGTTGCCGTTAAAGTCGATGGATTCGCGCGGATCAAAGAGCATCGTCTTTTTGGGGTCAACCTTGATGATAAAGTATTTGAGGGCGCCCAGTCCAAGCATCATAAAGAGTTTGTCCTGCTCTGCAGGGTCCATGTCTTCAAGCTTGCCGCTCTCCAGCGAGGTCTCCTTTGCGGTCTGGTACATCTTCTCTATCAGATCGTCGGCATCCACCACGGTGCCTTCGCGCGATTTCATCTTACCCTCCGGGAGTTCTACCATACCGTAAGAGAGGTGGTAGATGGCGTCCGCCCAGTCGAAACCGAGCTTGCCAAGGATGAGCTTGAGTACCTGGAAGTGGTAGTTCTGCTCGTTGCCCACAACATATATCATCTCGTCAAAGCCAGACTCATCGTGACGGCGACAGGCGGTACCCAAATCCTGGGTCATATATACCGATGTGCCGTCGCCGCGAAGCAGCAACTTCTCGTCCAGCCCGTCGGCGGTCAGATCGCACCACACGGAACCGTCTTCCCGGCGGTAAAAAATCCCCTTTGCCAGACCTTCGTCTACAAGTGACTTGCCCAGCAGATAGGTCTGCGACTCGTAATAAATCTTGTCGAAAGAGATTCCAAGGTTGCGGTACGTAACGTCAAATCCGTCGTAGACCCAGCCGTTCATCTTTGCCCAGAGTGCGCGGACCTCGGGGTCACCCTGCTCCCATCTTAACAGCATGGCCTGCGCATCCTTCAGGCATCGGGTGCTCTTCTGCGCCTGCTCCTTCTGCTCGTCGGTTGCCTCTTCAGGGTCTATTCCAGCCGCACGCAGCGCCTCCAGGGTCTCTGCTGTGAGCATCTTGTTGAACTCCACATAGTAGTCACCCACCAGATGGTCGCCCTTTATGCCGCTGCTCTCGGGGGTGACGCCGTCACCGCGACGCAGCCATGCGAGCATGGATTTACAGATATGTATGCCGCGGTCGTTAACCAGGTTCACCTTGATCACCTTATCGCCGGCAGCCTCCAGCAGGCGCGACACCGACCAGCCCAGCAGATTGTTGCGGATGTGTCCCAGATGCAGAGGCTTGTTGGTGTTGGGCGACGAGAACTCCACCATCACGGTGCGTCCCGTAGGCGCAGCCTGTCCATAATCTTCAGCCGAAGCAATCTCGCAGAACACGTCGCTCCAGTATGCTGGAGATATCTTGATGTTCAAGAAGCCCTTGACCACATTGAACGACTCTATCTGCCCAAGGGTAGCCTTCAACCACTCCCCTATCTCCTGCGCCGTGGCTTCTGGGCCCTTGCGGGAGATGCGCAGCAGAGGGAAGGTAACCAGCGTGACATCGCCCTCAAACTCCTTGCGGGTGGCAGAGAGCTGTATTGCTCCGTCGGGTGCCTTGGCTGCATACAACGATTCAACGGCAAGGCCTATCTTCTCTGCCAGAAACTGTTCGATGTTCATTATTTCTTCTTTTTAAACTCCTTAAAATATTCATTCATCGCCTTTTTTGCCCTGGGTGCCAGTGCAAACAGGGCAATCATGTTGGGGAAAGCCATCAGCGCGAATGTCAAATCCACAAAGCCCACGACTGCACGCAACGGCACCACCGCCGCGACAATTATCATGCAAAGATAAAAATAGATGTAATATTTACCTTTTTCTGCGCCGAACAGATAGCTGGCGCACTTGGTGCCATAATACGAGTATGAAAACATCGTAGAGAAGGCGAATATCAACAAAATGGCCAGCAGCAGGTAGCGTCCCACCACCGGAATCGAGGCGGCAAACGAGTTGAGGGCCAGCTGCAGCCCCTGCATGGAGCTCATCCCCGCTACTGGTATCACATCTTTCTGAATCAGGATTGCCAGCGCCGTAAGGGTGCACACCAGGCCCGAATCTATCGCCGGCCCGAGCATGGCCACCAGCCCTTCCCGTACAGGTTCGTTGTTGCGCGAGGCACCGTGAACCATAGAGGCCGTACCCACCCCCGCTTCGTTCACGAACACTGCACGGCGCACCCCGGTAAGGGCGACCGTGATGATGCTGGCGATGCCTCCGCCCAGCGCAGCACGCGGAGTGAATGCCCCCACGAAGATATCCCTGAAGACGCCCGGCACTGCAGCGGCATGCGTTACCAGAATATAGAATACGAGCACGAAATAGGCCCCGACCATGAACGGAGTAAGGCGAGAGGCCACCTTGCCGATGCGTTTGATGCCCCCCAGCGCTACCAGAGAGACCAGCGCGGTGATGACCAGGCCGGTAATGAATCTGGTCATTGGGGTGATGTTTTCAGGTGCGATAAAGGTTGTGGTAAGAGCTTCCGTAATCTGGTTGGACTGCATCGTGCACAGGGTGCCGAACAGCCCAGACACTGCAAAGAATACCGCCAATGGCTTCCATTTGGGGCCAAGTCCCTTGGTAATTACGTACATCGGGCCGCCCTGCACCACGCCGGCCGAGTCCTTGCCCTTGTACATCACCGCCAGGGTCCCCTCGAAGAATTTGGTAGCCATGCCCAGCAGTGCACTGACCCACATCCAGAAGATGGTGCCGGCACCGCCTATGGATATCGCTATCGCCACCCCGGCAATGTTGCCCATCCCCACGGTGGCGGCAATGGCGGTAGAGAGCGCCTCCAGGGAACTGATCTGCCCGGCTCCCCCAGACTCCTTTACCCGCAGCGCCTGCACCGCATGGGCAAAATGGCGCAGCGGGGCGAATCCGCTGTAGAGCAGAAAGAAGAGTCCCCCGCCAACCAGAAGTATAAAAAAGGGATAGCCGCAGACAGCGTCACTGACTGCGACTATCGAATTTCCGATTCTTTCCCAGAAACCCATCTGATCCTCCCGGGCTACTTAAGGCCGCGGCTTACAAGGAACGGGTCTGCATTTGGCATGAATCCGCGGAAGTTGGTGTAGAGCACCTTGGCATCGTCCTCGTTCACGCGGGCGAGAATCTGCTTGCGGTATGCCGCAGCCACATCCTGATTGAAGATGTCGCCAGTCTGCTTGAACGCCTCGTATGCATCACACTCAAACACATTGGCCCAGAGGTAGCTGTAGTAGCCCACATCGTATCCGTGAGAGAAGATGTGCAGGAAATAGGGAGAACGGTAGCGGGGCAGTATCTCGGGAATCAGGCCGCGGGAGTTCATGCACTTTGCCTCGTATGAAATCAGGTCAAAGTGTTCCGGTATCTCTTTCATTGAGTACATGTCCATATCGAGATACATGGCCGCAACCAGCTCAGTCTCTGCGAAACCTACGCCGTAGTTTGCGCACTCCTTGATCTTGTCTACCAGCTCCATGGGGATAACCTCGCCGGTTATATAGTGCTTTGCATATACGTTGAGCACCTCGGGCTCGAATGCCCAGTGTTCGTTGAGCTGCGAAGGGAGCTCCACAAAATCGCGGACAAAATTGCCCAGGCCCTCGTAGCGGACATCGCTCAGCAGTCCGGCGATGGCATGGCCGAATTCGTGGAAGAAGGTCTCTGTCTCGTCTACAGTCAGCAGAGAGGGCTTGTTCTCGGACGGACGGGTAAAGTTGCCTACGATTGACATGATTGCAGTGACGGCATTGCCCTCGGCATCGACCTTGTGCTCGCGGTAGCTGGTACACCATGCGCCGCCGCTCTTCTCGCCCGGACGGGCAAACATGTCGATGTAAAGGATTCCGCGGCTGCTGCCGTCGGCATCGACACATTCAAACGCCTCTGCCTCGGGATGCGGCAGGGGGATATCCTCCACCCTGTTGAAGGTGACGCCAAACAGCTTGTTTGCAACGTAGAAGATACCATCGCGCACATTGTCGTACTGCAGATACTCCATCACCGCACCCTCGTCAAAAGAGTACTTGGCGGTGCGCGCCTTGTCGGCATAGTAACGCCAGTCGGCGGGTAGAATGGTGGTTATTCCATCTTCTGCGGCCATCTGTCTGATATCTTCCAACTCGCGGCGGGCAGCGGCCAGGGAGGGCTGCCAAACCTCGTCCAGAAGCTTGTAAACGGCGGTGGCATTGGCTGCCATCTTGCGCTCCAGCACAAAATCGGCATAGGTCTCATAGCCCATCAGCTTTGCTTTCTGAAGCTTGAGGGCGATGATTTCAGATACGATATCCTTGTTGTCGCAGTCGTTATTGTTGTTGCAGCGGTTGCTGTATGCATCCAGCACCTTGATGCGCAGTTCGCGGTTGGCCGCACTCTGCAGGAAAGGCATCACGCTGGGGTTGTCAAGCCCCACCAGCCACTTGCCTTCTGCGCCGGCAGCAGTCGCACGGGCAGCGGCATCGGCAATAAAGTCTTCAGAAAGGCCTTCCAGATCCTCTTCCTTGTCTATGAGCAGTGTCCAGGCAGCGGTCTCGCCCAGCAGATTCTGTGCAAAGCGGGTCTGCAGGGAATCTATCTTTGCGTTTACCTCACGCAGGGCCGCCTTGCTTTGTTCATCCAGGTTACTTCCGTTGCGTTCGAATGCCTTGCAGGTCTCTGTGAGCAGGCGCATCTGGTCGGGCTCGAGGTCCAACTCCCCGCGCTTGTCGTACACAGCCTTGATGCGGGCGAACAGGGCATCGTTGAGCATTATGTTGCTGTAGTGGTTGCTGGTAATCGGGGACATCTCGGTTGCCAGACGGCGCACCTGCTCGCTGGAGGCGATGGACTCGTTGTTGCCGAATACCATCAGCACCTTGTTCAAAAGGCTGCCGCTGGCATCGAAAGCCGCAATCGTATTCTCAAAATCGGGCTCTTCCCTGCAGTTTACAATCTGCTCTATCTCCTTTTCCTGAGCCTCTATGGCCTTCTTGAGGGCGGGCATATAGTGCTCGTTCTTGATCTGCTCAAACGGCGGCACGCCATAAGGGGTGTCCCACTGGGTAAGCAGCGGGTTCTTCTCTGTGCAACTTACTGTGGTCATTGCAATTAACATCAATAAAAATAACTTTTTCATATCGCGTTTTAATTAGATTCAACTAAAAAAGAGGGTTTCCGGCATTCGGCACCCCCTTTTTTCAAGGCTTTGAGAACTATCCCAGATAGCTTTGGAGCAACTTGCTGCGGGCGCTGTTCCGTAGCTTTCTGATTGCTTTCTCTTTGATTTGGCGAACCCGCTCCCGGGTAAGATTGAACTTCTCTCCGATCTCTTCCAGGGTCATCTCCTGACAACCGATTCCGAAGAAATTCTTAACGATGTCGCGTTCGCGCTCTGTAAGGGTAGAGAGGGCGCGTTCAATCTCCTTGTTCAAAGATTCGTTCACCAGGCCGTAGTCGGCGTTGGGCGAGTCGTTGTTGGGGAGCACATCCAGCAGGCTGTTGTCTTCTCCCTCTACAAACGGCGCGTCCACAGATACGTGGCGGCCCGATACCCTTAAGGTATCACTAATCTTCTCACGCGGTACGTCAAGCATCTCGGCCAGCTCCTCAGGTGACGGCATACGCTCATGTTCCTGCTCAAACTTACTCAGAGCCTTGTTGATTTTGTTCAGCGACCCGACCTGGTTAAGCGGGAGACGGACGATTCTTGACTGTTCTGCCAAAGCTTGCAAAATGGACTGGCGGATCCACCAAACTGCATAAGAGATGAATTTGAAGCCTCTGGTCTCATCGAACTTCTCTGCAGCCTTGATAAGGCCCAGATTACCTTCGTTGATAAGGTCAGGGAGACTCAAACCCTGGTTCTGATACTGTTTGGCAACGGAAACCACAAAACGGAGATTGGCACGTGTAAGTTTCTCGAGGGCCTCCTGGTCCCCCTTCTTGATGCGCTGCGCCAGCTCCACCTCCTCTTCTACCGAGATCAGTTCCTCTCTGCCGATTTCCTGCAAATACTTATCGAGGGATGCACTCTCACGATTCGTAATTGACTTTGTAATCTTTAGCTGTCTCATCTATTATTTAAAATGAGTGTAAGGTGTGCAAAGTTAATATCTTTTTTAAAGATTCAAAATCATTTCTTTAACCACCCCTTCGCGCTCTATCGTAAGCACTATTTTTTCTCCCGGACGGTACTTGTTCATCTGCACCTGCAGGTCGGATGCCCCGGCTATCCTGACAAAGTTTATCTCCTTGAGGATATCACCCTTGCGGATGCCTGCCGCCTCTGCAACGCTGTCGGCACGCACCCCCTCTACAGTGACTCCGCCGTCGGTTTCGCGCATGGTGATACCCAGAACCGCACGGCGCACCTGCCCGTAGTCGATAAAATCTTCCGAAACCTTTCTCACGATATTGACCGGCACTGCGAAGGAATAGCCCGCATAAGACCCGGTTAGGGAGATGATGGAAGTATTGATGCCGACCAGCTGTCCTGAGGTATTGACCAATGCGCCGCCGCTGTTGCCGGGATTCACCGCCGCGTCGGTCTGGATAAACGACTCCACGCGGTATTGCCCGTCGTAGTTGGGGAAAGAGCGTCCCTTGGCACTCACGATGCCGGCGGTGATGGTGCTTCGCAGATCGTACGGACTGCCGATAGCCAGCACCCACTCGCCCAGGCGCAGGTCGTCTGAATCGCCCATAGGCAGCGCCTCACAGTCGTTCTTGTCTATCTTGATCAGCGCCAGGTCTGTCGCCGGGTCGGCGCCCACCAGGGAGGCGGTGTAAACCGAGTTGTCGTACAGGGTCACCTCAAATTCGTCGCCGCCGCTCACCACATGGTTGTTGGTTACGATGTATCCGTCCTGCGAGATAATCACGCCGCTGCCGATACCGACCTGGTCCTTGGGGGTGTTTGCAAATCCGAAAAGATAATCCAGGATAGACGACGGTGCCTGCAGGACAGCCTTCTTGGTAACCTTAACATACACCACAGAGCGGACTGCCATTTCGGCAGCATCGCAGAAAGAGGTGGGCTGCGTACCACCCATCGTGGCGGTGCGCTGCGGCACGGCTTTGTTCTGCTGCGAGCGGATCTGCTCAATTTCTGCCTGCTCCTTTTCTTCGCCCTGAAGCAGTTTGCTTTGATATTTGTCGTATGCCAGATAACCCAGCAGGGCCGTTACCAGCAGGCCCCATATCCACAATATTGCTTTTTTCATACAGTTGGTTTTAAATTTCTGACGTCGACTCGTCAAATTATATGCCACTCAATTTAGTTGCGATTGTGATTTTTTTCTATATTTGTGGAAATATAATGGAAAAATTCGTCTCGTATGAAATTCATAGCATCCAGCACCCAGCTTTTACTTGGGCTCAACTCGGTTTCCAAGGTTATCTCCACCAAGCCCGCCCTGGCTATACTCGACAACTATCTGTTTGACCTTAAGGGAGAAACCCTGTCGGTAACAGCCTCCAACGGCGAGACTTCACTCAAAACCGAGATAGCGATAGAGAAGGTTTTCGAGGAGGGTCAGATCACCGTCCCCGCACGTCTGTTCACCGACGCCCTGCGTTCCCTGCCAGACCAGCCGCTTACATTTGCGACCGACCATAACTCTTCGCTGATTATCACCTGGGCAAGCGGTGCCTCCAAGATTCCGTTCCATCCCGCAGAGGACTACCCCGCCCTGCCTGTAATTGCAGACGACTTCAGCACCATATCAATCAGCGCAGAGGCCCTGATGAACGGTATCACCGACACGATTTACGCCACCGCAGAGGAGGAACTGAGGCCGGTGATGAACGGTATCTTCTTCGATATCGCGATGGATTCGCTCTCTATGGTAGCTTCCGATGCCCACAAGCTGGTCCGCTACTGGCTGCGCGACATCAGCACCCCGGCGCCCTGCTCTTTCATACTCCACAAGAAGCCGGCTGCCATACTCAAGAGCATCCTGGCAAAGGTAGAAGACGAGGTTGTAATCCGCTTTGACAAGCGCAACGCCTTCTTCTCTTTTGGTAACACGCTGCTGGTTTGCCGCCTGATAGACGGCAACTATCCCGCATACAAGTCGATTCTGCCCAAGAACAACCCCAACAAGATGATTATCAACCGCACAGAGCTTCTTGGTGCCGTGCGCCGCGTGGCCGTTTATTCCAACCAGGCCACCAGCCATGTGCTGCTCAAGATAGCTAACGGCGAGCTGATGATATCTGCAGAAGATACCGGCTACTCAATCTCTGCATACGAGCGCCTCTCATGCGAATACGACGGCGTGGCGCTGGAGATTGGATTCAAGGCCCCCTTCCTGGCCGACATCCTGAATAACTTCTCTTTCGAGAACATCTGCATGGAGATGGCCGACAACTGCCGTCCGGCTCTTATCGTATCGGCCGATGGCAACAATGCCTCAGAAGACCTCAGCGCACTGCTGATGCCCGTAATGATGTAGCATCTTTTCCTATGCAACTCAAACTTACAAGGCCCCTGCTTTTTTTCGACATCGAAAGCACGGGGCTTAATGTTGCTACCGACCGCATCGTGGAGATATCCATGGTGAAGCTCATGCCGGATGGCAGCCGGCAGATAAAGACCCGCCGTATCAACCCCACCATCCCCATCCCCAAGGAGGCGCAGGCCGTGCACGGCATCAGCGACGACGACGTCAAGGACGAACCGACCTTTGCACAGCTCGCCAAATCGATACTGCAGTGGATGGAGGGGTGCGACATAGCCGGATACAACTCCATCAACTACGATATTCCCCTGCTCACAGAGGAGTTCATGCGCGTGGGGCTGGATCCCCGCTTCCGCGAGCGCAACCTGATTGACGTCCAGGTTATCTTCTACAAGCACGAGCCCCGTACCCTCTCTGCCGCCTACAAGTTTTATTGCGACAGGAATCTGGAGGATGCCCACAGCGCAGAGGCCGATACCGTGGCCACGCTTGAGGTGCTTGAGGCGCAACTTGACCGCTACGGCGACCTCTCTAACGATGTGGCGTTTCTTGCCAATTATACCCGGCGGGAGAAGATGCTGGACTATGCCGGCCGCATAATACTAAACGACAAGGATGTGCCGGTATTCAACTTTGGCAAGCACAAGGGCAAACCGGTTGCACAGGTACTGGCCGACGAGCCCAGCTACCTTAGCTGGATGCAGAACGGCGACTTTACCCGGGATACCAAGAAAGTTCTGGAAAAGATAGCCCTCGAGAGCAAAAATGAACATAGTCATCGTTAAACCTGGCGGCGATTATTACTTCCGGGCCGATTCTACCCTCAACCACAAGTTTCTGGACTACTACTGCCCGGACGCGGTAGAGCGGCTGGCGGTTGTGCCGGTAATCTACACCCGCATCAAAAAGACGGGCAAGTGTGTGTCCGACAGGTTTGCGCAACGCTACTTTGATTCTTTCGCATTCGGATGCCTTATTAACGACACCACCGGCGGCGTATCGCCCTCAATGGCGGTATCACTGGATGCCACTACGGTGATGGGGATGGATTTCAGCCCGATCGAGGATCTGCCTCAAAGCAACTTTACCCTTGCAGTGAACGATATATCGGTGTTCAAGATGGGCGAAGTGCCCGGCATTGAATGTTTTACCAATGCCCTTTGTGCCGTAACCGCACGTTCTATGCTGCGGATGGGCGACATCCTGGCGCTGGAACTTGCCCCGCCATCGGCAATTGGCCGCGGCGACACGCTGATTCTAAACACCGGCAGCGGCAGCCGTTCAATAAAAATCATCTGATTATCCCGGTATACTCCAGGGCTCCCCTGGCGGCCAGCGCCCCTGTAGAAAAGGCAAACTGCAGGTTGTAGCCACCCGTATCGCCGTCTATGTCGAGTACCTCTCCGGCAAAAAAGAGTCCGGGACGGTTGCGGCTACCCATCGTACGCGAAATGACCTCATCTATATTCACTCCGCCGGCCGTAACCACCGCCCTGCGATAGCCCACATAATCGGCAATGGGCATGCGCCAGTCTTTAAGCCTGGCCGCCAGATTGTTAAGGGTGAGAAGATTTCCATCGGCAAATGGTTCTACCAGTTGCGGCGGCATATAGCTGCGCAGGAAAGTGTATTTCGTCTTTTTGAAGTTGGCTGCCGTTACGCCCTGCTGCTCTGCTTCGCGCCGGATGCGGTCTGCAAGCAGGTCGAGCTGCACGGCCGGCTTGAGATCTATCGCAACCGTAACCTTGTCGCCAGCCATCAAAGCCCAAACCGCCTTGCGGGAGACCTTGAACCCGACCGGCCCCTCGATGCCGCCATCGGTAAACTGCATGTCACCGAACTCAAAAGCTACCATATCCTGACCCACAAACAGGGAGAGGGAGATATTATACAGCGTAATATCCTTAAGGCGGATATCATAGCCGGCAGGAGTAAGAGCCGTAAGCGAAGGGAAGGTCTTCTTTATTGTGTGGCCAAAGCTTCTGGCAATTTCATAACCGGCTCCGGTAGAACCGGTAGCCGGATACGAGAGACCGCCGGTAGCCACAATGACGGCACGGGACTCCACCGCCCCGGGTGTCAGGAAACGGTTGTCTTCACGCACGAATCTGGTTACAAATGTCCCGTCGGGATTGGTCTCTACATTGTTTACATCGCAACTGAACAGGGTTGTTACCTTAAGCCTCACCAGCGCACGGGCAAGGGCATCGACCACAGTAGCCGCCTGCATGCTACGGGGGAAGACCCTGTCGTCGCGGGTCAGGACCGTCTCAACACCCAGCGATTCAAAGAATGCAACGGTATCGGTGTTGGAGAATTCATAGAAAGCTGTCTTGAAGAAGGCGGGCTTGGAGTGGAGATGGGTAGAGAACTGCGACCATTTCTTAAGGTTGGTGATGTTGCAGCGCCCCTTTCCGGTGAGCATGAGCTTGCGCCCGATTTTGGCATTCTTCTCAATGAGTACGACCCTGGCCCCGGATGTCGCCGCCTTTATGGCAGCCACACAACCGGCCGCCCCCGCGCCTATGATTACTATATCGTACATAGCTATCTCTCTATTACCCCGCTGCCGGTGAGTTCGCCGTCTAATGTGTACCACGCCGCAAACTGTCCGGCGGTAACCCCGCGCTGCGGCGCGTCAAAGAGGATGTACATCTTATCTTCCCGGCAGATAAGACGCGCCCTCTGCAGCGGCTGGCGGTAGCGGATACGCACCATCGCCTCCCGCTCCTGACCGGTTTCCATCGCCAGATCCGGCCGTATCCAGTGCACATCTTCCAAAGCTATGCCCAGCGCCCTGCGGTAGAGTCCGGGGTGCGACTGACCTTCTCCCAGATAGATGATATTCTCCTTAGCATCCTTAGCAATCACGAACAGCGGCTCCTTGTGTCCGCCGATATTCAGTCCGTGGCGCTGCCCTATGGTGTAGAAGTGCGCCCCGATATGCCGCCCCACAACCTTGCCGTCGGTTTTGCTGTACACCACCGGCTCTGCCATCGCCTCCAGCGTGTCGGGCAGCGGTTTATCCTTGTAAAAATCGGCAAAGATCTCTACCGCATCGCCTTCGCGCGCCTTTAGCTGCTGCTGCAGGAACACCGGCAGATCGACCTTCCCCACGAAGCAGATACCCTGGGAGTCCTTTTTCTCTGCGCTTGGCAGATCTGCCTTTCTGGCGATTTCCCGCACCTGGGGCTTGGTGAGATGCCCTATCGGGAAGAGCGCCCGGCTAAGCTGTTCCTGATTCAGCTGACAGAGAAAATAGCTCTGGTCTTTATTGGTATCGGTTCCGGCAAGCAGACGGTATACGGTATTCCCGGCAGAATCTACTGTCTCTGCCTTGCGGCAATAGTGCCCCGTTGCCACCATGTCGGCGCCAAGGGCACGCGCATGCTCCAGAAACGCATCAAACTTTATCTCGCTGTTGCACAGCACGTCCGGATTAGGGGTGCGGCCCGCCTCGTACTCACGGAACATATAGTCCACCACCCTCTTGCGATACTCCCCGCTCAAATCCACAAAGTGGAACGGGATGCCGATTTTCCGGGCCACCATCCGGGCCACAGAGAGTTCCTCTTCCCATTCGCAATCGCCGTGCAGCGTACCTGTGGCATCGTTCCAATTCTGCATAAAGATTGCAAACACGTCGGCGCCCTGCTCTTTTAACAGCAACGCCGCCACGCTTGAATCAACTCCGCCGGAGAGACCTACTGCAATCTTTCTGCCTTCAAACATATTTTGCCAGCAATAAAAAAATATCTACTTTTGTGCCGGGTAAGTCATATACGACCAGCTCCCTTTGAACTCCCCCAGGGCCGGAAGGCAGCAAGGGTAGAAGGTTGTAGCGGTGCGATATATTCAGCTTACCCTTTTTTTATTATCTGCACTTCCGGGTGCAAAGTTACATCAAACTTCTCTTTTACGGCAGCAATCACCTCTTCTGCCAGGGTCATTATCTCAGATGCAGTGGCGCCGCCAAGGTTCACCAGCACCAAAGCCTGCCTGTCATAGACTCCCGCACGGCCGCGGACAGCGCCCTTAAGGCCGCAGCGGTCTATCATCCAGCCTGCAGACAGCTTTACCATGCCATCGGCAGCGGGATAGTGCGGCATACCGTCATACTCCCTGGCCAGGGCCTCGTACTTTGACTCAGGTACCACCGGATTCATAAAAAAGCTCCCGGCGCTGCCGATACGCTCCGGATCGGGCAGTTTCTCCTGACGGATTTCAATCACCTTCTGCCGTACCTGCTGCAGAGTTGCAGTTTCTTTATCCAGGTCTTTCAGCGCCCCGTATTCAAGGTTCAGCCTGCGCACTTTGCTCAGCCGGAAAACTACAGACAGCACAAAGTAGCGCCACCCCTCTTCTCTTTTGAACAGGCTTGAACGGTAGCCGTATTGGCACTCTTCGCAACTCAGGCACACCTTGACGCCGCCATTAATATCGTACGCCTCTACCCTCTCTATTATGTCCTTTGCCTCGGCGCCATAAGCCCCGATATTCTGCACCGCCGCCGCACCTACTTCGCCCGGAATCAGTGACAGGTTTTCTGCCCCGTAAAGGCCGCGCGTAACGCACCAGGCAACAAAATCATCCCAGATCATTCCGCCGCCGGCACGCACCAGGCAAACGGAAGCATCTTCAGAAACGATTTCTACAGTATCGATGGCGTTATGGAACACCGTCCCGGCAAAGCGAGGCTGTAAAAACAGCAGGTTGCTGCCGCCGCCAACGTGCAGGAACGGTTCTTTAGCCTGTGGCAGATCTCGCCGCAATTCATCTCCAGAGCGGTATTCGATATAGGTATCGGCCACCGCCTCCAGGCCAAAGGTATTGGTTATATGTCGGTTGTGAAAAACCATCTTAGTGGGTGGCCGGCTCTTCGTTGCGCCTGATATCGGCTCCCAATGCAGCCAGTCGGGTCTCTATGCTCTCGTAGCCGCGGTCTATCTGGTCTATGTTATGGATCACGCTCTGCCCTTCTGCACCCAGCGCGGCTATCAGCAGGGCGATGCCGGCGCGGATATCGGGAGATGTCATCACCCGTCCCTTGAGGTTGCGCTCGTGGTTGTGCCCCACAACCACTGCACGGTGCGGGTCGCAAAGGATTATCTGGGCCCCCATGTCGATGAGCTTGTCCACAAAGAACAGGCGGCTCTCAAACATCTTCTGGTGGATCAGTACACTGCCGTGGCACTGCGTAGCCACCACCAGCATCACGCTAAGCAGGTCCGGTGTCAGGCCGGGCCACGGGGCGTCCGCAATCTTCATTATGGAACCGTCGATATAGGATTCTATGCGATACTCTTCCTGTGCCGGGACATAAATATCATCTCCACGTTGCTGCAGGTTGATGCCCAGGCGGCGGAAACTGTCGGGGATAATACCCAGGTTCTGATACGATACATCCTTGATGGTGAGTTCGCTGCGGGTCATGGCAGCCATGCCGATAAAACTGCCCACCTCAATCATGTCGGGCAATATCCGGTGTGTGCATCCGTGCAGGCTCTCCACACCATCTATCGTAAGCAGGTTGGAGGCGATGCCGGAGATTCTGGCACCCATGGCGCAAAGCATGCGGCAAAGCTGCTGCACATAGGGCTCGCAGGCGGCGTTGTATATCACAGTGCGTCCCTTTGCCAGCACTGCCGCCATAACGATGTTGGCGGTACCGGTAACGGATGCCTCAGAAAGCACCATTTCGCATCCGGTAAGATGGTCTGCGGTGAGTACATACCTGGCCTTTTCAACATCGAAACAGAAACCTGCGCCAAGCTTCTCGAAACCCTCCAGATGGGTGTCGATATGGCGCCGGCCAATCTTGTCTCCACCGGGCTTGGCCACAATCGCCCGCCCAAAGCGGGTCAGCATTGGCCCCACAAGCATTATGGAACCGCGCAGGGCACTGTTGCGGCGGGTAAAATCGTCGCTGTCAAAAAAGTCCAGGTTCACATCCTCTGCGCAAAAGCTCCACCTGCGGTTGCCCGTCTTACTCACTTTGACCCCCATATCGCGCAGCAGCGCAATCAGGTTGTTCACATCCATAATGTCGGGGACATTGTCCACAACAATCTCTTCTTTTGTCAGCAGGGTCGCGCACAGGATCTGGAGAGCCTCGTTCTTGGCCCCCTGCGGCGTTATGGATCCGCTTAAGGTATTACCTCCGTTTATGATGAATGAAGACATGCTATCTCTTCTGCCAGGAGTTGATATTATCCTCAAGTGATTTTATGGCATCTGCCATCGTCTGCTTCTGCTCCGGAGTGGCTGCAGCCATGTTGTCCTTATAAATCTTGATGGCCTGTTTGGCAGAGACTACTGCAGTGTATGCATTCCCATTATCGTGGCTCAGGGACGCCTTCCGGCCAAGCATCTCGGCATATTTTATGGTGCCGGCGGCGTTTGTGGCATCGTAATATGCAAGTATCTCGTTGCACATCGCCAGCGCCTCTTCGTTACGGCTGTTGTTCACAAAGGCGTAGAACAGATCCATCAGAAGACTCTCATAGTGGCTCGGGATACCCTCCCCGAGCATGATACTTCTCTGCGCCTTGGTGAGTTCTTTCTTAAGTTCGTCGATGCATATCTCGCCATACTCTTCTTTTGTGCTCTGTGTGGCCTTGTATGGGAGATATACCCGTGTAACGAATCCATAGTTGATAAAATCCAGCCTCAGATACCGTTCGATATCGTCGCGGTGACTCTCGTACAGTCCGAAGGCCTCGCTCCCCTGGCGCATCAGGATGCGGGATGTCATCTCTTGCCATATCGCATCCAGGCTGTCCGGCAGAGGGGGCATCGGGCGCCCGCCCCTTTGGCTGGTGACCTCGGCCACGCTCTTGATACTGTCCAGCTCGTGGCAGCGGATAAACAGCCCTATCCAATCCACATCGTAAGGAGACATCTGCTCCGGCACCTGCTCCACATCTGTCTCGTAATAGACCTTCTTTTTTTCGCGGCACCCAAAAAGCATCAGTGCCAGCATCATTACAACAACTATTCTTTTCATTTCCGTGTAAGTTTTCCGTACCAAAAATCGAACATTGCCTCCAGAGCACCCGGTTTCTCTATCTCGCTCTGGAACACCTTAAGCTTACGGTCGTTCTCGCCGCCGGGAATCCATATCCTGAGGTAGCCGCCGCGGGCATATTTTTCCGAGATGTGCTCTTTGAATCGGTTAAAATGCCCCTGCCGGTCGTACTGGGGATAATGGTCCAGTCCGTACTCTATCGTGCGCCTTACAATGGTGTCGGCATCGATCTGCCTGTCGGCCTCCGCCACAATACGGCCATAAACGCTCCGCGGGGCACTCTTGGCAGATGCGCGGTGATCTTCTACCGCCTGCGCCATTGTCTCTATCTGCTCTTCCGAGAACCACTGCCGCAGGTTCTTATCCTCCCGCATCATCCTGGCAGATGTCAGGTGGTGCGTCTCGCGCCCGAAGCAGATTCCCAGGTCGTGATAGGCTGCAATGGCATACACCATATCGGCATCCACATCATATCCCGCCGCCAAATCTGCGCTGCGGCTTATCACCGCCCCAATATGGTCCAGCCTGTGCGCCGAATCGTACTTCTCATATCGCGGCAATATCTCCTGCTCTATGTACTCTTTTAAAAGCATATCGAACAAAGTTACGTATTTCTTTCCGATTTTGAGTATATTTGTGTTTAAATGAAACAGACAACAGACCGCATTTTGATGGTGAGGCCGTGCGGCTTCGCCTTTAACGAAGAGACAGCTGCAAACAATGCCTTCCAGCAAAGGCTGGAAGGGGACGTATCGCAAAGGGCTCTGGACGAATTTGACAGCTATGTATCCATGCTCCGCAGCAACGGCATAACCGTGGATGTGCTGCAGGATACTCCAAAACCTGCCACCCCGGACTCTATTTTCCCCAACAACTGTTTCTCTACCCACGGCGACACCCTGGTGCTCTACCCCATGTTCGCCCCCAACCGCCGTCTGGAGCGTGAAAAGTTGAAAGCCGCCCTGGAAAAATACGATTTCGAACGCATCGTAGATCTAACCGCTTTCGAATCGGTAGGCCGGTTTCTGGAGGGGACAGGGTCGCTGGTACTGGACCGCGAAAACCTTATCGCATACGCCTGCATCTCTCCCCGCACAGATGCCTCGCTGGTAGAGCAGTGGGCCGACACTCTGGGATACACCCCCGTAATGTTCAGCGCCGCGGACCTGGGAGGCACAGCCATCTACCACACCAACGTAATAATGCACGTCGGCAGCGGATATGCGGTGGCTTGCCTGAACTCTGTCGGCGACGACGCCCAGCGCAGCCTGCTCTCCGACACCGTGAACAGAAGCGGCAAAGAGCTGGTGGATATTTCTCTGGAACAGATGCACCAGTTTGCAGGGAACATGCTGCAACTGCATAACGATAAGGGCGAAGAGCTACTGGTGATGAGCCGCTCTGCCCTAATGTCACTCACCCGGCTACAGATAGAGACGCTGGAGAAATACACCCGCATCCTGGCGCCCGAAATCCCCATCATAGAGACGGTAGGCGGCGGCAGCGCACGCTGCATGATTGCCGAGATTTTTTAAATGCGTATGAACAAGAACGAAATACTTAAGCCCTGCCCGGTGAATGTATGCAGCGAAACCGGCCGTCTGCGCTCGGTACTGCTCCACCGCCCCGGGGTTGAGATAGAGCGAATGACACCGCTCAACTGCGCCCATGCGCTCTATACCGATATCCTCGACAAGATGAACGTCGATACAGAGTACGCCCTCTTTTCCGGGGTATTGGCGCGCTGGACAAATGTATATTACATAGAAGATATCCTGGAGCTGTTGCTGGATAAGGCAGAAGTCCGGGAGTATCTGGTCCGCGAGAGTGTCTTCAACTATGGCCTCCGCCCCATAAAGCTGTCGGCAGAAGCCAATTACAGGCTGGCCAAAGAGTTGATGGGCATGAGCAGCCGGCAGCTGGCGACGGTCCTGATAGAGGGTTATGAGAACCCCCGCTGGGAAGGTGTCAGCGACAACCGTTACCTTCTGGAGCCGCTCTACAACCTGGTATTCACCCGCGATGCCGCATCCACAATATACAACCATGTGCTCATCAACTCCATGAGCTTTGAGGTGCGCGAGCGGGAATCGCTCATATACGACGCCATCTTCCGGCACTTCTTCGGGGTCGAGACCCTCAATGCAGAGGGCTGGAATCCCAAATCGCGCACAGAGGGCGGCGACATCCACATAGCCTCCGACGACCTGCTGGTGATAGGTGAAGGCATCCGGACAAACTCAAAGGGCATCGAATATCTGGCCAAGACCCTCTCTCGCGGCAAAGAGCGTTTCCACATAATGGTGCAGGAGCTGCCCCGCAAGCCAGATTCGTTCATCCATCTGGACATGGTGTTCACCTTCCTGGGCAAGCACCACTGCATGGCGTTCGAGCCAATGCTCCGGCGCGAAGGGCTGTTTGCCGGCAAAGACACCACCCTTATCACGATTGAGGGTGGCAAGGTCAGCTACCGTCAGGTCAACAACCTGATTGACGGTCTCAATTCTCTTGGATGGGAAGTTGAGCCTGTGATTGGCGGCGGCAGCGACCCCTGGGTACAGCTGCGCGAACAGTGGCACAGCGGCGCCAACTTCTTCTGTCTGGGCGATGGCAAGGTGTTGGGTTATCGTCGCAACGAACGCACAATAGAGGCGCTGGACCGTTCCGGCTTCTCTGTTCTGCAGGCAGAGGATATCGTTTCCGGCAAGGTCGATATGGAAACCTACGAGAAATTCGTGGCCGTCTTCCCCGCCAGCGAACTCCCCCGCGCCGGCGGCGGCGCCCGCTGCATGACCATGCCCGTCTGGCGGGAAGGATAAGACCGCTAGCACACCCCAGAGTAGGGCCCATTCCACAGTTCCTTCCTGTAGGCCATTCCGATGTGTTAGGTCTGCATGCTTTATCCAAACCTCCCTGCGACGGGCTATGCCTCGCATGAAAGTCATGCTCCCTGTCACTGCAGACGCCTGCCCTCCACTTCAAAAACGCCTATGCTCGAGAACTCGCTGCGGGCCTTACAGCCCTCCGCTCAGACACATCTCGCATGGTCGGCATTTTTGTGCGCTCAGGCTGCGGCCAGTTCACCGCTCCCGCCTTAGCGAGAGCGCTTCACACCGCCGCACCGGCGTCTTCCGTTAGCGCCGGTCGCACCCCCTTTCATGCGTCGGCACTTATTTACCCATTTCTACGTGAGGGGCAACAGGAGTAAATCTGTACCTCCTCAAGGTGACACTCGCTGCAATCCACACCCCCGCCGCACGAAGGCTACTTATGGTAGGAACTACGATTATTTCCTGAGGCTTGTTTCAACCCACGCCCCTACGCGAGAGGCGACGTGATTATTCTGGATAATCAAACCTCACGGCGGTGTTTCAATCCACGCCCCTACGCGAGAGGCGACGAAAATGCCCTGTCTGCATTCAAGCGCTTCCTGGGTTTCAATCCACGCCCCTACGCGAGAGGCGACTTTTTGTGCTATGCTGACGTTTTTTTCTGATACGGGTTTCAATCCACGCCCCTACGCGAGAGGCGACAAGGGCTTATCTGTTCCCTCGGGAACCACCACTAGTTTCAATCCACGCCCCTACGCGAGAGGCGACATAGGTAGGCTTAACCATAGGAGATAAACGGCTGTTTCAATCCACGCCCCTACGCGAGAGGCGACTCAAAGTTAGGATAAACGCCGGGGGCGGCAAGATAGTTTCAATCCACGCCCCTACGCGAGAGGCGACGTCAAAAAGAAATTATCTACACCCGAGGTAACTGAGTTTCAATCCACGCCCCTACGCGAGAGGCGACTTAATTGCAGCAGTAGCATCAGCAGATGCAGCAGTTTCAATCCACGCCCCTACGCGAGAGGCGACTTCTGTATCAGCCTGCATATTCAATTGTTGCAAAGGTTTCAATCCACGCCCCTACGCGAGAGGCGACCCTATCAAATTCACTATCATAAGCTGGCATAGTAAGTTTCAATCCACGCCCCTACGCGAGAGGCGACAGTCGGGTTGTATTCTACTGATATACAATCCTGTTTATATATTATTCCGCGATTCTTCGTTCCGATAATAATACCGTAGGCACATAGATAAGTTGAACTTGTGTATCCACCTGATATTCAATTATTGCGAAGACTCGCTTTTTACTGCACTGCTTAAGGTTCGCTATCATATAATAATCGTTTCTGTTGGATCGTAAGATGTTAACTTGCCTATTGTTTCTATCTTCCGCTGCCAATTACTTCCAAGAAAATAGAAGCGTATGCTATCAACTCTTTTATCAATGGTTGATTCCAATACTGTCTTCAATCCAACAAACTGTGCTTCAGTTAGCAGACACTCAAATACTGAATTCTGAACGCGCTGACCATAATTAACGCACTCTTTTGCCACTTTTCTCAGTCTCCTCTCTCCTGCCTTTGTGGTAGTATCAACATCATATGTTATCAGAATCAACATTTCTTTATCTCATAAGAAATACTGGATAATCATCAATATCTTCCCTCAAAAAACGAGCTAACAACATAGCCTGAGTGTATGGTAAAAGTCCGATGGGTATCTTTTCTTTTAAAAATGGGTGCTCAATAATTTCCTTTTTCCGTTTTTGCCAGGTGGCAAGCAACTCTTTACGGCACTCATCGGTCATCGCAATACTATCATCCCCCTGACGGACAAAGTCCTTCTTAGTAACTTGTTTACGGTTAATCATTGATAAGACAAGCCTATCACCAAGATATGCCCTCAGCTCTTCCATCATGTCCAAAGCCAAAGATATACGGCCCGGCCTCAATGTATGCATGAAACCCACATACGGGTCTAAACCGACTGTTTCTAACGCAGCGGCAACATCATTGGCAATTAGTGAATAGACAAATGACAACATCGTATTCACTTCATCTCTCGGAGGCCTACGACTTCGACCATTAAAGGCGAAATCTTCCTTCTGTTGAATAATCAGATGGTCAAAAACATCAAAGTAGCTGTTCGCTGCTAATCCCTCTTCGCCCCGCAGTATCTCCATGTTTGCAGCATGCATGATGCCAGCCTTTCTCCAGTCCAATTGTTTTATAACCGTCTCCACTTCTTCATCAAATCCGTTGTCGCGAATATAGCGCTTTAGAATGCCTCGTGCGTTGAACACCTTTCCAGTAATAAATAGTTTAGCCAGATGCAAAGACAACTCCTCATCCTCTGAAATTGAATATTGCTTCTTCCGTAATAGCACATTCCCCTTTGTGGCGCCCTGAACTCTACATATAAAGCGACCTTGTGGGGTTAAAAACGTCAGTGACACATTGTTCTCCATGCATAGCCTCATCAATCCAGGGCTAGCACCTGCGTATCCGAACGTGACAATGCTCTCAACATTCATAATTGGAATGCGAAACACCTCCTCCTTGTCTTTTGTAACAACAACATTCATCCCGTCTTTTGAAAGATAGGCTTCTGGAGTCGTGATGTATAAAGTATTAAGCAGTTTCCTCATCCAATGTCTTTTTCAGGTAATACGAAACAGTTGGTTTCTTCGCTAGTTCTGGCGCACATATGTCAATAAGAGAACAACTTCGACAATCATTCCTTGCCTCAGCCTTTGGTGTAAAACCCGCCTCAAACGTTCTGTGCATCGATTCGCTCAACTCGTATGTAAGATTGCGGAGTTGCTTATCAATTTGCACAACTTCTGTGTGTCGAATCTCATGATAATACAAAGCAGCTTCCAGAATATTAATACCATACATCTCTTCCAGGCAGATTACTTGAGCTGTCAATTGTACTACGTCCCGCTCATCTGGCTTACGGTGGCCTCGTTTATACTCGATAGGATAAGGCTTCCAATACCCCGGATACCGAGGATGCGTGATGGCATCTATTGCATCGGCTGAGGGCAACAATTCTATAGCATCCGTCACTCCATACAAGCCCAGGGTATGCGAAGCGATACGCACAGCGCGCACAGTGATAACCTCACCATTTTTTTGCCTGTAGGCGGGATTGTCCACATTCTCGTGCAGCAAATGTCCTTCTGCAGTCAGTCGATTATCGTCCCACTGCTGTTCGATGTGTATCAACGCCCATTGCCGGGGGCAGAACATATAGTGCTGAATCCCCGACAACATAAGCATCTGATCATCATCGTAGAACATCACTTATTCAGGCGTATCATCATTATCATCTTCAAATGGCAACGCACTTAGGTATTTGTCAAAGTCACTTTGGAACAGATGGTCCTGGACGATTCGATACTTTTCAAACTCTGTCTCTGCATGAAGAATCGCATCTTCATGACTAACGCTCCCGGCATTATCAAGTAAAGGACGTTCATCGCTGGTCAGATAGGCATCTATTCGCTTGGCCCAATCTTCCATCGTCATTGGGATATGCTTCTTCGCACGACTTTCAGCAAACTCCAGCACGGCCGTCACGATACGCCCCATATCCTCCAGTTCTATCTGCCTTAGATAGTTCTTGGCTATGGAAACATCAGTCTTAACAATCTTGCCATCAGGAGCATTCTCCCAAGTAGTCAAGCCCATATGCTCTTTGTCGGCATCAGCTCTATCCATGATTAATTCTGCCGCAGTATGGCCATGAACAGCATAATGCATCTTGTTCTGCACCATTTTGAAGAACAGTCTTGTTGTGGGAGCATCCTGGTTATAGTCAACCGCTGTTGCATAGATGTCCGTCAGCTTCTGATAGAACCTCCTTTCACTGAGACGTATTTCACGTATCTCCGCAAGCAAGTGTTCGAAATAATCCTCTCCCAGAAACGCCCCGTTCTCCATTCGCTTCTTGTCAAGTACATAACCCTGTATGGCGAACTGCCGGAGTACAGCTGTTGCCCACTGACGGAACTGAGTCGCGCGAATGGAGTTAACGCGGTAGCCCACGGCGATGATGGCATCAAGGCAATAGAATTGAGTCTGATAACTTTTGCCATCTGAGGCAGTATGTGCAAATTTTGCACATACTGCCGCCTCTTTCAACTCACCAGAATTGAATATGTTGCCCAGATGCTTCGTAATGACACTTCTGTCGCAGTCGAACAATGTAGCCATCGCTTTCTGAGTGCACCACAAATTCTCCTCTTTATAAAACACCTCTATGCCCTGTTCCTTATTCTCTATCTCGAAAATCAGGAACTCTGCCGTGCTGTTTCTTATTAGATGTCTTTCTGCCATAGGCGGTTAAATCATTTCCTCGGCGGTTACTCCAGCAGGAATGTTATCTCTATCGATAATTACATTATAGTCTTCAAATTTGCGAGGTGCACCTTCACATTTCTTCTCAACCTTTACACGGTCGAAGAGATTGTTGGCAGGAGCGTTGCCCAGTACTGAATCGTGCTTGAATACAATGAGTTTCCGGGCACTCATCAGTCCTCGTGCGGCAGAACGATCCACATCGAACATATTCTTCAGAGCATCCCAAAACAGCGCCAGGTCTTCATCAGAGAAACCCGTCTGCCTTGCAAGGTTGGCAGAGATGAAGCCATAGCAGATATACAAACCATAAGGGACTGTGGCTTTACGTCCCATAGTACGATTGTCGCCACCTTGTTTCTCTGCTTCTTTTTCTGTTGCCACCGCCATACGAGTAATGGAGTGCTCCATTGTTGCAATGGGATCCACAGAACGCGCAAACGTAAACTGAATGGGGCCACGTACCTGACCCGCATTCTTTCCTGTTGACATAACTGCGCCAAAGGTACGTATGTCGAAAAACTTCTTACACATTATGTCCCTTGCTGCATTTGTCTTATCAGCAGCGTTCTTAACACTTTCTTCTTCGTGCGCAGCATCGATTGATTTATTCAACACGGCCTTTTCTTTAATGAAGATATCATAGCCGGCTGCACTGTTTTTAGCTACCTGAACATAATTACGAACCTTACGTTTCAGGCACACGTCGGTTACAAGCCCCATACCAGTCTCTGCATCCACGCGAGGCAGGTTGCCTGCATCGGGATCACCATTGGGATTGCCATCCTGTACATCAAAGATGTAAATGAAATCAATTTTGTTTTTTAATTCTGACATAGTTGTATCTTTTACTGTTCATTATTATTCTCTTCGGCCTTCATAAAAAAATCCTGACGCTGATGATAGTATCCGATAAAGAAGCGGCCTTGATCCTGCAAATCCAGTTGTGCCTTAAAACCATCTGCATCAACCTTACTGGTAATCTCCTGCTTCAACTTATCAAAGTAAATCTTTCGGCCATCACTCTTCAGGTTATCAAAATGATGATTTGAAAGATTAAGAATGGTTGGAAATACTGCAGCTGGAGTAGAACTAGCCGCGTTCATATAACGCTCACGAATGGAATGCTGGTTGTTCGCTTCCTCTTGAATTCTATCAAGCACAGCAAACAGACGGCCACATACATAGCCTTGATTTGAGTTGTCTTTGTCTAACATAACGAGTATATTTTGATTATTATTTATTCTGTTTAGATATGCCTTGATTATAGCGGCACGTGTGATATGTACGGCATTCTTATCCTTGTCGCCAGTCTCTGCACGGATACGACGGATACATGAGGCAAAAAGCGTTTGAGGATACGGAATGCCTTGAAATATGCTCTTCACCACAGCATCAGGAAGATTCGGTGTCACATCTGATACTTTACCGCCAAGTGTGACCGTACTGAGTATGTTTCGCAGACTCATATATGGTTTCTTGTCTGCCCTTGTATCAATCACTTCCATATCGTCAAAGTGTTTACATATAATGCCAGCAAACTCCTTCAATGGTATTTCTGCCCAATACACCACCGCTATTCTTGCAGCATTTGGCGCAAGGCCAAGAATAAAGAATTTGTCCTCTGCTGTTGTCTTAATCTCACCGGAATATATTGCTGTGAAAACTTTACGCACCTGCTCTATATTTTTATTGGGGTCGTCCTCCTGGTCGGAGAAACCGAACATACTGAAAATGTTCTCTTCGGTCTGCTTACCAGCCTCGTCATTCTTTGATGCCCAGAAAAGAAATGTCCGAGAACCAATCATGAACTTGTTGCGTGAGTTGGATTCCAACAAGTGATTGAGTGCTGTAGTATAAGCAAACTCTGCTTCCTCACTGATAGGCGCATTCCCGCCCTGCGATTTACCATAAGAATCGTAACCCGAATTCACCTGAAATGCAACCAACTTTGCAGTAGCTTGACTACCAGGAATCATAGTCGCGGTTGTCGTTTCCACTATGGTCCCCTTCTTTCCGCAGACAAGGCACACTCTACCTTCTTCGGAGGATGATGCCTCATCATCTATGTCAAGTAGTTCTGTCTTCTCGGCGACTATTTTCGTATCACCTTCAACAAGGAAAGAAAAGGTCGAGTATTTCTTATTCAAATTCTTCTCTATCTCAGGCCACAGTGGATCACATTTCAGTTGTTCCAGAAGAATAGGCTGTTCCTGCTGGTAAAATTTATAAACGGCTGTAATCTCTTCATTATCTGGATTCAACCCATAAATGCTTTCCACTTTATTTTTGAATGTCTGATATTGGGCCGTAACATCTCCTTTGTCAGAATAGCCAAAAACATATCCACTATTATCATAAAGGTAATTTGCAGCCAGTGCACTCGTTCGCCCAATATGCTTCTTTACAAGAAACCGCTGTGCCTGTTTCTTGTCAATCCTTCTATCTTCGAATCTAAGAAAATGCCCCTCCTTGTCTATGACAATGATAAAGCCTATCTCTTTTAATTCCATCCCCTTCTGTGGCAAGTCGCCACAACGATGGTAATAATCGTATAACGCCTGCAGTATCATCTCATCACCTCCTCACTGTCTTTAAGTGGAACAATAATAACACCGTTCTCCATCTTTGCTCGATAGAACATAGCTGGAGGATTCTTTATGTCAGTCGCGAAATCCATATCATAGAGCATAATGCCAAGATCACGGCTTTCGCCGATAGGAGCATCCAGTTTATCCGTCGCCGGATTGACCAACTTAAAAGATGCGGAGCACTCCCGCGTGCCTAGATAGGGCTGTGTGAAACATTGTCCCTTACTGGCTCGACGCTCAAACATGGCATTGTACTTCCCTGGATTCTCGTCTTTTCTAAGTAAATCTGCTTCTTCCAGATCGATTGCAGGATTAGACGTATCTTTTCGTTTCCATTGAGGGATAAACTCCAATTTTGCCCAAATCCGATAGCGGACATTCTGCAGCATAAGCGTATTCTTCTGCTGACGCTTTTCTTCTATGAAGATGGGATTCTTGGAGGCCACCGCCCCTACCTCATTTCTTCTGACCGATGTCCATTTGATGGGGTTCAATACTTCAATCTTTGTAACCTGCCAGTGGATGGCCGGCTTCCAGAAAATAGCTTCAAAGATGGCGCGAGCGGCTGATGGTGTGATGACATCATAGCTCACGCGCTCCACTTTCAATTCTGGGCGAGTAAAGCAAGCCATCGGCCCCCATACTTCCAAACAAAACTCTTTATCTGTATAGTTCATAGTTTATATAATGAATGTTTCTTCTAACCATTGATTATCAATTGACAATCCTGTGTCTGTCTTGTAGAAACCGGGATTTGTAATTGCATAAATATTGTCAAAAGGCTCCTCAATAGCCCCAATGCTTTGCAATTTTTCAAAGTCTCGCTTACGAATATTGACGCTGTATTGCGACATTTTTTTCAGTAAGGAATAGGATGGCCCCTGCGAGATGAGTTGTTGGTACAGATGAAGGCTTCCATTCCAATTGACAATGACCGATGTGGTTTGATCGTCAATCAAACGAAACTGGCGAGCCGCCTCTTCAAATTCACACTCTGGCTTATACAGCAACTCTTGCATTTGTTTCTCATCGAAATTGTCAATGCGCGAATGAAGTTGCTTGAAATAACACGTCATCGCTTCTGGTGTAAACCAGTCGTGGTTTTTGCCCATATTTAAACGGGCATTATTGCTTTGAGAAATAAAGCCGGGGGAAAGCGTATGTTCTTTCCCTAAACTGAATACGTATGTTGTGCAAATTCCTTGCTTCCCTTCTCGGTTACAGCGACCAGCGGCTTGTAGGATGGAATCCAGTCCGGCTTCCTGACGAAACACAACTGGTGAGTCAATGTCAACGCCGGCTTCAATCAACTGAGTTGCAATGATACGAATCGGTTGGTCGAGGTTTGCCTTTAGCTCTTCCTTGAGATGCTCAATTGTAGCAGAGACGTGAGCAGGGCACATCATTCGAGAGAGGTGCAAACAGATGCCTTCTTTTGGGAGTCGGTCATATATCTCTTTGGCATCGCGCCGTGTATTCACAATACACAGCACCTTCTGATGTTTGCCCAATTCTTCAGCAATCTCATCATAACTATTTGTGCCCTCTAGAAACAGTAATTCCACACGACGCAGCTTGTCATACAACTGTAATTCTTGTGGTATGATTTCCCGAACATATTGCAAAGCATCAAAACTTGCTTTTGGATTGGTACCTTCAATCCGACCACTAAGTATAGGTTGACTGGCAGTAGTGAAAAGGATGGAGGTCCCAAACACACGACGAAGGGTGTCGAGAGTATGTACGATGGGTTTGTAAAAGCCCAGAGGCAAAGTCTGTACCTCGTCCAGTATAAGGACACTCTTTACGATGTTATGCAACTTGCGGCAGTCAGATCGCTTATTGCTGAAGAGAGACTCAAATAGCTGGACGTTGGTGGTAACAACGATGGGATAGTCCCAGTTTTCCGTAGCCAGCTGCAGGCGTTCACGTAGTTCCTTGTCATTGATTCCCTCAGGATTGATGTTGGAATGATGTTCTAGGACATTGTTCTCCCCAAATATGCGTTTTAACGTGGATGCTGTCTGCACAATGATACTGGTATAGGGAATGGCGATGATGATGCGTTGAAGATTGTTCTTCACTGCATGATTCAAAGCCCAAAGAACAGAAGCCAGAGTCTTTCCTCCTCCCGTAGGTACAGTGAGGCTATAAAACCCTCCTTCACCTTGACTTGCCTGCACACATTGTTCTTGAACATAGTTGCGGATACGATTCACTTCTGTGTCAGGAGCCGTGGCCTTCAGCTCTAATAGATGGGTTTCCATCATCTTCAAAAGATCCGACATTGATGTGTGGCTGCCTCTCAACTTTGCCTGCTCTGGCTCCATAAATGATTCCGTATCCAAACTATCAGCATCCACCAGACAAGAGAATAGCATACGAACCACATGATGCAAATCAATCTGATTGAATCTTGGCAAATTATTAAGCGAGATAGGTATTGGTCCATCAATAGAAACATCATTCGGAATATCTCGCTTTGTTTCTTCAATATAGTCACAATAATCGTATAAACCACGATGATGACCGGCAATCGGCTGTGCTACCAATGGTGCAATCTGCGAGTACTGCCTATTAGCGATAACAGCTCCAACATAGGAGTGGTTTGGCCCACTCTTTATATTTGCATATTCCTTATTGTACCCTGTCACTCCCTGGATATACCTTTGCCATTCCCCCTGTTCCTTTCCTTTGTCATGCAAAAGTCCCATAATCCATCCGTAATCCCCCATACCAAATAGTTCCGCGAAGGATCTAGCTCTCTCTGCGACACCTTTCTGGTGAGATTCATTTGTTTGAACCGACATATCGATTTGTCTGATATGGGAAATCATAGCCTTACTATTTTTTTCGTCAAATTTAACGCGCTATGTGCGTAAAATTACTACACATATTCAAAATATTTCTAATAAAGTTAGTCATTTTTTGCAAAAAAGGGTGGCCGAAAAAACGGTCACCCTTTTTACGGCAATGCTCAAGCGAGCTTGGCATTGCACTCGGTTCGTCACTATTTTGGCTTTGCTTCGCAAATCCACAATAACTTCCTCGCTTCGGCAAAGGCAAACAAGCTTGCCTTTGCTCTCAGCTCGTCGTTATTTCACCTCCTCGAAGTCGACATCTTCTGCGCTGCCCTGGGCATCGGAGCCGCCCTGGGAGCCGGCGCCGGGGTTGGCGCCGCCGAAGCCTGCGTCACCGGGGTTGAAGCCGGCGCCGGGGCCGGACTGGCCAGCCTGTGCTGCGCGGGCCATATCCTCGCTGGCTGCATGCCATGCCTCTTCCAGCGTCTTGGATGCTGCATCGAGCTTGTCGGTGGGCACGGTGCGGCCTGCGTCGTACTCGTCCTTGGCAATCTTGTGGGCATCCTTCAGCCCCTGCAGTGCGCTGTCGATAGCGGAACGCTTGTCTGCGGGAATCTTGTCGCCATATTCCTTGAGGTTCTTCTCTGTCTGGAATATCATCGCATCGGCTGCGTTGATCTTGTCCACAAGTTCTTTCTTTGCCTTGTCGGCAGCCTCGTTGGCCTTTGCCTCGTCCCTCATACGCTTGATCTCGGCATCGGACAGGCCCGAAGATGCCTCGATACGGATCTTCTGCTCTTTGCCGGTGGATTTATCCTTTGCAGAAACGTTGAGGATACCATTGGCATCGATATCGAATGTCACCTCGATCTGCGGTATGCCACGCGGTGCGGGAGCGATACCGTCCAGATTGAAGACACCGATCTGCTTGTTGTCGCGCGCCATCGGACGCTCGCCCTGCAGCACATTGATCTGTACAGAAGGCTGATTGTCGCTGGCGGTAGAGAATACCTCGCTCTTGCGGGTCGGGATGGTGGTGTTGGCATCGATGAGCTTGGTCATCACGCCGCCCAGGGTCTCGATACCCAGGCTAAGCGGAGTGACATCCAGCAGCAGGACATCCTTCACGTCGCCTGCAAGCACACCGCCCTGGATAGATGCGCCCACAGCCACAACTTCGTCGGGGTTGACGCCCTTGTTGGGCACCTTGCCAAAGAACTTCTCTACGATAGCCTGGATGGCCGGGATACGGGTAGAACCGCCCACCAGAAGGACTTCGTCTATCTGTGAAGCCTCCAGACCTGCATCCTTAAGCGCCTTGCGGCACGGCTCGATGGTGGCGTTGATAAGCCCGTCGCACAGAGCCTCGAACTTGGCACGGCTAAGGTTGGTTACCAGGTGTTTGGGCACACCGTCAACGGGGATGATATACGGCAGGTTGATCTCTGCTGTGGTCTGGCTGGAGAGCTCTATCTTGGCCTTCTCTGCAGCCTCTTTAAGACGCTGGAGAGCCATCGGGTCCTTGCGCAGGTCCACGCCGGGGTTATCTTTCATAAACTCCTCTGCCAGCCAGTCGATAATCTTGTGGTCGAAGTCGTCGCCGCCCAGGTGGGTGTCACCGTTGGTGGATTTAACTTCAAACACGCCGTCGCCCAGCTCCAGGATGGAGATATCGAAAGTACCGCCGCCAAGGTCAAACACAGCCACCTTCATATCCTTGTTCTTCTTGTCAAGGCCATATGCAAGCGCTGCCGCAGTGGGCTCGTTTATGATACGCTTAACGGTGAGGCCGGCAATCTCGCCCGCCTCTTTGGTAGCCTGGCGCTGAGAATCGCTGAAGTATGCAGGCACGGTGATGACAGCCTCTGTTACGGTCTGTCCCAGATAGTCCTCTGCGGTCTTTTTCATCTTCTGCAGGATCATTGCAGAAATCTCCTGAGGAGAATACAGACGGTTGTCTATCTTAACGCGGGGAGTATCATTGTCGCCACGTTCAACTGCAAAAGGCACGCGGTTAATCTCAGGCTGCACGCGAGAGTAGGTCTCGCCCATGAACCTCTTGATAGAGTAGATGGTGCGCTGGGGGTTGGTGATTGCCTGACGCTTTGCAGGGTCGCCCACTTTGCGCTCGCCGTTGTCGGTGAATGCCACGATGGACGGGGTTGTACGCTTGCCCTCAGAGTTGATGATGACGGCAGGCTCGTTGCCTTCCATTACGGCAACGCACGAGTTGGTAGTACCAAGGTCAATTCCTATAATCTTTCCCATAGTTGTAATATTTTAAATTTCTTTTGTCAGTTTTAAGTTTCGGCAGAAGAAAATACGAAGATTATGCCAGCGGGAAAGAAACTGACACAATGGCAGAATATGCGGGCGGAATTACTCCTGGATGAAGGGCGGCCAGGCAACCGGAGCCACCACGGTGACAGGTTCCCGGCGGGTTGGATGGATAAAGACGATACTGCGCGCATGCAGGCTGATGCCACCGTCGCGGTTGCTGCGCGGCGCCCCGTACTTCAAATCGCCCTTGATCGGGCAGCCGATGCCGGACAGTTGACAGCGGATCTGATGATGACGTCCGGTGAGAAGTTCCACCTCAACCAGCGTATATCGGTCGAACCGGCGGATAGTACTATAGCGCAGGCGCGCCTGTTTGGCTGCCGGATTGCCGCTCTTGCAGATATACGACTTGTTCTGTTTCTCGTTGCGGAGCAGCATGTCCGTAAGCTCTCCCTGCTCCGGCTGCGGGGCGGCGCAGGTCAGTGCCCAGTAGGTCTTGTGCACATCACCTGTACGGAACGCTTCGTTTAACCGTTCCAGCGCCTTGGATGTCTTGGCGAACAGGGCGACCCCGCTCACGGGCCTGTCCAGGCGGTGCGGCACCCCCATGAATACGTGGCCCGGCTTGCCGTCGCGCTGCGCTATAAAGACCTTGAGTGTATCGCAAAGCGGCTAGTCGCCCGTCTTGTCGCCCTGCACGATCTCCCCCACCCGTTTGTTTATTACAAGCACGTGGTTATCCTCATAAAGGATGCGGGAAGCGATATCTGAGTACAGGTCGGCAGGCAGTTCTTCGTATATCATATCATTAAATCTTTATCGGCTTTGCCTTCGCGGATCTCTGTAGAGGAGATGTTTACCAGCGGGGCATCGATATAACGCACGCCAAGGGTGCGGCACTTTTCTTCTACATCATATCCCTTGCGGGGATAGACCCAGATTTCATATCCGTTTACGATATCCTCCCACTGCCTCCAGCGTTCTATGCCGGCAATATTGTCGGCCCCCATCGCTATCACAAAGTCGGTATCGGGTTCCGCTTCGCTTAGCGCGCGCAGGGTGTTTATGGTGTAATTGGGCTTGGGCAGGCTAAACTCGATGTCGCTGACCAGCGCCGGCAGATTTAATTCCGCCACCTTGGCGCGCACGGCCTCCAAACGGCTTTCAGCGGTATTATCGCCACCTGTCTTGAACGGACTTTCGGGAGAAACCACCATCCGCACCGCATCGAACCCGGCTGCGCACAGATGACGCAGGATGGCCAGATGCCCGGCGTGCATCGGGTTGAAAGTTCCAAAGTAGAGCGCGACCCGGCGGCGGGAAGTTCAGTATTTGTCCAGCAGCCCCTCTGCCTCTGCAAGGCAGGTCGCCAGATCGTCGTTCACCAGCACATAATCGAACTGCGGTTCGTATTCCAACTCTGCCGTGGCCTTTGCAACCCGTTCCGCTATCGCCTCTGCCGAATCGGTGGCACGATGTAGCAGCCGCTCGCGCAAAACATCCACCGACGGTGCCTTGATGAATACCGACAGTGCGTCGTCGCCAAAAATCTGCTTGAGATGTACGCCTCCCTTGACATCTACGTCGAAGGCGATGATATGACCCTTAGACCAGATGCGCTCCAGCTCGCTTTTCAAGGTGCCGTAATATACGCCCTTGTAGACCTGCTCGTACTCCACAAACTCGCCGGCCGCGATGCGCTTCTCGAACTCTTCATTTGTAAGGAAATAATACTCCACACCGTTCTGCTCTGTGCCGCGTGGTGCGCGGGATGTGGCGCTTATCGAGAGCTCCAGAATCGGGCACTTGCTCATCAGGTGACTGACCACGGTGCTCTTGCCGCTCCCGGAGGGTGCTGAAAAAATTATTACTTTCCGTTTCATAAGGCGAAATTAAGAATTTTGTATAAATTTGCGTGCTCTGAAAACGACAATCTACAAAAGTTAAATTAATAATTCATACTATGGTTTCTTACAAAGAATTGGGTCTTGTAAACACCCGCGAGATGTTTGCCAAGGCTATCGACGGCGGATATGCAATCCCCGCTTTCAATTTTAACAATATGGAGCAGCTGCAGGCCATCATCATGGCTGCCGCAGAGACCAAGAGCCCCGTTATCCTGCAGGTGAGCAAGGGTGCCCGCGCATACGCAAACCAGACCCTGCTGCGCTACATGGCTCAGGGCGCTGTAGAGTATGCCAAGGAGCTTGGTTGGGAGAAACCCCAGATCTGCCTCCACCTCGATCACGGCGACAGCTTTGAGACTTGCAAGAGCTGCGTTGATTTCGGCTTCTCTTCTGTAATGATCGATGGCAGCTCTCTCCCTTACGACGAGAACGTTGCCCTCACCAAGAAGGTGGTAGAGTACGCACACAAGTACGATGTTACCGTAGAGGCCGAGCTCGGCGTGCTGGCTGGCGTAGAGGATGAGGTTTCTGCAGAGGAATCCCACTACACCAAGCCCGAAGAGGTTATCGACTTTGTAAGCAAGACCGGTTGCGACTCCCTCGCAATCTCTATCGGAACTTCTCACGGCGCATACAAGTTCAAACCGGAGCAGTGCACCGTAGATCCAGCTACCGGACGTCTGGTTCCCCCGCCGCTGGCATTTGACGTGCTTGCAGAGGTAGAGAAAAAGCTCCCCGGCTTCCCCATCGTACTTCACGGTTCATCTTCAGTTCCTCAGGACGAGGTTGACACCATCAACTCACACGGCGGCAAGCTCCAGGCAGCTGTCGGCATCCCCGAGGAGCAGCTCCGCAAGGCTGCAAAGAGCGCAGTCTGCAAGATCAACATCGACTCCGACTCCCGTCTGGCAATGACCGCAGCCGTACGCCGCGTATTCGACGAGAAGCCGGCCGAGTTCGACCCCCGCAAATACCTGGGCCCCGCCCGCGACAACATGAAGAAGCTCTACATCCACAAGATTGTGAATGTGCTTGGTTCCGACGGCAAGGCAGAGTAAAGCAGAATGCTGCAGAAGAAAAACGGCCTCCTTCGCGGGAGGTCGTTTTTTTATTCCATGGCCGGAGTGTCCCAGTGGTATCCACAGCCAATGGAGAACTGATCGTCAGATGAGTCGAGACGACCGTGTCTGTGATAGAGGTTATGGATATGGGCGCCTATCCTTGCGATAAGCAGAGGCACACCGACGCCATGGGCCGCTGCACCCCAGAGAAAATTCCCGAAGTTGTATATGTTGTGCGCCACGAACCCCTCTTTGCGGCTGTGGGTCAAGTACAGTTCGTTGGGATGGATGTCGTGCAACCCGTTTCTGGCAAAGTCCAGCGGTCCGTAATAATAACTATTGGACGCCAGAAACATAAAGCCCGCGATAACACCGCAATGCTGGTCGCCTGGCATCACGCCGGCAGTGTCCAGGCTCCCCACGATGCGGTCGCCGGTTACAAGGCGCAGGCGGATATCGTTGCCGATACTTTCCGGGTCGTGTACGGGGTCGGCAAGCCGGGCTACGACCGGATCTTCCCCATCCTCCTGCAGCATCACCACGCAACCGTCAAAATCAGGCAGCACCAAGCGGGTAAGGAAAGTTCCATCATTGCCAAAAAGGAAACCTCCCGGCTGCCGGCCGAATTCGGCATCGGCAATCAAACCGCAACAATCCGGCCCGGAAATCCGGCTTTCTGCCGTCAGGGAATGATGGGCGAGACTGTCGATAGTACAGGCTGACTGCGCAGCCGGTATATCGTACAGCGACTGGGACAGGCTTTCTGCCGGAATTAAAAAAGTGAAAATCAGGACAAGGAGTGCAAAGGGTCGCAACGCAATCATTTAAGTTCTCGTCTTATCAATATTTCCGACTCGATGGGCTCCATTTTCTTGTTTAAGGTATCATGCCTTACATATCCCACCCCCCTGGCATACCAGGTATCTGACCACTCATCCCCGTAATGAAACGGTCCGTTTTCAATCTTGTGCTCGCGGGCCACAACACACTCGAATGTGCCGGCAGGCGTGGTTATGGTCTCACAGCGCAGCACTTTACGGTCTATCACATCTATAACAAGGCTCAGAATCCCCCAGCTAACCTCGCAGTGGGCATCCGGCAAAATGTCACCGGGTCTCATTCCGGAGGGGAGCAGCGCCGCATTCCCCTTGCTTGTAATCTTGATGTCACCAAGGATATTCTGGGCAAAACACTTTATAAACTCGCCAAAGTTCATATGCGTGTCGCTGATGGCATCAATATCCACGGCAAGTGCTGTCCTGCCGCCAAAGATGTCTTTGCCCCAGTGGTCTTTCATCGTCACAAAATACTTTGCCCGCCTGCCATCTTTCTTCTTCTCTACAGTTTTTATCTCGAACAAGGTTGTCTGTGTGAGTTTCCCTGTCTTGAGGCGGCAGCGCTCATAGTATTGGACCGTTCCGGGCGTAACGCAGAAAAACGGTTCCTGCGCCGTCAGGAAACATGTTGTCAGAAAAAATGTAAGGAGTAGTGCTGCTATTCTTTTCATCGGATGGTAATACTACTCCTTCTCCTCTACCTTGAGGTAGAAGCACATCGGAGCGTAGGCAGGATAGCCGTCGGCAGACGAAGAGCCGTAGGCAAAGTTAGACCAGAAGAAGGCGATCGCCTCTTCGCTGTATTTCATGCGCCCCACAGCCATGGCAAAACCTTTTATAACATCGCTGCTATAAGTTCTATTGCCATCGCTGTCGGTAGTATAGCCATCGGGATAATAGGTCACCGAAAGGGCGCTGTAAGTATTGCCCACATTGTAGAGGCCGTAGACCTTTGCGCTGTCCTGGATATTGGTATCAAAGCAGAAATCGTCCAGCAGTTTGCCTATATAACGCACCTTGACGCTCGTGCCGCTGGGGATGGTATCTTTTTGCCTTGAACTCTCTTTAAGTTTGACCATATAGAACCCCTCGCAGATTGAATCCACCCCGTGATACCGCTCCGCCGCATAATCTTCCAGCCTGTCTATCTGATATTTATAGATATCATCAATAACCTCTACAACTTTCAAGTCGTAAATGAGATTCTCGCTCAGGTCCGGTTCGGTACCATCGTTTCCATAAGATTTGTAATACTTCTGCAAATCTTTGGGGTAATCGTATGTCGTGGCATCGGGAGGGAGCAGGAAATGCACGTGGCCACCAGCATTCAACCCTTTGATCAGATTTTCAACCGGCGTATAGGTAGAATACTTGCCCATCTGGATTATCGCGGGGCTGTAGTATTTGGTTTTGCTGTAGGTCCCCATTATCCGGGCCACCTCTTCTGTGGTGTATTTGGTATAATTCCCGTCCAGGTCCCTGGCCACATAATCCAACAGGCAGAAAGAGGTATCGCCAATGGCCCTTCCTGTGCCAATCGTCTTGTCAAAGATATAGAGTCCGTTCTCGTCGGGCTCCAGCACCTGCCCGAGATTGACCCTCATCCACGCTTCGCGGATACGCTTCTGCGCTGTAAGGTTATCTTCTGTTTCGTATCTGGCACATGAGAATATCAGCGCGGCAAGGGCCGCACCCACGGCAAAAGATTTTATCGTCTTACGCATTATTCCCGGTTTATATCATTCATAAATACTTCAAACACAAGCGCCTGGTCGCGACCGATGCCCGCCACGCTCTTGTTATAGCCATATTTGCAAGAGAAGATGATGTACGACTTTTCGCCGGGGCACATCCCCTCTATGCCATATTCCAGCCCGTCTATCAACGACCCTTCGCCCAAAACGACATCGGCATCACCGCGTGCGAATGTGTCGCCGAGGCTGCCGGTAAACGTGTACCCGACGTATGAGAAGTTTACCCTGTCGCCGGGCAGGGCAAAAATGGTACTGTCGCCCTCCTCAAGCACGATGCGGTTAACACCCTTGTTAAAGATGACTGGCGTTTCTGCATATTTGGACTCTATGAAACTCGTTATTTTCTCGTCCTGAGTCACAGCCTTGTTTGCCAGTTCGTTCTCACAACTGCACAACAAAGCTGTCACAAAAACTATGTAGTATAACCTTTTCACCTGGCAAAAAATTCTTTGACTTTACTCTCAAAATATTCGGGAACATCCTCAAGTGACATATACAGCCTGCCGCCCGAGGCGTTCTTATGTCCACCACCATTGCAATATTTGTGCGCAAAATCGTTCACATCGATATCTCCCTTGCTGCGCAGCGAAACTTTCACATAATCTGCCTCTTCTGTAAAAAAGGCCGACATCCTGATATCCTTCACCGTGAGCGGCATGTTCACAAACCCTTCGCTGTCGCCCCGCACAAATCCGTACTGCTCTTTTATCCGCTCGCTCAGGGTGAAATATGCCACGCAAGGATCCACGAATCGCATGTTGTCGTGGAGCATGTAACCCATAAGACGCATCCTTATCCTGGAATACGAGCGGAACACCTCATCGTAGATGGCGTCGCGGTCGACTCCCCTGCCCTGCAGCGCAGATACAGCCAGATATGTGGATGGATACACGCTGTTGGCAAAATTGTTGGTATCGGTGAGGATGCCCGTCAGAAGCGCCGCGGCGCACTCTATTGAAAGGCGGTTCACATCTGCTGCGACCCCGGGCTGTTCCAGAAGCACCTGGTAGAGCAATTCGCAGGCAGAAGAGACTTCTGTGTCTGAAACAACCACGTCAAACTCTTCTGTCCTGGGATTCAGATGATGGTCTATGAGCACCTTGCGCACAGAGGGGTTGTGCCCGATTCTGTCTTCCACCATCTTGGAGACTTCGCCGGCGCGGTTCATCCCGTTCATGTCAAGAAATACCAGCAGGTCCGCCTTGGCAACAAGCTCCTCACACTTGTTCGGATCTTCCACGAAATATGTAAGCGCCCCGTCCGGGACAAGGAACACGAAATAGTCTGGCAACCGGTTGTTGATAATCATATGCGGGTCCTTCCCAAGACCTTTGAGATAATGATACATCCCCACACAACTGCCTATCGAATCTCCGTCCGGATTCTCGTGACCGAATATAATCACATCAGAACTCGTCTGAATCAACTCGTTAAGCCTGTCTGCCGCAATAGTTACCCGCATCGCTTTTTTACTGTTTATCACTGCAAATTTAAAAATATCTTGCAAGCACTAAATATTATTTTTATTTTTGACAGTTAATTCGATTATCAGCAGATAATAATACAAGCCAAAATATGAAAAAAGTTCTCACTTACATCATCCTCCCGATCATCATTCTGGTGCTGGTGTTCCTTATTGTCAAGAGCGTCGAGCAACCTGTCAAGTTCAACAAAGAAAAGTCAGCACGCGAGGCTGCAGCCATTGTCAAACTCAAAGACATCCGTACCCTGCAGGTAGCGTACAAGAACGTTAACGGCAAGTTCGCACCTTCCATCGACTCTCTGATTGACTTCTACAACAACGGCAAAATGACCGTCATCCGCTCCATCGGTTCGATGGACGACTCTGTGGCAGTTGCCAAGAATCTCGTTAAGCGTGAGGCAATCGAGATTCCTGTCAGGGACACTCTGCTCAAGAACAGGCCCGATTTCAAGGCAGAAGATCTCAAGTACATCCCCTTCACCAATGGTGACACCATTCTCATGCACTCCACCATCAAGGAGGTTTCTGGTGTGGATGTTCCCCTGTTCGAGGCTCAGGTGCCTTATGTGCTGCTGCTTAACGGAATGGACCATCAGCTGCTGGTTAACCTCGTGTACGATCGCGTAGAGACCGACCGTTACCCCGGCTTGCAGGTCGGCAGCATCGAGAACCCGAACAACAATGCCGGTAACTGGGAGTAATCCCCTGCCGGTTCAAGTTTCACAAAAGCTGCCCTGCCGTGCACGGGCAGTTTTTTGTTTGTGAAGATTATGAGGATAATATCAGGCACACTTCGCGGCAAGAGCATCAACCCGCCCGCCGGCTATGCGGCACGGCCCACCACCGACTTTGCAAAGGAGGGGCTGTTCAACATCCTGGCAGGTATGATTGATTTTGAGCAGACAGTCTTCCTGGATTTGTTTGCCGGCACCGGCAGCATCAGCTTTGAAATGGCTTCGCGCGGGTGCGGCGACATTGTGGCGGTGGAGATGAACCCCGCCAACGCCGCCTTTATCAAGAAGACGGCAGTTGCGCTGGGCATAGCCGGCATGCAGGTCGTCCGGCACAATGTGTTCGACTTTCTGGAGATCTGCACCAAGCGCTTCAATCTGGTATTCGCAGATCCGCCATACGCCCTTGAAGGACTTGAAAACCTCCCCGCCAAGGTGCTTGAGGCAGGTTTTCTGGAAGATGACGGGCTGTTTATCTTAGAGCACGGCGCCGACCATAATTTCTCTTCTGCACCCTGCTTTGTCAAAGAAAAACGTTACGGAAACGTCCACTTCAGCTTTTTTAGAAAAAGTTTTGCATAATCAAATTTAACGGCTATATTTGCAGTCCCGTTTGGGAAACCAAACATTGGTGCGGTAGTTCAGCTGGTTAGAATACCGGCCTGTCACGCCGGGGGTCGCGAGTTCGAGTCTCGTCCGCACCGCTTAAGGATGCCTTACAGATACCTGTGGGGCATCTTTTTGTTTCAGTTTTCGCCATTTGGTACTAAAATGGTACTAAAAATCGCGCCTGGTACTAAATTCGGCTTTTGCGGTCCCTTCCGCACCGCAAAAAGAGTCAGTCTAAAGGCTGACTCTTTTTGTATTATATTCCGGAGACGTATTTCCAATCCTTTGGTGTTTATATATCAGACAATAATTATTTGTATATTTGTAAGGTAAACCAAGGATTATGAAAAAGTTTCTGAAATACATATTTGGCGGCATTCTTTTTTTGCTGGGCTTCGGTTGCGATAAAGAAGGATTCGGCATAGGTGGCGGATATTGCATGTACGGCCAGCCGCACGCAGATTACAAATTGATTGGCGACGTTAAGGGCCAGGACGGCAAACCCATCCAGGGCATAAGGGTTGTTTTTACCCCGGATCCAGCATCCCATCCCTATAACAACGACACTTTATATACTGACGCCAAGGGACACTTCCAGTCTGATCGTCTTAAATATGACTTCCCTAACGTTCAAAAAGCAAATGTCATTTTTGAAGATGTGGACGGAGCGGACAACGGCTCATTTAAAACCAAAACGCTTCAGGCATCAGACCTTAAAGTCAGCCAGACAGCAAAGGGCAGCGGATCCTGGGATGAAGGAAAGTATACAATCCAGGCCGATGCCAAATTGGAGAAGGAAGACTAACAGATGGATAACCTTTCGCTGCGACGCCGCATAGCGCTGAATATCACAAAGAAGTTGCAGGACGATGTTATAGCTGAACATCCGCTCCGGCAACTTTTTTGGGAATGTACCATGCGCTGCAACCTTCACTGCCGCCACTGTGGCAGCGACTGCAAGCAGACTGCGCTGGCCCCGGACATGCCCAAAGAGGTATTTGGCAAAGTACTGGACAGTGTCGCAGCAAAGACAGACCCTCATAAGGTAATGATCAACATTACCGGCGGAGAGCCCCTGATGCGTCCGGACCTGGAAGATTGCGGACGGATGATATATCAGAAAGGCTTCCCCTGGGGCATGGTCACCAACGGCTTCGCCCTAACGCCGGAAAGATACAGGCGGCTGTTGCAATGCGGCCTCAGGGCAATGACCATAAGTCTTGACGGCCTTGAGGATGACCACGACTGGATGCGTGGCCGCAGCTCTTCATTCAAGCGTGCCGCCACTGCCATAAGCATGGTTATCCAATCCGGAGAAATAGAATTTGACGTTGTTACATGTGTCAACAGGCGCAATATCGGCAAACTTCTGCAGTTGAAGGATTTCCTAATTAGCCTGGGCCTTAAAGAATGGCGGCTGTTTACCATCTTCCCGTCCGGCAGGGCAAAAGACGATCCTGAGCTCCGCCTGACCCGAGAAGAGCTGAAATACCTACTGGACTTTATAAAAGCTACCCGCAAAGAGGGAATAATTAAAACGTCATTTGCCTGCGAAGGCTTTATGGGCAACTACGAAGGCGACATCCGCGATCATTTCTATATGTGCAATGCCGGCGTAACCGTAGGCTCCGTACTGTCCGACGGCTCCATTTCTGCATGCCCCAGCATCAGGGCCGACTACACCCAGGGGAACATCTACAAGGACGACTTCATGGAGGTATGGGAAAACCGCTTTGTTCCGTATCGCGACCGCAGTTGGATGAAAAAGGATGAATGCGCCTCCTGCAAATTCTGGAAGTACTGTCGCGGCGGCGGCATGCACCTGAGGGATTCGGACGGTAAACTGATGCAGTGCCTTCTGCATCGTCTTCACGAATAAAGACTATTACAGATTAAGCCTTAGGCCTGCCGTAGCAGAGAACATGAACGGATGCTTGCTGCGGTAAGTATCGAGCACCCTGCCTGCTGTTTTGGTCCAGCTGAATTCGGGTTCCATATATATGCCGATACGCTTTGAAATATTAAGCTGAACGCCCCCAACGCCGAGCATAGAGAATGAGAATCCGTCTTTGGCGATGGACTTGCCTCCCAGTTTTGCTCCTACGCAAAAGTCTCCCTGAAGGCCGCCTCCAACATAAAAATCGAAGCATCGGGCTGATGCAAATGTCCAGTCAAGACGCAGCGGAACGCCAAGATACTGAGCCTTCTGAGTCAGGGTTCCGGAATTACGGTATTTGAATCTGGAAGTATATAAAGAATACTCCAAACCAGTTGTAATACCCAGCCGGTCATTAAGTTTGATCTTTACCGACAGGCCTGCCTTAAATGGCATACTATGCTTTTGGCTCAGAAGATTATCCGGAATAACTGAAGAGTTACCCTGATCCGTCATAATACCGGGGTCATATTGATAATCACTTTTGCCTGCTGCCGGGGCAAAGTGTGAAACACCCTTGGCAAGTGCATATACGGCAGCAAGACCGCCTCCTGCCACTCCCCCGGCGATATAAGAGCCGGAGCTATTGGCTGTCCTGGTAACAACCTCTGTATCAGCAAATTCTACAACCTTTGCCGTCTCTATTGCTTCTGCAGGTTCAGTCTTTTCTATTGTTTCTACAGTTTCTACTGTCTCTACGGTTTCTACAGGTTCTACCGTTTCCACCACCGCAGCAGGCTTTGTCTTTTCTGCAGGACGAGGAGTTTCAACGACCAGTACCGGTTCTTGTGGTTGAGTCACTATTTCTTTGGGAGTCTCTACCACCTGGGCGACTAAAGGACTATCGGCCTCAGGGGCCTGGCGCAGCAGGAAGAAGACGGCGGCAAGGCACGCAGCAGCGGCCGCAGCCAGCCATAGCAGCGGGGAGCGACGGGCGGGGAGATGGCCGGACTGGCCGGCCATGATTGAAGCCCGGGCGCGGAAAGCAGCAAGGCTTCCTTCCGGAAGAGCACTTTCGTACCCTTCCAGCTTGTCCTTAACTATGTCTTCCCACTGTTTCATTAACCACTAACACTTAAATAATCCTTAATTTTCTGCTTAAGTTGAGCCCTTGCCTTGGCCAGTACTCCGGCAGAGCCCTTTTCGCTGATTCCCAGCATTTTGGCAATATCCTTATGCGAATAACCGTCTATACAGTACATATTAAAGACGGCCCTTCTCAAATCCGGCAGCCGGGATATCCATTCAAGCAATTTCTCCTGAGGTATGGACTGGACGTCTTCGGCCGCAGGTTCAGGGATTGAGTCCTGAGACCATAAGCTTAACGAAACCGTCCTCCAACGTTGCCGCTTGATCATGTTTATCGCCTTGTTTATGGCGATGCGGCTTATCCATCCGTAAAGAGACCCTTTGCCCGTGTATTTATATAATTGTATCTTGTCAAGGGCATGAATGATGACGTCCTGCATCAAATCTTTTGCATCGTCGCCATCCCCAAGATATCGTCTGCAGAGTGTATACACCCTTGCTGCATATCTCCTATACAGCTCCTCTTCCGCCAACTTATCCCCTTGAGAGCAGTACCTGGCCAGAGCCTGCTCATCCAAATCACTATACACTCACAGTTTTGTTTGAACCTTTAAAGATACAACTGTTTCTGATATATAAACACGCACTCTCCTAAAATACGTCCCCGAATTAATTTCCAAAAATTTGCAAAATAATTTGGTTTATAAAATAAAGTAATTTATATTTGTAGTGGATTAAGACGGACTGCGCAGCTGGACTTAATCCGCCAAACAATTATAAACAATTGATATTATGGAACTTAACAATGAAATGACGGCACAGAAAAGCCTTCAGTTAATCTCAGAAACTCTTAATAACAGCCGTCGTTCTATCCTTAGCAACGGCGCAAAGTACTTCATTTTGTGGGGAAGCCTCCTTGTTATTTTCTCCCTGGCTATCTACTTTTTGTGGCACACTACGGGAAATCCAAGATGGAACCTGCTTTGGTTTGTGATGCCCGCAATTGGCTTTCCTATCTCTTTCTGCCTTCGTAAAAAGGACGTGCATGTTCCGGAGAGCTTTGTCGGCAATATGATCAGCCACGCCTGGAAGATTTACTGCGTGTTTGCCGTAAGCATAAGCGTAATCGCCGTTCTGCTTGTACCTATGTTCCTGTCCTTTGCCATCGTCCTCATCCTTGGAATGACAATGTGCTTTACAGGCGCCCTTCTCAAGAGCTGGATCATCATTATTGGCGGATTCATCCTTGGAGTAGGTGGTGCTGCTGCAACCATGCTGATTATGTCAGATGCAGAGCTTTTGCTCTTCACGGTTGGCGGACTTCTTCTTGTTGCCATCGGTCTTATAGAAAAACATCAAAACAAGTAGGCCATGTTACCCAAATTAGACCCGCTGCTGCACTCAGAGCTGAGGCTTGGCATAATGTCCATCCTGGCGGGGGTAGAATCAGCCGATTTTACCTTCATCAAGAACCAGACGGGCGCCACTGCGGGCAACCTGAGTGTTCAGATAGATAAGCTCACCTCTGCAGGCTACATAAATGTAGAAAAGGGGTTCAAGGGCAAGATGCCATGCACCACCTGCAGTCTTACCTCCACTGGCCGCGAAGCCTTTGAGAATTACATTAATTCGTTGAAGGAATACCTTAATGCAGGAGCAATATCATGATACCGATAGTACTGCTTTTGATGATGATTCTTCGCATTTTAAATCCGGAATCATAACAAATCATTCAGAATTAGTGGCAGGATAGGATATAAAAATATCCTTTTTATACACAAACTGTTGCATTCGCTGGAATATTCACTACCTTCAACTTTTTAAGTTGAATAGTGTACAGATATGCTCAGAATTGCAATACAATCCAAGGGGAGGCTCAATGAAGAGAGCCTCTCCCTTCTTCAAAACATAGGCATAGAGGTCGATGCCCCCAAAAGGAAACTTCTTTCCAAATCACAGACCTTCCCGATAGAAGCTCTCTACCTTAGAGACGACGATATTCCCAACGTAGTACAAGGCGGTACCTCCACCCTTGGCATAGTCGGCCTCAATGAAATTGAAGAATGCGGCTCGGACGTAAACGTACTGTGCCGCCTAGGCTTCGGCACCTGCCGCCTGAGTCTGGCCATCCCCAAGGGAGAAGACTATGACGGCCCCTGCTGGTTCAATGGCCGCCGCATAGCCACATCGTACCCCAACATCCTTCGTAAATACCTAAAAAGCAAGAATATAGATGCGAAAGTAGAGGTTATTACGGGCTCGGTAGAAATTGCCCCGGCCGTTGGTATCGCCGACGCCATCTTTGACATTGTTTCCTCTGGCAGCACCCTCATCGCCAATGGCCTGCGTGAAGTAGAGACCGTCTTCGAGTCAGAGGCCGTGCTAATTGCAAACAAGCACATTTCACCCGATGATCAGGTACTTATCGACGACCTGCTGTTCCGCATCGACTCCGAAACCGTAAGCCGTGGCAAAAAATACCTGATGATGAACCTTCCCAACGCCTCTTTGGACGAGGCTATTAAGATTCTGCCCGCCATGCGCAGCCCTACCGTCATGCCTCTGGCTACCGGAGACTGGTGTTCCCCGCATTCGGTTATTGACGCCGCAGACCTTTGGACCAAGGTGCGGCAACTGAAGGCAATCGGTGCCGAGGGCATACTTGTGATGGACGTAGACAAAATCATCTTATGAGAATTATAGAGAATCCGGCACGGGCAGAGTGGAACAAACTGACCAGCCGGCAGGGCGTTGATTATGAGGGCATCCGCACTCGTGTAGAGGCTATTCTGGAAGCCGTCGAAAAGGATGGTGACTCGGCCCTGAAGCGCCTGATGGCAGAGATTGACAAGGTTGATGCGCCACTGGAAGTGTCAGAGGCAGAAGTGTCAGAAGCCTGCAACAAGGTTTCAGACGCTGTCCGCGAAGCAATAATAGCGGCAAAGAAGAACATTGAAGCCTTCCATCAGGCACAGTTGCCAAAAGAAGTTCGCGTAGAAACCGGAAAGGGCGTGTTTTGCACCCAGCGTCCCGTGCCCATCCGCCGCGTAGGTCTGTACATTCCCGGCGGCAGCGCACCCCTTTTCTCTACCGTTCTGATGCTTGCAGTTCCGGCCGCACTGGCCGGCTGCCACGAGCGAATTCTTTGCACTCCATGCCGTAAGGATGGCTCTGTAGCCCCGGAAGTACTGTTTGCCGCCCGCGAATGCGGAGTAACCCGCATCTTCCGGATTGGCGGAGCCCAGGCCATAGCCGCCATGGCTTTTGGTACCGAAAGCGTTCCCAAAGTGGACAAGATCTTTGGCCCCGGCAACCCTTACGTCACCTTGGCCAAGCAGCTTGTAAGCGGCCGAAACACAGCCATCGACATGCCTGCAGGGCCGTCGGAGGTCATGGTTTTGGCAGACAGTAGCACACCGGCCGCTTTTGTTGCCGCAGACCTTCTGTCTCAGGCAGAGCATGGTAAAGACAGTACTGCCGTTTTGGTTTGCACAGAAAAAGATTATGCCGCCACGGTGCTGGCAGAAGTAGAGAAGCAGAAAAAGACGCTGCCACGCGATGCCCAGGTTGACGGAGCTCTGGAACACAGCTTTGCCGTAGTCTTCCCTACCCTGACGGATGTGATTGATTTTGCAGAGGCCTATGCCCCCGAGCACCTTATCATCGCCATGAATAATGCGGCAGAGCTTGCAGGACATATCACCGCCGCAGGCAGCGTATTCGTAGGGCCCTGGAGCCCTGAAAGCGCAGGTGATTACGCATCCGGCACCAACCATACACTTCCCACCAGCGGATGGGCCCGCTCTTGCAGCGGAGTCAACATGGACAGTTTCATGCGCAAGATGACAGTCCAGGAGCTTTCCCGCGAAGGACTAGCCTCGCTTGCCCCCACAATCGTCAACATGGCACGCGCCGAGGGCCTTGACGCCCATGCCCGTGCCGTAACAATCAGAATAGAAGGAAAATGAGCCGTATCACCAACCTTGTCAGGCCCAATATCGCAGCCTTAACACCTTATTCAACGGCCAGGGACGAATATGTCGGCCACATTGGCATCTTTCTGGATGCCAACGAGAGCCCATATACAAATGGCTTCAACCGCTACCCGGACCCGCATCAGGCTGCGCTCAAGGCAAAGATTGCCCCTATTAAGGGAATCCCCGCAGAAAATCTCTTCCTTGGTAACGGAAGCGACGAGGCCATTGATCTGGTTTTCAGGATCTTCTGCGTGCCGGGAAAGGACAATGCCGTGATTATGACTCCAAGTTACGGTATGTACGGCGTTGCAGCAGCCATCAACGACATTGCTGTCCGCAGTGTCCAGCTTGACCGGGACTTTGCACTGGACACAGAAAAACTTCTTGCCGCTTGCGACAATAATACCAAGGTGATGTTCCTTTGCTCGCCCAACAATCCTTCAGGAAACGCCTTTTCCAGAGAACAGCTGCTGGATATATGCGACCGCTTCAAGGGCATTCTTGTAGTGGACGAGGCATACATCGACTTTTCAGAGAAAGGCAGCCTGGTGACAGAGGCGACCAAGCGGGATAATCTGATTGTACTGCAGACCATGTCCAAGGCCCATGCAATGGCAGGCCTGCGAATCGGGCTGGCCATTTCAAGCCTTGAAATCATCCGCCTTATGTCCATGGTCAAGTACCCCTACAACCTAAGCAAGGCCGCCATGGAAAAGGCCATGTCCTTCATGTGCAAATCCATTGACGATGAAGTACATACAATCATATACGAACGGAAAAGGCTGAATTCCATCCTCCCCCGCTACCCCTTTGTAAAAAGGGTCTTCGCCAGCGATGCCAACTTCATCCTGATTCGTGTCGATGATGCCGACGCCCTGTACTCCTACCTTCTGAAGAAGGGCATCATAGTACGTAACCGCAGCCGGATTACAGGCTGCGAAGGCTGCCTGCGGCTTACCATTGGCCTGCCGGCAGAGAACGATTCTTTATTGAAAGCACTGGACAATTACAAGATATGAACGAGCTTAAAAAAGTCCTGTTTATTGACAGGGACGGCACAATCCTGATAGAGCCGGAAGACAAGCAGATAGATTCCCTGGAGAAGTTCGCCTTTGTTCCCGGAGCCATCTCCGGCCTTAAGGCGCTGACCGGCCTGGGATACGAGCTTGTAATGATTTCCAATCAGGACGGGCTTGGAACCCACCTGTTCCCGGAAGAGACTTTCCTGCCTTGCCAAAACCTGATGCTGAAAACCCTCGCCGGGGAAGGTATCACCTTTGATAATATACTGATTGACAAGTCTTTACCCCAGGATAACGCCCCTACCCGCAAGCCCCGAACAGGCATGCTTGGGGCATATATGGACGGTTCCTATGACCTCTCTGCAAGCTTTGTGATAGGTGACCGCGAAACAGATGTTCAGTTGGCCGCCAACCTGGGCGCAAAGGCCCTGCAGATTGGTCCCATGACATGGGCGGAAGCTGCCGAAGCTGTGCGCAGCAGTTCCAGACAGGTTAGCATCGCCCGGAAAACCCGGGAAACGGATATAAAACTTACCCTTGACCTGGACGGAAAAGGCCCCTCAGGAATAAACACCGGCCTTAACTTCTTTGACCACATGCTGGAGCAGCTCCCCCACCATGGCGGAATCAGTCTGGCCATTGACTGCAAGGGAGACCTTAAGGTAGACGAGCACCACACCATGGAAGATGTAGGCATAGTTCTGGGCCAGGCAATTTACCAGGCTCTTGGGAGCAAACGCGGCATAGAGAGATACGGCTTCGTACTCCCCATGGACGAATGCAAAGCCCTGGTTCTCATTGACTTCGGCGGCCGCGCAGACTTTGTCTGGAAAGTAGTTTTCACGCGCGAATTCATTGGTGACACCCCTACGGAGATGTTCCCGCATTTCTTTAAATCACTATGCACCGAAGCCCGTTGCAACCTGCGTATCGAGGCCGAAGGCCAGAACAACCATCATCTTGCGGAAGCCATTTTCAAGGCCTTTGCAAGGGCACTTCGCCAGGCCGTCCGCCGCAATGTATTTGACTACGCCCTCCCCTCTTCAAAAGGAACGCTATGATTGCCATTATTGACTATGATATGGGAAATCTCCGCTCGCTGGAGAATGCCCTGGACCGCCTTGGAGCCACGTATTGCATAACATCCGCCCCCAGTATAATAAAGCAGGCAGATAAGGTTATACTTCCCGGCGTGGGTCATGCCGGACTTGCGATGGAGAATCTGATCGAGCGCGAGCTGCCGGACCTGATTCGCTCACTTCGCCAACCAGTCCTTGGCATCTGCGTAGGAATGCAGGTGCTGTGCAGGGATAGCGAAGAAGCCCCCGGAGTGCCCTGCCTTGGCGTTTTTGATGCAAGAATACGCCGTTTCTCCCCTGCCCCGGGCTGCAAGGTGCCGCACATGGGATGGAACAATCTGGGTAACATGGAAGGCAAACTGTTCAAGGACATAGAGTCCGGTTCCCACGTATATTTTGTGCATTCATACTATGCCGGCCTTTGCCCGGATACAGTGGCAACATGCAACTATGCAGGCAAAATGTTCAGCGCCGCCCTGCGTTACGAGAACTTTTACGGAACACAGTTCCACCCGGAGAAAAGCTGCTCCGTAGGTGAACAGATTCTTAAAAACTTCCTGGCCCTATGATAGAGATTATCCCCGCCATAGACATAATAGAGGGCAAATGCACGCGCCTCTCCCAGGGAGATTACGCCACACAGAAAAATTACGGTGGTGACCCGGCCGAATGGGCCAGGGCCTTTGCCGGCTGCGGTATCCGACGCCTGCATCTGGTAGATTTGGAAGGTGCAAAAGCCTCAACTCCACAGAACCTTCGCACCCTTGAAAAGATTGCCGGCCTGGGGCTTTTAAAGCTTGAATGGGGCGGAGGAATAAAGGACGATGACGCACTTGCATCAGTCTGGAACGCAGGAGCAGACTGGGCCATTATTGGAAGCATCGCCGCAAAGGAGCCCGGGTGCATGCAGGGATGGCTGCAAACCTATGGAAGCCGCATCATCCTGGGGGCCGACATCCGCAATGGAAAGGTTGCCGTCAGCGGCTGGCTCGAGGACAGCGGCATCGGTCTGGACAGTCTTATTGAATCTTTCAAGGGGCTGGAGCAGGCTATAGTCACGGACATTTCCCGCGACGGAATGCTGCAAGGCCCGGCCTTCGACCTTTACAAGGGGCTGCAGACGCGGTTCCCCGCTTTAAAAACAATAGTCAGCGGCGGAGTTTCATCCATGGATGATATCCGCAGAGCAGACAGTATGGGCCTTCCCGGCATTATCGTGGGCAAGGCTATATACGAAAACCGTATCACCCTGAACGACATAAGCTTATGCTTGCAAAAAGGATCATTCCCTGCTTAGACGTCAAGGACGGACGAGTTGTAAAAGGCATCAATTTCCAGGGTCTTCAGGACGTAGGCGATGCCGTTGAACTAGGGCGCAAATATGCTCTGGAAGGCGCCGACGAACTGGTTTACCTGGACATCAGCGCTACGCTGGAGGGACGCAATACCTTTGCCGTCCTTGTTTCACGCGTAGCGGAAGCCATCAACATTCCCTTCACCGTTGGCGGCGGTATAAGAAGCCTTGACGATGCCTCCCGCCTGCTGGACGCCGGGGCGGACAAGATTACCCTTAACAGCGCAGCCATAGCCAGGCCGCAGCTGATAGAAGAAATAGCATCCAAGTACGGCAGACAGTTCGTAGTGGTTGCAATAGACGCGAAATCGGGTCCCGACGGCCGCTGGATGGCCACAACCCACGGCGGAAGCCGCCCTACGGACAAAGAACTCTTCAGCTGGGCGAAAGAGGCCCAGGAGCGCGGAGCCGGAGAAATCCTTTTCACTTCCATGGACCACGACGGCACCAGGGCCGGTTATCCCTGCCCCGTCTATGCGGCCCTGTCCGATGCCCTTAGTATTCCGCTTATCGCCTCAGGCGGCGCCGGCAGCGTGGCAGACATCGCCGCCGTCCTTACCATCGGCAAGGCAGATGCGGCCCTGGCTGCCAGTATCTTCCACTATGGACAGTACACAGTTGCACAGGTAAAGAAAGAACTTGCACAGGCCGGAATTCCGGTACGGCTTTAAAGATTGAATGATATGACTTTCGACGACTTTAAACTTGGCAAGACCGGTGACGGACTGCTCCCCGTCATCATACAGGACGCCACCACCCTTAAGGTGCTGATGCTTGGATATATGGACCGCGCCGCCTTCGACAAGACCGTAGCGGAAGGACGCGTCACCTTCTTTTCCCGTACCCGCAAGGCCCTTTGGACTAAGGGCGAAACCAGCGGTAACTACCTGACAGTCAAAAAAATGTTCATAGACTGCGACGGCGACACCCTGCTTATTCAGGCAGATCCGGCCGGCCCCACCTGCCACCGTGGCACCACCGCCTGCTTTGACAGCCCTGAGGACGAAGGCTTCATCCGCTCATTAAGCAAACTGGTGCAGGACCGCCACCGTCAGATGCCGGAAGGCTCATATACAAGCCGACTGTTTATAAAAGGTCCCAAAGTTATAGCCAAAAAGGTTGGGGAAGAAACCACAGAAGCAGTCATAGAGGCCGTAGATGGCAATCGCAGTCGCTTCATTTATGAAGCCTCTGACCTGCTGTACCACCTTCTGGTCCTGATGGAAGCCATGGACTGCACAATAGAGGACCTGGAGCGCGAACTCGCCCTCAGGCACCGTTAAAACCGCCTCTACCCTACTGTTCTACAAAGTTCTTTGCCTTAGTCAGACTGTCAATTGAACCGGTCTGTCCTTTTTCCAGATTGTAGTAGATTTTGATGAAGGCCGCATCCTTAAGGAAGTCAATGTGGCCAACCTCAACGTTGTTGATCTTGAGGCCGGTACGTTTCTCAAGGTCTTCTACAAGCTCTGCACGCCTTTCCGGCACAATCAACTCAATACGATCATAGAGCACAAGTTTGGTAGAGGTGTGCTTGATGAGTCTTTCGCTTTCCAGCACGCCGATCAAAACCACAACCAGCAGGTTGGAAACGGCCATTATACCAACCGTTCCGGCAGAAAGCACGTACTGGGGATGATCGGTAGCAACCCCAACCAGCTTGTAAACCGGAGCGAGGCCATTCATGGCGGCAAGGGCGATAATAACAAAAAGATATGTCATTTCCCTGATCGGAACGGTCTCCGTGCGGTAGCGGATAACCCCGAAGATGGCAAACAAGCCCAGGGTGAGTCCCACGCCAACCTCTACGTTGCCCATTATGTAAAGCAGCATGAGCATGGCGGAAGAGAAGACCATGAATGTGAAATAATAGTCCCTGCGGCGGCTCTTCCTGTAATAGAAGAAATGAACCAGTACCAAGCAAACCAGCAGGTTCATGAAGAACCTGATCGCAAGCTCTGTCATAGACTGGCCTGTAGACATCATGGCATCTGTAATAGTCTGTACGTCAAATACATTGTCATCGGCAAGAGAATAATCGCCTAGTTCCTGAGCAAAGATCATATCACTTGTATTATTTTGTTTATTATCTTTTCAATCTTGCGGACCTTCAGCTTAAAGCGGTTGCTTTTTGCCGATGGATCCGTAAGAGTTTCTGCTATGCAGTATTTGCTGACACGTGTGGGCTTGATGCGATGGGCCAGCAGTATGCCTTTCATCTGGCTGGCTGCATGGCCGTCCTGCTTTAGTTCGATAATGACAGCATCCTCCAGCGAGGCTTTATGCCCGGTGCGGAAGTTTGTAAAGATTAGCGATGTGTCTATGGTAAGACGTTCCGTCTTTGCAGGATTTACAAGCGTTATGCGCCTGAAGGCGGTGGAGAGCACCGGGGACAGCATTTCCACGGTAAAGGCGGAATGCTTTGCAAGGTAAGCTACGGCAGCGGCATCTGCAGAAAAGTCCATCATCTCCGTCTGCGGAATGTGAGTCCTCTTCTTCTTGGTTCGGCCGTGATTGTTCTTCCTTTTAATTTCCAGGAATGCTTCACCAGAGTTCAGGTAAACTCTTGTACGCACCTTCTGACGTACCAGCCTACGGTTGTGATGATCCAGGAACATCTTAAGCCCGGCAGTATCGTAATAAATTGAATTATAAGGGCTTATCTTTTCTCCATCGGCAATAAGGGCACGATAGCCGGCTGCGGTGGCGTCTTCAAGCACACGGACAAGATTAGCTTCATCCGTCAGGTATTTAGTATCGATGCGGTTAAGAAGCTTCACGCTGTCCATCTCTTCCAGAGTGATGGGCGTCATGCCTTTAACCGCATCGTCTAACGATATGTGCTTATCCTGCAACATATAGCAAAGATAAGAAAAACATCAAGAATTACCAACGCCCACCGGGGCCTCCGCCGCCATTGCTATAGTTGCTAAGGCTGACTGCTGTGCCGCCGCTGATGCCGGAAATAGCCCAAATACCATTGCAAAGACTGCCTCCGCTGACGCTTACGCCCTTGTAGCCTTTGCTCAGGGACGGGGCGGAAACGGCCAGAGACGATGCTCCGGAAGGAGTCTTGAATGCTGCAATAAAGACATTGTCGCCATAAAGGGCATTCCACGCATTGGCTGTGCAGGACATGCTGTACACCTTCTGGGCAGCAGAGAAATTACTCTCAAGACCGCCATAAGCCACAACGGTTGCACCATTGTTGATGTACAGTTTGTATCCGCCCTCGGTATTGGCATCGATTGCGACCTCCGGCTGACCCTTGCTGGTAACGGCAAACACATAGCCGCCGTTAAGCTTAAGGTCGTGGTTGGCATCCATGGCATCGTTGCCGGAAGAGTATGCATACACGTATCCGCCGTTCACATTCATTTCTCCCTGACAGTTGATGGCATCGTCGCCACTGGAATAAACATAAACTTCTCCACCGTTAAAGGTGAGGTTGCCTTTGGCCTCGAGGCCTTCGCACTTGCTGGTGATAATGACCTTTCCGCCATTGATCTTGAAGTTGCCGGCGTTGCCGGTGACGGTAGCCCTGTCGCCGCTTCCGGTCTTGGTAACCCAGCCAATTTTTATGCCCTTGGCAGATTCGTCGTTGACCTCGCTGCCGGACGTTGTAATGGTAAGGGTACCTCCGGTAATGTAGCTGTCATCCACAGCGTGAGTCTCAGAATTGAAGTCGTAGCTGCCTGCGCTGATACCTTTACCGCCGCCACCGGTATTCTTGATTGTAACAGTGCCGCCGGTCATTGCAAAGTAATTGTCCGCCTTAATGCCGGCAGTTCCCTTGTACTCCTGGTCGTCGCTGTCGTATGCGACGCCACCTGATACGGTAATGGTAGAAGTTCCGCCTTCGACAAGGACATAGTCGTCAGAACCAACAGCCTTTTTCATTGCTGCAGAAGTACTTACACTAAAGTTGCCGTCCGAAATCTGCACATAGTCCTTGCCTCGCACACCGTGTCCTGCCGAGGCTCCTGCGGTAACGCTAATGGTAGGATTGCTCATAATACGCACGTAGTCGTCTGAAACGATGCCGCTCTTGCCCTGCTTGTTATTGGCAGTTACGGTTAGAGAACCGGTACCGCTGAAAACCAGCTGTCCCTCGCTGAAGATAACGGCCTTCATGTCTTCCTCGCCGGTGGCGGCATATGATGCGGAAGCCCCGTCAGCAAGGGTATTCTTGCCTTCCACCATTACGAATGTACGCTTTTTGCTCTGATTGTTAATGGCGGCCCCGGTAGAGCAGGTGATGGATACGCCGTCCAGAAGGATAGCCTGCTTCTTGCTGCTGTAGAGCTTGAAGAAGCCGTCGGCAGCAGTGCCGGTAAGCCTGTATACCACACACTCCGAGCCTGAATTGGTCAGCGTCACATTGTTCCCTGTTACGCTGGCGGCGATATCGCCCGTCGTAGGAAGACCTGCGACAGTTGCGCCTCCTGTTGAATAGGTTACTGTCACCATTCGGGTGAAGGTGGTATTGGAAATGTCGTCGTCCGAGGCAGTATCGCCGGTAGAACCATATTTATACGATCCCGCACCGGTATCTTCTCCATCGGTGACGGTCAGCGTATATGAAGCACTGCCGGCAGAATAAGTATCTGTTGCAACTGACGATGCTGTGATTGTGGCAGCACCGGCGGCAATGACGGTTACGGTTCCATCTGATGTTATTGTAGCGACTCCGGTATTGGAAGACGAATAAGTTACACTTACATTATATTTATTTGTAAGGGTTGGGAAAGTTACAGCAGAGCCCAAAACTGCCGTTACAGAAGATGAACTCCACACAAGAGCGGGGTCTACAAGACTTGATGTGCTGCCGCCGGTATTATCATCCGGTTCGTTAGTTGTGGTCTCTTCCTTTGTGCAGGCACACAGGAAGCAAAGGGCAACCACGGGCAGGAATAAAAACAACTTGCGCATAATTAGTAGGTTTTGTACACGTTTTGAACTATAGCAACGACTTAAGACAAATATCGGTCCAAAACTGCAGCGCCTTACAAATTATTTTTTTAAATTTGCGATATATGAGAGTTGTAATTCAAAGAGTTTCGTCCGCTTCGGTGACTATAGACGGTAAGGTCAAATCCTCTATTGGAAAGGGCCTGATGATTCTTCTTGGCGTTGGTCACGAGGACGAAATAGCCGATATTGACTACCTGGTAAAAAAGGCTGCCGCCCTTCGCATTTTTGACGATGATGCCGGAGTGATGAACCGCAGCGTCGTAGATATTGAAGGCGAAGTCCTTGTGGTAAGCCAGTTTACCCTTATGGCCTCCACCAAAAAGGGCAACAGACCCTCTTACATAGAAGCCGCCGGCCACGAAAAAGCCATCCCAATGTACGAAGAATTCTGCCGCCGAATGTCAGATGCCATCGGCCGCCCCGTCGGTACCGGCGACTTCGGCGCCGACATGAAGGTATCCCTGGTCAACGACGGCCCCGTCACAATCTGTATAGATTCCAAGAACCGATGAAACAGGTTGCGCGGGCCATGCGCAGCCGAAGGGTGATGTGGTTCGGAGCGTAAGTTTCCGAACCACTTTGCCCTTCGGCGTTGGGGTCCGGTGGTATTATTTTATTAGATTACCCAGAATATCGCGGGTTAGTTCTTTGGTGACGGTACGAGTAGCCGTAGTAGCAACCCTGCCAGCCACCTTGCCAGCCGTATTGGAACTACTCTTTTTCTTGCCGGACTTCTTACCGCTCACAGCCCCACCCACAAGCGAACCAACGCTGCTAGCAAAAATACCAATCAACGCAGTAGAAACAGCCTTCAGCACCTTACTGCCAAGACTGTTTTTCTTTTTCTTGGCATCCTCCTTCTCTTTCTTAGCAGCCTCTGCTTCCTCCTGAGCAGCCTGAGCCTCCTGCTGAGCCACAGCAGCCTGCTCCTCGCTCTGCTTAAGCAGAACCTCAAAGGCGCTCTCGCGGTCTATAGCTTTGTCGTAGCGGCCGTAGATGCGAGACTTCTTAATGATGTCCGCGCGTTGCTCGTCAGTAATTGCCCCAATCTGGCTGAGAGGGAAAAGTATTTTGGCACGCTCTACCACGGTAGGAGCACCCTTTTCGTCAAGAATAGATATCAAGGCCTCACCGGTTTCAAGCTCCATGATTGCATCCGCAGTCTTAAAGGCCGGGTTAGCACGGAAGGTATCAGCCGCCGCCCTTACAGCTTTCTGATCTTTGGGAGTGAAGGCGCGAAGCGCATGCTGTACACGGTTTCCAAGCTGGCCAAGTATGTTTTCCGGGATGTCAGAAGGGCTCTGGGTGACAAAGTAAACACCAACGCCCTTGCTTCGTATAAGACGTACCACCTGCTCAATCTTGTCCACCATGGCCTTTGATGTGCCGTCAAAGAGCATGTGAGCCTCGTCAAAGAAGAACACAAGCTTGGGACGGTCCATATCGCCAACCTCGGGCAGTGTGCTGTAAAGCTCGGACAGCAACCACAGCAGGAAGGTAGAATAAAGCTTAGGGTTCAACATCAGTTTGTCGGCCGCCAGAACATTCATCACGCCCTTGCCACCCTCGCACTGAAGCAGGTCATAAATATCGAAAGAAGGCTCGCCAAAGAACTTGTCAGCACCCTGATTTTCAAGGGTCAGGAGGCTCCTTTGGATGGCACCCACGCTGGCTGACGAAATATTGCCGTAAGCGGTTGTAAACTCTGCCGCATTCTTAGCAACATAGTCCAGCATAGAGCGCAGATCCTTAAGATCCAGCAGCAAAAGGCCACGGTCGTCGGCAATCTTGAATACTATGTTCATTATGCCGGTCTGGGTCTCGTTCAACTCCAGAAGACGGGACAGCAGCTGAGGGCCCATCTGGGAGATGGTAGCGCGCATGGGATGTCCCTGTTCTCCGAAAACATCGAAGAAACGTACCGGGCAGCCCTGGAACTGAGGGTCTTCTATACCGAACTCCGGCATTCTTTTCTGGATAAAGCCGGAAAGCCTGCCAGGCTGGCTGATGCCGGAAAGGTCTCCCTTCATATCGGCCATGAAACATGGTACGCCGTCCTGGCAGAAAGTCTCTGCAAGAACTTGAAGGGTAACCGTTTTACCGGTACCTGTTGCACCGGCTATAAGTCCGTGGCGATTGGCCATTTTGCCTACCAGAGAGATAGGTCCGTTTTCGCAATGGGCAATGTACAGCCCCCGTTCTTTATCAAGCATAGTTATAATGTAAAGATGTGTAGTTTAATGGCAAACAGATAAGTAATGCTGACTACTGTCATGAAGATGGCAGGAAGACAGGTTATCAGCCAATAATAGCCCTTCTTTGCCCGCTTCAGATATACCGTTACGGCCCAAAGGGAGAAGACGGCCAGGGTCTGGTTGGCCCAGCCAAAATAGCCCCAGATGTTGTCAAAGCCCTTCTGGTTGGCCATATTGAACCAAAGCAGCAGAGCTACGATAATAAAGATGGGGATGCTGATAGCCAGGCGGTTCTTGATTGGCTTCTGCTCAAAATGAAGGGCATCGGCAATGATAAGACGGCCACTGCGAAGGGCTGTATCGCCACTGGTGATAGGTGCGGCAACAACTCCCAGTATGGCAAGTATGCCGCCAATTACTCCAAGCCAGTTCTTAGAAACAAGTTCTACAACCTGGGGAGCCGATGACGATGCGCTGCCTCCTACCTGCTCTGCTCCCCCGCCAAAGAAGAAGTAAGAGCTGACTGCTGCCCATACAAGAGCCACAAGGCCTTCTGTAATCATGGATCCGTAGAATACCGGACGGCCCAGTTTCTCATTCTTGAGGCATCGGGCCATAAGCGGGCTCTGGGTAGCGTGGAAGCCACTGATCGCGCCGCAGGCGATGGTAATGAAAAGGCAGGGGAAGATGGGTGTGGCCGCCGATGTCCGGTTAGCCAGTCCGTCCCAGATTTCCGGAATTGCAGGCCACTTCACAAACAGGCCAACCATCAGTCCGGCAGCCATAAAGAGCAGTGCAACTGCAAAAACGGGATATATTTTGCCGATGATCTTGTCTATCGGCAGCATGGTTGCTATGATATAGTAGGCGAAGATTATGGCCACCCAGATCATGAACGACGTGTCGGAGCCGTCGCCTGCAAGGCTTTTAAGGATTTCCGCCGGGGAATAGACAAACACTGCGCCAACAAGCAGGAGCAACAATACCGTAAAGGCCAGCATTACTCCTTTGGTGGTTTTGCCAAGATAGGTGCCTATTATTTCCGGCAGGCCGGCTCCATCGTGCCTGAGGGACAGCATACCGGTCAGGTAATCGTGCACCGCACCGGCAAAAATGCAGCCCAGGACTATCCACAGATAGGATGACGGACCAAATTTGGCGCCCATGATTGCTCCAAAGATGGGACCGGTTCCGGCGATGTTCAGGAACTGGATCATGAAGACCTTCCAGGTTGGCATCGCTATATAGTCAATGCCGTCCGCTTTGCTTACAGCCGGAGTTACCCTTTTCGGATCGGAGCCAAACACCTTGTCTATAAACCTACCATAGACAAGATAGCCCAGAATCAGGGCCAAAACGCATAACAGAAATGATATCATAACTCAGAGGCGATAATACTCCAACAAATTTATCAATTTTTTATGTTTAAAAAAACAGAGGTATGGTTGTTGCAGGCAAAGAGCCCGGATATCCAAATTACTATGAAAAGATTACTTACCCTTTTAGCAGCCATACTGCTTCCCGTTACTTTCTGCCTTGCACAGACGGAAGATGTGGTTTCTGTCCCAAAAATAAACAAGAAAAACCTTATCGTTAAAGAATGGAACGCCGGCGGCAAGGGCAACGCCCAGACGCTGGACCACGTAACTATCTATTCCGCCGAGGGCAAGAAGATAGAAGAAACAGAGTACGATACTTCCGGACGTCAGAAATGGCGCAAACGCTACGAGTGGGGAGAAAACGGCAAAATGACCCGCGAACTTGTGTACAATGAACGGAACAAACTTGTCAACTACAAAAAATTCGAATACAACGAATTCGGCAAGAAAAAAGTTCAGTACATGTACGACCCCAAGGGTAAGCTAATTTCCACCAAAAAGTACGAATATATAACGGAAGACGCCTAAGGGCTACAGTGCGAAATTGCGCGAAGCGAAAGGCAGTGCAAGGCGAAGGGCTGTATGCCAATACTCCCAGCTGTGCCAGCCGTCGCGGACGCGCAGTTCGTTCTTTATACCCTTTTCGTTCATCTTGAAGTGGATATCGACGGAAAGCTTAAGCAGGTAGTCGTCGTCGCCGCAGTCAAAGAACCACTTGACAGTGCGCAGTTTGGCAACGGTTTCCTCGTCAGCATTGTCAATAAAATCAAGAGCTGAATGCTCGCGTACGGACTGGCGGACGATGTACAGCTTATCGTGGGGCACATCCTTAGCTGTCATATCTTCATTATCCAGCCAACCGCTCATAGAATAGCAGCTGCTGAACATGTCTGGGTGGCGCTGGCTGTAAACCGTAGAACCGCCGCCTCCCATTGACAGGCCCATAATTGCCCTGTGCTCCTTGTCGCCTGCGATATGATAGCGTTTTTCTACCTGGGGAAGGAACTCCTGGAAGAAGAAGTCCTCGTACGGGCGGTCAGGCATGTTAAAATAGCCGTTCTGTACATTGCGGACGTCGTTGTCTCCGGCATCCGGCATTATGATGATGACTTTTCTGAGCTCCCCTGAAGCGATGAGTTCATCTACGACATTCTTCATGTGGCCGGTGGTAGCCCAATCCACATTGGTGCCATACAAGCCGTGAAGCAGATAAATGACGGGATAAGTCTGATCCGATGAAGCATCGTACCCGGCAGGAAGGTAAACGTTGAAGTCTACCTGCTCTCCCAGAATACTGCTCTGGACATTGTCGGTATTGATAACACTGTTGCGCAAAGGCTGCGCTGCAGCTGCGGCGCAAAGGAAAAGTCCCAGAAGGGAGCAAAAAATTAACTTTTTCATATCAAGTATTTGCATTTATGCAAATTTAACGTTTTTCATCGTTAAATAAAAGACTTATTATAGCAAACTATATGTATATTTGCATGAATAATCATCTCTACATAAAATGAAGCAAGTATTAAAGAACTACCTGTCAACTATCCTTTTGCTCCTGGGCCTTGTCGCAGGAGGAATCCTTGGCGCCTTGCTGGGTGAAAAGGCCAGCGTACTGCAACCGGTCGGAACCATATTCCTGAACCTTATCTTTGTGCTGGTTGTACCGCTGGTTTTCCTGTCCGTAGCCCAGTCCATGGTCGTTTTAAGGCGTAACGGGATGATAGGCCAAGTTCTTGGCACCTCCTTCGGTGTCTTTCTGCTTATGTCGATAATCTGCGGTCTGCTCGCCTACGGCGTGATGAGTTTCTGGAACCCCTTTGAAGCCGTAGCGTCCCTTGGTGGAGACGGATCGGCCGTCGGCGGTTTTATGGGAGAGGATGTCAACATTGGCGAGGCCATTGCCGGAGCATTTACGGTGAACGACTTTCCCCTGCTTCTGTCCCGCGATCATCTTCTGCCGCTGATCCTGTTTGCAGCCCTCTTCGGCCTGGCAGTTTCTTTCCTTGGCCAGAAGGCCGCTACCGTAGAAAAGTTGGTCTTTGAAGGCGGCGCCGTCATCATGAAGATAATGGAACTGGTCATGAAACTGGCTCCTATCGGCATCGGATGCTATTTTGCATACACCATCGGACAGTTGGGAGGCCAGATTGTGGGCAACTACCTTCAGGTTCTGCTGCTTGTATGTGCAGTATGCGCCATAGTCTATGTGGTCTTCAACACCCTTTATGCCATGTACTGCAATATTTCGATTGGCAAGTTCTGGAAGGAGATGATTGTTCCTTCAGTCACTGCCGTAGGCACATGTTCATCTGCGGCCTGCATCCCCGTCAACATAGTTGCGGCGCAGAAGATGGGAGTAAGTGAAAAGATAGCCAACGGAGTCATCCCACTTGGCACAAATCTGCATAAGGACGGTTCTGTCATCACCGCCGTAGCAAAGATTCTGTTCGCCCTTTACTTCTTTGGAATGAACCCTTCCGGCCTTGGAACGCTTGCCATTGTCATTCTTATATCCCTGATGGTCAGCATGGTAGTAGGAGCCATTCCCATTGGTGGCATGACAGGAGAAATACTGATCTGCGCCGTTTTGGGCATCGATCCCTCATTTGCCGCCACCCTTATGATAATAGGTACCATCTGCGACATTCCTGCCACATTGGTAAATTCTACAAGCAATTTGGTTGCATCGGCCCTGGTAGACAGGATTGCCGGCCGCAAGAACGGCTAAGACTCGAAGAAAGAAAAGTGTACCCTGCCGTACTTCTTTTCCTTCACGAAAGCAGGATGCGATGTGAAGGAATGCTCGCTGCCGTGCTCCAGAATAAAGTAGCAGCCGGGGTGAAGTATGCCAGAGCCCATTATAAGGTCAGGAAGTGTGTCCAGGCCGTCCAAGGCATAAGGCGGATCAGCAAAGACAAGGTCGAACTTCTCTGTGCAAAGCGGAATAAAGTCAAAGACATTGTGGCGAACCACTGTCAGCTTATCCGCAATGCCAAGCTGCTTTGCAGCGTTCGAAATAAAAGCGGCATTGGCAGGCGCCATCTCTACGCACCAAGCATGGCCGATGCCACGTGAGACGAATTCAAAAGAAACGGCTCCGGTGCCGCCAAAAAGATCCAGAACCTTAAGGTCTTCGAATTCGTACTCGTTTGAAATGATATCAACAAGCGCCTCCCGGGCAAAGTCCGTGGTTGGACGGGCCTTATAGGATGCCGGAGGCGTAATTATTTTTCCTTTCAGGAAACCGGAAATGATTCTCATAGTACCTCAACAGACTTGAAGTAACGGTACAGGGACATCTCCTGGTCGTACTCCAGCGGAGTACGGAAACAAATGGTAGAGACCTCAGGGTTAAGCTGCAGGCGCTTAAGGGCCAGAAAAATGAAATACTCCGCAGTGGTGAAATCCGCCGCAGTATAGACATTTGTAAGCAGCAGGCTGCTTCCCTGGGCAATTACCAGATACAGGTAGCCGTCTATCCAGGAGCAGAGAATCTTGTTGTAATCCGGGCAAAGGGCCAGGTCCTTAAGCATGAACCACAGTTCAGGCAGTACCTTGGCGCGCTCCCCGGCCGTATTGAATACAGTATTAGATATTGTATCGGACAAAGACTCCCCTATCGAATTGGAATAAACCATGACCGCACCGAACTTAGGCACGCGTGCATATTCGACAAGATCATTCTCCTTAAGACGGCACACGTCTTCTAGGGCCTCTCTGGCAGCCTGGGCGTTAAAGAAAGACTCCGGCACCAAAGCCACCTTGGGAGTGAAAAGGGATATCTCTACATTGGAGTACCTGCGCTGGAATTCCGGCGTAGTAAACAACTGACCGGACGGCAGCCAGCCGCTGCGGCTGACACCTTCCGGACCGGATACCTTAAAAGAATATCCACTCAAGGAGACTTGAATGGA
>JAFSQE010000033.1 GCA_017446775.1 Bacteroidales bacterium | reverse complement strand
TTTCGTTACGGGAGGTTCCGTGGATCCTGGCGTTACGAACTTTTGCCCGTTTTCTCGTTACGGGAGGTTCCGGCCCCGGGAACCTGCGCCGTTTATGGCAGGTGCCTGCGCCGTTTGTGACCGGGGACCTGCGCCAATACAACTAGTCCATACTCTGGCCGGTGCTCACGGCCAGGTAGAGCATGCGAACATACTCGTCGGGAGAGACCGAGGCGAAGAAATAGTTCACGGGGTCCTGGGGGACGCCGTTGCGCAACACTTCGAAGTGCAGGTGCGGGGCAGGGAGAGTGGGAGAAATGCCGACGGTGCCAATCTGCTGGTCCCGCTTGACGCGACGGCCGCGGAATACCTGGATGTCACCCATGAGGCAATACCTTGTTAAAAAGCCGTTTCCGTGATCAATTTCTACAATGTTGCCCAGGCCCTTGCGGGAGCGGATTACCTGGGAGACCAGGCCGTCGGCCACGGCATAGACGGGGGCGCCCTGCGGGGCCACCAGATCCAGGCCGTCGTGCTGGACTTGCAGTTGGTACACCGGATTGAATTTCATGCCCACGGAGGCACCGGTCTGCACATAGGACATATCGTGCAGCGGCAGGGAGAGCGGCGGAACACTGTCCCGCTTGTGTGTCATGATGCGAAAGACTTCCTCGAAATTGGCGTCCACGCTGCCGGCCACGAGCATGAGCGTGCCCGAAGTGGATGCTGCGGTACTGACGTAGAAGCTTTCCGACAGGGAATCGGCAATGGTGATGAGGTTGGACGGCGAAACAGGATCGGCCGATGGTACCGAGGTCTTGAACAGGCCCTCGTAGATAACGTGGTCCTTTTCCTCCAGGCCGGCCACGACGTCGGCAATGAGCCTTTCCTTCTCCAGCATTTTGGCATAGCGCTGGCGGTACAGGCGGTTTTCCCGCAGCAGCTGGCGCTCCTGGTCTGTAGAGAAGAAGAGGGCGAACAGCACGTACAGCACGATGGCGAAAGACACCGTGGCCACCAGGTAGCGAAGCGCTCCTGCCAGTATTTTGCGAATACGGGACGGTTTCTTCTTAGGCATTACTGTTCGGATTTACGGACCATGGTGAAATAATCTTCGGGAGAGATTTCCATATCCAGGTACAGGGCCGGATTCTGGTACTCCTTACGATACATAATCTCATAGTGCAGGTGCGGGCCCGACGAGCGGCCGGTATTACCGGTTGCGCCGATGCAATCCCCGCGCTTGAGCTGCTGCCCCAGGGAAACGTCGATGCGCGACATGTGGGCGTAGCGGGTCTTGTAGCCGAAGCCGTGGTCTACCTCTACGTGGAAGCCATAACCCTGCCTGCGCTCGGTGGAGACCTTGGTAACCACGCCGTCTCCGGTTACGTAGATGGGATTTCCGGGCTTGCAGGCGAAGTCCATGCCGGTATGACGCTTGCTGGCGCCGGTGAAAGGGTCTGAACGATAGCCGAAGCCGCTGGAAAGACGGTAGGTGGAGGGGTCTGTATTGATAGGCGGGATGGCGGGGATGTGGGCCGCCATGTCACCGGCATTCTGCTGCAGGTGAGCTACTTCGTCGAAGGATTTGGACTGGATGAAGAGGCGTTTTTCCAAGACGTCCAGACGCCGGGATACGTCCAGCAGGGACGTGCCCTGAAGGTCTTCGTAACGGTTTTCTCCCCCGAAGCCGGCCTGCCGCACCGTTTGCGGAATTTCGTCCATACCGTACACGGAACGGTAGATGCGGTCGTCCCGGATCTCCAGCCGGGAGATGAGGTCTTCGTACTTGTCCAGCTGCTGGCTCATCTGGTCTATGCGGGTTTTCCATTCGGTGTTCTGGAAGCGAAGGATAGCGGTTTTGGGCGGATTGATTCCCAGAACCGAAGCGCACAGCCACATATAGAGCACAAAGAGAACCAGACCGGAAACGCCCACTACAGGGAGGCTCCACCACTCTTTTTTGGGTGTCTCCTGCAACTCGAACGTCAGGGTTTCCGGGTCCAGAATATATTTGGGTTCTTCTTTCTTTGACACAGTTTACAAAGGTAACAATTTTTTCATTAAGGGGAATTGGGGAAAAATGCTTAAATTTGCAGGCTATAATTATATATATTGTTTATGACATCCAAAGAGATTCGCCAGAAATACCTGGACTTCTTCGCTTCCAAGGGCCACACCATCGTTCCTTCGGCCCCCATGGTTATCAAGAACGACCCTACGCTCATGTTCACCAATGCGGGCATGAACCAGTTCAAAGATATCTTCCTGGGCAACAACGCCCCCAAGTTCCCCCGTGCAGCCGACAGTCAGAAGTGTCTGCGTGTCAGCGGCAAGCATAACGACCTGGAAGCGGTAGGCCACGACGGCCGTCACCACACCATGTTCGAGATGCTGGGCAACTGGAGCTTTGGCGATTATTTCAAGAAAGAGGCGATTGGCTGGGCCTGGGAACTTCTCACCGAGGTTTATAAGCTGGACAAGAGCCGCCTTTACGCCACCGTGTTCGAGGGGTACGCCCCCGACCACCTGGAGATGGATTCCGAGGCGAAGGGCTACTGGCAGCAGTATCTGCCCGACGACCATATCCTGCTGGGCAACAAGCACGACAACTTCTGGGAGATGGGCGACACCGGCCCCTGCGGCCCCTGCAGCGAGATACATATCGACCTGCGCGATGAAGCCGAGCGCGCCGCAAAACCGGGAGCAGAGCTTGTAAACGAAGGGCACCCGCTGGTAATCGAGATATGGAACCTGGTGTTCATGCAGTACAACCGCAAGGCCAACGGCTCACTGGAGAATCTCCCCGCCCGGCATATCGACACCGGCATGGGTTTCGAACGCCTCTGCATGGCGCTCCAGGGCAAGAAGAGCAACTACGACACCGACGTGTTCACCGGCATGATAGCTGCCATCGCGGCCCTTTGCGGCAAAGAGTATAACGAGAGCGAGCAGACGGCTGTGGCTATGCGGGTAATCGCAGACCACATCCGCGCCATAAGCTTCTCCATTGCAGACGGGCAGCTGCCCAGCAACAACAAGGCTGGCTACGTTATCCGCCGCATCCTGCGCCGTGCAGTGCGCTACGGCTACACCTTCCTCGATTTCAAGGAGCCGTTCCTGTGCCTGCTAGTCCCCACCCTGGTGGCCGAGATGGGCGACGCGTTCCCCGAGCTGCGCTCGCAGCAGACGCTCATCACCCGCGTCATCAAAGAAGAAGAGGATGCATTCCTGCGCACCCTGGACAAGGGTATCCGCCTGATGGACACCATAATGGAGAAGAGCAAAGAGACCAAAATCATCAGCGGCAAGGATGCCTTTACGCTGTACGATACCTTTGGCTTCCCGATTGACCTGAGCGAACTGATTGCCCGCGAAAACGGCTATCAGATAGACCTGCCCGAGTTCAACACAGAGCTCGAGAAGCAGAAAGAGCGCGCCCGCAACGCCACCGCCATACAGGCCGGCGACTGGGTGGAGCTGCTGCCCGATTCTCACAGCGAGTTTGTGGGCTACGACACCACCGAGGCCGATGCCCGCATAGTCAAATACCGCACCGTGACAGCCAAGAACAAAGAGCAGATACAGCTTGTGCTCGATACCACCCCGTTCTATGCCGAGATGGGCGGCGAGGTTGGCGACACCGGCGAGATAGTCTCTGAAGATGGCGAGCGGCTGCAGGTGCTCAACACAATCAAAGAGAACGGACTGGCGATACACCTGGTAGACAGGATGCCGGCCGACCCCACTGCCGTTTTCCACGCAAAGGTAGATGAGCAGCGCCGCATCAATATCCAGAACAACCACTCCGCAACCCACCTGCTGCACTTTGCACTGCGCAAGATTCTGGGCACCCACGTAGAGCAGAAGGGCTCTTATGTCGGCGCAGCATCTTTCCGCTTTGACTTCTCCCACTACGAGAAGGTCTCCAAAGAGACCCTGGACAAGGTTGAGCGCATGGTCAATGCCCTGATCCGTGCCAACTCCCCGCTGGAGGAGGCGCGCGAAATCAGCATAGAAGAGGCCCGCAGCCGCGGCGCGATGGCGCTGTTCGGCGAAAAGTACGGCGATAAGGTGCGTATGATAAAGTTTGGCGACTCCGTAGAGCTCTGCGGTGGCTGCCATGCCCCCGCAACGGGCAATATCGGCTATTTCAGGATTTTGTCGGAGAGCGCCGTGGCTGCCGGTGTACGCCGCATAGAGGCCACCACCGGTATCAACGCAGAACTCTCTGTGGATGTCATGGAGGATATCCTGGAGAAGGTCCGCGCAATGTTCAACAATGCCGGGGACCCCGCCGCAGCCATCACCCGCATCATAGAGGAGAACGAGCAGTACAGGCGCTCTTTCGAAGCCATCCAGAAAGAAAAGATGGCCGACATGAAGGCTCTGGTACTAAAGCAGGCACAAGAGGTTAACGGCATCAGCCTGCTGACACTCACCGAGTGCCCTTCCATGGATATGGCCAAGAGCATCGCCCACGAACTGCACGGAGAACTCTCCAAAGCTGCGTTTGTGGCTGCGTTTGAGTCGATGGACCACAAGCCGTGTCTGGTTGCGATGTATACCGACGACCTGGTAGCCGCAGGCCGTGACGCCGGCCGCGACATCCGTCTGGCCGCACAGTCAATCCAGGGTGGCGGCGGCGGACAAAAGTTCCTCGCAACCGCCGGTGGCAAGAATGTTGCTGGTATCTCCGATGCCTTTGCAAAACTTAAAGAACTCGCCACCGCTTAACGCATTCCCGCCTGCCGGCAGATGAAGAGACTAGACAGATATGTCCTTTTTTCCTTTCTGGGACCGTTCATTCTGACGTTCTCCATAGTGCTGTTTATCCTTGCGATGCAGTTCCTGTGGCTCTACATAGATGAACTGGTGGGCAAAGGTCTCTCCTTCGGGGTCATCATGGAGTTCATGGCATGGGGAAGCGCCACGCTGCTGCCGATGGTGCTGCCGCTGGCCACCCTGCTCGCCTCCATTATGACGCTGGGCGGCATGGGCGAGAGCAACGAACTGCTGGCCATCAAGAGCGCCGGCATCTCCCTGGAGAGGGTGCTGCGCCCCCTGACGGTGGTGGCGGTGCTGATATCCATCGGTGCGTTTTTCATATCCAACGACCTGATTCCGGTCGCATACAAGAAGATATATGCCCTGCGCGACGATATCGGCCGCACCAAAAGCGTCATCAAGATTCCTACCGGCATCTTTTACGACGGCATAGACGGCTACATGCTGCGGGTCGACCACGACAACGACGAAACCGGGCTGATGTACGACATCATGGTGTACGACCATAACGGCGGCATGGGCAACAACAACCTCACCGTGGCCGATTCGGGCTCTATCCGCGTTTCTGACGATGGCGCCACCATAATCTTCAGGCTCTTCAACGGCACTTCATATCAGGAAGAGAACTCTTTCCGCTCCCGCGACACGACCCTCAAGCAGGACATCATCACCTTTGACGAGCAGACGATGATCGTATCCCGCGACGACTATTCGTTCGAGCGCGGCGACGAAGACCGCTTTGGAAACGAGATCATGTCCAAGGATCTCAAGCAGCTCAGCCACGACCGCGATTCCCTCACAAGGGAATTTGCCGATGTGCGCCCGTCCAACATCAGGCGGTTCACCTATGCCAACGTGTTCAAGCACATGAGCCAGATAGACACCTCGCTGTTGGCATACAAGAACCTCAACAAGGGCGAAGAGTGGGATTTCAAGGCCTGGAAGGACAGCGTGATGACCACCCGGACCATCCGCGACCTGGAACTTACCGACCATACGCTGGAGAGTGTGGAATCGCAGAAGGCAGCCCTGTCTGACTACGACCGCAATACATACCGGTACGTCTCCCCAATCCGCAAGATGAAGATAGAGGAGTTCCGCAAATTCACCCTTTCTCTCGCCTGCCTGCTGTTCTTCTTCATAGGGGCGCCGCTGGGCAGCATCCTGCGGAAAGGCGGGCTTGGGACGCCCGTCATCGTTTCTTCGCTTATCTTCATGCTCTACTGGGTGGTGGACATCAGCGGCAAGAAGCTCGCCCGCGACGGGGCAATCTCTCCGTTCGAAGGGTCGTTCATATCGTCGGCTGTGCTGTTACCGGTGGGTATGCTGCTGCTGTGGGCAGCCATCCGGGAGAAGCGGTTCAACTTTGACGCCATTAAATTCTGGTTCAGGAATTTCGCAAAAAAGGCCGACAAGGTGCTGCGCAAGGCAAGCGGCTACTTCAAGAAGAACCGAGGCATAATAAAGGTTGTGTACATGGGCACTCCGGAATTTGCCGTAGGGCCGCTCAAGGCGCTTATAGAGAACGAATACGAGATCTCCGCCGTGGTCACCGTGCCCGACAAGCAGAGCGGACGCGGCCTCAAGGTGAACCAGAGCGCCGTGAAGCAGTTCGCGCTGGAGCGTGGATTGCCCATTCTGCAGCCGGTATCACTCAAGGATCCAGAGTTTTTGGCACAGCTCAAGGCGCTGGATGCCGACATGTTCGTGGTGGTGGCATTCAGGATGCTGCCGCGTGAGGTCTGGCAGATGCCGCGCCTGGGCACCTTCAACCTGCACGCTTCGCTGCTGCCTCGCTACCGTGGTGCAGCCCCTATCAACTGGGCCATTATCAACGGGGAGAAGCAGACGGGCGTGACAACCTTCCTGATAGACGAGCAGATAGACACCGGCAACATCATCTTCAGCGTGCCGTGCACGATAGAGGACTACGACACCGCCGGCAGCCTGTCAGAGAAGCTGATGGTACTGGGAAGCGAGCTGGTGGTCAAGACTGCCGATGCACTTTCGCGAGGCAAGGCGAAGCCGCAGGAACAGGATTCGTTCGCCCGCCTTATCCCCGCCCCCAAGATCACCAAAGAGACCTGCCACATAGACTGGAGCATAGAGGGCTACCGCATCGTAAACCTTATCCGCGGCCTGGCTCCGTCGCCCGCAGCATACACCACTGTTGTAAACAATGGCGCAGAAACCTCCATGAAGATCTTTGAGGCGTACGTTTATATGGACGATGAACCCGCCGCACCCGGCACAGTGATTACCGACGGCAGGAGTTATCTGGGCATCGCCTGCGGCAGCCACACCGTACGGCTGCTGGAGGTCCAGCTGGCTGGCAAGAAGCGGATGCAGATTGCCGATTTTTTGCGCGGCTGGCGGCCGGCAGAAGATTGTAAGTTTATCTAATGGCATCTCCCACCATAACGATTCTCGCCGCCGGAGCATTCCCCCGGCGCAAGAAGGTGCGCCGGCTGCTTTCCGAAGCCGATTTGGTGATTTGTTGCGACGGCGCGGCCGCCTCTCTGCTGGCCTTTGGCCGTGAGCCCGATTTGATTGTGGGCGATCTGGACTCGCTGCCTAACGAGTTGAAGCAGCGGTTTGCCGGACGGCTGCGGCACTTTGCCGGCCAGGACGACAACGACCTTTCCAAGGCGTTTCACGTGGCGCTGGAGTTCAATCCGGCTGTGATACACATCCTTGGCGCCACCGGCAGGCGCGAAGACCACACCCTGGGCAATATCTCCCTGCTGGCAGAGTATCAGCGTGAAGTTCCCTTATGCAAGATAGACATGGTGAGCGACCGGGGGCGTTTTGTCTCCGCCAGCGGGCAATGCACCTTCCAGTGCGTTGCTGGCCAGCAAATCAGCATATTCGCCTTTGATCCTGCGCTGCGCATGACCTCCGCCGGGTTGCAGTACCCGCTAAGCGGCGTCGTTTTTGACACCCTCTGGAAAGCCACCCTGAACCGCGCCTGCGGCAGTGAGTTCACCCTCACCCCCAGCAACGGGTCGTACTATCTGGTGTATTTCTGCGACTAAAGCCCTGACGCGTAGCGGCCGGCAAAGAGAACGGCGCCGGTGCTGTTTTCCGTAATCAGATAGATGAACGGGTGATCGGCGTGGAACACAGCCCTCTCCGGGGGTGCCGCCGCTGTCTCCTTCATCATTCCGGCACTGGATACGGCCGCTGCCTCTGTCCCCTCTTCATCCACCTTGATAGCTGCGTCCTGCCTTACGAAGTCCAGGTATCCGGCATAATCTGACATAGCCTTGAACTGGGCCAGGTCGGGGTCGAATGCCCGGGGCATACCCATGGCAGAGAGGAGTTCGTTGAGCTTCATGCCGAATTTTGTCTCGAAGCGGGGCAGCCACAGATCGACCTGGCAGGTAAACATACCGCGCCGCAGATCTGGCCAGTCGTTATTTCTGAGATATTTTGTGATTTCTGCCACGGTGTGTCCTGGTTGCGGCAGCAGGGCGACCATCGCATAAACGCCGTTGCCGTAGGACATGCTCACCGCCTGGAAGATGTCGTTCTCTGTGTAGGGGTGCTTTTTCTCCTGCTTCATCATCTTTACCTTGCCCTTTACACCGGCTTCGTTGGTAAAATCCTCATCTGCAGTATTGCCCTTGGGGAATTTCTCTTTCCACTGGCTCTTGAAATAAATCGCGTTCAGCAGATATGCCAGCATATTCGGATCCACGCTGTCCAGCACTTTTGGAATCATCCGGTTGGTATGGTCAGAGCACCAGCCGTTAATCGTCTTCAAGGCACGGGCTTCATCTGCAAAGTTGAGGTTGGCTACCTTCGCATCATAGCTCTTCTCGACAGCATTCACATACTCCTTTTTGAGCGGCCACCCGTCGTCCACAAATATTGCATTGGCAATGGTGAGTGTGGTTTTGCGGTCCATCTCCGGGAGTTGTTTGAGCATCGAACTGACATATTCGTTAACGGCATCCACCTCTCCGGCGCCATATCCCAGCACATCGCATATCTCCTTTGATGTCTCGTCCGTTGCACCGTTTAAAATCATCCCGAGCAAAAACTGCATGCTCAGGGGGGAGATGATATAATCCTGATCTGTCGCAGAATTGATCTGGTCCAGGAAATCAAAAGAGAAGGAGTGGCCATCCTCCACGAACTTGGTGGCCCTGGTGCTGAGTTCCAGCGGTTTGTACGGATTGGTTTTCTCGTTGATAGTGTTGCACGAAGCGCACAATATCAAAGTCACGGCCGTTGCGGCCAGTATACCGATATGTTTCATAGTAAAACGTTTTCTTGTTAAATGCACCCGAAGCGCAATTATAACACAAACCGTTACCGTGCACAATGGCACGGCATACTATGCCTGCTTGCGGGCCTTTTCCGGGTCCTTGAAGAGCAGCATGAACAGGATGCCGACCACAAAGGCGTATGCGGCAAAGATATACCATGCCTTTGCCCATGACGGGTTGGCGGCATTGTAGACCACTGCATCCACCACTGCACCGGCGGCCAGGGTTCCGACGGTTGCGCCAAGGCCGTTGGTCATAAGCATGAACAACCCCTGTGCGCTGGAACGGATATCGGTGGTGGTATTCTGCTCCACATACAGCGAACCGGAAATGTTGAAGAAGTCAAAAGCCACGCCGTAAACGATACAGCTGAGCACGAACAGCAGCACGCCGGGGAAGTCGGGCGTGCCAAGGCCAAAGAGGCCAAAGCGGAATACCCACGCGAACATCGCCATCAGAATCACCTTCTTGATACCGAACTTGCGCATGCAGAACGGGATAAGCAGTATGCACAGCGTCTCGGATGCCTGCGAAATGGCTATCAGCGCATTGGAATTCTTGACGGCGAACGTGTCTGCAAGATTCGGATCCGAGGCAAACGAACCCAGGAAGGTGTTGGCATAGCCGTTGGTAATCTGGAGCGATGCCCCCAGCAGCATGGAGAAGATAAAGAAGATGGCGAACTGGCGCTCTTTGAAAAGCGAGAATGCCTTAAGGCCGAAGGCCTCTGCAATGGACTGCTGGCCGGAATTCGTGTTTACCGGACATGCCGGCATAGAAAGGGCATAGCCGCAGAGCACCAGCGAGATGATACCGGACGATATCAGCTGCCAATAGCTGTCCTGCATTGCAACCCCCTTGATGTGCAGGAAGTTGGTGAGCAGCATGGAACAGATGAAGCCGATTGTGCCGAACACGCGGATGGGCGGGAATGCCTTCACCGGATCTTTCCCCTCTTTTGCAAGGGCGTTGTACGATACCGAATTAACAAGCGCTATAGTGGGCATATAGAACGCCACACTTATGCTGTAGAGCACAAACAGCGGCGCGAAAGCCACAGAACTGCCGGCTGTCATGCAGTAGATGCCGGCGCCGGCCATGGTAAGGCCAGCGATCCCGTGACAGAAAGAGAGCACTTTCTGCGCCTGGATCTTGCGGTCTGCAATTATACCCATGAGGGTCGGCATGAATATGGACACGATGCCCTGCATCGCAAAGAACCATTTGATCTGGCTGCCGAAGCCGATATTGCCCAGGTAGCGGCCAAGCGATGTAAGGTATGCGCCCCAGGCTGCAAACTCCAGGAAAATCATCAGGATAAGCCTGAATGTGATATTGCTCTTTTTCATAGTATAGATTGGTTATTTGATTCTATTTCGGAGCCATCCGGTATACGAACAGCGCGATAATCGCATAGATGATATTGGGCAGCCAGATAGCGAGCCACGGCTCCAGGGTGCCGGTGGTTACGAACATCTGGCTGAAGCGCATGAACAGGATATACGAGAAACTCAGGCCCACGCCTATACCGATATTGAGCCCCAGGCCGCCCCGTCGCTTGCGCGAAGAGAGCGCCACGCCCATCAGAGTAAGGATAAATGCAGAGAAGGGGGTCGCGATGCGGGTATGCTTCTCTATCTGGGCATACATCACCATCTTGTCGCCGCGCATGTTCTGCATCTCTATCAGCCGGTTCAGATCCTGTATCTTGAGCGATTCCACCACATTCTTGCGCCGGTAGAAATCCTCTACCGTGAGGGCTATCACGGTATCTTTAAGCGCTCCGGACTCTATGGTCTCCTTGCCGTGCTCGTCGTAGCTGCGGATAAAATAGTTCTTGCAGGTCCATCCGCCGGTCTCGTCGTTCCAGGTGGCGGTGGCCGCCGTAAGCTTGCTAACCAGCTTGTTGTCCTCTACCGTCTCAAGGGTGAACCGGTTCACGGAGTTGTTCCAGGAACTGAACGACTCCACATACACAAACTGCCCTGGGGCAATCTGGTAGTGGATGTTGTGGTTTGTATTGAAGTAGCGGTGGGCCTTTACATATTTCTGCTCAAACTCCAGACGGTAGTAGTTGGCGGGGGGTATGACATACATCCCCAGCAGCAGCGACAGCGTCGCAGCAAAGGCTGCGGAGGCCATATACGGTACCAGCAGGCGCCTGAAGCTGATACCGCTGGAGAGCATCGCGATAATCTCACTGTTGCCCGCCAGCTTGGAGGTGAAGAAAATAACCGTGATGAATACGAACAGCGGACTGAACATATTCAGGATGTACGGGATGAAGTTGAGATAATAATCAAAGATGATGGCCTTAAGCGGCGCCTCCCGCTCTACGAAATAGTCGATTTTCTCGCTGATGTCGAAGATAATCACAATGGCCACCACAATCAGCAGCGCCACCAGATAGGTACTCACAAACTTCTTTACGATGTACCAGTCAAGTATTTTCGGTTTCAGCGATATGCGTCTCATAATCTGGTCTCCAACCGTTTTACCACGGCGTCTTTCCAACGGACAAAATCTCCTGCAAAGATATGTGCCCTTGCCTTTGCCACCAAATCGAGATAGAAAGCCAGGTTGTGCTGGCTGGCTATCTGCGCGGCAAGCATCTCCCCTGCTATGGTAAGGTGGCGCACATAGGCACGGGTGTAGGTATGGTCTACAAACGATGTGCCCCTCGGATCGAGCGGAGAAAAATCGTCCGCCCACTTTGCGTTGCGCAGGTTGATGGTCCCCTCCCAGGTGAATATCATCCCGTTGCGGCCGTTGCGGGTGGGCATCACGCAGTCGAACATATCCACTCCGCGGGCAATCGCCTCCAGTATATTGGCAGGCGTCCCCACCCCCATCAGGTAGCGCGGCTTGGATGCCGGCAGCAGCGGATGCAGCACCTCCAGCATCTCGTACATCTTCTCCGTGGGTTCTCCCACCGCCAGTCCGCCGATGGCATACCCTTCGCGGTCAAACGCCACAGCATGCTCTGCAGCCTGGCGGCGCAAATCGGGATAGACGCACCCCTGGACTATCGGGAACAGGCTCTGGTGATAGCCGTACAGCGGCTGCGTGGCATCGAAACGGGCAATGCAGCGCTCCAGCCACCTCTGTGTCAGGCGCAGCGACTTCTCTGCATAGGCATAATCGGCATTGCCGGGGCAGCACTCGTCCAGAGCCATTATGATATCGGCGCCGATGATGCGCTGGGTATCCATATTGTTCTCCGGGGTAAAGGTGTGACGGCTGCCGTCGATATGCGAAGAGAATGTGCATCCATCTTCTGTAATCTTGCGCCGCTGCGCCAGCGAGAATACCTGGAAGCCGCCGCTGTCGGTGAGCATGGGTGCATCCCAGCCGGTAAAGCGGTGAAGGCCGCCCGCCGCGCGCAGGGTCTCCAGACCCGGACGCAGATAGAGATGATATGTGTTTCCAAGGATAATCTGCGCCCCGACATCCTCTTTAAGGTCGCGGTGATATACACCCTTGACGCTGCCTACCGTGCCGACCGGCATGAAGATAGGTGTCTGGATGACGCCGTGGTCGGTTACAAGCTGGCCACAGCGGGCGCTTGAAGCGGAGTCGGTAGCTGTCAGGTTAAACGTCATTCTGCTATTCCCATTAGTGCGCGGACTTCTGCCTTGGCCACTTTCCATCGCGGAATATCAATCTTGCTGCCGATCACCTCGATCACCTTGGCGGCGATTACGCTGCCCACCTTGCCGCAGATTTCCAACGGCTGTCCCAAGGAATGTGCATAGAGGAATCCGGAGGCATACACGTCGCCCGCCCCGGTCCCGTCGCGCGGCACACCGGGAGCCACATCCACAAAGTAATATTCGTCGCCAGACTTTATCATGGAACCCTTCTTACCCTCCTTGACCACGGCAATCCGGCATTTCTCTGCCAGAAAATCCACCGCCTCGCGGGGTCCCATACCGGTAAAGGCAAACGCCTCGGCCTCGTTGGCGAACACTATGTCCACATAGTTGTCTACGATGTCGTGCAGGAAAGCCAGGTTGGATTCCACAACATTGTAACTTGCCAGATCCAGCGATATCGTCATCCCCTTCTCCTTACCGATCTCCACCGCACGCCGCACCAGACGCTGGTTCTGCACCAGGTATCCCTCCATGTGCAGATAATCGTATCCGTCAAATTTATCGGGATCCAGATCTTCCGGCTCCAGCTCCAGAGCCGCCCCCAGATATGTTGCAAAGGTGCGGTCCGATGTATTTTTGTTTACGATTACGATGCAGCGGCCGCTGGGGGCCTTGCCACGCTCCAGCATAGAGTTGATGCCCTCCTGCACCTGGTCCGACTTAAACAGCGAACCGACATCGTCCTTACCCACCTTGCCAATGAAACCCGCCTTCATGCCCAGCACCGCGCAGGCGCTTATGGTGTTGGCGGCAGATCCCCCGGCCACATACTTGATACCCTTGTCTTTCACTTCGAGCCAGATTTTATTGCCGGTATCGGCATCCACATGCTGCATGCTCCCCACCGGGAGGCAATATTTCTCAAGAATGTCGTTGTCGGGCAATATCGCCAGAATGTCTGTGAGGGCATTTCCAATGCCAAGGATCGATTTCATTAACGAAGGTTATTTACGTTGTCTTGCAAAGATACTAAAAATTTCGCTGGGGTTATCGGCCAAATGGCCGGCATTGCTGCTGAACTGCTCCCACCCCGCAACATCGCGATTCCAGGGGCAGGCATCCATGCAACAGTCGCACCCGAACAGATGGCCGTGAACCGCAGGGGACGAGTTGTCCCGCTCCCGCGCCTCTATCGTCAAAAACGATATGCACTTGCGGGCATCTATCGTGTAGGGCGCAACCAGCGCCCCCGTCGGGCACGCCTTGATGCACTTCAGGCACTCTCCGCAGCCACGCGGCACAGCGGCCTTCTGCTGCTGCAACTGCTCGCAGTCTATCTTTTCAAAAGGGATATTGCACACCAGCACGCCGATAAGCGTACGCAGCCCGACGGTGGGGCTTATCAGAAAATTGTTGCAGCCGATAAAGCCCAGGCCGCAGCGCACCGCCCACTCGCGCTCCATCACCGGGGCGCTGTCGGTAAACACACGATAAGAGAAAGAGCCGTTAGCCGCGGCATCGAGCGCGGCACGGTTGGCCGCCACAAAGCTGTGGATGCGGTCTTTTATAACCTTGTGATAATCTTCGCCGTGCGCAAAAGATGCGATGTGACTGTCGGGATGATGGTCGTAGGGTGCCAGAAACGCCATCACCGTGCGCGCACCCTCTACCAGAAGAGTCACATCCAGCCTCTTTTGCACATTGCGGCCCATATAGTCCATGTCGGCGTTGCGCCCCTCCTCCAGATATGAGTTAAGCCGGCTTGCAGCATCCGGCCCCAAAGCACCGGCCTCGGCAGCGCCGAATGCGGCGAAACCCAGCGATGCGGCAGATGCGGACAGTGTCGGAAAGAGAGACATTACTCGGACTCTGTCTCAAAGCGGAACGCCCCCGTGTGGGCGCGATATTCCGGGGCGTAAAGCGACTCTATCTGGAGCAGACCGCTGTTAAAGGTGCCCTCCTGGGTCACGTAGAAGATTTCGCTCAGGCGGGTCTGATCTTCAGGCAGAACCTGGAAGTAGTATGTGGTATGGCTGGCCTTGCGCTCGCAGTAGAAGCGATATGTGCCAAAAGAGCGTTCGTCGGCGGGATAGAAGCAGGCTGGACGGCTCGCCTCCATCACCACGAAAGAGCGGTTCTCTGTGTTGTTTATCTCGTAGCGCACCTCTATCCTGTCGCCAACGCGCAACATCTGCCCGTCGCTCAGCTGAGTGCCGTCGCGCCAGTATGTACGTTTCACCTCCATCTGGTTTGAGGAAGGTTTTATATCCAGCATCGGGGCGCAGTAGGTGTAATAAACCGCCCCGAACAACATCTCGGGCGCATTGTATTTTATCAGCGCAAATATCGCATCGGCACTGGCCATGTTGCTCTCCCACTGCTGATTGTGCTTTTGCAGCAGGAGCCACTTCATGATTCCCTTGGCAATATCCATCTGCCCCATCTCGGCAAAAATCACTGCCAGGAGGGAGTGCGCATAGATCTCTGTGTGCAGCATGCCGCGGTATGGCATCGCCGCATTGGGGAAGTAACACCCTACGGTGTTGTTCCTTACCGAATAGTCGCGCAGGGAGCGCATCACCGCAAACAGGTGGGAGTTCTCTCCCGTAGCCTCCAGCACAAAGCACAGCTTTGCCTTTTCCACCACTGGAATCTTTTGCCAGCCGCTCTTGCTGCGGCGCAGATATTCGAGCAGTATCTTCTGTATCGGGGCGCTCATGGCAAAGTTGGGATGCTCCATGCGCGCCGCAAACAGATAGGTCAGATCGCGCCAATCCCACTTCTTGGCAGAAGTTATCTCAAAGATACGCTTGTCCACATAGCCCAGCGCCTTCTCTATCAGTATGTTGACAGATGTGCCCCGCGGCAGCTTGCCCACCTCGCGCATGTAGTAGGTCTTGTCCAGGAACATCAGTGTGAGCATATCGCTGGACGCGTTGCCGGGGAACCAGCCAAAGCCGCCGTCGGCATTCTGCGCCGAGGCCAGGCGAGCCACAGCCTTGCGGGCAAAGGTAACGTCGATGGCCTCCGTGCCGTGTATACACCCGCGCATCTGGTTTACATACAGGGCGTCGATCCACTCTATGACATTGTCGCCCCTGGGATAATCAGGCTGTACAAGCACCTGGGCGATAGCCTCTTTTGTAGAGTACTCCTCGTAACGGACGGTAGCATCCGGATAGTGGAAGCGGGATTGCAGATCGCGGATGCAGCTCTCTTTGCTGCGACCTCCACCCACTATGAACGACGCTGCCTCCGTGACGGTGCGGGATGCGGGGAGTATGGCAACCTGATGCTTCTCTGCGTCAGTGGCGTTTTTGGCGGCAAAGCCGACCGTCACCCCCATCCTGCTGATGCCAGACGGAATCCCGACAACCCAGGACACCCGCTTGCTCTCGCCGGGGGCAAGCGAAACCTCACTATCGGCAAAATCTGCATCCAAAGCGCCACCAGTGGCGGCGTCCGTGAGAGCGATGTGTGCCTTGCCGGCAACCTTCTCCCGGCTGGTGTTGGTCACCATGGCAGTAACTGCCAGGCGGTCGCCCTCCACGGCAAAGAGCGGCAGCGACGCCTCTATCTTTACAGCCTTGTTCACGATTATCTGGCACTCCGCCGTGCCGCTTTGCAGTTTTTTGGTGTGGGCCAGCATCAGGATGCGGAACGAGGCAAGATTGTCGCGGGTGGTAAAGGTGACGCCGGTCTTCCCCTTTACGGGCAGCTGCGGGATAAACGCCAGCGTCTGTGAGAAGTCTTCGCGGACATCGGTATCAGCAGCAGCGTCCACCTTGACAAAGGGGACGGCATCGTCGGCAGTAGCCACGGCGTTGAAAACAACAGCCTCCTCTGCCACTGCACCGGCGGCCATCATGCGGGTAGCGCCCAGATCGCGATACTTAACCGGCCTGAATCCTGCAGTGTTAGACCAGATATGAGGCACGGGGATATATCGGGGACGTATCGGGTTAAAGAAAAACTCGTTCTTGCCGTAGCGGTCGCAGGTGACATCGTACACCGATACCAGCAGCTCCGATGCGGGCGCCTCTACGGTAAAGGTTTCGGTGGTGCGGGGCGTGGTTTTGTCTCGCAGGCTGCTCACCTTTATTTCAAAGTTGCCGGAAGATATTTCGCGGCAGAAATCGTGGCGGAGGGATATCTGCTCCATATCCTTGAAACCAAACAGCGAAACGGTAACCTGGTCACCATAGGTCGCCTTGTAATCCAGCTTGACGTGCTGTGCATCCTTGTTCAAATGCAACGCGCGGCGATATACCACCTTGCCGTTATCGAACAGCTCCAGCTCCAGATAGAGTTCTGAAGAGGAACCCACCACAAAATCTATCACCCCCTTGTCGTCTACAGGATAGAAGAACAGCTCGCGCTCTACAGGGCAGTGGCGGTCGTCCGGCGAGAAAAAAGCCACCTTACGGCGGTAAGTGCTCGTTCCAAGGGCGGTCTCTGCCTTACATTCCAGGGTATACAAGCCCGACGGGAGCGCACTGTAATCGATGTCGAAAGGTTCGCCAAAGGTTATCTTTTTGCTCATAACCGCCTCGTCACCCTCTTCTGTGAGCAGCCGGCAAGAGCCCTCGATGCCCTGGGGGGCCCCGTCAGAATTGGCAGCCGATATGTTCAGGCGGGGTGCTTTATCCTTATTTACCAGCAGCAGGCTGTCCATTTGATACTGGTTGTCAAACTCCATCTCAAACGACAGCGGCTCGCGGCAGACCATCACATATCTGGATTTACCGCATGTTTCGCCGTTGCGGGCAACCGCCTTTACACTTACCTGACAGGCGGCCGTGGTGAAATTGGCATCGAATGACTGCGGCAGGGTGAACGGTATGTCAAAGAAGCCGTCGGCATCGGTGCGGACCTGGCCGTCGGCAATCACTATGCGGCTGCCGCCGCCATATGAATAAATCTGCACGGTATACTCCACCCTGACCTCTGCAACCGGCTCTGCGGTGTATCCCGTAAGGCGACCGGTTTGCGAGACCGTTTCTCCAAAGGTGTACAGGGTGGATATCTTATCCAGCTCCAGCTTGTATTTGGGGTCTTTGTACTCCTCTACCCGCACCGAGGCAGAACCAAACTCGCTGCTGATACGATAGCGGCCGTTCTTGCCGCCCGCCGGAATCACAAAACTGCCGGCTGCGGAACCCATCGAGTTGGTGGTAAGCTTCACCCGGGCCACCGGTTTGTCGCTGTCCGGAGCGTAGAGAGAGACCTCTGTCTTTTTGCCAGACAGCACCTTGCCCGACTCGTAATTGGTAGATAGCGCAATCAGTTTGAAAAAGATGGTATCGGTGGCGCGATAGAGCTTGCGGTCTGTATAGATGTAATGAATCACATCGGCACTGCGCTTCTCTTTGACGGCCACCACCCTTGAGATGTCCACCGCCGGCGACCACATATCGGAAGCATATTCCGCAAAGATCTGCGATGCATCAGACTGCTTTGCAAACAGATTTTGGGTCAGCGGCGTAAAGCCGTTCAGGGTATAGATTTTCTGCGAAAGATAGGCGGGTTTTACCGGCGCGGGGTCCTCTCCGGAGGGGGCGTTGGCCTCAAAAGCATACACGGTGGCGTTGCCCAGCGGCTTGCCGCTGCGTGCATCGGCCACATAGATCTGGTTCGCGCCTCCGGCCTGACGGGTGGCGAGCGCCACGCTGCTCACATAAACCGTCTCTGAGCTGACCCTGTCGCCCGCTGTGTTGAACACCACATAAATGCCCGGCTTGCCAAAGGTATACTCTGCCGTCGTCGTTTCCGGAACGTTGTAATCGTTTTTATAAGAGGATATGTTCTGCCTGGAGAACTGGGTGCCAAACGATGCCGCCTGCTCCTTTGTGATGCCGAAATCGGTCTGATAACGGTCTTTAAGCCGGTATACGAGGAACTCGCTGGATGAGATGTTGCGGCCGCGTAGTTCGAAGGTGAGTGTCTGTCCGGGGTAGATGAAGTGCCGGGGGCAGGACATGCCCGCACCCACGCTGTCCATCTGCTCCACCACCTCCATCAGCTCTTTTTCTGACTTGGGATACTGCTCTGCGGCAAGGATGCACATCTGGCGTATCCTGCTGTAGTTCTCGCCGGACGGGTGCCGCAGCATATCCTCTGCCCGCTTCTTCTTCATTATCTTTTCGTAAACCAGGGCGCCGGCACGCGGATGTTCTGCATATCTCTCTATGTAATAATCCAGGTTGCCCGTCAGCTCACGGTAAAGCTCTTTGTAGCCGGGGTAATACTTGTTGGCCGCCTTCCAGTCGTACTGTCTCAGGCAGTCGTAGGTGGTCTTCATCACCTGATAGCGCTCCAGCGTATCCTTCTTGCTCACGGTAAGCTCTTCCAGCTGGTTAAGATATATCACCGCCGTTTGCGGACGGTCTTCTTCCAGAGCGGTCTCTACCTTGGCCCAGAGGGCACGGTAGTCCGCATCGGAATAGTATTGTCCGGCAGGGGTAAACGTGAGTGCAAGCAACAGGAACAGCTCTTTCATGGAATCAGTCGTTTTTCAAATCGTTTATTACCGCAGCAATGCGGGTGCCAAAAGTGTGCCCGGAAAGCACTATAGCCCTGGCCTGGGCGGCGCGGGGAGCCATATCGCCCTCCAGCGCCTCCCTTATGCAGGTTATCATCTGCTGCGGGGTCAGATAAAGGGCTATTTCGCCACCGGGGAAAATACTCTGCAGGTATGGGTTCGAATCGCATATCTGATATGCCCCGCTGGCGCAGATTTCAAACACTTTGGGATTGGCGCCGTCGCTCTGCTGCTCGTTGTGGATGTTGAGCACCACCCGGGCTCGGTTGTAGAGCACATTCACCTCTTCGGGCGGCAGATTACAATTGGTGAAAACGTCGCGCCGTTCGCGCAGCAGCGCCTTTACCGGATTCTTGTACCACGGCTTGTAGATGCCCGCCACCTTTATCTTTTTGCCGTCAAAGGCCCTGATGACCTCCCAGATGTAAGCCTGGCGGCGCGGCGAGTGGTACATATCGCCCACGAACAGGATATCGATATCTTTTTCAACCCCTTCAAGCGGATGGTAAACCGCCGTGTCGGCCGCCTGCGGCAAAAACAGCGCCTGCTGGCCGCGGGAAGCGTAGAAGCTTATATCGCCACGGTCGTAGCAATAAAAGCGATGCACATGGCTGATATGTTCCTGCACCACCGGGATATGCTTCACGCTGTCGAAGCACCAGAGGGCGACCTTTGCACCGCGGCAGAACTCATCCAGCGTATCCGGGAGCAATATCTCGCCGTTTAAGATGAACACCACATCGGGACGGAACTCGTAAAAGCGGTCCAGGAAATACGCCTGACGGGCGATACGGTTTCTCTGCCGGAAAGCCTGCCTGTCGGCAGTGAGCTTGAAGGCCAGCTTGTTCTTAAGGTTATACGGATCTACCGGCGTACCGTAGCCGGCAACCAAAGTCTGATATCCTGCCTGTGAGAAAGCAGCGCTTACCGCACTGTTGAAATTGTAGAAATCCGGACCTATGATGAGAGCTCTGGGCATTTCATCATGGCGGATTATTGTTTCACCGTGTAAGTGATATGCATTTTGGGCCGGCGGGCGGCGCCATTGCCGTTTATCTCCCCCTTGCAGTAATTCACGTAATCAACATAGTATACCGTAGAGGACGACGAACTGGACGATGACGAACTGTTATAGTAGTTATAATAGTTCATCATGTTGTAATAGTCGTAGTAGTCTCCGTAGCCGCCATATCCGCCGTAACCGCCATATCCGCCGTAGCCGTAGCCGCCGTAACCATAGCCGTAGCCACCGTAGCCGTATCCGCCATAACCGCCATAGTACATGTTGTACAGATAGTTGTTATAGTAGTCGTTATAGCTGGAAGATGTGCTGTCGTCCGATGTCTCTTCTCCCGTATAATAGTTGAAGAACCACAGATCCCAGCTGCTGTTAAGCGGCTTGTCCCTGGCAATCATCTTCATTATGTTCTGCACATAAAGGGTGACATCAGGCTTGTAGTACTGCAGGGAACGGTTTATATCGCCGCGGTCGTAAGAACCGTCGTATATCGCAGAGAGTGGATAATACTGGTAGTCGTCGTAAATGTACTTGTATCGCGTTACCGGATACAGCGCTGCGGGATAGCTGTCGGCTGCGGAATAATCGCCGCCAGGCACATCGTACGGCAGTTCTATCGATGCCCGGGCGATAATCACGTCGTCCAGGTTGATATTCTGCTGCTTTGCCCATAGCACGATGCTGTCGCGTATCGCCTCGCCGCTGACATGGGGCTTGATGCCGGCCAGCCCTTCGTAGTATATCTTCTCCAGATTGTTGTCGCCGTCTACCTCCAGCCCTTTGGTCTGGTGAGTGTAAAGTTCCGTGGCAAAACTGCTACCTATCGGGAACGAAACGGTGGTGTCACGATTCTTGCCCAGGTCGTTGGTAGAGTTAAAGGTAAAGCGCAGGGCACCGGAACTGAACTTTGTAAGACGGCCGCCGGAGGTACAGCCCAGAGGCTTGTCGGCCTTGACATAGATGCCGTAAAAACGCTTGATAAACAGATCGGCGCTGTCCAGCTCCTTCCGGGTGGCGTTCATATACTCCCGGGCAAACGACTCCTTGAGGGGTATCGTAAGGGTGTCGCTGCCGCAATATATCACCGCCCCCTCTGCAATCTCTTCCAGCGAATAATCTTCGCGTTTAAGACAGTTGCTGTAGATTTTGGTGGTATCCATCTGACGCGTAAGGGCATATACGTGGATATTCTGCGGAATCTCTTCCTGCCCCTCTGCGAGCGTCTGCACAGAGAATTTCAGAAACTGCAGCTTGGCGCTCCTGTACACGGGATTCTCCCCCCACGGCAGGGTGTCGGGAGGGTTCACGGTAGCGGCAAATTCGGCATTGGTTTCGCCAAAGGTCTCGTCTATAAGGTTCCCCAGCACCAGATAGGATGTGCTGGTTTGCAGCGAGTCGGCAATCTTCATCCCCACGGGCAGATTGAACGATACCGTGTGGACTTTGAGGTCGCGGTCTGTGGGGACATATACAGAACCCAGGGTCTGATTTACCGTGATACAACTGCTCACCAAAGCTACCACCAGAGCGGCCGCTGCTGCCAGTGAGAAAAGCCGTTTCTTCGCTTCAGACATCCCTTATGCTAAAATTTGGTCGTAAAACTGTTCGTATTCTCCGATATAGGCGGTGTCCTCTGCACTTATCACCGGGCTGGAGAGCACGGGGAGCTTACGCGCCTTGATTTCTGCCTCCAGGCTGCTGTTGACGCCGGTCGCAGCGGTAATCACACCGTCGGAATAACGAATGGCCAGTTTCGCAAGATTTATGCCAGTGGGCTCTGCCAACTCGCCCAGATCTTCTGCCTTGATGTCGCCGATAGCGACCCTGCCGGCCATATCGGCAGCAAATTTAAGGTCGTTAAGATCGTCGTATAGCGATAGCACCACCTTGCTGTCGGCAAAAATGGGATCCTGATTGTAGACCTTCTTCAGATAGAGCGGCATCAGATACGATATCCACCCCTGGCAGTGCACCAGATCTGGCTTCCAGCGGAGCTTCTTCACCGTTTCCAGCACGCCGCGCGCAAAAAACATAGCCCGCTCGTCGTTATCTGCGAAGAAATTGCCCGAGGCATCGCGATCCACGGCCTTGCGGTGGAAATAATCCTCGTTATCGATGAAATACACCTGCATGCGGGCAGAGGAGATGCTGGCCACCTTTATCACAAGCTGCCGGTCTACCGCACCCACGACGATATTCATGCCGGACAGGCGGATAACCTCGTGCAGCTGGTTGCGGCGTTCGTTCACGCAACCGTACCGCGGCATGAAAGAGCGGATCTGGTAGCCCCTTTCCTGTATCCCCTGCGGCAGATAGCGCCCCACAAGCGCCATGTCGGACTCCGGGAGATACGGGAAAATCTCGGAGCTGACATACAGCACCTTCTTGGACTCTTTTGGATTAACTGCAGGCATATTAAGGCAAAATTCGTACAAAGGTAATAAAATTTTTTAACTTTGAGCCATCATACAGGGAATCAATGAAAAATGACAACAGTAAGATAGTGGCACGCCGGATCCTCCGGTCTTATCTTACGTCGGTAGTCAGCATCAGCCTGGTGCTGTTTCTGGTGGCGACAGCCTGCTTTATCTGGATAAACACCAAGAGCATATCCGATTATTTCAAGGAGAATGCGGTGGTCTCCGTGATTCTGGACGGCAGCGCCAACGAGGGGCAGGCCAAAAACCTGATGTTCGAGATAGAGGAGTATCCGTTCGTGAAACAGGCCACCTACATCTCCCGCGAGCAGGGGCAGAAAGAGATGGAAGAGTTGCTGGGAAAAGATTTCCTGGATGTTTTCTCTACCAGCCCGATTCCGATATCGATAGATGTAAGCCTTGTGGGCGACTATTTCTCAAAAGATTCGCTGCAGGTGGTAAAAAGTCTGCTGGAGGATATGCCGCTGGTGCGGGAAGTCAACTGCCAGGAGTCCCTGGTAGAGACAATGAACAGCAACCTTAACCGCATCGCGCTTTTCGTGGCTGTAATAATCACCATCCTGCTGGTTATATCCGTTGCGCTTATCGCAAACACGGTGCGCCTGAACATCTATTCAAAGCGGTTCACCATCCACACCATGCGGCTGGTGGGGGCAAAGCGCAGCTTTATCCGCAGACCGTTCCTCAGACAGGCCTTCTGGCAGGGGGCCGTATCGGCACTGGTCGCCGACTTCGCCTTCGCCCTGGCTCTTCAGTATGTCTGGAAGCACACCGGAGATATGTTTGGCTTGTTCAACAAAGAGCTTATTATCCCTATCTTTGCCATCGTTTTTGTGGCGGGCATACTTATATGCACCTGCACCGCCGCGTATATGGTGAACAAACTCTCTGACATTTCTAAAGACGATCTATACCTGTAACGCAATGAGCAACTTTTCCGTATCCCCCAAAGGGGTGAGAAACATGCTTATCGGGCTTATCCTGATGATTGCCGGCTTCATACTTATGACCGGCGGCGGCAGCTCCGACCCCAACGTGTTCAACGAGAGCATGTTTGATGCCCGCAAGCTGATAGTGGCGCCGATAGTGATCCTGCTTGGCATCGCCATAGTGATAATCGGCATTATGAAAACGCCCAAAGACAAGGGAGAATAGCACATGAGTTGGTTTGAAGCGATTGTTCTGGGGCTGGTACAGGGCCTTACGGAATTCCTGCCGGTAAGCAGCAGCGGCCATCTGGCAATTGCCAAGGCGCTGTTCGGCATCGAGACCGGCGACATTGCCTTTGAGATCGTGGTTCACGCCGCCACCGTACTCAGCGTGATAGTCGTTTTCTGGAAAGATATCGTAGCCCTGCTCCAGGGCCTTTTCAGATTCAGGCTTAACGAGCAGACAAAATATATCCTGCTGCTGATATTGTCGATGATTCCGGTGTTCATCGTCGGGGTCTTCTTCAAAGACCAGGTCGAGGCCTTGTTTGGCAGCGGGCTGACGGTGGTAGGCTGCGCCCTTTGCGTTACGGCGCTGCTGCTGGCTTTCAGCCAGATCTACAAACCTGACCAGAAAGAGATCAACTGGTGGAGGGCGCTGGTAATAGGCCTTGCACAGGCCATTGCAGTGATTCCAGGCCTGTCGCGGAGCGGTTCCACAATCGCCACCGGCCTGATTTGCGGCGTAAAGCGCAGCGAAATCGCCAGGTTCTCTTTCCTGATGGTATTGGTGCCGATACTGGGCGAAGCGTTTCTCGATCTGGTCGGCGGCGGCTTTGCTGCCTCCAGCGTAGGGGCACTGCCGCTGCTGCTGGGCTTTGTTACGGCGTTCTGCAGCGGTCTGTTTGCCTGCAAGGCTATGATTGCCATCGTAAAGAAGGCCTCCCTGGGCTGGTTTGCAGGCTACTGCGCCGTGGTCGGCATCCTCTGCATCGTGTTTGCATAACCGGCTTATGGCAGGTTCCGGACGATATTTCTTTGCTTCTGACATGCATCTTGGCGCCGCCGGATGCGAGAATGTGCAAGAGCAGTTTCTGAAATTCCTTGCCGGTCTGCCCGACGACACCTTGGCCCTGTATCTGCTGGGGGATGTCTTTGACTTTTGGTTTGAACGCGGAGGCGGATGCCCGGCAGGATTCGATTCTGTGCTGGAGGCAATCCGGCAGGTGGTGCAGCGCGGCATCAAGGTCTATTTTTTTAGGGGCAATCACGACTGGTGGACCTTCGGATATCTGGCCGCCCGCACCGGTGCGACGGTCGTCACCCGCCAGCCCGTTTTCGTAACCCTGGCCGGGAAGCGCTTCTGCCTGGCACACGGCGATGGCCTGGGGCGCATCAGCCTGCGCGACCGCGCCACCCGGCTGCTGCTCAAAGGATGGCTCTCAATAGCGCTGGCGCGTATCGTACCCGCCCGGTGGCTCTATGCCCTGGCCCGCAGATGGTCGGCCGCCAGCCGCCACAGCAACACCGTCAATCCGTACGTGTTCGACAAAGAGAGCCCGCTGTACCGCTACGCGTGCAGCGTTGAAAAAGCCACAGATGTCGATTATTTCATCTTCGGACACATCCACCGCGACATCTGCATGCCCACCGGCGGCGGGGCGCAGCTGTATATCCTTAACGACTGGAGCGGCGGCCCCGACTGGATTGAATTTGACGGAGGGAATGTTTCCAGAAAAAATTGTACATTTGAAAACTAAAACTTATTCGAGATATGAAACCTACCCTTTTGATACTTGCTGCCGGAATGGGTTCCCGCTACGGAGGACTCAAGCAGATGGACGGCCTGGGCCCCAACGGCGAGGCGATAATCGATTACTCTATCTTTGACGCGATTCGTGCCGGCTTCGGCAAGATAGTTTTTGTGATACGCCACTCATTTGCAGAGCCCTTCAAAGAGCACTTCCAGGCAGAGAAGTTTGGCGGCGACGTAAAGTTCGAATTCGTATTCCAGGAGCTGGACTATCTGCCGCAGGGGTACAAGGTTCCCGAAGGGCGCGAGAAACCCTGGGGCACCAACCACGCCGTGATGATGGCAAAGGACGTAATCAAAGAGCCTTTCGCAGTTATCAATGCCGATGACTTCTACGGCAAGGAGAGCTACCAGACCATGGCCGACTACCTCCGCAGCATCGAGGGGACCAAGGGTAAATATTCAATGATAGGATATCGCCTGGAGAACACCCTCAGCGACTTTGGCAGTGTATCCCGCGGCGTTTGCGCCACCGACGCCAATGCCCTGCTCACCTCCGTGACAGAGCGCACCGCCATCTCCCGCAAGGGCGACAAGGTGGTTTATGCAGAGGGCGGAAGCGAGTTTGAGCTGGACCCCACCTGCCCCGTGTCGATGAACTTCTGGGGCTTCACCCCCGAATATTTCGAATACAGCGAAGAGGTCTTCAAGGAGTTTTTGGACGATGCCCTTGCAAGCGGCAACCTCAAGGCAGAGTTCTTTATCCCCTACATTGTAGACAAGCTTATCTCCCGCGGCCTGGCATCGGTCAAGGTGCTTGACTGCGACGCCAAGTGGTTTGGTGTGACTTATAAAGAAGACCGCCCCTTCACGGTAGAAAAAATAAAGGCGCTTATCAGCGCCGGCGTATATCCCAAGAAGATTCGCGAATTCTAAACCATGGATTCCCACACCAAGTTTATGCGAGAGGCTATCCGTCTCGCAGAGGAGAGCGTGCGCAATGGCGGCGGCCCCTTTGGCGCCGTCATTGTAAAGGATGGCGAGATTGTAGCCGCCACAGCCAACCGCGTCACCCTTGACAACGACCCCACAGCCCATGCCGAGGTGAGCGCCATCCGCGCCGCCTGCCGCAAGCTGAACACATTTGACCTGGAGGGGTGCACCATCTACAGTTCATGCGAACCGTGTCCGATGTGTCTCGGTGCCATTTATTGGGCGCACATCGGCAAAGTGTACTACGGGGCCGACCGCAAAGATGCCGCCGATGCCGACTTTGGAGACGACTTTATCTACGAAGAGCTGGACAAGCCCATCCCGATGCGCCGCATCCCCTTCTTGGCAATGATGCACACAGAAGCCCAGAGCCCGTTCAAGCTCTGGAAAGAAAAACCCGATAAAACTGCGTATTAGGGGTAATACCAGGGGTACACCATCAGCTTCGCTTTCCGCCAAACAGCTGCACGGGGATGTGTCTTTGAGCGCATTCTGGGTCGGGTCCGCGTGCTCACATGGCCGATATCAGACCCGCAGACTCACTCACCCCCTCCCCAGACCCTTCTCGGGCACACGGACGTGCAGCTATTTGGCAGAACTGCGGTGTCGGTGAGCTAATGCAGCGGACAGGTAATAGACAGCGTTACCGCATGGCTCCACAAATAAAAGTCTCTTGCAATAAGCGGCGAATATCGAATTCCCATCTTAAAAAAAGAATCGCCACCTAAACCTATTTCTGCATACGGCCGTCCATAAAAGCCACCTTGTCCCTTCATATCTTCATAGCCCAGATCCTCCATAGAATAGTCTATTTCTGCCGCTTCTCCATATCCATGAACACCCATATCCCCTATGGATACTTTCCCGAAACTGGCACCCGCCTTCCAATAAAAATGCAGCCCTTCTGTATTTGGAGATGTTTGCTTTCCAAGTCCTGCCTCAGCAGCATAATTCCACAGTGTTCCGTCAAACGAAAGAACTTTTGACCCATAGACAAAGACATTACCGCCCGACTTTGACATCTCGACAAATCCCCCCAGACTCCAGAACCAAGGACTGTCCGGATTGAAATACCTTTCATACGTAAGTCCCCCATGCATGGTCAAACCTAGCCGCTTCCCTGATGAAAAAAGTGAAGCATATTCCGAGGGGACTGAATTATTAATAATATCCATAATGGACATATCGTCTACCCACTCATTCGGAGAGATGCCAATGCCGATGTTTGTAGAGACCTTCCACTCTTTTTCCCGCCCTTGATACGGTTCTTGGAATTCAGCTGCTGAACTACGATTTTGCCTCTGATTTGTAACTCCGCTATTATTCACCGGCTGATATTTCCGCATCGGCCGGGACTGCTCCTTGGTAATCTTTTCTACCTCCGACATCTTATAAACGAAAACACTGCCGTCTGCAGTCTGGATTTTGAGGGACTCATTAGGCACCTGCTCAATCACCGTACCCCTTATCCTTCCTCCATTCTTGAGATACACAACCTCCACCCACTGCTGTGCCATGGTATTGAACGCAAAGAGAGATTGCAACAATAATATCATTATTACTTTTTTCATATCTCTCTGATTATAGGTTTAAAGCTATGGTAACGCCCGGCGCCACTTGAACACCAATCGGGGTCACAGTCTGAAGAATTGTCGGAGACACACGCATTGCGAATGTCGAAGAAGTATATTCGTCTATTATTTCATGTGCCTTATTATATGACGTTATTGTCAATACGGCACTACTAATCCCTATCACCTCTGCTATTAATCCGATTACAAGCCAACTCTCAGGGAATTTAACACCTGATGGAACCATTAAACGAACGCCAAAAGGGACTGCCCCTATTGTAATTGATGATAACGAAATAGGTCCTGCTATTTTCCATGTTGATATTGCTCGATACAGTTCATCTGCTTTAGCTTGACCCAATATCTCACACATTTGTGATCTGGTAAAGACGGTTCCTTCAGCATTTACTATCTCGTACCCAGAAAATTGTAATGATGCTAACTCATCGTTTATCCCAGTATATGCATCTTTTGCGATGGTGTTTTGTTCCTTAGTGATCTTTAAAACGTCCACCATTTGGCAAACGAAGACATTACCGTTTGCCGTCTGAATTTTGAGAGACTCATCTGGTATTTGCTCAATAATCATCCCCTTAACAATGCTTCCGTTTTTCAGATATACAACATCCTGCCATTGCTGAGCCATAGCTGTAAACAATGTCAAGATAGTGAACACAATGGATAATACCACTTTTTTCATAATCTCAAATATTAAAGGGTAAGACATAGTGTAACCCCTGGTGCATATTTTACTCCATCAGGCGATGAAACGGGGAGCGCTGTCGGGCCCACACGAAGAGTTGTATTACCATTCTTGTATTCATTCAAGATTGATTCAGCCTTAGCATCCATTGCTTGCAACCAATAACCGCCCCCCAAAAGAGTTCCTAACATCATTACGACACCGCTCGTAATACATATCATTCGTATACTACTCCATTCCTTTCCTTGTATCAACTGATAAGCAGGAATCGCAAATAAACCCGCGCCAACTATATCAACTGCAACAAATGTCATAATAAGTTTCTCTTGTTGTTTAAAGTTATCATATATCGCATCTGTTGATTCCTTTCCCAGTATTTCATATAACTGGCCCTTGGTAAAAACAGTTCCATAATCATTGATAACCTTCCCGGTTTCTATTTTAAGAGATGACGTATCATATTTTAATGTCTTCTTTGCTTCCTCTTCTTTCGAAACAGTTTTCTGAATTTGTTCTTTGGTGATTTTCTCCACTTCTGCCATCTTATAGACAAAAACGCTTCCGTCTGATGTCTGTATTTTGAGTGACTCTCCAGGGACCTGTTCTATAACGTTCCCATGTATAATACTCCCATTTTTCAGGTACACCACATCTTCCCACTGTTGACAATAGGCACAAACTGTCACAAACAGGAAAAACAGTAGGGTAAGCAGTCTTTTCATAATTCTTGGTTATTCCTCCGGCAGGCTCTCTCCGGATTGTCGCAAAAGAAAGTGTGAGCCAACTAGCTTATATCACCTGCTGGGCTCTGGACTGCCGTGTAAAGTAATATGAACCGCTGCCTCACACAAAGCTATGTAATGGGGTTACCATCTAACATACCGTGTGAGCGATTACTCATATCCTTTTACACTTCCGAATTGTCCAGATTCAGCAGAGGACGCGAGCTAAACGCTTTCTATGTCTTGCCGTTATTCTTACGGCCATTCAAAGGTACGCAATAATTATTTGAATACCTAATAATTAAGCCCTTATTATTCTGTCTGCAACAGCATCGGAGATATCGTACTATCGTACAAACGACCTCACTTCTATCTCCGGAAGGCGCACCAATGACGATATCTGACGAAGGGTTAAACTGTACCGCAAGCGCAGTTCTCGTGCAAGCCGCAAACGTTCCTTTACACCCAGTCTACGAGGGTCTCGAGTACCAAATAGCTGTTTACACATATCCCCGCACACCATTCTTGCCTCGGAATCCTCCATCGCAACACCCCTTACGTCTGCCATTCTTTCTATCACCTCACTCTCCGCTTTTCTGGGGCTGGCCATAAAAACACGAAAGCAATTGTGAGTACGATATATTTGTTCATAATGGCCAACATCGATATAGTTCTCTGGCAGGATCAGACCATTGCACACGACCCAGTCTCCCGGTATCTTTAGTTGACGGGTATGAAGTATCGTACGCTGTTCACGTACCGTAAGCGAGTCAAAACACCGCGGCTTGCACATGACTCCATTTTTGTCATAGTACCATAGGGGAGTATATCTTTCTCCCCTGAAATACATGGATCCTGTCCCCCAGAAATAATCATATGGCATCACACGCTTTCCGTCCTTTGTCGGTTGAACAATGGTGTAGGTCCCTACATTTCTCAGGTATGATACATCATCTATTTGGCACATATCACAGTAAAAGACCATGGACATGCCACCCCGGCGAGTAGCTGCAATATAGTGTCTGTATATCGTTTCAAACAATGATTTGAAAGCTATGCTTTCCCTCCGTGCACCGTAGATCAAAAGATGTGGGTGAGTATCCTCTATTGAAAATGACAGTACAGCCACATCAGAATTAGCCGCCGCTACCCCTATCAGATTGAACACTGCGTAGTAATCAGCATCACAAACTATAAAATTGCGAACCTGTGCCCCATCGGCAAAAATATGATAATAGTGTTTTTCCATCGTTGTCCTCCGCCCCATTCTTACGCCACCAATACGATGACTTTAGATCAAATGTATATCGTAAAGTTGGGTATTGCTACCGGATTATCCAAATCTTTTTCATTCTGCCCGCATTATCGCCAAACAGCCGCACGGCAACATACGATACGTAGTCACACAAGGCGAGGTTACGTGCTCGAGTACCCTATATCGAATACCCAGACTCATATCTCACCTTCTCATGCCATTCTCAAACAGCCATGTGTGCGGCTGTTTGGCGAAGATGCAGTACTCCTGTAAAACAAAAACCCGAAGAGAACCTCGGGTAACTTTCTATCTGCAACAAACAGTGAGTCACTTGGGCAACACGCCCTACGGAACTGCGTATTAAATCTTGCCAAAGATCAGGCAGCAGTTGTGGCCGCCAAAGCCAAAGCTGTTGCTAAGGGCGATATTGACTTTGCGCCGCTCAGCAGAGTTGAACACGAAATGGAGATTGTAGTCGATATCGGGATCCTCCTCTGCGAAGTTGATAGTGGGAGGTATTATCCCGTCGCGCAGCGAGTGGATGCAGGCGATCGCCTCCACAGCACCGGCTGCACCAAGAAGGTGGCCTGTCATCGATTTTGTGGAGGTTATACTGGGATGTGATGCATCTGCGCCAAACACGCTCTTGATTGCCATCACCTCTGCGATATCTCCGTGATGGGTGGAGGTGCCGTGGGTATTGATATAATCGATATCTTTTGGAGAGATCTTTGCCTCTGCAAGAGCCCTGCTCATGCACAGCGCAGCGCCTTTACCCTCCGGGTCGGGAGCGGTAAAGTGGTAGGCATCGGCACTGAAGCCGCTGCCCAACAGCTCTGCATAGATATGTGCACCGCGAGCAATTGCATGCTCTTTCTCTTCAAGCACCAACACACCTGCCCCTTCTGCCATCACAAATCCGTCGCGCCCATTATCAAAAGGCCGGGAAGCACCGCAAGGGTCATCGTTACGGGTAGAGAGGGCCCGCATAGAGTTGAACCCGCCTACACCGGCATCCCAGATAGGGGCTTCAGACCCGCCAACTATCATGACATCGGCACGCCCGGTCTCGATAAACTGGGCACCTGCCGCGATGGAGACCGCGCTTGTAGAGCAGGCAGCGGTATAGGCAAAGTTGGGGCCGCGGAACCCATATTGAATGGAGATATGCCCCGCAGCTATATCTGTGATGATTTTTGGAATTAAAAAAGGACTATATCTCGGGGGTTCACCCGGGATATAGTCCTCAGCTTCTGTCAATATGGTTTCCAGACCACCGACACCGGAACTCACCACCACGCCGACACGGTCTTTATCGACCGACTCCAAATCCATCCCGCAATCCTCTATTGCCTCTTTTGCAGCGACCAGGGCCATCTGGGAGAATCTGTCGCACTTCTTGGCGTCCTTTGTGGTGAAGCCGTAAGAAGTTATGTCGAAGTCAGAAACCTGACATGCAAAGCGCGTCTTGAAAAGAGAACAGTCGAACCGGGTAATGGCAGAAGCACCGCTTTTTCCTTCGTCCAGGGACTTGAAAAAGCCGGGAACATCGTTTCCGATCGGGTTAATCGTACCGATGCCGGTTACAACGACTCTTTTCAACTGCATTGTTACTCAGCTTGAAGGTTATCTTCTATGAATTTGATAGCATCACCAACGGTGGATATTTTCTCTGCGATATTGTCGGGGATGTCAATTTTGAAAACAGTCTCAAACTCCATAATGAGTTCAACAGTATCAAGAGAGTCTGCACCAAGGTCACCGGTGAGTGTAGCTTCGGGACGAACCTCACTCGGATCAAGACCCAGCTTATCTGCTATGATGCGGCTAACTTTTGAAGCGATGTCTTCCATGTTGTTTTTGTTAATTAGTTAATAGTTATCTGTTTGTATTGTCTTTTCCGGCAAAATTGGATGCAAAGTTAATGCATTTTTTCCGGATTAGCAAATCCGCCCGGTTTTGCTAACTTTGGGGTCATGAAAAACATTATAATTTTCGCCTCCGGCAGCGGCACCAATGCCGAGAACCTGATCGACTATTTCAAAGACTCCCCGCAGCTCAGGATTGCCGCCGTGTTCTGCAACAGGCCCGACGCCTTTGTGCTGCAGCGCGCCGCAAGGCTGGGTGTCCCTGCAGAAGTCTTTACAAAAGACGACCTCTGGGGCGGGCGCGTGACCTCCCTGCTCGAAAAATACGATGCGTGGGCGCTGATTCTGGCGGGCTTTCTGATGATGGTACCCCCGGCAATCGTGCAGGCCTATCCCGGGAGGATAATCAACATCCACCCCGCCCTGCTGCCCAAATACGGCGGTAAGGGAATGCACGGGATGCATGTACACGAGGCGGTGGTGGCGGCCGGTGAAGCCGAGACCGGCATCACGATACATCTGGTAGACGAGCAGTACGACCACGGCAGGACGCTCTTCCAGGCGCGCTGCGAAGTGCTGCCGTGCGACACCGCCCTTGACATTGCCGCCAAGATCCATCTCCTGGAACAGGAGCACTTCCCCGAGGTGGTGGATGGCTACCTGAGCACTCTTCTCAAGAATTAACTATTTCACACAGAAAGCGTAGATGCTGTGGCTGCGGTATGTATCGCCGGGGCGCAGCTCAACAGATGGCCACTGCGGCTTATTGGGCGAATCGGGATAGTGCTGCGTCTCCATGCAGATGGCTGTGCGCAGCTGGTAGCAGATGCCTTTCTTACCCTTCACGCTGCCGTCAAGAAAGTTGCCCACATATACCTGGAGGCCAGGTTCCGTGGTATAAACCTTCATGTCTATGCCGGTGGCGGGGCAGTACAGTTCTGCCGCCTCTGCCGTGATGTCACCGCCTGTGTCCAGCACCCAGTTATGGTCGTAGCCGTGGCCGTTGCGCAGCTGTTCGCTGTCGGCATCTATCCTTTCTCCGATCAGGTGCGGGGTGCGGAAGTCAAACGGAGTCCCCTCGAGCTTTGCAATCTCGCCGGAAGTCATGAACGTATCGTCTATCGGGGTGAAGCCGGATGCGTTTATTGTAAGATAATCGTCCAGAATCGTATGGTTGTCGGGGTCGCCGGAGAGGTTGAAATATGAGTGGTTGGTCATGTTTATCACCGTGGGGGCGTCGGAGGTGGCTTCGTAAGCTATGTCCAGGGCATTGACGTCTGTAAGGGTATAGGTCACGGCCGCCTTAACAGTACCGGGGAAACCGGCATCGCCGTCAGGTGACTCCAGCGCCAGCCTGATGTGGCTTTCATCGGCCTCGACAACCTCGAAAACGCGATAGTGCCAGCCATTGTCGCCGCCGTGCAGGCAGTGTCCGTAGTTGTTGCGCGGCAGCTGGTAGGTCTCACCGTCGATTGTTATGCGCCCCTGATCGATGCGGTTGCCGTAGCGCCCTATCACCGCCCCGAAGTTAGACGAATTGTTCTCGGGGAAATAATCGGCGATATTGTCGAAGCCAAGCACCACGTCGCACATCGCACCATTCCTGTCGGGAACTGCTATCGATACGATTCGCCCGCCAAAGTTGGTGATGCACACCTCCATCCCCGCATCGTTTTTAAGGGTGTACAGTGCCACCGGGAGGTCGTTGTAGGTGCTGTCGAAACGGGCCGGGTCAAGGCCTGAGACTGTGATGCGGCTCTGCCTGGGCGAGCAGCCGACCACAAGCAGTGCGGCCAGGGCTGTCAGGACGATATTTTTCATGGTTGTCGGTATTTATTTGGTGGTGATTTCGTCTACGATGTAACCCATGCCGGCGTAGTTGCGCAATGTCCAGAGTACAAAGCGGATATCCACACATACACAACGGTTGGTGGGTTCCGTGAAATAATAATTGGATGCAAGCGACTCTTTGTTACCGTCAAACGCCAGACCTATTATCTCGCCCTGCGCGTTAAGCACCGGACTGCCCGAGTTGCCGCCAGTGATATCGTTGTTTGTGAGAAAGTTTACGCCCATGGGGACAGACTCCGCTTTAAGGAGGTTCTCCCATTCGGGTTTGAGGCAGAAATCGTAGTTGGCGGGATTGCTCTTTGCCAATATTCCCTTGTGGGTGCTCTTGTGCAGCCCCACAACGCCGTCGCGGGGGGAGTACCCCTTAACCGTGCCGAAGGTCAGGCGCATGGTGCTGTTGGCATCAGGATACTGCGGGATGTTGTTCTGCAGGCGGTATTGATACAGGGCGCGGGTGTAATCCCGGTTGAGGTTGCCAGTCGGGGCATCCTTCTGAGCATTGTCCACGGCGCGGTTGAACTCCACTATGCTCACGTCGGTAAGGAAGCGGAACACGCCATCTTCTTCTGTCATCGGGCGGTCTACCCATATCGATTCGCAAAGGGCATCGTAATCGCCTCCAAACTGCGCCTTGAGCTCTTTCTGGAATGGGCCCCAGTAGGTGCTGTCTACATGCTGGTAGTATTGTGCGACGCTGTATCGGAACAGATCCTTCTCTACTTCAAGGTCCAGCTGTTCGTATTCCTGCCTGTTGGTTTCGTGCACCTGCGCCTCGCGTTCTGGTTCGTGCTTGTGCCGCAGGGAATGCAGGCGGGTTGCAATTCGCGCGATGCGGGTGCCGCGAATCAGTGTCTCACGATACCAGGCGCGGTCTTGATCGGCCTTTGTTATGGCCACATACTGCCTGTCAAGGACCGGCACCAGCGAATCCAGAGCCGGGATACCGGCCTCCATCTGCCTTAAGGCATCGGCAACGCCAAAGCGTCGGCAGCACTCCACCTCGCCCTCCTGCAGCTCCTGCACGTTGCTCAGCGAGAAGAAGTAGTCGGAATACTTCAGCCTTACGGCGGGGTCGGCATCCATATGGCGGCGGATAATCTCCATCTGCGCGGCGCGGGTGAGGTTGGATATGGGCAGCGAGACCTCTGTGGCATGACGTACCTTGGAAGATGCGCTGTAGCGCTCTGTGCGGCCGGGATAGCCCATCACCATCGCATAATCGCCCGGCTCATATCCTTTTGTGCTGATTGTAAGATAGCGCCTGGGCGAGAGGGGCACATTGTCGGGAGAATACGCGGCCGGTTTGCCGTCCTTGCCGGCGTATATGCGGTACAGGGCAAAATCGCACTTGTGCTGCGGCCACTCCCAGTTGTCTTCGTCGCCACCGAAGGCGGCAATGCTTACGGGCGGCGCAGCCACCAGGCGCAGGTCGGAATAGACTTCATAGAGCGCCATGTAATACCTGGAGCCCGACCACATAGAACTCAGGGCCGCCTCCAGGCCGGTCTGTTTGGCATAGCGACTCTCCAGAACGTAACTTAACTTGCGCATGCCAAACGGTTTGCCCTGTATCTGAAGTTCATCGGACAGTGCCGCCACCTCGTCGGTGACATCCACAACCCGCTTCAGAAAGTAAGCCTTCTTGCCGGGAATCGGTATCTCTTCGCTGCGGCCCAGCGCCCAGAAACCCTCTTCCAGATAGTTGTGTTCTGCCGTACTCAGTTCGTGCACGTCACTATAGGCGCAGTGGTGATTGGTGATAAGCAGGCCATCGGGCGACACCATGCTGCCGGTGCAGCCAAAGTCCAGTGAGACAATCGCGTCGCTGAGCGAGACCTTCTCTTCGTTATAGATTTCGCCGGCGCTTAACTGGCATCCGGCCTTTTGCATGTTTGCTTCCAGTGCTCGGGAGATGGCGTTCACCATCCACATCCCCTCGTCGGCCGCCAGCGAAATGGGTAAGAGCGCCAGCAGCAATATCAGTAGTCGTTTATTCATAACCTTGTAAAATTAGAAACCTTTTTCCAAAAGCCAAAGAAAAGTATTACCTTTGCGCCTACACTAGGCCTTGGTGGTGGAATGGTAGACACGAGGGACTTAAAATCCCTTGGCCCGAAAAGGCCGTGCGGGTTCGATTCCCGCCCGAGGCACAAAAAGAGCAGCGAATATTCGCTGCTCTTTTTGTGCCTGACGGCACCTATTTCCTACCCCATCCCACACCCTTCCCCCAGGGAAGGGCTTGTTCATCACCAGATTTGGTCACCATTTGGTCACCAAAAGAGAACAGGAGAGCGATAAATCCGAATTTACAGTTCCAATCCTTTAATCCACTTCTCCACCTTGGCCTTGCCGCTGCGGACTTCGTGGCCATAGATAGCGAAGCCGTTCTTCACAGTGGCATTGGGCCAGGCCTTCTTGATGTCGGAGACCGTGGAAGCGAGTCCGCTACCCTCGTGGGTAACAAACGGAATGATGGTTTTACCATTCAGGTCGTGGTCCCGGAAGAAGGTGAACATCACCTGGGGATAGGTGCCCCACCAGATGGGACCACCGATGAAGATAGTGTCGTATTTAGATACGTCAATATCGCCCTTGTAGGCCGGCAGTTCACCGTTATTGGCCTCTTCTTTGGCAACCTGGATAAGCTTGTTGTAGGGCATATCGTAGTCCTTCTCGGCCACAATCTCGAACTGGTCTGCGCCAGTTAATTCAGAGATATAATCAGCCACAATCTTGGTATTGCCAACATCAATATTGCCGACTGCGTAATTCTCCCCGGCGTGAGAGAAGAAAATCACGATTGCGTTCATATCCTTATCTTCTTTTGTCTTGTTCTGTCCTGCGCAGCCTATGAAGGCTAGCACTAGCATTATTGTAATTATAAGCTTTTTCATATAGTACTATTGAAACTATCGAAATCTTTTACGGTAAGCGTCGGGGTACATCCCGACAATTGTCTTGAAAAGGCGGGAGAAATGCTGAGGGTAAATGAATCCAACCTTGCGGGCTATTTCGGACACCGGCAGTGTACTGCCAAGCAACTCCAGTTTCGCAATGACAATGATTTTGTACTTGATGTACTGGCGTACCGTCAGGCCAGTCTCTTTTTTAATAAGGGAGCCGTAGTACCCGGGAGAGAGATTCAAACTGTCTGATAGAAAAGACACCGTTGGGAACCCTTCTTGCTCGGCGCGACCTTCTTTGAAATACTTATTAAGGACTAACTCAAATCTGGACAACAAATCTTCGTTCTCTTTACTTCTGGCGCTGTGCCGCTCATAGCTTTGCTGACATAAATCAAGCAGGGATTCTATGTGGGCACATATTTCAAGACGGTGTTGTGAAGAGACAGAATCTGACGAACTTGCGCCAATGACATTGAGGATACTCATATACTGTATCTCCTCGATCGGGCTTAGGCTCAGCGACTCATTTTGGCCGTAAGAGAAGAATGAATAGTGAGATATCTTGGCCCCCAGGGGTGTACCTAGGAGCAAATCGTGGTGAAACACCAATCCAATAGAGCTATCGGCAGATCGGTCGAAGATATCGATCTGTGCAACCTGCCCAGGGGCGAAACAGACGACCTCACCATCCTTATAATCGTAGGTTCCCATGCCATAACCAATGCTATAGCCCTCTCCTCGCGCAAGCCAGATTGCAAACAATCCAAGATTAACTTTTGTGTCAGGATAAGTCTTGGAACGGTCGCTCATATCGACAATGGTATAAAGCGGGTTCAACGCCTCGAATCCGCACCACTTGCAATAATCAGCAATACTGTTAATAACGACGATATCATCCTTCATAACGCAAAAATAGTAATCATCAGTGAAAGAAATCATACCATTTTTGTGGAGAGAGTGCCGCATATACTGCTTTTTCTCGGTCACTTTTGGTCACCTTGCAGCAAATTTGGTCACTTTCGGTCACCTTTTCCGGATATTATTTCACCTCACGATTATCCAGCTTAACTCTCGGGGAATCAATACTTTCGGTTACTTAAAACAACTCACGATAGCCACCAATTCGTATACCACCGCCCGAGGCACTAAAAACAGATAAATACTTATTACCTTTGCCTCCATGAAAACAATAAGATTACTGACCACGATTGCCTGTATCCTTGTTTTGGCAGGGTGCAAGAATAGCTCAAATATCCAGAAGATTTTTGAACACCCGATAGTTGTCGAGGATGGTTGGCTGCAACCCTGGATGAACTATGACACCCTTCTGGTGTGGTCTATGAACTTTCTGATAGACGGGCCCAAGGTTGAGACTCCGGACGGGATACTGCCCGGCTACCTCGTAACATCTGCTTACGAGGCGTCGGGTATGGAGTTCCCCGAATTCTTGAAAGCATACCCGGAAGTCCTGGACGAAGACAACATCTGGAGGGGCAGGATGAATGCCAACAATCAGGGGAGCAACGCATATTTTGCAATGAAACTCTTCCGCTATTACTATCCATATACCGGAGATATCAGGGCGCTGGCCCCTGTGAAGAACCTTCTCGACAGGATGTTGATGTTCATTACTCCCGACGATTGGGCCTGGCCGGGGATGGTCCGTACCCAGGATAACGACGACCCTGCCGGCTTCTATCTGGACGAAAGGCTCGAGTGTGACAAGGCGGCAATGGTAGGTATCGCCTATCTGGATTTTGCAAAATATTCCGGGCAGGAGAAGTATTATGTGATGGCAGAGCATATAGCCGACCTGCTCCTGGGTCATATCAAGGATGGTTCCCAGGAAGAATCACCGCTTCCCTTCAGGGTGAATATGCGCACCGGCGCCACAGAGGATGCCTATTCTGCCGATATGATATTCGTTGTAGAATTCTTTGACAAGATGCTCGCTTGCGACACCTCCCTGGACAAAGCTGAGATCAAGGCAAAGAGGGACCTCGTTTTCAAGTGGATAATGGACTATCCCGTGGAAACCGGTCTATGGTCAGGATATTTTGAGGATGTCCCCGAACTACGGACCAACATCAACCAGTTCTCCCCTATGGAGACTGCCCGGTATATGCTTGACAATCCCGCCTTCTGCAAGGATTATATGCAGGTCGTCCCGGATTTGCTCACATTCGTGAAGGGTCGCTTCTCAGGCACTGTCCGGTACGGCGGAGTCAGCGTCAACGAACAGGACGGCTGCTTTTATGAGATGGGAAGCCATACTGCCAGATACGGCTCCGTGCTGGCACGATGGGCCGCAGAAACCGGATGCGAGCAGGCCAAAAAAGAGGCCCTCGCCACCCTTGCGCTTGCAGAATATTCTGCCTGCAATCATACCTCCAAAGGCAATATTTCCGTCAATTCAGTTGGCATCACCTGGTGCGGAATCTGGTATTCCGACAGCTATTTTGACTATCTGCCCCACTTCCTTGAAGGTATGGCCGCCTGGCCCGAAATCATCCCGGATGGAACCGACCACATATTCAGCACTACAAGTATGCTCAAAGATGTGGAGTACGGCACCGGCAGCGTAAAATACACCGCGCTTGATGCAGACGGCACCGAGAAGATAAAACTCTCATTCAAACCGGAAGTCCTTTCCGGCGGCAAGCCACTCCCCTCCTCGTGCTGGACATTCGGCTCCTTTAGAGGTTGCGACAATATCCTGACGATAAACCGCAGCGGCGTAACCGACATCGAAATAGTCAAGCGATAACGTCCTGTTATTTGTAAGTTTAAGACGTTACACTGAGTCCGGCCGGGTTACAGTTCGTGGAGCTTACGGAACTCTTCTTGTGCGAGCGCCATATCCTTAAGGAATTCCGGGGATGTCTGGAGGCGGGAGTAACCGATACCGGCCACGGGGCGGCTGGCATCCACGTCGCTTTGCCAGTGACAGCCGGAAATCACCCGGCTCTCTCCGGACTGCCATGCGCGGGCAAAAATTGCCTCTGCGGCTTCGGGATTGATTTGAGACATCAGCAGTGCACAGGCCCAGGCACGGATGGTATGGCCGGATGGATAAGACCCTTCTGTGGCAAGCCACTCATCGTCCTGCGGGAAGATAGACGGTTCTTTGAAGTATGCGAACGGGCGGATACGGAAATAATACGCCTTGGGCCGGAAACGGATATTCTCTATGGTGGTGACGCCGCGGGTCAAGACCTCATAGATTGCGGGCGTACACTGTTTTGAAATCTTAAGGCCGAACGGTTCTGCCAGAATCGCCAGCGTCGTGTCCAGGTTCCAGACGGCATCCCGCACCGCCATGGCAAGGCGTACCGAGTCCCGGCGCTGTTGCTTGCCCCACATGTACCGGAGGATATCGTAATCGAATCCGGCACTGGGATCCGCCGGCGGCGCGGGAACAATCTGTACCACGTCCGGCAGTTCGTTCTTCGGAATATACGGGGTATACACTTGCTGCGCACTGGCACTCCACTGCAGGCAGAAAAGAACAACAGCAGCGGTAAGGCTGGAAACGATAGTTTTCATAATGATATTCAGCGTTTGTCTACAATTGTTGCTGTGGGGAATTCGGCAGCGTTGAATGTGACGCTCGCTTCAGATACGCCAAGGGTGACATTCTCCATGCTCATCTCCAGTATGGACTTCTTCAGCTTCAGGTAAACCGGGAGGTAGGTTGCCTTGGCTACGGCAAGGTCCATCTTCTTTGGAGCATCTTTGTCTTTGTTGCCCTTTGACCTCTTGCAGAGGATATACCACACATCGGCAGTCTCTTTGGTTATGGAGAGATCGTAGCCGTCGGCAATGTCACCGAAGGTAGAAAGGTCAGAATTATCGTCTTTTTTGGCCGCATCTCTTTTGGTGATAGTTATCTCATTGGTCTGCGCGTTATACTCCCACTGTGTAACCAGGTCTGTCCAGGCGACACTGGTCTTGTCATTCCCTGATATCTCAACCCTCATCTTATCGCCACGCATCAGGCTGTGGGTCTTTACCCAGCCAATTATGGGAAGCTTCATGTTCAGATCCATCGCAAAGCCTTCGGCATCGGCGCGCGCCAGCTGCTCTGACATCTTCTGGAGTATCTCTTCTGCTGTCTGGGCGCCAAGTGTGGTGGCGCAGATGAACATGGCCAAAATTGCCGCTAAAATCTTTGTGCTCTTCATATCTATCCGTTTATCTCCCCGCTAAATTATGAATAAAAACTCAAATCTTATGATTTAAGCCGCAGTAATTCGTAAATTGCAGCGCGCAAAGCCGGCGCGTGGATTTGATGCACTTTGATATCCAGCATTTCTGCACCTCAGACGGACCGGGGATACGTACTACCGTATTCCTGAAGGGCTGCACGCTGAGGTGCGAGTGGTGCCACAACCCCGAATCGCAATCGTTTCTGCCGGAAATCCTGCTTAACGCACAGCGATGCATAGGCTGCGGTGCGTGCGATGACGTCTGCCCTGAGGGCGTGGCCAAGGCGATTCTTGCCGATGCTTCTGTCCGTCAAGCCAACTGCCCGCCCGGCTGCCGGCTGTGTGCCGACGCCTGCCCTGCCGGTTGCCTCGAGGTGGCCGGGCGAAGTACCGGTGCTTCTGAAATTATCGACGAAGTGATGCAGGACGAAGCCTATTATCGCAACTCCGGCGGCGGGATGACCCTCTCCGGCGGCGAGCCTCTGGCGCAACCGGCGTTCTGCCTGGAACTGCTCCGGGCTGCAACCGGCCGCGGGCTTCATACCGCTGTGGAGACCTCCGGGAACGGTCGTAAGGAAGATTTTCTGGCCACAGCCCCCTATGTTGACCTGTGGCTCTGGGATATCAAGCTGATGGAGCCGAATCTTTACAGTCAATATACCGGCGGCAGGCTTCAGACTATGCTTGACAACCTGGAGGCCGTGGCCGCCACCGGAGCGCAGATCCGCTTCCGGGTGCTGTTCATACCAGAGATCCATATTAAGGAAGGGATTCCGGAAGCCACCGCCGCCCTGCTGGAAAAGTATCCGCGATGCAGCGCGGATGTGATTCCGTATCATCTTCTAGGAAACGCAAAGCGGGAAAAACTTGGTCTCAGGGAAAAAAGATTCCGCGAGCCAGACCTCCTTGAAACGGAAGCCTTTGCCCGCAGAATCGGTATAGTCTGAAATCCTCTTAACAGATTTGCTGTGTGCGCTGGATAATCATATCCTGCCACTCCTTGCACAGGGTGGTGAAGCGTGCGCTCCACCCCGCCACACGCACCGGCAGGTTGGGGTACCTTTCCGGATGGCGCTGCGCATCTACCAAAGTGGCGGTATCCACGACATCTATGTGCATATAGAACCCCTTCTTCTCGCGGAAAGTCTTGAGCAGCCCCACAAGCGCCTTCACGCCGTTCTCCCCCTTTACGGAAGAGGGCAGCACCTTGAGTTCCAGGGTTGCACCGCTGGGACACCGGGTAAAATCGAGCTTGCAATATGAGTTGAGGGCCGATGTGGGACCTTTGCGGTCGCTGCCCGGTGTGGGCGAACAGTTGGTGGCCAGTATATCGCCTATACGGCTCCCCTGCGGGGTTGCGCGGCGCTGCATACGCCAGTCGATCTCCCGCCCGAAAGTGGATATGCCGCACGGACGCTTGACCCCCTCACGCTCTTTGCAGCGACCAACGATCTCTGTATAATCGTTGTAAACGCGGTTCATCATCGAATCTGCGGCGGCATCGTCGTTGCCGTAGAAGGTGAAGCGGTTCTGGATAAGCCGGCGCAGCCCCTCGTTCCCCTCCCAGTTCCTGCGAAGGATATCCACAAAGTCCTTCAACGGCATGTAGCCGTCTTCATATACGAGTTTCTTGAGCACCAGCAGGCTGTTGGCGGTATCGGAGACGCCGCCATAGTGGATGCCTATCATATTGTATCTGGGGCCGCCGCCACGGAAGCAGCGCCCCTTCTCAAGGCATCCGTCGGTAAATATTGATGGGAGGGTGCAAGGTGCGTCCACATCTTTCCACCAGGGGTCAATCCGCTCCTGCCACAAATCGACATCCGCCTCGAGGTTCTTTTTGAAAGCAGCGTAGAGACTCTCAAAATCGGGATAATCCACCGGGGTGCTGTCGTTCAGGTGGAGGGTATTCCCAAACACCTCCAGCATATCGTTGGCAGCATACGTAAAAGCGGTCTTGCCGGGGATAATCGCCTCCCAGCAGCCGTCGTTGGTGAATTCGCGAGCCTCCTTCAGCGGATAACCGAACCTGACAAGGGCATCTATCACAGTATTTTCGGTGTAAACAGATACGATTCCGCCGCCAAAGCGCTGCACCTCCGCAATCCGGCGTATAAGCTTCTCCGGGGTCTTGTCTCCAAGCCGGACAGCTATCGGGAAGTCGCTGATATGAAGTTCTTCTACGATATCGAGCACCAGATATGTAACCTCGTTGGTGACCTCCTTGCCGTTGCGGTCGATACCGCCCAGGATTATGTTCTGATAGAACTGTGCGTCGCCGCTGTTTACATGATAGGCCCCGATCCACTCGGTCCCCTTGATCCAGAAGTGAGCCAGGATTTCGCGCGCCTGGTCCAGGGTGAGCACACCTTTGCGCAGGTCTTCCTTCAGGTAGGGACCCAGCATGCGGTCTATGCGGCCTATGCCGGACCAGTCACCCATCAGGCGCAGGAAAGAGTACATGCTCCAGAGCGACTGCACCGCTTCGCGGAAAGAGCGCGGAGACTCGTCGGGAACCCGCTCCAGGGTATCTATGATGGTCTGGTAGAACGCCTTGCCCTCTGCCGGCTGAGCATCACGCATCTGTTCCAGCAGGGCGATGTTGCGCTTCTGCCAGATGTCTGCGGCATCCAGGGTGAGCAGTGCCGCCTGGTTAAGTTCGCGCCCTTTCTCATCCAGGGTGCCGGCGGCCAGACGGTCGCGTATCTGCTTTCTCAGGCCGTTGTAACCCAGAGTGAGGATGCGCTCGAAATCGAGCGTGGTATGGGTTACGCTGATGCACTCCAGAATCGGAATCCTCTCGTGGGTGGCCTCCAGCAGCGTGGCGCTGCCAACGATAAGTTCGCCCGGCAGGATGCGCAGCGGAGCGTTCTCTGCAATACTCTTTGCGGCTGCGGCATATTTCATCTGCGGCGGCAGGGCGGGGTCGATTTGCGGATTCCAGTCCACCATCTTCATGGTGCGGCCGTTTTCTCCGGAAAGTCCCTTCCGGGCCAGTTCGTGCGTAACTGCACTAAGGCGATGCGGCACCTCCGGCTGCCACGGCGACTTCCAGCTCTTGTAGAGATCGTTCTTATCGGCACCAGCAACGGCACCAACCGGCGCGGCATCCGCCCCTGTGGGCTTAAGCCCTAGGAACAACCCGCCCAGCGAGAGCGTCGACACTTTCAGGAAATCGGCACGGGACATCTTCCCGCCACTGTTTTTACCTTGCTGCATGATAAGGCTTCGTTTACTTTTTTCTGCAAAATTAATAACCGTCTACCGTACTTTCACCTTCGCCCGGGGTAATTTTTTTGCGTTCCATCTGGTGCCATGCGTATGCGATGTAGGCTACAACGAACGGGATGAGCAGCGATACCCAGAACATAACATTGAGGGTGAAGTAGCTGGAGCTGCTGCCGGCGATGGTTAGCGAGCTCTGTAAATCGGTACAGGATGGATAGAACGCGGTGCCGTTGAATCCGGCCAGGAAGAATACCGACATTACCACCAGCACGGTACCCGGTGCGGCGAACCAGATGCCGGCGCGGGAAGCCGTCCAGCCCCCCTTTACTATGCCCAGTACCACAAGAACTACCCCCAAAAGCAGCAGGGCTGCCACCCAGGGCATCTGAAGCAGGTTATGCAGGTATTTGTACGGTTCCTGCGAAACTACGCCGGCAGCATCTGCCGCAAAACCCTTGCGTGTGAAAAGAAGCAGGGCGAAAGCCACGAACAGCAGCACAAACGGAATCGCAGCCCGCTTTACGCTCACTCGCATGTGCGCGACAACCCCTTCATCGTCTACATTATTAATTACATACAGTGCGCCCAGAATGGCGGTAAGCAGCACCAGAGTGCACCCCAGCACCACCACCAGCGGCTGCGCAAGTGCCTCCAGGCCGTGCCAGCCGTTGCCCCAAACACTTATTACGGGCGACGAGGCATCGGCAATGGCCACTTTGTTTACCGTGAAATCGGATCCGGTGAAGAAGGTGCCCACCGCGGCCCCCACCAGAAACGGTGCGAGTATTCCGTTGGCTACCAGGGCGGCCCTGAACCCTTTCACTCCCAGCAGGTTCTCTTTCTTATGGCAGAATTCGTACGATACCGCCTGGAACACGAAGGTTATCAGCAACAGCACCCACACCCAGTATGCACCGCCAAAGCTGGTGCTGTAGAACAGCGGGAAAGATGCAAAGAAGGCGCCGCCGAAGGTTACAAGTGTAGTGAAAGTCAGCTCCCACTTGCGTCCGGTAGAGTTCAGAACCTGCCGCTTGCCTTTATCGTCAAGGGCGCGGGAGGCCAGGTGCACGTTTGCTCCCTGAACAAACATCAGGGCAACCAGCAGGCCGCCCAGCAGGGCAATCAGTATCCACCAATAAGTCTGTAAGAATGCGTATGTCATAGCTTAGTCCTCCTTTACCTCTTCGGGCCCCTTGCGGATAGCCCCTATCATGATTCTGATTTCTATTGCCAAGAACAGCGCAAATACAGCCAGGAACACGAAGAACGTTGTCCTGACAGCATCGGCACTCAGACTGGAGATGGCCACATTAACCGGCAGCAACCCCTGGATTGTCCACGGCTGGCGCCCCACTTCTGCCACAATCCAGCCGCACTGGCCACAGAGGTATGCCAGCGGGATGCATATAACGGCAATCCACAGCAGCCACTTCTTCCCTTCGAGCTTATCCTTCCAGGAGAACAATACGGCAAGCAGCAGCACAAGAGCTATCAGCATCCCGAGTCCTATCATGAACCGGAACGCCCAGAACACCACTCCCACCGGCGGAACCACATCCTCTGGCTTCGAGAGGTGTCCATAACCCATATACTGCATGTTCGCTTCCACTACGGCACGGGCTGCCGCAGCCACCTCGGGGTCACTTTCCCTTGCCGCCCGGTATTCAGCCAGGGCGTCCAGGGCCGCACGGCCGCGGGTCATCTTCTCCGCAACGGAAGGTATCACGTTGCCGTCGTTATCGGTATAACCGGCCAGAATATCGTTGATACCCGGCACATAGCCGTCCATATCGTGCGTCGCCAGGATAGAGAGCATCTTGGGCACTTTGATGCCCGGCACAATGGTGAATGCCGCACCGCGGCCGCCGTCCTGCAGCCCTTCTGCCGCAGCCAGCTTCATCGGCTGGAATTCTGCCGCGTGCACGCCGGAAGAGTCGCCGGAAAGCATCACCGCCGCACTGCCGGCAAGCCCAACGATACCGCCAATCAGCATGCTCTTAACAGCAAACTTGCGGTTGCGGCCGCGAAGCAGATACCAGGCAGAAACACCAACCACGAATATACCGCCCGTAACCCAGCCGCTGGAGACGGCGTGGAAGAACTTGGACACCGCCACCGGGTTGGTTATAACCTCCCAGAAAGCCGATGCCGAAGCCATCTCGCTGCGCACCGTATCGATATTGAAGGTGGTGCCCACGGGATTCTGCATCCATCCGTTGGCCACCAGTATCCAATAGGCAGAGATAGTTGCGCCGATACCCGTAAGCCAGGTAGAGGCCAGGTGGAACCGCTTTGAAACCCTGTTCCAGCCGAAGAACATCACCGCAAAGAAGGTCGCCTCCATAAAGAAGGCCAGTATCCCCTCGATAGCCAGCGGGGCGCCGAACATGTCGCCCACAAACCACGAGTAGTTGCTCCAGTTGGTGCCGAATTCAAACTCCAGGATAATGCCGGTGGCGATACCCACCGCAAAGTTCACGGCAAAAAGCTTCATCCAGAACTGCGCCGTCTTTTTCCAGAATTCGTCCTTGCGCACCACATAAATCGTCTCCATCACAGCCATCACCAGCGCCAGCCCCAGCGTGAGTGGGACGAACAGCCAGTGATACGCCGCGGTCATTGCAAATTGCAACCGGGACCAGATTATTACATCCATATCAGTTATTGTTGGTTGTTTGTGTTTGATCGACATCGGTCAGGCGGCCGGAGACCGCCTCTATCTTCTCCTGCTCGCTGAGGCCGGCCATCGCAGGGCGGAAAAAGAACACCCTGAGCACGGCGAAAAGTATCACCAGCTTAAGAATGATGAGCCACACAAGCGGCTTGCCCCATGTCATATTGCGGAAACCATCGCGGTAAAGAGAGAAAAGCGAAGGGGTTTTGCGGGGCCTGGAATCCATCTGAAAGAGAAGTTTTCAGTAAAGATACGCTTTTTTATTATTATCTTTGGATTTCAATAAGCGAATTATTATCAAAAAATAAAGTAATGAGCAACGACGTTCAAACCAAAAAAGGCATTCCGGTGCAGATAATTCCGGTTATGCTATGTTTCTTCGCAATGGGATTCGTGGATCTGGTGGGCACCGCCTCCAGTTATGTTATGAAAGAGCACGAACTGAGCAACACGGTGGCAAACATCCTCCCTTCCATGGTATTTGTCTGGTTTTTGATTTTCTCCATTCCGACAAGTCTGCTGATGAACCGCATCGGCCGCAAGAATACCGTAATGCTCTCTATGGTGGTTACGGTGATATCCCTGCTGCTGCCCATCTTCAGCAACAGCCTGGCGCTGATGCTGGTTGCATTTTCCCTGCTGGGTATCGGCAACGCCATAATGCAGACGTCCCTCAACCCGCTCATCACTAACCTTATAAGTGGCAAGACCCTGGCCAGCGCCGTGACCTTCGGGCAGTTTGTGAAAGCCATCGCATCGTTCATGGCTCCGCTTATCATGGGCTGGTGCGCCGCTGCCACCCCTTCGCTGTTCGGCCTTGGCTGGAGGGCACTGTTCCCCATCTACGGCGCCGTGGCTGTCATAGCCTCCGTACTGCTGGCCATCACCGCCATCCCGCGCGAACAGGTTGCAGGCGAGACCTCTTCTTTCGCCGACTGCTTCAAACTGCTGGGTGTGGGATTCGTGCTGTTCTCTTTTATAGGCATCATCTGCCATGTGGGTGTGGATGTCGGCATCAACACCACCGCTCCCAGGCTCCTGATGGAGAGGGCCGGCCTGCCGCTTGAAGCTGCCGGGTTCGCCACCAGCCTCTATTTTATCTGCCGTACCGCCGGCTGCCTTCTGGGCGCTCTGCTGCTCTCTGTGGTAAGCCACCGCAAAGTATTTTTCGTGAGCGTGCTGATGCTGCTTTTAGCCATGGTCGGCATGTTCTTCGGCGACAGCAAAACTCTCCTTTACGGTGCTATCGTACTGGCTGGTCTGGGTAACTCCAACATATTCTCCGTCATATTCGCCCAGTCGCTGCAGGCTGTGCCGGACAAGCAGAACGAGGTTTCCGGCCTGCTTATCATGGGTATCATTGGCGGTGCGATCTTCCCGCCCATCATGGGTGTGGCAGCCGATGCCGTAAACAGCCAGGCAGGTGCTATCGCGGTGATGACCCTGGGCGTTCTGTTCCTGTTGTTCTACACTGTTAAAATGCGCAAATAATCATGGGCAAATATGTAGTAGGCCTGGGCGAAGCCCTGTGGGATAAGCTCCCCACCGGGAAAAAGCTGGGCGGAGCGCCCGCTAATTTTGCATATCACGCCCGAGTGTTCAATCTGGAAGGGATTGCAGTGAGCGCTGTGGGCGGCGATGACCTTGGCCGGGAACTGAAGGCAGAGCTTGACGCGCACGACCTTCCCTATCTTCTGGAGACGGTAGAGCAGCCCACCGGCACCGTAGAGGTTACGGTAGATGCTGCCGGCGTACCTCAGTACGAGATCAAGACCGGAGTGGCGTGGGACTTTATCCCTTATACAGGTAAACTGGCCAGTCTGGCTGCCGACTGCCGCGCCGTATGCTTCGGATCCCTGGCCCAGCGCAGCGAAGTAAGCCGCAGCACCATCCGCCGCTTCCTGGACGCTGTTCCTGGTGACTGTCTCAAGGTGTTCGATATCAACCTTCGGCAGCAGTTCTACACCAAGGAGATTCTGGAAGACTCTTTCCGCCGCTGCGACATACTCAAGATAAACGACGAGGAGATGGTGACAGTGGCGCACCGCTTCGCCATTCCTGGCTTCGGGACCGAGGCGCAGTGCGGATATTTGATGCGCGAATTCGGCATAAAGATGATAATCCTCACGCTGGGCGCAAACGGCAGCGGGATTTATTACGATGGCGGTATATCCTTCCTGAAAGCTCCCGACGTGAAGGTGGTGGACACCGTGGGTGCCGGCGACAGCTTTACCGGCGCTTTCATAGGTTCTCTGCTAAATGGCAAGAGCGTGCCTCAGGCGCACGAGACCGCCGTGGCGGTATCCACCTACATCTGCACATGCGAAGGGGCGATGAACCCCATCCCTGACAACCTTAAATAGCGGATACGGCTACCGTCCCATGCGGTCGAGGTTGCGGTATTGAAGGGCTTCTGCAATGGCCGCCTGCGTGATATCTCTCTCGCCGGCCAGGTCGGCAATTGTGCGGGAGAGTTTCAGTATGCGGCTATAGGCCCGGGCAGAGAGCCCCAGTTTGTCGATAATCTTGTCGAAGAATTCCACCTGAGCAGCGCTCAAACGGCAGTATTTGGTTATCATCCTGGCCGTCATGGCGCTGTTGGTGAATATCCCGTCTGCGGCAAAACGCTCTGCCTGAATCTTTCTGGCCCGCGCCACCCGCTCTGCAATCGCGCTGCTGGGCTCAGCTGCAGGTTCCGCTACCAGCAATTCTGCCGGGACCCGCTCTACCCAGACATGCATGTCTATGCGGTCCATCATCGGGCCCGAAACACGCGACAGGTATTGCGCGATTTCCCTCTCAGAGCATTTGCAGCGGTGCGTCTGGTCGCCATAATACCCGCACGGGCAGGGGTTCATGGAGGCCACGAACATAAACTCGCAGGGATATTCGACCCGGTATCGGGCCCGCGAAATCACAATCCGCCCATCTTCAAGGGGCTGGCGCAGCAGATCCAGCGTCGCGCGGCTGAAAAGTGTGACTTCGTCCAGATAGAGCACCCCGTTGTGGGCCAGCGATATCTCCCCCGGCATAGCCATGGAGCCGCCCCCCAGCAGAGAGACTACGCTGGCACTGTTGTGCGGCGAGCGGAACGGCCGCTCCCGCATAAGCCCGCTGCGCCCGATGGACTTTCCCGCCACAGAATATATCTTGCTGGTCTGTATCGACTCCTCTTTGGTCATTGGGGGCAGGATAGAGGGCAGACAACTGGCCATGAGGGTCTTGCCACACCCGGGACTCCCAATGAGAATCAGATTGTGAGAGCCGGCAGCCGCGATTTCCAGCCCCCGTTTGGCCATTTGCTGCCCCTTTACATCCTTAAAATCGCTGTTTGTTTTCTGCGACGGGGTCTTATCGGCACTGCGCCGCATTACCATCTGTTCTGCATCGCTGTCAGAGCGCATAATCGCAATCACATCCGCAAGCGTGCGGACGCCGTATATAATCGCTCCGTCAAGGTCCACCGCCTCCATCGCCGAATCGTGAGGCATGATAAACTTTCTAAAGCCGCGCTGAAAGCAGCTGTCGGCAATCGGCAGCGCCCCGTAAATGTCGCGCACCTTGCCGTCCAGGGCCAGTTCGCCCATTATCACATACTCAGAAATCGTGTCGGCCGGTATCACGTCCATGGCGCTTAGCAGCGCCACCGCTATCGCCAGGTCAAACGATGCCCCCTCCTTGCGGATATCGGCCGGTGCCATGTTAATCACAATCCGCTTCCCCGGAACCGCGTAGCCGTAGCTGCGCAGGGCGGTGGTGATGCGCATCAGGCTCTCCTTTACCGCTATGTCGGGCATACCGACGATATAGAGTCCGATGCCCGTAGAGATATCGGTCTCTATCACAACCGGCACCACCTGCAGCCCGATGCAGGCCGCCGCATAAGTCTTACATATCATCTTGCTTTTTTTACACAAAGATATGTCTGGGCGCACAGTTTGGCCATACCCAAAACTTCCACAATATCAAGTTTTTACGTTTTCAAAAACAGCGCTGCTGATTTTAAAAAGAGGGTTGGACTGGTTTTTGTTAAAAAGATTGTCGTATTTTTGTGTAGAGGATGAAGAAAGTAACCAGATATTTGCTCCTGCTGGCCGCATGCCTTATGCTGTGGCAGTGCGACCCGTTACCCGACCAGGGCGGCGAAGACGACAAGCAGGAACAGGGTTCAGAGCCCGGGCCGGAACCGGAGCCCGAGCCGGAACCGGAACCCGAACCCGAACCTGAACCTGAACCGGAGCTCCCCAAATCCACAGAGTGCGAACTTGTATCGGTGCAGTTCACCCCCTCTGCCAACGCCTCCCTGAACACTACGTTGAGCTATTCGCCACGCAAGCTGCGCGGCCACGACATACTCCTTGTCACCATCCCGGAGAATGCCGACATGACAGGCATGGTACCTTACTTCGAAGTCAGCAGTAAGGCATCGGTATATGTCGGCGGACAGAAACTGGAAAACGGCATTACTCCCGTGGATTTTACCAGGAACGACCCCTGTGTTGTTGTGGCAGAGGACGGCCTGCACTCCACAACATACATGATGGTGGCCCGCAGCGGCGACCCCTCTATAGACAAGAAGGTCTACAACTTTATGATAGCCTACGGCATCCCGGCGGTGAGCATGGCGGTTACCAAGGGAGAAAAGATAGTATATTCCGGCGGATATGGCATGGCCGATGCCGGCAGCGACCCAGTACTCTGCACAGAAAACCATCTGTTCCGGCTGGCCAGCGTGAGCAAGACCCTCACCGCCATCTGCATCCTGACCCTGTGCCAGGAGGGCAGGCTAAGCCTTGACGACTGTCCCTTTGCCCCCGGAGGCTCGCTGTCCGCCCTGTTTACGTTCACGCCTCTTCCGTCTGCCAAAAGCGTCCGTATCAGGGATTTGCTCTCACACCGGTCGGGCTGGAACAACAGCGCCATCGGGAGCGATCCCGTCTTTACCAACGATTTGCGCTTTGCCGGCAAGAGCCTGCAGAAGCGGGTGGAGTACCTGATAAAGTACATCCCCACTGACAATGCCCCCGGGTCAGGCTACTCCTACTTCAACCTGGGATACTGCATCCTTGGCATGGTCATAGAACAGGTCACCGGCAAAGACTACGAGACATACCTGCGGGAAGTGGCCGCCAGGGCCGGCGCCAACGACATCTGGCTCTCCAAAACCGCCCTGAGCGAGCGGCGCATCAACGAGTGCATCTACTATGCCCAGGACAGTGCATACCCCTACGACAACGACATGACAATAGCCGGAGCCTGCGGCGCCGTCATGGCCTCTGCGCCCGACATGGCCCGTATTCTCACCGCCATAGATTACGGTACCGTCGCACCCGATATCCTGCAACCAGAATGGCTGGATAAGATGTATACCAACTACGGCGGATATGGCTTTGGATGGTGGATAGGACACGGAGCCTACCCCAACTGGGCGGTTTACCATACCGGCAGCCTGGCCGGAGTGGCCTCCCTGTGGGTCCGCGGCAAAAACGGTGTCAACGGGGTTATCCTGTGCAATTCGCGCAATTACTCCAATTCCAATTTTGATTCGGCCATGTTCACCACGCTGGACAATGCCCTCACCAGGGTACACGAAAAGTATTGATGAAAAGAATTTTACATATCGTATTTGCCGCCGTCGCGCTAACTGCGTTGCAGCCGGTGGCCCGGGCGCAGTCAGAGAATTTCCTGGAGGCGCTGCGCCTCTACTATTCAAACGACGTAAGGGCTGCATACAACCAGTTCAAAAAGGTTGTTGCCGACGAACCCGGCAACGATGCCGCATATTACTATATCAGCACCATGCTGCGCGACAGCACCGCCGCCGCAGGGCAGCTTCAGAAGGCGGTGGAGCTGGATCCCGACAACTATTGGTACAACTACTCCCTGGCAGAGAACTACCTTGCGCAGGGCAGAAGCGAAGAGGCTGCGGAGATTCTTGAGAAGCTGGTTGCAGAGCATCCCGGCAAGACATCGGTCTATTCCGAGCTGATTGGTGCCTACACCGCCTGCGGCCAGTACGACAAGGCGCTGGAGGCGGTGGACAAGTTAGAGGGCAAGGTGGGCGCCTGCGACCCGCTGGCCACTATCCGTACCGACATCCTGCTGTCGCAGAACAAGCCCCAGCAAGCCTACGACTATATGCTTGGCTACTACAATCAAAGCCATTCGCCCCGTGCCGCCTGCTTCCTGGCACAGTACAACGCCGCCAGATTCAATAACGAAGAGGCGCTGCGCTTCTACAACGAGGCGTTGGAAGCCAATCCGTTCGACACCGAGGCCCGCTACGGCAAGGCGCACGTACACAGGTCAATGGGGCAGTACGACCTCTATTTCGAAAACATCAACCCGTTTCTGGCGAATCCGGACATCTTGCCCAGGGCAAAGACGGAATATATGGCAGAAGTTCTTGGTCAGCAGCAGTTTGTATACACTTTCGCGCCGCAGGTAGACACCATGATGCTGAGCATGTATGCCAGCGCGCCGGCCGATTCGTCGGTATGCTCGCTCACCAGCACCTATCTCTACCAGCGTGGGCGGGTCGACGAGGCCCTGCTGCTGGCAAAGCTCAACGCCGACAACTATCCGGAGAGTTATACACTTAATTTCACATATCCGCTGATGCTCTATTACAGCGGCGATTTTGCAGGGGTAACATCCAGCGCCACCGTAGCGCTGCAACGCTTCCCGGCTAACATCGACCTGCTGCAGCTGCGTGCGTCCAGCTTCTGGCAGATGGGAGAAATTGACAGCGCGATAGAGGACTACATCGCCTGCGAGGCTGTCGCAGCCAAAGGGAGTGAAACCCAAAAAACCTGCTACAGCGCGCTGGGAGACCTGTATCACACCAAGGGTGAAGCAAAAACAGCCTTCAAATATTACGATAAGGCGCTCAAGCTGGATCCAGGATATGTTCCGGTGCTCAACAACTATGCCTATTATATCAGCGAGCGCTACCCCACCCCCGTCAAGAAAGTGCCAAAGGATTTGCGCAAGGCACTGCAGATGAGCCGCACCACCATAGAGAAAGAACCCGACAACGCCACATATCTGGACACCTACGCCTGGATCCTCCACCTGATAGGGCAGGATCTGGAGGCCAAGGCCCACTTCAAGCACGCCATGATACACGGCGGTAAGGAGAGCGGAGTTATCCTGCGACACTATGCCACAGTGCTCAAAGCCCTGGGCGAGAACGATTTGGCAGAAGTTTACTCGGGTCAGGCATCACGTTTGGGCGAATGAGAAACATCTGCAGGTATCTTTGTGTGATTGCGGCAGCTCTGGCAATGGGCAGCCCGCTGTCGGCACAGGATGTCTCAAAGCAGAAAGAGTCGATTGCAAAGCTTAAAGAGGAGATACGATATATCGACGAAGAGCTCAAGGCGACCTCTTCAAAGCATCAGGCCTCGTACAACCGCCTGGTATTATTGCAGAAAAAGAGCGCCAGCCGCAAAAAGCTGGTGGCGGAATCGGACAAGGCCCTAAAATCGCTCCAGAGCCAGATCAACCAGAAAGACAAGGAGATAGCCAAGCTGCGCTCGCGCATCGACACTCTGGAGAAATACTACTCTACCCTTGTTTACAACACCTACAAAAACCGCGACCACCGGGTGTGGTTCATGTATCTGCTTGCAAGCGAAAACCCGGGGCAGGGATACCGGCGCTTCTCTTATCTTAAGAACCTGTCGGCGGCCATGAATGCCGAGGCAGTTGAGATTGTGGCCGCAAAGGATGCGCTTGAAGAGCAGAAGGCATCTCTAAAGGCGATGTACAACGAGGCCGGGGCGCTAAAAAAAGAGCGGGAGAAAGAGTACAACACACTTCTGAAAGAGGAGAAAAGCACCCGGGCGATGGTCAATACCCTTGCCAAAGACAAGAAAAAATACAAGGCAGAGCTGGAGCGCAAGCGCAAGGAGATGGAGCGGCTGAACAAAGAGGTAGAGCGGATTCTGGGCAAGGAGATGACCAGAAAAGACCAGATCGATTATACCGTGTCGGGCAAGTTCGAACAGAACAAGGGGAATCTCCCGTGGCCGGTAAAAGGTGTCGTGACAGAGACATTCGGTGCACAGAAGCATCCGATATACAAGAACATCAGCATGCCTGCAAACAACGGCATCACCATAACCGCAAAAAGGGGCAGCGAGGCAAAATGCGTGTTTGAAGGGGTTGTGAAGCAGATTCTGATAATGCCTGGCTACAACTATTGCGTGCTGGTGCAGCACGGCGAGTACTTCACCTTCTACTGCAAGCTGGCCAGGGCGACTGTAAAGACAGGGCAGAAGCTGCAAGGCGGCGATACCATCGGGACGCTGGAAGCTGCCGACGAAAGCACCTCACAGCTGCATTTCCAGATCTGGAAGGGGAACGCAAAGCAGAATCCCTCGTTGTGGCTCAGGTAGAAACCGCGCTGCCGTGCCTTGTCAACCGACAGATTCTGCCCCGACGCAACTCATAGCTGAACTCATAGCAGTAATATCTCACCCGCCACAGCGGGAGGCGCTCTGCCGCGGTAAAAAACCGGCTGTCGTATCCGCTTACCCTGCTGTCAGAAAGGCTTACCTTGCTCTCTCCGGCATCGTATATCGACGCCAGGATGCGCCTGTTGCAACGCAGAATCCGGTTCAGCTGAGCTGCCGCTGAGAGCTCCTGCCGGTACCGGCGGTTATGCCAGGCTGTCCTGCAGTCGTCAGAACAGAACTTCTTGTCCGAACGTCCCGCCAGCGGCGAATCGCATTCCCTGCATCGTCTCCCCATATCTTTTATTCTTTACTTCAAAGATAGTCACCATACTGCAGTGGCGGCAAGAGGTGTTTCCGATTTTCCTGCGGTTTTGTGCTGTTTTTAAAAACCGCCAGACGTCGGTTAAACGTTTTTAAACGTCTATAAACGTTTAGATTATTGTTATCGGCCACGCGCCGCCCTTCTTTTGTACCGCAAAGCGTAAGCCGCCATTATTAATTTATTAAAGCTTTACATTATGGAGGTATTGACTATCAACCGAGTTGAGATTCTGGGGAGAGTGGGCGCAGAGCCAAGGATTGCCATGGCGGGATCCACCCGCAATGCAAAATTTCCGGTAGCGACCAACGAGCGTTACAAAGACCGCGGCGGGGCCCTGCATGAAGAGACCACCTGGCACAACGTCACAATCTGGCAGGGGCCACGCACACCCGCATTTGAACAATTGAAAAAGGGGTCGCTGGTACACATTTACGGCCGTATCCGCAACACGAAATACAAGGGGATAGACGGCGAGGACAAGTATTTCTCTGAAGTTACCGCCAACCACCTGGACATCATAAAAGAAGATGCCGATCAGCCGGCAGCGCCGGGCGGTTTCCGTTAGGTTACAGTTTTTTGTCTTTTGATAAAAACCAGTTAAATTTGCGTTTTGTATCATTTACAAGCGCAATCTTATGTCAAGAGCCATCTATCTGTATAATACCGCGTCCCGGCTTAAAGAGCTGTTCAAACCCATTCACGAAGGGCACGTCGGGATTTATGTATGCGGACCCACCGTCTACGGTGATGCCCACCTGGGACATGCCCGCCCCGGTATCACCTACGACGTACTGGTACGGCTGATGCGCAACCTTGGCTATAAAGTGCGCTTTGTGCGTAACATCACCGATGTCGGGCACCTGGAGAACGATGCCGATGAGGGGGAGGACAAGATTGCCAAGAAGGCTCGTCTGGAGCAACTCGAGCCGATGGAGGTGGTGCAGTACTACACTATCCGCTACGAGGAGGCCATGAAGGCCCTGGGCGTGAATCCCCCCTCCATCGAGCCTCGTGCTTCGGGCCATATCATAGAGCAGATTGCGCTGGTGAAGCAGATTCTGGAGAACGGATATGCATACGAAAGCAACGGCAGCGTATACTTTGATGTGGCAAAATACAACCGGGATTACAAATACGGCGTGCTCTCCGGCAGGGAACTGGACGAGATGATATCCAACACCCGCGAGCTGGACGGCCAGAGCGACAAACACTCTCCCTACGACTTTGCCCTTTGGAAGAAAGCCGCCCCGGAGCATATCATGCACTGGCCCTCTCCCTGGAGCGAAGGTTTTCCCGGCTGGCACCTGGAGTGTTCTGCAATGAGTGCCAAGTACCTTGGCGAGGTGTTTGACATACACGGCGGCGGGATGGATCTGCTGTTCCCCCACCACGAATGTGAGTTGGCACAAAACACCGCAGCCCGCGGCCTCGGCGGCGTCCATTACTGGATGCACAACAACATGATTACCATCGACGGCAAGAAGATGGGCAAGTCCTACGGCAACTTCATCACCCTTGAAGAGCTGTTTAACGGCACCCATCCCCTGCTGCAGAAGGCATACAGCCCGATGACCATCCGCTTCTTTATTCTCCAGGCCCACTACCGCAGCACCCTCGATTTCAGCAACGAGGCACTGCAGTCGGCAGAAAAGGGCTTAAAGAAGCTGTTCCAGGCTGCGCGTGATGCAGAAAAGATAGAGGCCTCCGCCACCGCTGCTGCCACAGAACTGGCCAAGATATACGAGGATATCTACGATGCCCTTTGCGACGACCTCAACACCCCCATAGCCCTGGCGCATATTTTCGAGGCCGTGAACATCGTGAACCGCGCCAAAGAGGGGTCGCTGCAAATCGGAGCGGCAGACAAGATGCTGCTTAACAAGATCTTCAAAGATGTACTTTCCGGCATCCTGGGGCTCAAAGACGAGCAGTCGGGTGCGTCCGGGGCAGAAGCCATCAGCGGCCTGATGGATATCATCCTTGAAGAACGCCAGGCGGCCCGGGCAGAAAAGAACTGGGCCAAGTGCGACGCCCTTCGCGACCGGCTCGCCGCTCTGGGCATCCGCGTAAAGGATACAAAACAGGGGAGCGAATGGACTCTGGAATAAGTAATCAAAACGCCCGATGACCCTGTTTATCCTCACAATTATTGCCACCATCCTGGTTTCGTTTATGTGCTCCATACTCGAAGCCGTGCTGATGTCCACCCCCATCTCGTATCTCACGATGCGCGAAGAGGATAAAAGCAAGTCGGCGGCATTGCTCAAGAAATACAAAACCGACATAGACCGTCCCCTGGCCTCTATCCTGGTTCTGAACACCATCGCCAACACAATGGGCGCCGCAATTATCGGCGGTCTGGCAGCCAAGCTGTGGAACAGCACCGCAGTCGGCATCGTATCGGCAGTGATGACGATAATGATACTGGTTTTTGCCGAGATTATCCCCAAGACCATCGGTGCCACATACTGGAAGCGCCTGACCGGCTTCACTGCCGGCATGATAAGCGTGCTGATAGTTATCACCTACCCGTTTGTAATCGTGGCCGAGTGGATTACCCGCATGATAGGCGGCGATGAAGAAGAGCAGACCGTGAGCCGCGAGGAGGTATCTGCCATGGCCAATATCGGCGAAGAGGAGGGTGTGTTTGAAAAAAGCGAGAACAAGATTATCCAGAACATAATCAAGCTCGACAATATCAAGGCTTTTGACGTGATGACACCCCGCGTGGTGGCGGCCATCGCCCCCGAGCGGATGACTCTGGCACAGTTCTACAAGGACCCCGCCTTCAACCATCACTCCCGCATCCCGGTATATGCCGACAGCCCCGAATATATCACAGGCTATATCCTCCGCACAGAGGCGCTGGAGATGCTGGCCAACGACCGGTTCAAAGTCCGGCTGGGCGACATCAAGCGCGACATTACCCTTTTCAACGAGGAGATTGCCATCAGCGACATCTGGGAGCAGCTGCTCAAAAACAAAGAGCAGATTGGCCTGATTATAGATGAATACGGCTGCTTTACCGGCATCATCACGCTGGAGGATATCATAGAAACCATATTCGGCCTGGAGATCATAGACGAGATGGACGAGGTCAGCGACATGCAGCAATATGCCCGCGAGCGCTGGGAACGCCGTCAGAAGCGCTACCGCCAGATCGAACTGCCCGACGATGATGACGACGACAAAGACTATGACGGCGACGACGATGATGACCCCCAGCCCATTATCATGCGTACCGATGTAGAGAATCGCTTCAACGGCGAATCAATCCCCGAGCACAGCGCCGAGGCGCTGGATGGTATCGACCTTAGATACGGCGAACAGGAAGAGAAATAAGCTCTAATCTTTGCAGATCAGCACCGCAGCGTAGGCAGCTACGCCCTCTTCGCGCCCCACGAAACCCAGGCGCTCTGTGGTTGTGGCCTTTATCGAGACCGCATCTACCGGAACTTCCAGCACCGCAGCCAGTGTCTGGCGCATCTTGACCACATACGGGGCGATTTTGGGGGCCTGAAGCAGCAGGGTTATGTCGGCATTCACTATCGAGTAGCTTTTCGAGCGCACCAAATCGTATGTGCGGCGGAGCAGAATCTTGCTGTCGATTCCTTTAAACTCTTCGCTTGTATCGGGGAAGTGGTGCCCGATATCACCAAGGGCCAGCGCCCCCAGAAGCGCGTCGCACAGCGCATGGATTATCACATCGCCGTCGGAGTGCGCCACGCATCCCTTCTCATGCTCTATGGTAATTCCGCCAAGGGTCAGCTTAAGCCCCGGAGCCAGCCGGTGGACATCGTATCCGTTGCCTGTCCTGATATCACATTTCATACTGAAGTCTTTCCGACAAATTTATTACCTTTGTCTGAATTAAACAACCGCAATATGGCCATCACATTCTTCCCCAGACCGACGCACAGGGTGTTCAAATATACGCCGCGCTACTACGACGAGCGCAAAGAGCGCCTCAAGGAACTCTATGCCAAATATGGCAAGGAGTATCCCGGCGATGCGAAGGCCTCTGCACGTCAAGCGGCAGAAGATTTGAAAGATGTGGCCACTTTCTCCGAGGTGCAGCAGGTGCTGGAAAGCGAATCTGCCGGCAAGCAGAACCGCAGCGGTGCGGCCTACATCCCGGGGCAATATATCCGCAGCGCCTATCGCAAGGGTACCGCAGAGCGCCTGGGCGAGCGCAAGAGCCACGGGCCGCTGCGCACGATTATTATCCTGATTACGGTTATCGCCGCACTCGCGGTGGCGTATTACCTAAGTCAAGGTCTTGTAGAACTGTTCCGATAGCGCCATGATCCGAGTCCTTCCAAGCAATATCGCAAACCTGATTGCGGCTGGTGAGGTTGTGGGCCGCCCGGCTTCTGTCGTCAAGGAGCTGATGGAAAACAGCATCGACGCCGGTGCCACTACCGTATCCGTGAGCATTCTGGATGCCGGGAGAACCCTGATCCAGGTTATAGACGACGGCTGCGGGATGAGCGCAGAGGATGCCGCTCTGTGCCTTGAGCGCCACGCAACATCCAAAATAGCAGCTGCAGAGGACCTGGAAAGGATATTGACCTATGGCTTCCGCGGCGAGGCGCTGGCCTCGATTGCGGCGGTGGCCCAGATCACCATAAAAACCCGCCGCGAAGAGGATGAAACCGGGGTGCAGGTAGAGGCCGCGGCGTCGCAGATGCTCTCTGTCAAACCGGTTGCAGCCCCCCGCGGGTGCAACATATCGGTGAGCAACCTGTTTTACAACGTGCCGGCGCGGCGCAAGTTTCTCAAATCCGATGCTGCTGAAATGCGCCACATAGAGCAAGAATTCATCCGAGTGGCGGCATCGCATCCGGCTCTGGCATTCTCGCTTAAGCACAACGGACGCGACACTTTCAGCATCCGCCCGGCGGCAAACCTCAAGCAGCGCATCAGCGACCTTTGCGGACGCGACACGGCAAACGAACTGGTGGAGATATCCACAGAAACAGATATCGTAAATATTTCCGGCTTCATCGGCAGCCCGCTGGATGCCCGCAAAACCCCCGGCAACCAGTATTTCTTTGTAAACGGGCGCTATTTCCGCAGTCCGATGCTTCACAAGGCTGTGTGCAAGCCCTATGAGAATCTGGTGCGGGAGGGATATATCCCGTCGTATTTCATATTTCTGGAGTGCGACCCGACAGATGTGGACGTGAATATCCATCCGCAAAAGACAGAGGTAAAATTCACCCAGGAACATATCATCTTTGATATCCTTACAGCCTGCGTACGCGAAGCGCTGGGGCGCGGTGCCTTTGGCCCGAGCATCGATTTTGAATCGGGCGAGGTGCTGGATTTCCCCGCGATGAACGGCCACGGCGATCTCTCCGTCGGCAGCTTTGGCAGTCAGGGCGGCGGCGCGGCTGGCCATGGCGGCACGACGGCCGGCGGTTATATCCGTCCGCCCAAAGTAGATTACTCCCCGCTGTTCAGGCTGTTCGACGGGGACGACGGCCAAAACGACGGACGATTATTTGCATCCGGCGCCGGATACGGCCATTCGCTGGAAGAGGAGGACAATTCCCGGGCCGATGTCATCGTACTCTCGGGCAGGCTGATTCTTGCCCCGGTGCGCGAAGGGCTCGCCATAATCAACATCAAAAAGGCGCAGGAGGCGATCCTGTACCACAAGTATTTCGCGTTCCTGTCGCAGGAGCATTTCATCTCACAACGCTCGCTCTACCCGCAGCAGGTGGTGCTGCGCCGCGATATCTACTCGATAATCCTTGAAAACATAAACCGCATCTCGCAGCTGGGGTTCGATATCCGCGATTTCGGCGATGACACCATCATCGTATATGCCGTTCCCGACGGTTTCCCTACCGACGAAGAGGCGCTCAAGGAGGTAATGGACAATTTGGCAGCTTCGCTGAGCGATGATATAGCGGGTGACAGCATTAAAACCTACGCGTCCACCCTGGCTTCTGCGGCCGCTAAACGCCTGTCCCACAACCTCAACCCGGTGCAGGCGCAGCTGCTTGCAAACGAAGTGCTGGTGCTGCGTGCCACTCATGGCGCGGACCTTGCAACACGCTACATAAACATTGTCTCAACAGAAGAATTGGAGAAAAAGATATGAACGGCTTCGGGTGGAGGAATTTCATGTATTCGATTCCCACAGTAACCAGGAATCTTATAATAATCAACACCATAGTGCTGATTTTCACGGCGCTTACAGGGGATAGGATGTACGAACTGTTCTCCCTATTCGCCTTCTCGTCGCCGCTGTACCGCCACTATCAGCTCGTAAGCCACATGTTCATGCACGGGGGCTTCTGGCATCTGTTCTTCAACATGTACACGCTGCTGATATTCGGTACGCCACTGGAGCGCACGTGGGGCAGCAAAAAATTCCTGCTGTTCTATTTCGTTACCGGACTTGGGGCTGCGCTGTGCCATAATCTGGTGGTAGGCCTGCAGATAAGCAGCTATCTGGCCGCCGGCAACACCGCCGCCGCAAATGCCGCAATGATGACCCCCACCGTGGGGGCTTCCGGCGCAATATACGGTGTGTTACTGGGCTTTGGCATGCTCTGGCCCAACACCCAGCTGCAGCTTCTTTTCCCGCCCGTGAGGCTCACAGCAAAGTGGTTTGTAATAATATTCGGCGCCATAGAACTGCTCACCGGGCTCACCGGGATGGGTGGCAACATCGCCCACTTCGCACACCTGGGAGGGATGCTTTTTGGCCTTGCCCTGATTCTGTTCTGGAAGAAACGCGGTAAAATGTACAGCGAATAAAATGGCGCGGATACATTATCCAAAAAAAGAGAAGCCCAAGCAGAACAAGACTTGGTACAAGAAGCAGTCAGAACACGGTTTGTCTGCAGGGCAGATTGTCTTCAGGGTGTTTGTGGCAATCGCGGCTGCCGCCCTGTGCATCTCGTACCTCTCCATTTTCATCGACCCGGCGTTCATGTCGCTGCCATACTTCTTCGGCCTGTACTACATCCCCATCTTCCTGATCAATGTGGTGCTGCTGATAGTCGGGCTTATCAAGATGCGGCGCTACCTGGTGCTTAGCCTGGTGGCCCTGCTACCGTCGCTGTTCTTCGCAGACCTGTTTGTCAAGTTCGGGGACGAAGAGAAAAGCGTTTCGGGCGACGAAGTCAAGGTCATGACCTACAACGTAGGGCATTTCTGCGCCGCTGCCAAGGGGATGAATGCAGAGCAGGCGCTGGGCAAGATAAGCGAATTCGTTTCGCGCGAGGCGCCCGATATCATCTGCCTGCAGGAGTTCCATACAAAAGACACCGCCACCCTGGGCCGGTTCCTGCAACAGCTGCCCTACCGCCACCGCTATCTTTACCGCGACAACGGTGCGTATGCGGGCAACATCACTCTCAGCCGGTATCCGATAGTCAACTCCGGCACCGTTTCGTTCTCCCGCAGCACGAATCTGTGCATCTGGAGCGATATCCGCATAAACGATGTAACGGTGCGCATCTACAACTGCCACCTGCAGTCATATTCGCTCTCTTTCACCAACATAATCAAGCGGATGTCCAAAAAGGGCGGCTTTACCGACGAAGTCAAGACCGTTCACGAGCATCTTGCCCAGACCACCCTCAGGCGCAGCGAACAGGTTGGCAAAATGCACGACCACATAGCCACCAGCACACTGCCAAGCGTTGTTTGCGGCGACTTTAACGACACCCCGATGTCATATACCTACCATCGGTTGTCGCAGGGGCACAAAGACAGCTTTGCCGACGGCGGACGCGGCTTCGGCGCCACCTTCTCTATCTTCTGGCCGTTGCTGCGCATCGACTACATACTGGTTCCGGAAAATGTGAGTTGCGACCGTACCAGCATCACCCGCGTCCCGTATTCCGACCATTACCCCGTAAGCACACTCATATACTTCTAAACGATATGGACGACGATCTTAAATACGAAGTGGATGCCGCCGTCAAGGCTCTAAAGGCCGGCGACCTGATTCTCTACCCCACCGACACCGTGTGGGGACTGGGCTGCGACGCCACCCGCAGCGACGCCATAGGGCGCATCTTTGACCTCAAACAGCGCGACGACAGCAAATCTGTCATAGTGCTTGTGAGCGATGCCGACATGCTGGCGCGATACGTGCGGCAGATTCCGCCCATGGCAATTGACCTGCTCGAGATCAACGACAAGCCCATGACAATCATATATCCGCAAGGGGTCGGCCTGTCAGAAAAGGTCATTGCAGACGACGGCAGCGTGGCCATCCGCATCCCGCAGAACGAATTCTGCGTCCAGATGATCCGCCTCTTTGGCAAACCCGTGGTTTCGACCTCTGCCAATATCTCCGGCGAGCCAACCCCCGGCTGCTTTGCAGAGATCGGCGCCGCTATCCTGGACGGGGTCGACCATATCGTAGAACCCGCACTGGAGCACACCTCCTCCGGCCGCTCTTCCCAAATCATCAAGATTGGCATGGGCGGAGAGGTGAAGGTCATAAGAGAATAATTTTGGGTAATTCAATTTTTCGTTTACCTTTGCACTCCAATCTTTCGGCGGGATAGCTCAGCTGGTTAGAGCGCATGATTCATAATCATGAGGTCCCCAGTTCAATCCTGGGTCCCGCTACTGCCGATAGAAAAGACGACCGACAGGCCGTCTTTTTTGATATCTTTGCATCCGTATGCCCAGCTACCTGCAAGTAGAAAACGTCTCAAAGTCGTACGGCCCCAAGGTGCTGTTCGAGAATATCTCCTTCAATATCAACGAAGGGGACAAGATTGCCCTGATAGCCCCCAACGGCACGGGGAAGAGTTCTCTGCTGAGCATTCTGGCGGGAAAGGACACCAGCGACCGGGGCGGCGAGATCAAGTTCCTCAAGCACATTGTGATATCGTTCCTGGAGCAGGAGACTCATCTTGACCCCGGCAAAACCATTCTGGAGGAGGTGACAGGCAAGGTCGACCCTGCTAAGACCCACCGCGATCCCTGGGACATAGAGCAGGATGCCCGGCAGATACTCACTTCGCTGGGTCTTAACGATTTTGAATGCAGGTGCGCCAGCCTCTCCGGCGGCGAGGCCAAGCGGGTGGCGCTGGCGGGGGTTCTCATCACAAATGCCGACTTCCTGGTGCTGGACGAACCCACCAACCACCTTGACCTGGACGCGATTGAATACCTTGAAGACTATCTTTCCAAGAGCCGTCGCACTCTGTTCATGGTGACTCACGACCGTTACTTTCTGGACCGCGTCTGCAACACGATTCTGGAGCTGGACGGCGGCAACCTGTACACATACAAGGGCAACTATCAGTATTATCTTCAGAAGCGGCAGGAGCGTCTGGCGGTGGCCAGCGCCCTGAACGAGAAGTACCGCAACATCTACCGGCGGGAGCTGGAGTGGATGCGCTCCACCCCATGCGCCCGCACAGGTAAGGCCCGCTACCGCGAGAACGCCTTTTACGACCTGCAGCAGAAGGCTGCGCCGATACGCGAGACAAAACAGCTGGCCATCAATCTTGGCAGCGCCCGGCTGGGGCGCAAGATTGTCAACTGCCGTGGCGTAGGCTTCAGCTATGGCGACAGGCCAATCCTGCGCGATTTTACATACAACTTCGCGCAGGGCGAAAAGATCGGAATTGTGGGGGCCAACGGCATAGGCAAGAGCACCTTCCTGAACCTTCTGACCGGCGCCCTGCAGCCCGACTCCGGCGAGATCGACCGCGGAGAGACGGTCCGGTTTGGATACTACCGGCAGGAGGGTATGCACTTCAAGGAGCACCAGACGGTGCTGGAGGCGGTGCGCGAAATTGCAGAAGAGGCCCGCGACGCCGGCGGCAACCCGATTGCCGTGACCACATTCCTGCAGCAGTTCCTCTTTCCCGTGGAGATGTTCAACACCCACATTTCCCGCCTCTCCGGCGGCGAAAAGCGGCGGTTGCATCTGCTCACCGTGCTGATGCAGCGCCCCAACGTGCTGATTCTGGACGAGCCTGCCAACGACCTGGACATAGTGACCCTCAACGTGCTGGAGGAGTATCTCAAAGAGTACGAAGGCAACGTGATAATGGTATCGCACGACCGCTTTTTCCTGGATAAAATCGTGGATCACCTGTTTGTCTTTACCGGCGAGGGCAATGTGAAGGATTTTGTGGGCACCTACAGCGAATACCGCGAGTTCATGATGGAGCGGCGGCGCGCAGAAGCAAGGGCGGCCCGGGCAGAGAAGCCGTCTGCCGCACCACGCGAGAAACCAGCCCCTGCCGCAGACAAGAAGAAACTTTCCTGGAAAGAACAGCGCGAAAAGGAGCAGATAGAGGCCGACCTGCCGCTTCTGGAAGCCCGCAAAGCCGCCCTGGAAGAGGAGCTGAGCTCCGGCACCCTGGACATCGCGACCCTCACCGCCAAGTCCCGCGAAATCGAACAGATCATCGCCGACATCGACACCAAAGAGCTCCGCTGGCTGGAACTCGCAGAATAATTACTACCTTTGGACATGACCCGACTGATTCTAACAATTTTCGCTATGCTCCTAGCCACCCTCGGGTGCAGGGCGCAAAACGATTATCTGGCCACTGTCCGCTTCGGCGAAACGTCGGAGGCCATTTTCAAGGAGGTGACGACGGCGATGGAGTCCTACAGGGACGAACCGGCGCCCCAGCTTATAGTACTGGTGGCAAAACAGTTCCTGGGGACGGAGTACGTCGGCGGTACTCTGGAGATCGAACCGGAGCAGCTCACCATCAACATGGACAAGACCGACTGCATATTGTTTGTGGAGATGTGCCTGGCGTTGGTGCAGACCATAAAGAGCGACACTCCCACTTTTGAGGCCTTTTGCCGCAACACCCAGAATCTGCGCTACCACCGCGGCCAGGTGGACGGTTACGCATCGCGCAACCACTACACATCGGCCTGGATACGTCAGGGAGAAGAGAACGGATACTTCCGCGAAGTATCCAAAGAGCTGGGCGGCACGCCCCTGGACCAGAAGTTCGATTTCATGACGACCCACACCCAGGCCTACAGTCAGCTGGTGAACGACCCATCCCTTATAAAGCCGATCCGCGCAACCGAGCTCTCGCTTGAAAAGGGCGGTTATTATTACCTTGCCCAAAACGACCTACCCCGTCTGGCAAAGAATATCCTTAGCGGCGATATCATCTGCTTCGTCACTCCGGTTGCCGGGCTCGACATAGGCCACGTGGCCATCGCCGTGGAGCAGGACGGACGGATGCACTTTATCCATGCATCGTCCAGCGCAAAAAAGGTTATCATAGAGAGCCAGACCATATACGATTACGTACTCACCCACAAGTCTGCCCGGGGCATCCGGGTTGTCAGACTCAACTAAAAATGTTATATTGGTTGGATATTTCGTATGCCACAGAAAATTAACAGCGTATTATTTGCAGACATGCTCCGCGGCGGAGCAGCTTCGTTATACAAAGACAAATCGGTTATCAACGACCTGAACGTTTTCCCTATTCCCGACGGAGATACGGGAGATAATATGTACATGACCCTAAAGGCGGGCGCCAGTGAGATTGCCGGCAAAACCGGCACCCTGGCCGAGATGGCCTCTGCCGCATCGTCGGGGATGCTGCTGGGGGCCCGCGGCAACTCGGGAGTTATCCTTTCGCGCATCTTCGCCGGCCTGGCCAAGGGGCTGGAGGGGCTAAACGAGGCGGGGGCGGCCGCATTCGCCTCTGCAATGAGCTCCGCCGTTAAGGAGGCCTATGGCGCAATTCCCGTCCCGGTAGAGGGGACCATCATCACGGTGCTGCGCGAGGGGGCGTCGGCTGCAGACGCCGGGGGGTCGCTGGAACACTACTTTGAGACGTTGCTGGAGGCCATGCAGACTTCGCTGGACAACACCCCGGAGAAGCTTGCCGTGCTCAAGGAGGCTGGCGTGGTAGACAGCGGCGGTGCCGGTCTGCTGTGCATATTCCGCGGCATGGACCAGGCCCTCAGCGGCAAGGTCCAGAGCGAAGAGATTGCAGAGGATGTACATGCCGCCCCGGCCATCGACCTCTCCAAATTTACAGAAGACAGCACCCTGGAGTATGGCTACTGCACAGAATTCCTGCTGCGGCTGACCCGTGCCAAGACCGACATAGAGCATTTTGACCAGAAGGAATTGATTGACTGGCTGGAGACCCACGGCGAGAGCGTGGTGTCCTTCCGCGACGGAACTATCGTAAAGGTGCACGTGCACACCTTTAACCCGGGCGAGATTCTGAACCACTGCCAGAATTACGGCGAATTCCTGACCCTTAAGATAGAGAACATGGCGCTGCAGCATCATCAGGAGAGCAACAAGGGCAACGCATCGTTCAAAAAGCCGAAGCAGAAATACGGAATAGCGACGGTGGCTGCCGGAGAGGGGCTGATTGAAGCTTTCAAACAGATCGGTGCCGACGTGGTGATTCCCGGCGGACAGACCATGAACCCCTCTACGCAGGATTTCATTGATGCATTCGGGCATATCAATGCCGACACCATACTGGTATTCCCCAACAACTCCAATATCCGCATGGCGGCCCAGCAGGCGGCAGACCTTTACAAGGATGCTGACGTGCGGGTGCTCCCCTCCTCTTCTATCGGAGAAGGGTACTACGCCATCGCCTCTGCCGACCGCGACTGCGACAATGCCGACGAAGTGGTGGCGGGCGCCACCGCCATTATGGAGGCGGTAACTACCGGAATGATATCCCGCGCCATACGCGATGCCGAGGCGACAGATGCAGCGGTCGGCGAATCCGTTACGGTGGTCAAAGGCGACTTCGTGGGTTACAGCGGCAAACAGATATTGTGCGACAGCGCCTCCCGCAACCAGGCGGCGGCGCTGCTGGCAGAGAAGATGGGCGCATCCGGGCGGGACGTGATGCTGGTATTCACCGGAGAAGATGTCCCGGCGCAAGAGGCGGCAGAACTCCAACAGACGCTCACCGCCAGATACCCAAATCTGGAAATAATGTTTAACAACGGCCTTCAGCCGATATACGATTATATTTTTGTGCTATGCTGACGTTTTTTTCTGATACGGACTGCGACATCACCCCCAAGGAGTGTGCACAGTATGGTATAAAGCTCATAAGCATGCCTTATACCGTTAACGACAAGGTGATTTATCCCTACGTCGATTTTGAAGAATTTGATTCCCACGCGTTTTACGACATGTTGCGCGGCGGCACCATACCCACCACCAGCGCCATGAGCGAGGAGTTCTACACAAAGACCTTCGAGCCGGAGTTTGCCGCAGGTAACGACATCCTCTACGTCCATTTCTCTTCCGGCACCTCCAACACCTTCACCATTATGGACATGGCGGTGGCAAAGCTGAAAGAGAAGTATCCGGAACGCAAGTTCTATTCTGTGGATACGCTGGGCATCAGCGCCCTCTCTTACAATATCGTACTGGAGGCGGCCGATATGTTCAAGGCGGGCAAGAGTGCAGAAGAGATTGTGGAGTGGGCAAAGGCGGAGGTTCCGCACTTCCCCATGTACTTCTTTGCCGACGACCTTAAATTCTTCCGCCGCAGCGGTCGCGTGAGTGGCCTGGCAGCCACCATGGGCGGACTTATCGGCATCCGTCCCATAATCCATCTGAGCGACGAGGGGAAGATGATATCCATAGGCAAGGAGACCGGCCGCGCCAAGGCCATCGCCCGCCTGGTCCAGTACGTACAGGATCTGGGAGACGATGTAAAGGCGCACCGGGTGGTTATCGGCCACTCCGACTGCCCCGACATCGCAGCCGAGGCCGAGCGGCAGCTCAAGGCGATTTATGGCGACGACCTTAAGGTTGTCACCACCGTGGTGAACCCCACCATCGGCAGCCACTGCGGCCCCAATGGGCTGGGCATCTGCTTCCACGCTATCCACCGTTAAAACCGCAGCGACATGATTACAGTAGAGAAAGTAACAACCAAGGCCCAGCAGAAGGATTTCCTGGATTTCCCCCTTAAGCTTTACAAGGGAAACCCGTATTACACCCCCGCCCTTTATATAGACGAGAAGAAGATGTTCCGCAAGGACTTCGTTTACAACGACATCTGCGACCACGTCTACTTCAATGCATACAAAGACGGAGTGATGGCGGGACGTATCTCCGGCATCATCCAGCGCGCAGCCAACAAAAAGTACAACCAGAGGCGCTGCCGCTTTACCCGCTTCGACGTGATTGAAGATTTTGAAGTGGCGCAAAAGCTGTTCGAGACAGTGGAGGCATGGGCCAGGGAGCAGGGTATGAACCAGATGCAGGGACCGCTGGGGTTCTCTGACCTGGAGCGCGAAGGAATGCTGGTGGGAGGCTTTGAATACCCCGCCACCTTTGAAGAGACCTATAACTATCCCTATTATGGCGGGTTCATGGACCGCATGGGCTATGTCAAGGAGGTGGACTGGACTGGCAGCCGGCTGCGCATCCCCAAGGATTACAACGGCGAGCTGGACCAGATGGCGGACTATGTTATGCGCCGCTACAACCTGCACATAGGCACTGCCAAGAGTACCGACGATTTTATCAAGCGCTACGCCGACGGCATCTTTGAACTGATAGACAAATCTTACGACCTGATTTACGGCAGCGTCCCCTTCACGGAGGGGATGAAGAAGCTCATGCTGGACAACTTCCGCCTGGTAGTGGACCCCAAGTATGTGGCTGTAATCCTGGACGAGAACGATAACATGATATGCTTCGGCATCGCGTTCCCCGCCATAGAGAGGGCTGTGCGCCGCAGCGGCGGTCATCTGACCCCCGGCGCCATCGTCCGCCTGCTAAAGGCCATCAAGCGCCCCGACGTGATTGACCTCTGCCTGATAGGAGTGGACCCCACTTGGCTCAACCGCGGCGTGAGCGTGATTGTATCGGCCGGCCTTATGAAGATGCTGGCCTCCAAGGGCATCAAATATGCCGAGACCAACATGAACTTGGAGGACAACTACGCAATCCAGAACCAATGGAAACGCTTCGACGAAGAGAAGATAAAACTGCACCGCTGCTATGTTAAAGATATTGATTGACTGTTTTGGCGGTGACCACAGCCCACAGGCCAATGTAGACGGTGCGCTGGCTGCCCTGGCGCAGTACAGCGACCTGCACCTTATCCTGACAGGCGACCAGGCTGCTATCCGGGGCTGCCTTGATGGCAAACGCTACGATGCCGGCCGCCTCGAAATAGTCCATGCGCCGGAAGTTATCGGCTGCGATGAGAAGCCCATCGACGCCGTCCGCCTCAAGAAAGAGAGCTCCATGATAAAGGCCATCCGGATGCTGCGCGACAGCGACGATATATCGGCAATGGTCTCCATCGGCAGCACCGGGGCCCTGGTGGCGGCAGCGCTGACCCGCATCGGCCGCATTCCAGGGGTCATACGCCCCGCATTCTGCCCGATTCTCCCGACGATGGACGGGGGCATGGTGGGCATCTGCGACAGCGGCGCCAACGTGGAGGTCAACCCAGAAATGCTGCGCCAGTTTGCAATAATGGCCAGCCTGTACATGGAGAACGTTTACGGAGTGCAGAATCCCCGCATCGCGCTGCTCAACGTGGGCAAGGAGGCAGAGAAGGGCGACGAAACACACCAGCAGGCATACCGGCTGCTCTCCCAGACCCAGGAAATCAACTTTGTGGGCAACATGGAGAGCCGCGACCTGCTATCCGGCCGTTACGACGTTGTGGTGGCCGACGGTTTCTCCGGCAACGTGCTGGTAAAAACCACAGAGGGCACCGCGCTGGAGCTGCTCAAAAAGCTCAAGAAGGACATCTACTCCCGCACCATCTACAAGCTGGGGGCGCTGCTGATGAAAAAGATGTTTGCAGACGAGAAAGAGTTCATGAACTACCAGAACTACGGCGGCAGCGTGCTGTTGGGCACATCCAAGACCATTGTAAAAGGGCACGGTTCCAGCCGAGCAACCGCAGTGGCCAAGTGCATAGAGCAGGCCTACCTCATGGAGCAGAGCGCTCTGGCGGCCAAGACAGAAGAGATAATCCTAAAATACGAACACTACGAATACTAAACGATATGTTTGAAGAAGTTAAAACCATTCTCGCGCGACAGCTGCGCATCCCTGCCGACAGAGTGACCCTGGATGCACAGATCAAGCGCGACCTGCATGCCGACTCCCTGGACATCCTGCAGCTGCTGATGCGGCTGGAAGATGACTATGGCGTACGGATTCCGGATGAAGCCCTGGCAAAGTTCGAGACCGTGGGCGATGTTGTAACCTATCTCGATTCCATCCAGAAATAATGCGAAACACATGCAGATTGCTCTTTACGGCTACTGTCGCGGCGCTTGCGCTGGTGACTATGGCCGTGAATTGCAATCCGCTGCCGGAGATGCTGGTGGATGCCACCTACAATGTAGATAGTGATGGCGACCAAATCACCTTCCAGACGGAATCTGCCTCCGCATGGTCTGCAGCAGTAAATGGCGGCAGGGATTGGTGCTCTGTCAGTCCCTCAAGCGGCAAGGACGGCACCGTGAACTTTGTAATCACAGTTTTGCCCAACCCCAATTTTAAGGGACGCACCTGTACGATAAACCTTAAATTTGGCAACGACTACGGCAGGGTCACCATCAATCAGGCGCAGAAAAACCGCCTGACAGTACAGCCCGACCTGTTCGAGATCGATGCCGAAGGGGGGCCGCTTGCGGTGGAGGTTACCACCAACATAGAATACGAGGTGGCCATATCTGACCAGTGGCTGACCTGGGACGATGGAGTGATAAATGTAACCGAAAACGCCGAAGAAGAGGGGCGTGAGGCCACCGTAACCCTTTTTGGAAGCGGGCTGGAGTGTGTCGTCACGGTGCGTCAGGCCTCTTACGGGCAGCCGATGGATCCTCTGGACGGTGTGGTGGAGTTGCTCTATGCCCACACCCTGGGGGCGGGCATCCCAATCGTGATTATGGGCGACGCGTTCTCCCACGACGAGATTGCTGACTTTTCTTACCGCACCGTCATGGCCGATGCGGCAGAGATCTTCTTCAGCGAAGAGCCTTACGCCACCTTCCGCGAGATGTTCGATGTCTATGTGGTGAACGTGGTTTCTGCATATTACGAAGACTTTACCTCGGGCACATCCACCACCCTGGGCACATGGTTCGGGAACGACTCTTATGTAAACGGCGACCTGGACAAATGTCAGGAGTATGCAAAACGGGCTGTTTCGGAACAGGATCTGGACCGGACGGTGGTGATTGTACTGCTGAACCGCAACGTGCATGCCGGGCAGTGCTATCTGAACCTCAACTCCGATTGCGACGGGACCGACGACGATGGCGCATGCGGAGTTGCGGTGGCATTTGCCGCCCTGGGCACCGACCACGACGATTTTGCCGGACTGGTGCGGCACGAGGCGGCAGGTCACGGCTTTGGCAAGCTGGCCGATGAATATTCGTATGCCGGTTACGGCGCAATCCCGGAATCAACGGCAGAGTTTTACCGGCAGCTGCAGCAACGGTGCCACGCATACCTTAACATCGACTTTACCGACGATCTTGAAACCATACTCTGGAACAGGTTTATCGCAGACGAGCGTTACCAATACGACGGCCTGGGGGCCTTCCCCGGCGGCGACACCTACGAGAGCGGAATCTGGCACCCCTCTAAGGAGAGCATCATGAACTTTTACACAGGCGGCTTCAACGCCCCCTCGCGGGAGGCCATTTACTGGCGTATCCACAAGCTGGCATACGGCTGCGAATGGGAATACAATTATGAAACCTTTGCCCAGTACGATGCTATCAACCTTACCCAGGGGCCCGAAGAGAACCATGAACCGGAACCGGAGCCAGAACCAACCCCGGAGCCGGAGCCGGAAATTTAAACCAGATTATTCTGCAGCAGATTCACCGCGCGCAGCCTCCATACGCTTGTCGCGCTTTTTCTTTTCGCGGCCGGCAGCAGATTTCATATACTGTTTCCACTGCTTCTCGTTGAATATCTTCTCGTATTCCCTGTCAAAAAAATCTGCCCATTTATCCACGACTGTCTGGTAAGAGGCCGCCTGTGCCGCTCCGGAATCCTTGACCTTCTTCAACTCCGCATTGTATATCGGCGCAAAGTGCTGCAACAGTGTATCCAGCGTAAACGCCTGATAATCATCCAGCTTATAGCAATCCACCATATCTTCTACCTGCTTGGCGATTACCTCCTCGAAGGTCATGGGCTTTGAGCCCTGCCCCCCGTTCTGCTGGGCGCGGCAGAGGCCGCTTGAGAGCGAAATGAGAACAGCCGAGACAGCTAAATATTTAAATAACAGATTCATTTTACTATCTTTGGGTGTTTTACAGATACAAAAGTAAGAATTAATCATGAAAAAATTATACGCACTGGTACTGCTGGCCACACTCTGTACGATTCACTCTTTTGCATGCACCAATGTCATAGTAACCAAAGGGGCGTCGGCCGACGGCTCTGTAATGGTGACCTACGCCGCCGACAGCCATCAGCTTTACGGATGTCTGGATTTCAACCCGGCCAAAGTCTGGAAAGAGGGTGCAATGCTCAAGGTAATCAACTGGGACGAAGGGAATTATATGGGCGAGATATCGCAACCCGGGCGGACCTTCCAGCAGGTTGGCAATATGAACCAGTATCAGCTCATCATCACAGAAACCACCTTCGGGGGGCGCGAAGAGCTCTGGCACGGAGGTGGCGTCATGGACTACGGCTCGCTTATCTTTATCACACTGCAGCGGGCACGCACCGCACGGGAGGCCATTGCCACCATGGACGCCCTTACCCAGCAGTATGGCTATCCCTCAGAGGGGGAATCGTTCTCCATTGCAGACAAGAACGAGGCGTGGATAATGGAGATGGTCTCCAAGGGCGACGGCAGCGGCAGCGTATGGGTGGCCCGCCGCATCCCCGACGGCTACATCTGCGCCCATGCAAACCAGGCAAGGATAAGCACTTTCCCGCTGGATAACCCCGAGGAGTGCCTCTACAGCCCCGATGTAATTTCATTTGCACGAGAAAAAGGGTGGTTCAACGGAGAAGACAGCAACTTCAGTTTCTGCGATGCATATAACCCCATCGATTTTGGCGGCGCCCGCTTCTGCGACAGTCGCGCCTGGGCAGCATTCAACATCCTCTGCGACGGTAAATTCGAGTGGACGGACCAGGACGGCACACACACCGCAGCCGCTGCCGACTATCTGGACTATGCCATGGGGCACAACCTGCAGCACCGCATGCCGCTTTGGGTGAAACCCGCCCGCAAGGTGACTCTCCCCGCCCTGGCCGACGTCATGCGCGACCATTTCGAGGGGACTCCGATGGATATGAGCCAGGATGTCGGGGCCGGATGCAACAGCCTCCCCTACCGCTGGCGTCCGATGGAGTTTGAGGTAGACGGCAAAAAGTATGTCCACGAGCGCGCCATCGCCACCCAGCAGACCGGCTACTGGATTCTGTGCCAGGCACGCGGCTGGCTGCCCGACGAATTGGGCGGTATTATCTGGTTTGGCGTAGACGATGCCGCCACCAGCGCCCTGACACCGGTTTACACCAACGTAAACGCTATCCCGGTGCCGTTTGCAAAGGGGAACGGCAGCCTTACAGAATACTCAGACACATCCGCATTCTGGCAGTTCAACAAGGTAACCCACTTCGCCTATCTGTTTTACGACCGCGTAGCGCCCGAGCTGCGTCGGGAGATTGAAGAATATCAGGATCTGTGCACAAAGTCGGTTGCAGAGACCGATGCCGCCGTCCTCAAGCTTCTGGAGAAGGGGAACCGCCGCAAAGCGGTGCGGCTGATGACAGAAGCCACCAGCAACCTTGCGACCCACCTTATCGTGCGGTGGAAGCAGCTGGAAAAGGAGATGCTTGTAAACTACATGGACGGCAACATCAAGGTTACCGATAGCGACGGCAGGTATAAAATGAATACGGAGGGGAGCGACATCCCAGCTTCGCCCAAACATCCGGCCCAGAGAGAGCGCTGGCTGCGCGGCATAGTTAACGACCACGGCACGACACTGGAGGTAAAATAGACCCGGATGCGGCGCTACACCCTCATATGGACCATCATTCTGCTGTTTGCAACCCTTGCTCTTGCGGGCTGCGGCGAGACAGAAAAAGATAGGCTGGACGACGTGCTGGAGGCTACGGTTCAGGGCGACTGTAGTTTCTCGCCGCAAGGGGGCACCTTTGCCGTTGCCCTTAGCCACAACGTCACCTATCAGATTGCGTACGATGCAGACTGGATGCATCAGGTCGTATCCCGGAGCCTGACCAGCTCCCGCGTCACCTTTACTGTGGATAAAAACACCTCGGCAGAAGAGCGCTCCTGCACCGTTACCTTCTCCGGCGGAGAGGCCGTAAAGGAGATTACCGTTTACCAGAGTGCGCCCTGCCTGAAGCTGGAAAAAGACGATATCGTGCTGGATGCCACCCGGCAAAGTTTTTCTGTCACTGTAGAGTGCAATGTCCCCTACTCTTTCGACCTGGATGACCTGGAGTGGATTTCTGTTTCCGGCAGCACATCGGCAAGCGAAAATGGCTCCAGGGCATATACCCTGCTTGCAGAAGATAACAAGCAGCTGCTTGACCGCGAAGCCACTGTGGTCTTTGCATCCGATGAATACGGGCTTGAGCATGCGCTGCACATAAGGCAACAGGCACTCGACATCATGTCTGCAGAGTTGCCCGGATACGGATTCGGACCCGAAGGCGGGTCGTTCATGTTGGACAGGGACCCGGCAAAGCAGTACACATTCTCTGCAGGGGAAGCCTCCTGGGTCGCAATCTCCGCCGCTGCGGACCATGAAAATCGACTGGTGGTCGATATCGCTCCCAACGCGTCCGGAGCCGACCGCAGCGCCGCACTCACCGTCACCTGCGGCACTCAGCAGCGGCAGATTGACATCTTCCAGACATCTGCTGCGCTTACCCTCTCCGCCCAAAGGGTTGTCTTCGGCCCGGATGGCGGCAGCGAAACCCTCTGCGTAAGCGCAAACGTGGATTATTCTGCCACATTGCCCGGTCAGGATTCGTGGTGCACGGCAGAGGCGGCCTCCGATGGGGTCTACACCATAACCGCCGGGGCCAATCTTTCCGGGCAGGAGCGCACCTGCAGCCTCGTCTTCAGCAACGCAGAATACGGAATGAGTTATACGGTAGAGATCGTGCAAACGGTAAAAGAACCGTTTGAGGTATCTCCGCAGGAGGTCACCGCGCCGCAGCAGGGGGGCACGCTGGAGATATGCGCCCCCGACAGGGAAGATCTCACGGTGATGGCATCTGCAGACTGGATTGTCCCCTCCGGCACTACCCCGGATGGTATGTATCAGTTCACCGTGTTGGAGAATACCGGTTCGCAGGCGCGCGAGGGGTACATCACCTTTACCAGCGGCAACGATTCGGCAAAAGTAACCGTAACCCAGCAATGGGGTGCGTTTTTCAAATTGGACACCGATTTCTTCGAGCTTCCCGCGGCCGCCTCTGTCGTGGATCTATCGCTCAGTACCAACCAGGAATATACCTACACCATATCAGAAGATTGGATTTCAGATGCCGGAGACCTTAAGTTTGCGGTAGCGGCAAACCACACCGGACGCGAGCGCACAGGCAGGATCGTCTTTAATGCGGATGGGGAAGAATATGTTGTGAACATCTGCCAGCAGGAGCCCTGGCTGCTGCTTTCTGCAGAAGATGGCACCTTTGACCCCTTGGGCGGGAAGTTGACCGTAAGGGTGTTCGCCAATGTCAGCTACACGCTGCAGATGCCCTCCGAAAGCTGGATCAGCGTCCTCGAAAAGGGTGACGGAGAAGGGTATGAGTTCCTGATTGAGAAAAACGATACGCGCGAAGGACGCAGTTGCGAGATTACCTTCGCCTCAGAAGAGTTTTCACTTAGCCGCACGGTGAGAATACAGCAGAGCGGCGTACTCTATTTTGAGGTGGAGCAGAGCTCTTTTGTGGTGGGTCCCATGGCCGGGGAGATTACCATAAGGCACAATCCGTGCGAAGATGTGGCTCTCTCCATGCCCCAGTCGGAGTGGATCAGGGAAGACGAATCCAAACGCACTCAAACACAGATAGTGCTCGGCTACGATACAAACCTTAGCGGCAGCTCCCGTGAGGTGGCGCTTTCGCTTGCGGCCAACGGCTTTAGTGTGGGTGTGTCCATCGTCCAGCAGGCGCCCCGGCTCTATATCACCAGCACCAACCTGCAGGTCGCCTACGACGGAGAAAAAATCGACGTCGATATTTCTGCCAACTTCCCCGTAGAGATTGCAGCATCGGAAGACTGGGTCAGCTGCGTTGTGGATGCGGATAAAGGGCTGGCCAAATTCTCTGTGTTGGGCAACTCCACCGGAGCGCTGCGCACCGCCGTGGTCACACTCAGCGGCAGCACCTGGGGCATAAGCAGGGAGGTTACGGTGGTTCAGGCGGCCAACCCGGTACTGGAGCTGGAGAGCGCAACGCTTGACGTAGGCTGGGAAGGGGGCGACTTTTATGTGAACGTCACCTCCAACGTCACTGTCCACTCAACCACCATGGTCACCTGGGCCAGCTGCACGGCAACAGACGATCCGCAGGTCTTCTTGATCCATGTCGATGCCAACTCTGATCCCAGGAGCCGTTCATGTATCGTATTCTTCTCCGGCGGCGGGATGCAAAAGACACTTACCCTTTCGCAGAGCCTTTACCTTAACACCGATTATTATTGTTCCCAGGACTATTCTGCCGACGGACAGGTGCAGCTGCTGCAGCACGCCTCTGTCGGGAATGGCATCAACGTAGTGATTATGGGCGATGCCTTCAGCGACCGGCTGATTGCCGACGGCACCTACTCCAACCTGATGAACCAGGCGGCAGAGGCGCTCTTCTCTGTGGAGCCGTTCACCACCTTCAGGGATATGTTCAATGTATACAGCGTCACCCTGGTTTCGCCTAACGAGATTTATGCCGACGACAGCGCAACGGCGCTGCTCACCAAGTTCGAGACGGGCACAAATGTCTCCGGCGACCATGTCACGGTGATGTCGGTTGCCACCAATGCGATTGAGAAAGTTAACTACGGTGCATCTTTTGACACCGACAACCTGCTGGTGATAGTTGTGATGAATGCCGAGGTCTATGCCGGAACGACATATCTGTACAGGCATGACGGTCTGGGCGGGGACTACGGCATTGGCGAGGCGATAGTTTACCTGCCTCGCTGCACCAGCGACGATGAGTTTGCACAGGTGCTGCGGCACGAAGCCTGCGGACACGGATTCGGAAAACTTGCCGACGAGTATGCATACCCGTCTGTCGGAGCCATCTCAGAGACAGAGATAGAGAACTACCAGGGATGGAAGCAGATAGGTTTCTACAAGAACGTTGACTTTACCTCCGACCCCGCACAGGTACTCTGGGCAAAGTTTTTAAGCGACGAGCGTTATCAATACGACGGTCTGGGAGTTTTTGAGGGTGCCTGCACCTTCACTACCGGGATCTTCCGCCCCAGCGAAAACAGTATAATGCGTTACAATACGGGCCTCTTCAATGCTCCCTCGCGGGAGGCTATCTACTACAGGCTGCACCGGTTGGCCCACGGCACCGGCTGGACATATAATTTCGAGGACTTTGCCGCATACGATGCCGTTAACCGCCAGACAGCGCCGGAGCCCCAGCCTGCACCCAAGAGAAAATTGTCATATACGCCCTCTGTGAATGCCATGCTGCCGCCGCCGGTGATGATTGTTAAATAAATTTTTTGCAGAAAGGAATTTTTTGTGTTCCTTTGCAGCGGGGGATTAGCTCAGTTGGCTAGAGCACCTGCTTTGCAAGCAGGGGGTCAAGGGTTCGACTCCCTTATTCTCCACTAATGAAAAAAGCCGCAGTGATGCGGCTTTTTTCGTGGAGAATAAGGGAGTCGTGCGACCCTTGTGTTTGTCCCATCCTCCCTTTAATCACTCCTTCCCAGGAAGGAGGGAATTGAGCACAGCACT
>JAFSQE010000032.1 GCA_017446775.1 Bacteroidales bacterium | reverse complement strand
TTGAAAAAGAAATCCCTGAAAAAAGTTGAAAAATGTCTACTTTTGTAAATCCAGATGCCGTGAAAAAAACACCGGTGTCTACTTTCGAAAATAAGTATTAACGAAAAAATCTTTTCGTGTCTACTTCTCGCGCGCGGTACAGCCATTAACAAGCAACTTCTGGAATACCTGTCTCCCTCTGACCGCTCCCATCATTTTCAATGCAAATATAGCCATATTCTGTTAAGTTGCAACTAAACTTTTTCTGTTATTCTCATAGTTAGTGGTGCCAAATATAATGCTCAATAATGTAGAATGGTGTTGTTAAAACAGTCATATAGTCAAGTATTTACCTTCTTGAAAATGAGTTTCCTGTTTTTGAAAATACAAGAGCGGTTCAATGTGCCTAACACCTTGATTATTTGCACTATGAATAGATTAGACCCGACCGATTTCAATATCAGCGAAATAGAAATATTTGCGAGTGCTTATCTGTTTTTCCATTCCGGCAGAAGCCTTCGTTTGCAAAGCGGCAGGGCTAGATCCTTATAATAGTGGGGCTCTGCCCCTACACCCCGCCGCGTTCAAACTCCGTCTATTATCTGCCGGTAGCGACACTTTTTGCGCATAAGTTTCATCGATAATCTTGACGATTTCCGTTTTTAAAAACAGAAATCTTTTTGTTAATTTTGCGATGGTCGGATGCGGCTTGCGCCCATCCGGCAGACATATTAGATGAAAGTGTTTCGCTTTTATCCTTGAATGGAAATCTGGACAATTTCTAAACGCAAGGAACCAAGCACTCTTCATCACCTTGTCTGGTGTACCGTGCATAACGCACAGTCCCCATACGGGTGTGGAGTCACGTTTATTTGCGTTTGGGCCGTCCAGAGCCTCCATTCAGATAAACGAACAGCTCCACACTTTCTTTTTGTATTAATCTCACCGTATGCAGGTGGTCCGAAAATATTGTTGTATATGATAAGATTAAAGCTTACAAAGGTTAAACTCTGTGATACATTGTTGAGGAAGGCTGATTTCCAAGGCTATTATGATGCGTTAAAACCGTATTCTGTTTCAAATGATCCGTTTATCATCGAAGGCGATGAGTCGTTATTGGACACGATTGTTAGAATAGGTAAGCGATTTCATGTTGAAGCGCAGTGGGAAAACGCTCCAAATGATTAATGGGACAGTGCATATGCTTCCTCCATAGTGAAATTATTGCCGAAGAACAGAATGCGACAGAAGTATATAATCAGGAGGTTTGTACATGCAGTTCTGAACGTAAATAAAGGGCAGTGGTTACCCATTTCAGATATTGTAGATGAAATTGAACTCAGATATGGCTGGAGATACACTCAAAAGCAGGTATATAACGCTATTGTAGATGATGAGGCTTTATTTCGAGACACAACAGATGGTACGCACACATATTCTCTACTAGCATAGCGCATATTAAAGATTAGATAATGCAACTCAAACAAGGACATCTCCTTCAGGGTGGGAAATATGAGATAATCCGGACTCTCGGGCTGGGAGGGTTCGGGATTACTTATGAGGCGCGGCAAGTGTTGCTTAACCGGACTGTGGCTATCAAGGAGTTCTTTATGAAGGACTGCTGCGAGCGCGATGAGAGTTCCAGCCGAGTGACTGTTGGTACCGGCGCACAGAAAGCTCTCGTTGAGAAGTTCCGAGGTAAGTTTATTCGCGAGGCGCAGATGATTGCCGGGATGGATCATCGCAATATCGTAAGGGTGATTGATGTCTTCGAAGAGAATGGGACGGCGTACTATGTGATGGATAATCTTCACGGTGGCTCGCTTGCCGATAAGGTGAAGAGGGAAGGGAAGTTGAGTGAGAAGCAGGCCGAGAATTATATCCGTCAGGTGGCTGGGGCTTTGGAGTATATACACAGTAGGAACACGGTACATCTTGATGTCAAACCGTCTAACATCCTTCTTAATGCGAAGGGTGAGGCTGTGCTGATAGACTTTGGCATTTCGAAGCACTATGACACCGTTGGAGAACAGACTAGTAGCACCCCTGTAGGGGTGAGCAAGGGCTATGCACCCCACGAACAGGGGCGGGACGGTGATGTTAGCCAGTTTGGCCCACCGACAGACATATATGCGCTCGGCGCAACACTATACAATCTTTTGACCGGCCAGACGCCACCTGAGTCATCAATAATCCTTGACGAAGGGTTGGATCGTCCCAGGGGTGTTTCAAATAGGATGTGGGCAGTTATAGAGAGATCCATGCAACCTAAACGTAAAGATCGCCCTCAGAGCATTAGGGAGTTTCTGTCGTTAATGGACAAGCTTGCAGCGAATAAGGACTCGGTAGAAGATGATGAGACAGTAGTGGTCGGTAGGGGCACAGACGAGGTTTCCAAACATAATAATCAGTCAAAGCCGAAAAATAACAAAGGTTGGGTTTGGGCTCTTGCTGGCTGCGCAGCCGCCGCAGTGATTATTGCACTGATTCTTAAGCCTAAACCTAAGGTCGGACCTGTGGACGAGGATGTTTTCGCTGATACTACGGCAGTAGCCGTAACAGCACCGGTGAGCCAACAGGGACCTATAAGAGAAGCCGAGCCAGTCAAGGAACCCGGGCCGGAAACGCCCGGCAGCATCAAGGTGTCAAGCACACCGTCAGGAGCGGCCATATGGCTGGACGGCAAAAACACAAAGAAGACGACGCCGGAAATCCTTGAGGATATAAAGCCCGGCAAGCATACTGTCAAGTTGGTGCTGGAAGGATACGAGGACAATAACAGGAGTGTCACCGTGGCGTCTGGCAAGAGGGAAGACCTATCGCGCACGCTCACTGCCAAGGCAGCTCCGGTACCGGAAAACACTTATGCTCAAAACGCCACAGCTACGGCCGCTACTGCACCTGTTCAGGAACAGCCGTCCACCCCCGCCACAACCGGCACGGTTGCAGGTCACCAGTGGGTGGATCTGGGCTTGAGCGTGAAATGGGCGACAACCAATGTTGGCGCGTCATCGCCTGAGGCATACGGCAGTTACTTCGCATGGGGAGAGACGTCTCCGAAATCGGATTACTCTTGGGGGGCCTATAAGTTCAGGATAAGTGGAGATAGTTATGACAATGTTACATTCACAAAGTATAATACGGATAGCAAATATGGAGCAGTGGACCAAAAGAAGCGCCTGGAAAAGTCCGACGATGCTGCTCGTGCAAACTGGGGAGGTACCTGGCGGATGCCCACTGAGGGTGAATTTGACGAGTTAAAGAGTAAATGCACATGGACATGGACAACGCAGGGTGGGAAGAATGGATATAAGGTGACAAGCAAAACCAACGGCAACAGCATCTTCCTTCCTGCCGCCGCTTGTCGCTACGGTTCGAGCCTTAACAGCGGAGGGTCCAACGGTCTCTATTGGTCTTCGTCACTCTATACTAGCTTCCCTTGCAGTGCGTGGGGCTTGTACTTTAGTTCGTCCATGGTCGACGCGGGCGGCTACGGCCGGGGCCGCGGTCAATCAGTCCGTCCAGTAACAGAATAGATGGAAGCAAACTATTCAGGAGCCACAAAATGAAAAGTATAACAAAAGAAAAGATTGAACATAATTACGCAAAATGAGCGGTGAAGCAAGTAACCTTATTGCAGGGGCGACCTTGCAGGGAGGAAAATACAAGATAATCAAGGTCCTCGGACAGGGGGGCTTTGGTATTACATATTTGGCTGAGCAGACCGGCCTGGAGATGAAGGTAGCTATCAAGGAGTTTTTCTTGAAGGGCTCCTGCCAGCGCGATGCTGCTACGTCTGAGGTCAGAATACCGGTTGCAGACAATAAGGATCTGGTAGATAGATGCCTGCGCAAGTTCCGCTCTGAGGCGAAAAAGATTGCCTCTCTGAATAATGACCACATTGTCAACATCATTGATGTCTTTGATGAGAATGGTACTTCTTATTATGTGATGAAGTATCTTGGACGTGGAGCGCTTTCTGAGAAACTGCAGAAAGGCCCTCTCAAGGAAGAAGATGCGCTCAGGGTGATTAGGGAGGTGGCTGATGCCCTTGATTCTGTCCATTCTAATGGCCTGCTTCACCTTGATGTCAAGCCGGCCAACATTCTTTTTGACGAGCGTGGGCGGGCCGTATTGATAGACTTTGGCGTTTCCAAGTATGTGGATTCTGACCAGGATACTGCTACAACATCCTCTCTGGTAGGGTTCAGCCGAGGGTTTGCTCCTCTTGAGCAGATTAATGCTACCGGCACATCGTTGTCTCCTGCATCTGATATTTATGCGTTGGGTGCAACTTTGTATAATCTGGTAGTAGGTATTACGCCTCCTGACGCGTCCTCAGTAATGGATAATGGCCTACCTACGTTTCCCCCTCATATTGGTGCGGAAGTGAAGGAAGCTATAGTTAAGTCAATGCAGCCCCGTCGCAAGGATAGGCCGCAAAACATATCTGAGTTTATTGAGTTGCTCCCAGACGAACTAGAGGTTATCCAGGTTGAGGAACCTACCGAGATTCGAGGTAACCTCGATGCCACTGTTCCAAAAAAAGGCAACCCCCGTTGGCATTTATTTGTTTCAGCGGCTATGCTTGTGGCATCGTTCGTTCTTGTCATAATAGCTCATTCCAAAATGCATAGTACGTCAGATAATAGTCAGTCGGATGCCAAGATTGAGGAACTAAATCAGAATATAAGTTCTCTTTCCGATGAAAAAGACGAACTACAGAAGCAAATCAATGAACTAAATAACAAGGTTAATGCTCTAAATGCTTCCAACAAGTCCTTAAATAAAGAGCTTGACGACAAGAAGAGGACAATAGAAGATAAGGACAAAACAATCAATAATCTCAACACTGATTTACGAAAAGCCAACAAGGATGTTGAGAATCTAAAAACGACATTAAAGAATATAGTGAGTGATAAAAAATGATGGGGCTGATCATCTTCAAAATGGATATTGCTAATAAAATGGATAATTATTAACAGATGCTAACATGGGGCTAAAAACATCACATATTTTTTTCAACTCACGAGATGAGTTATTCAGGGTAGATTTGTCTTCTGTCGTGTACTTTGAGGCAGACGGCAACTATACTAACTTCGTTTCTGTCAACGGGCGCACAGATATGGTATGCATTAATCTTGGGAAGATGGAGGAGTTTCTGGCATTGCGCAGGCAAGAAGCATCTTCATCATTTGCCAGAGTAGGTAAGAGGCACATTTTGAATCTGAGATATGTTTACCGGATCAATACTCTCAAGCAAGAGCTTACCTTAAGTGATCAGCGTACGTTCGAATACACGATAACAATCTCTAAAATAGCTTTGAAGGCTCTTAAAGAATTGGTTTCACCTCATAAAGCACCAGAAGGCAATGATTGAGTTTACAGTAGGCCGGGAGAGCGGTACTGAGATGCCGCGACTCGCAATAGTCAAAGATGGCAAGACTTTTTATTTCGGAACGCCCGGCTCCGTGCCTAAAGGCGTGAGCCGGCTGCATTGTAAGGTAATTGTTGATGATGAAGCTTCGATTACCACAGAAAACGTTACGGAGAACAATCTGATGTACGTTAATGGAGTTGATTGCAGAATCAAGCGGAATCTTGGTTTAGATGATACGATTGAGCTTGGCTCTTGCCGCTACAGACTTGAGTTGGAAACGATAGTTAAGGCGCTGGCATCAAACCAATCGTTCAGTATATCTCATCTTGAGCAGATATATCAATCGTACGAAGACGAGAAACTGGACTACCAGATGAAACAAAGCAAATTAGGATTATGGGGACGTATTCCGAGTATCCTGATGCTTTCAATAGGGTTTATTGCATTCCTTTTCAGTGGACAGTCTCTCAGAATAATCATATCTATTGTCGCAGTCCTTATTGCAATTGTGCTTTATGCTCTGACTTCGATAATGATGAAAAAGAACAACCCTCGTGTCATGAAACAGAGAGACGATGCGTTCCGTGAACAATACGTTTGCCCTAATCCGTCGTGCCGCCGCTTCCTTGGTTTTACTCCGTATAATGAATTATTGAGGAATGGCTCGTGTCCTTACTGTAGGGCAAAGTTCGAGGAGTGATTATTGCCTCCAAAGACACTTCATCCAATAATCCTATCAGTTCGTGTAGTAAACAGAAATATCCAGTTTCCCATAGAATCGACAGCATATATTTGTTGCAGAATCATTAAAAACAAAGACAGATGAAAAAGATTACAACACTTATTGCAGCATTTTTCTTAGCTGCCGTATTCACGCTCAATGGACAGGATTTTTCCGTATCCGTCAAAGGTGGAAACAAATTGTTTTTCAATATCACCGATACAACCAAAAAGACGGTTGAAGTTGTCCGACCAAGGCTTGTTGCAGACGCTGCAAGTTTTCTCCCATCAGGCTCTCTGGAGATACCTAAGTCTGTGGCATATAAAAACGTGCTTTACACTGTTGCATCCATTGGCAATGGTGCTTTGGCTAAAGCAGAAGGGTTGACGTTTGTTACAATACCTTCTTCTGTTACTAATATCGGGGCAAGGGCATTCGAGGGGTGCAAGAACCTGGAGTCTGTGGTTTTTCCGGCATCGCAGCCAGTAATTGGAGAAGGAGCATTTGATGCTGACCCGTTGCTTGCTACAGTGTCGTTTGGTAGTGACTGGCATTCCATTGACTTTAACTTGTTCGCGTCTTCTGCTTCTCTTGAGTCGGTGACAATACCCGCAAAGGTTAATAAGATTTCAAATCTTAAAGGGGTAAAGGCCTTAAAAGAGATTATCGTTGATGTCAATAACCCCGCGTTTTCTTCCATAGATGGTCTGTTGTACGCGAAAGACGGCAAGGTGCTTTATTCTTGTCCCTCGGGCAGGAGCGGAGATGTTGAGGTCGCAAGCGGCACAGAGAAGATAATAAATGGTGCGTTCAAGGATTGTGACAAGATAAAGAGCGTTACTCTTCCAGCAACAGTTCATGAGTTTGCCTACTGCGAGTTTGATTCGTGCTCACAGATTAATTCTATAACTATTCTCGCAGAAATTCCGCCGATCACGGCTAAGTGGAATGGCGTGCCCGTGTTTGCCCTGCGGTTGGCTAATAATAATGCTAAACTATTTGTTCCCAGGCAGGCAGTGTCCATTTACCGGCGTACAATATGCTTCAAAGATGGTGTGTATGAGTGTATGGCAGGGGAGCATGAGGCTACTCTCACAAGCAATCAGATGTTGAATAAGAAGGCGATTGTAAGAATCAAGGCTTGCCGATAAATATGTCACGCTGCGTATCCATATTTATATTACTCTTCCTGGCAGCGTTCAGCCATCAGGCTGATGCACAGAACATATACTTGTTGTCCGTCGGGGTGGCGGATTACCCTGGAGACAGGAATGATCTGGTTTTGCCGGCGGAAGACGCAAAAGCCATTTATGAACTCTTCAAGAAAAACGGCAAAGTGACTGCCTCCTTATTGACTGATTCCAAAGCGACCAGAAAAGCTATTGTTGCATCAGCTGAATCTTTGTTTCAGAAGGCTGAAAAGGATGACATTGTCATATTCTTCTTTTCTGGACACGGCGAGAGGAGGGGCTTCTGCGCCTACGACGGCATACTGAAATACTCTTCAATCAGGAGAGTCTTTTCAAAGTGTAAGGCCGCAAATAAGATGATTTTCGCTGACTCGTGTCTTTCTGGAGCATTACGGGAGGTAAGTAAGGATCATTATCGCGACCCAAATAACAATATTATGCTTTTCCTGTCGTCACGTTCCAACGAACTGTCGAACGAAGCGATTTATATGAAGAATGGCTATTTTACAACCTGCCTGCTTAGAGCGCTCAGGGGCGGGGCTGATACGGATAGGGATAGGATAATAACAGCAAAAGAACTCTTTGTATCAGTGAGCAAGAGCGTTACGACTCTCTCTAAAGACAGTCAGCATCCGGTTATGTGGGGTAATTTTGATGATAATATGCCTGTAATGGTATGGAAATAACGGATAAGATCAGGATAAAGTGCCCCAATTGCGGGGCTATATTGGAGGCGGCGGATGACCCTGCAAATGCCGGGAAAAGCGTCAGGTGCCCCAATTGCAAGGTTCGTAATAAGTTCAATGATTTTAAAAGGGTAATCATCCGCCAGCCCTCTGAAGATGATTCGACGCAGATATGTGCGTGTCTTAAAGGGGATGCCGGCTATCTGATGGAGGAGATAAGCCGTATTCGGTATCCACTCAAAGAAGGTCGGAATCTTGTAGGCCGGAAAACAATCAAGACCCCGTCAATGGCAGATGTCCCGATTGAGACTGCTGATTTGGGCATGAGCCGGGAACATATGTATCTGGATGTTGTCCGTGGGGTTGATGGCTATTATCATGTCTATGCCAGTAACGCCAAAAACAAAAATGAAACCACCATCAATGGTGTCAAACTGGAAGATGGCGACAAGATAGGGTTAAGGCACGGAGATGTCTTGAAACTGTGCGATACAAGACTTGTCTATGTCGGAACACCGATAAACGATGAAACAGAGTTGTAAATCTATATGAAGTATAAGGTAGTAGCATATTCCATTCAGGAACTCGGCAAGCGTGATAATCAGGAAGACAGTCTGTATCCGCCGTTTTCCCAGCATCCGTTAAAAGACAGCCTGTATATTTTGTGTGACGGTATGGGCGGCCACGAGGCAGGGGAGGTTGCCTCTCAAACCGTATGTGAGCAGATGGGCAGATTTATTAAGAATCATCAGCGGAAAGACGGCTTCTTTGATGAGTCTGACTTCAATGATGCCCTTGATGCGGCCGTCGAAGCGTTGAATTCAAAGGATTCTGGAGCTGCTAAAAAGATGGGCACTACTTTAACTTTTGTCAAGTTTCACGAAGGAGGTTGCTTTACTGCTCACATTGGTGATAGCAGGATATACCATATACGCCCTTCTGAGCGTAAGGTGCTGCATGTTACGCAGGATCATTCGTTGGTCAACGATTTGGTCAAACTTGGGGAGATGACCCCGGAGGAGGCAAGAACTTCCAGGCAGAAGAATGTGATAACACGTGCCATACAGCCTAATGAGGCGAAGCGTGTAAAGGCTGATTTTTTGAATATTACCGATATGCGCCCTGGAGACTATCTTTTTATGTGCAGTGACGGGATGCTGGAGAATATGGAAGATAATGAACTTGTTAATATCCTCACAATGCGCCGTTCTGATGCTAACAAGGTTGCAATTCTGAGGGGCGCGACCAAGGATAACAAGGATAACCACTCCGCGTTTTTGATAAAAGTGCTATCGGTGAATGATGCAGGTTGCGGTGACCGGGGTGGCCGGGCAGAAACAGGACAGACAATTCACAAAAAGGGTGGCAGCTGGCTGCCGATATCCATCGTTGTAATTGCCCTTCTATTGGGTTTCATCATGTTTTTTATTAGATAAAACTTCAGTATGTACATGAAATACGTTATTTCAATAATCATTGTAATAATAACAACCTCATTGCATTTGGCCCAGGCGCAGGATAAGGATCTGAGCTATTATGTTGATCATCCGACAGAGATTCTTCCGGCCGCCAGAGCATCTTTTAATGCTGGTAAATACAAGCGGACACTTGACCTTTGCCGGTTTGAACCATTATTGCAGGATTATCAGAAACCGGAGTGCTCCAAACTAAATGAAGATTCAAAGAAATGTGACTCAATATTGACAGAAATGAGTACCCTTAGAGAATCAGGCCAGATAAAGGAAGCAAAAGCAAAAGCGCAAGAGTTGCTGAAAATTAACCCAAAAGACCCTGCGGCAAAAGAAGTACTGATGCTCAAAGAGCCGGAACCAGAGCCGGAACCAGAGCTGGAACCAGAGCCGGAACCAGAGCCGGAACCGGAACCCGCTCCAGTATCGGAGTCGGTAGCTACATACGTGCCTGAAGAAGAGGAATCTCCATCTGCCATGAATCAAGAACAACAGTCAGAGCAAGTGAATGAACTGGCAGAAGACCAGACTCATTCTCCAGAAGCGGAAGTCAAACAAGACTCGGAACCTGAACCCGAACATGAAATAGATAGAGAGCCAGATATGGAACCGACTAAATCTGAGGATGGGCTTCATAATAATGATGCAGATGACATGCAAAAACCGTCTGCCCCTATCCTTACGCAACCCGGCAATAAATATCACACACGTTTTGCCTTATCCGCCGGAGCATTTGTATGCAACTTTTATAAGGGAGGAGAGTGGTGTCCGGAAATATCAGTCGGGCTGCATGATATAGGCGGTAGCCGTTTCGGAGTGCAGTTAGATGCGTATTATCCAATAGTTACAAAGCAAATGATTGGCGCGGATGCTATTTTGGATGTTAGGATAGTGAAGAATCTATATGCCAATTTGGGGGCTGGTGCTTTCTGGTGTGACTCAGATTCGGTAAATGGTCTAACAATCGGGATGAGTTTTGCGGGCGGATTGTCTTACTTGCTTTTTAATCACCTGAGTCTTGGCGTTGGAATCAGATATTTGCCCGAGGTAAAGGCGTATAATACTGAGTATCACTATGGTACTGTGTATCGTTACAATAATATAGTGACTGTTATACGCGAAGGGTTATCGCCATCGTTAAGTATAGGATGGGTATTTTAAGGAGTGATTATGAATAACTTTTGTAGAACATTTATCCTTGTAACGATTGTTTTTTTCGGCTCTTGCACAAACTTCGTTGAAGAGTCCGTTCCGCAAGGATTAAGTATTAACACTAATAGTGTTTCGTTTGGAGCCAATGGCGGGCAAACGTCTCTTGAACTCAGAGCATCGGAATTGTGGAGTATCTATAGTAAGCCAAGTTGGATTGGGGCTGTAGTCAATGACGGTAATTATAGACAATTCAGATGGTATGTGGAGTTGACCGCTGATAACAATAGCGGGTATGACAGATCGGACTACATTATTTTTAAAATGGGAACGAATACAAAAACAGTCACGGTCTCTCAAAACGGTCAGAAAGGCGCATATGTTCCGGTATCTAGTGTTAGTCTGCAATCATCATTATCACTAAAGGTTGGAGAGGGCTATGCATTGACTGCAACCGTATCGCCCGCATCAGCATCAGACAAAACTGTAAAGTGGGTGTCAGGCAACACGTCGGTCGCAACTGTATCTGATGAAGGCTATGTGACTGCAAAGTCCATCGGCACCACTACGATTACTGTTGAAACAATAGATGGAAATAAGACTGCTACTTGCGCAGTTACAGTCACAGCCGCGACGGTTTCAGTTACGAGCGTTAGCTTAAATAAGTCATCACTGTCGATGACGGTGGGAGAGACGCAAACCCTTACAGCTACTGTGTCTCCTTCAAATGCAACAAACAAGACTGTAACCTGGTCCTCAAGCAATACGTCAGTAGCTACAGTTTCAACCTCTGGTGTTGTAACCGCAAAAGCTGCAGGCAGTGCAACAATCACAGTCAAAACCAGCGACGGTAGTAAGACCGCCACGTGCAAAGTCACCGTTACGGCTGCAACGGTTTCTGTTACAAGCGTTAGTTTGAATAAGACATCGCTGTCAATGAGTGTAGGCGAGACACAAACCCTAACAGCCACTGTGTCTCCTTCAAATGCAACAAACAAGACTGTAACCTGGTCCTCAAGCAATACGTCAGTCGCGACGGTTTCAACCTCTGGTGTTGTAACCGCAAAAGCTGCAGGCAGTGCAACAATCACAGTCAAAACCAGTGACGGTAGTAAGACTGCTACTTGCGCAGTTACAGTCACAGCTGCAACGGTTTCTGTTACAAGCGTTAGTTTGAATAAGACATCGCTGTCAATGAGCGTAGGCGAGACACAAACCCTAACAGCCACTGTGTCTCCTTCAAATGCAACAAACAAGACTGTAACCTGGTCCTCAAGCAATACGTCTGTTGCGACAGTTTCGTCCTCCGGGGTAGTCTCGGCAAAGGCTGCTGGCAGTGCAACGATTACCGTCAAAACAAACGATGGTAATAAGACGGCAACTTGTAAAGTTACAGTCACTACGGCCACGATCGCTGTAACAAGCGTAAGCTTAAATAAGTCATCATTATCAATGACGGTTGGAGAAACGCAAACCCTAACAGCCACGGTATTACCTACTAATGCTACGAACAAAACAGTGACATGGTCATCAAGCAATACTTCAGTGGCAACTGTCTCCTCATCTGGAACCGTCACTGCTAAAACTGCCGGCTCTGCTACTATAACCGTGACCACAAATGACGGCGGCAAATTCGCCACCTGCTCTATAACTGTAACGTCACCTTCAACTAATATGGAGAACGGTCACGAATGGGTGGATTTAGGCCTTCCATCTGGTTTAAAGTGGGCAACATGTAATGTGGGTGCAAATGCTCCGGAGGAGTATGGAGATTATTTTGCATGGGGGGAGGTTGAGCCGTATTATAGCACTCAGAACCCATTAACGTGGAGGACTGGGAAATCCGCTGGATACGATTGGAACTCTTACAGATGGTGCAACGGAAGTATGACATCGCTGACGAAATACAACGATAGTACATCCTATGGCCCTATTGTGGATAACATAAATACATTGGAACTTGAGGATGATGCAGCGCGAGAAAAATGGCAAGGGCAGTGGCGTATGCCGAAGAAGGCAGAGTTTGATGAATTGAAGGATAATTGTACATGGACCTGGTCTTCTTGGGGCGGGCATAATGGATATACGGTGACAGGGAAGAATGGAAACATCATTTTCCTACCAGCCGCAGGACACTGTGCCGGGACACAACTATATGGTAATGGCTCCGAAGGCTTTTATTGGTCATCTTCCCATTATCATCTGACCAGCCCTTGTTCCGCGCTCGCATTGTCCATCACTTCATCAGGTGTTGGCGCGGGTAGCACCTATTTTTACAGTAGTGGCCGGTGCGATGGTCTATCTGTTCGTCCTGTATTCGGCGACGCTCTTACTATTGCCGTTACCGGTGTGAGCCTTAACAAGGGTAGCATTACTCTGATGGTAGGGGAAACAGAGACATTAACAGCTACAGTTCAGCCTACTAATGCAACGAATAATGCTGTCACGTGGTCATCAAGCAATACGTCTGTTGCGACAGTCTCATCTTCGGGCGTTGTTACGGCAAAGGCCGCAGGCAGTGCAACAATCACAGTCAAAACTAACGATGGTAATAAGACTGCTACATGTCAATTAACGGTCAAGTCTTCTTCGACGGGTTCGGAGAATGGCCATGAATGGGTGGATCTAGGTCTACCGTCTGGTTTGAAGTGGGCGACTTGCAATGTTGGAGCTTCTTCTCCTGAGGCTTACGGGGATTATTATGCATGGGGCGAGACAGCACCTTATTACACTGCTGGTCATTCACAAGATAATCCCTGCAATTATTGGAAAAGCGGAAAGTCGGAGGGATATGATTGGCAATCGTATAAATGGTGCAACGGCTCATCTTCCGCCATAACCAAGTATTGCACAAGCAGCTCTTACGGTATCATCGATAATAAAACCGTATTGGATCCTGAGGACGACGCAGCATATGTCAATTGGGGAGGCACCTGGAGAATGCCCACCGATGCAGAGTGGACAGAGTTAAGAACAAAATGCTCCTGGACCTGGACGAGCCAGAATGGAGTAAACGGCAGACTCGTCACCGGTCCCAACGATAAAAGCATATTCCTGCCCGCCGCTGGCGACCGGGGCGGAGATTACCTCGGCGATGCGGGGTCCGACGGCTACTACTGGTCGTCTTTCCTCGGTACGGGCTACTCGGACGTCGCGTGGGGCGTCTACTTCAATTCGGACTACGTCTGCACGTACGGCGACGTCCGCTGTTACGGGTTCTCTGTTCGGCCGGTATTATGATAATCCATAAATGCGAATTGTCTTTATGCTTGAAATCCACTTCCATGAGTATTACATATTAAACATTCAATTCTTTGATTAGTAGTGATGATAACTTTTGTGTTAAGAACAAATAAAGAAGAATCACCCATGTATTTAAGAATGATGTTTTTGATTATATCTCATTTGATTACAGTATGAACTTCCATAATCATCATTGTAGCAGTCTTAATAATATGATAGATTTTTGCAGACCAAGTAAGGTGAAACAAAGATTATTCAAGTATTATCCATTAACCCCCTACCATCTAGAGTCTTTTAAGCGGCATGAATTGTTCTTTGCTCGTCCATCTATGTTAAATGACAGTTTCGATACTTCTGTTCGCATGATAGATCCATATAAGTCTTTTAAAGAAAGGATTGGTTGGGGTGAAGGTATGGGTCAAATGCTTGATTATCATGGAATTTGCTCATTCACTGAAGGTAAGGACGTGAATAATGAAATGATGTGGTCCTTTTATGCAAACAACTTCCAAGGATATGCGATAGAGTATAATCCCGAAGCCTTGTATGATAAGTATGCGCCAGCAGTCTTGTCAAAAGTTAAGTATTTGAAAAAGCCACTCAATTTAGATAATGATAACCTACGTCTCAAAATATCAGACGAGGTGTTTTCTATTAAACAGGTTAATCAAGATGATCCAAAATATTGTGATAGATTATTCCATTGTTTACATCTTGTTAAGAGTAGCATATGGTCACGGGAAAATGAGTGGCGGATTATTATGGGAAACAGAGGTACTAATCACGGTTTTAATATGAACGCAATGAAACAAGGCTATTATCTCAACGTCGAAACAAAAGTATATCGAGCACTGTTTGTCGGTTATAGGGTGCCCAATAAAGAGTTAGAATGTTTAATGGATATAGCAAGCGGCTATTCGATAAACGTCTACATGGTTGAACCTAGCATTATGCATGGTAAATGGGATATAATAATTCGCCTTAAGAAGGTTGCTTGATGACATTTCATACATCAAACCCCACACTTCGTGTATTAAACAGAATAACGCTTTTTTATGTTATTGACCAAGTGTTTCTTTGTTCTCAGAAATCAAACAAATAAAACATAATCATTATGAAACCGACTGACAATACAAATGTTTACACAGAGTCAACACAGCAGAGGAGTGCTGCTGAAACCACAAATGCTAATCAAGATAACAAACCCAGTATATGGCGTGAAGTGCTTGTTGGCGGAGTTCCAGGTATACTTATCGGAGTAGGAGGCGTGCTTGGCTACCAGGCCTGGGCGGGTCCTACAGGTCCACAAGGAGGACAGGGTGGCGAAGGCCCATCTTCGGGTGCAGGTATTTCTTTGTCATCAGGAGAAATCAGGGTTGCAGAGTCCGTGACCGAAGATATGTCCTTCAGCCAGGCTTTCGCAGCAGCTAGGGCGGAGGTCGGTACCGGCGGGGCATTTGTATGGCACGGCAATGTGTATAGTACCTATCGTGCAGATGATCCAGAGTGGCAGAGTATGAGCGATGAGCAGCGTATGGAGCACGGCAATACCATTATGGCGCAAGTCCATCCCGAGACATCTTCGCAACATTTGGCATCGGTAGGCTCACATGTTGATGCTGGCCATAGCAATGAATCTGTGGAAGATGTTTCAGTTAACCCTGCACCGGCAGAGGATGAAAGCGATGTTGATGTTCATATAATTGGTGTTGGTCAGGTGGTGGCAGAAGACGGTTCCTCGGTAATAGTCGGCGTTGGCCAGATTAATGGTATGGATGCCAATTTTATTGATTCTGACGGTGATGGGAATGTGGACACAGTCCTTATTGATAGTAATAGCAATGGGGTACTTGATGCCAATGATGAAATGCATCATATGCCCCAGGGAACCGGAATAACAGTAGAAGGCATGATAGCAGATGCTCATGCAAATGAAGCTATGGCTGTCGAAGATCAGTTATTTTCTGATATGCCCGATTACTCCAACAGTGAAGATATCAGCAGCTTAGTTTAATAGTGATCCCCCAGGATATCTTATTCTCATAGATACGGCGAGGCTTGGTAATAATATGAATCAGGCCTCGCAGGGGTAAAATAACCATTTAATTATTAATTGTTTGCGACGGCCGCTTTGCCGCCGCCTTGGAATAGTCATGCCTTTTATAACACGAACTTAAACAATCATAACATGGGAACACTAATAGCTATTGTGATTTGGGTTATTCTATCAATTATGGTGGGTAACTATGCAGAAGAACACGGAGAGAGTAAGGGCTTCTTCATTTTTATAGCCATCTGCACCTCACCGCTTATGGGATACATTATTGCTGCTGTTAATAAGAAATATTGAACGACAAGAGGGATATTTTTCTTGTAATAAAACTAACCTATAGAAACGATACATCATGAACGAAATTGCAAATGCCATCGGATGGTCAGTTATTAGTTTTGTCATCATTTTTATCATTGCCCATCTGGTTGTAAAGATGAGTGAGAAAAGAGATTAAAGCTATGAGTAATAATGATAATAATCCTGTGCAGAAGGCTTTTGGCGGGTTATTGGGGGTTATCTTGGCTGTGATACTAATAGGAATTCCCCTTTTAGCTTTGCTATCTATGATGGAAGCTGAAGATTGGGCGTTAATAATATGTGCAGCAGCTTTTCTCATAGTCTCATATTTGGTTAAGAATAAATAATGCGAAAGAAAAACATGAAAAAACTACCCCATGAACCGAATCATTACTATTCTGGCCGTATTATTACTGGCGGCCGTAAACACAACCCTTTTTGCCCAGAAGAACACAGCTGCAAACGACTACAACCTCCAAAAAGCCTACGAGGTGCTTAATGAGGAGAAGGACGAGGAGAAGGCTATGGAACTGGTCAGCAAACAATTGAAGGAGACGCCGGACAATGTGGACGCGCTGATTCTGCGGGCGCAGCTTTTCCGGCTGAAGGACGAGCCGGGTCGTGCGATGCGGGACATCAATCACGCGATCAAGGTCAACAAGCCCAAGAAGTCGGAGATTGCTAACTCTACGCTGCACTGGTGGAAGGCTTGTATCTATCAGGATATGGGTGACTGGAAGAGTGCGGCGGCATCGTTCAAGACGGCGTATGAGATGGCCAGGAAGGATAGCAAGGAGAGCCTGAAGAGCATCTCTTTCGATTATGCGCAGGCGCTTTATATGCTGGATGACTATGATGCCGCTGACGCTGTTTATAAGAAGATGCTCGCGGAGAATGAGGCGGATATGGGCGCGATGGCCGGCCTTGCACGAAATATGATTGAACGAGAGCAGTATCGCGAGGCGCTGGAGATTCTGGAGAAGTGCCAGAAATATGATGCTGATTATTCCGAGGTGTACCGTTTTAAGATGCAGGCTTTTGATAAGCTCGGGGAGACTAACAAGGCGGTGGATGCGGGCCTGGATTGGTTTGACAAGTCGGATGATGCCCGGGTGGCGGCTATCTTGGAGGTTCTCGTGCAGCGGCCTAACTATGCGGAGGCCAGTATTAAGTCGCGCGCCAAAAAGAGTGAGGAGCCGTTTAAATGGAAGGCTTTCTTGTGTCAGTTCTATGACAAGACGCACAGATATGCCGATGAGGTCAAGGTTTACGATGAGTTGGAATCTGAATACGGACATAATAATTGGATAAATGTTTACAGAAGCAATTCATATAGCGAACTTGGCCTTTATGAGCTTGCCATTGCTGACATTTCAAAGGTGATGGAGAAGGACGCAGATTGGGAGCTTTATGTCCGCAGAGGTAATTATTATTTTGACAAGGGTGATTATAGTGCAGCTATTACCGACTATACATCAGCAATAGAAGATAATCCATCCGAGGGATTCTGCTACTACCGTCGTGGTTGGACTTATGAAGCGATTGGTGACCGTAAAAAGGCTCTTGAAGATTATAATCTTGGCCTTGAGATGAATCCTGATTATCCATATCTGCTTTTGATGCGCGGCGAGCTGCTGCTTCTGGAAGGGAATAAGACGGAGGCTGAGGCTGATTTTGAGAAGGTTGTTCAGCTTGATACAGTTGCGTCCAATGTCAGCTGTCGCCAATATGCGTTGCATTTCCTTGGTAGGGATAAAGAGGCCGAGGAGTGGATGGATAAGATTATCGCTGATGATCCGGAAGATACAGGAAACTATTACGACCGTGCCTGCCTTTATGCGAGGATGGGGCGGCTGGAAGAGTCGGTAGCGGCCCTGCGCACATCTTTCGAGAAGGGCTTCCGTCGCTTCGCTCATTTACGTGCAGACGATGATATGGATCCTATACGCGACCTGCCGGAATTCAAGGCTCTGGTAGAGGAGTATGAGGCAAAGCATGCCGAATATCTGAAGCAGTTCGAATTCGAGATGCCGGTACAGGAAGAGACAGTAACTGAGATTGACGTCAAACGTAATCCCGGCGGTACTTTTGAGATACCGTGTGACATCAACGGCCTCCCGCTGCAGATGATTTTCGATACCGGCGCGTCGGACGTGACCATATCATCCGTAGAGGCCAACTTTATGCTCAAGAACGGCTATCTTTCTCAGAAGGATATCAAGGGTAAAAAGTACTACCAGATTGCCAACGGCCAGATCAGCGAAGGCACGGTAATAACACTCCGCGAAGTAAAGATTGGCGACGCCATCCTGCACAACGTAGATGCTTCGGTGGTCAAGAGCCAGAAAGCTCCGTTGCTCCTCGGCCAGAGCGCCATGGAACGTTTCGGCACCATCACCATCGACAATCAGAACAATAAACTTATAATCAAGAGATAGCCGGATCGAGTTGCATATTCTATGGACTACTCTGTTAATTATTACGCCACACTCGGGGTTTCTGAGAATGCAGGTCAGGATGAGATTCGCCGCGCATACCGCTTGCTTGCTTTACGCTGGCATCCAGATAAACACTCGGGGGAGGGTCCGGAGAGTATTTCGGAAGCAGAGGAAAGGTTCAAGAGGATATCACAGGCATATGATGTCCTGTCAGACCCGGTAAAACGAGCCAGATATGATCAAGTTAGGATTTATTATAAGCAACCTCACGAGGAACCATCTAGCCACAATGCTGCGTCGTCAGGATGGCAACAAACGCAGCATGGTTCATCCGGCGGATTCAGCGGATGGTCATCAGGCTCTTCGGGTGGATACTCCGGCCAGTACTATGGCTCAAGGTATGGCTATTATTATCAGGGTCCCAACACGGCATATCGGCAGCGTACCAATTCCTCAAAATGGGAATCAATCAAGGGCTGGTTTAAGGAGAATGCCCGTGGCTTTGCCCTTGGTTTATGTTTCTCATTTTATGTTGCTTTTCCAAGTGTATTAATCTTTAACCCTGGGAATGATTCCGGGCAACACAAGGAACAATACAAGTACGAAAAAGAAACAAATCCCCCAAAAGCTAATGCAAAATTTAACTACGAATACTATGCGGTAGATGAATTCATAAGATCTATAACAGACACGCCGGCAGTCAAACTGAGACTCCAAGAAATAAATATACCAGACTTAACTCAACAAAAACAACAAACAATACAATGATAATCGGACTAATAATAAGTATTACGCTTGCGGTGACTTTTCTTTTCCTGTATGTGGCAAATGTTCAGGACTATGCAAGCATGAAGAAGGACAATGAGTGGCAGAAGCAGCAGCTTGATGGATTTAAGAGGGACAATGAGTTGCTGCAGAAGAGGCTTGAAGAAGCGCAGGCATCCGCACAGAGTAAGCCGCAGCCTTCAGCGGCGCCGGTGACCAGCAGCGATTATGATTCACGGCCGCTGAATAAAGAGACGGCAATGGAGGCAATCCGCTATAACGGATATGTGCCTGACTTTGATGGGCACTGGATCAACTTTATGGTTCAAGGTGAACATTTTTCAATAGATGCAGAGCGCTTCCCAATAATGCTGATGATAAAGTTTTATAGTATGGACCGCGCTGATTTTGATATGGATATCATGCACAAGGCGGCACATCAAGTTTCTGATGAACTGTGTATGGGCAAGGTTTTGTTCACCGGTGATGATGGCATTGCTTTCCAGTTTGCCACCATAGATAACAAGTTCGGCCAATTTAGGGATAACCTTGCACGGTATATCAGTATTATAGGCGAGGCGCAGAATCGTATGGGACAGCTATATAATGAAATGACAGAAGCATCTGCTGTCGGCGAAAAGGCTAATGGCGACTCGCAGTTCAAGTTGCCATCATATGCGAAAGGCTGGGACGCGTAAATTGTAAAACTATGGAAAGCAATAAAGTATATCTGGTTAAGAGCAAGGCCGATCTGGAGGCGGTGCGTAGCGTAGGTATCAACAATGTGATTTGCTACGAGGGTCTGATAGAGATGGAGAGTCAATGGAGGGGGCTCAATAATAAGGCCGACACGGTAATAATCCTGTATGAGGAAGTAAAGGACGCTGATGATCCCCAGAGTTATATAATGACGACAGGGGATACTTTGCTCGCCTGTGGTATTAATGTTTTGGTAAGTGATATCGGTAGTAACAGTCCTGTGGATGAGGTTCGCTATTGGACAGAAAGAGGAGATGTAAATCAGGCTGCAGAAGAATTTAGGAGGAGTTTCGACTATATTGATTATCTTGTGTACACGAAATATCTCAGCAGCCATACGCCTTTTGATAAAGCCGAAGTCATCAAACGAATTGCGCTCTCAATAGATAAGATGTCGGATGTCGTCCGCCGCCGCGTCTATCTCAACGCCCTGGCCGAGACGGTCCAAGTACCTGTAGAAGTGCTGTTGGAATACATCGACAAGGTCAACGAGTTGCCGTTCTGATTTTTATGAAAAAATTTGCCTTATTACTTGCCATCCTGATTATAGCAGGATGTGGTGGCGCGAAGAAGAAAGAGCAGAAAGTGTCAGGGACGGTCGAAGAGCTTGTCCCGGTGAAGGATTCGCTGATTAATCCCGCAGGAGGATTGTTCGATACTGATTATAAGTATATCTTCTTTGGGAAGATAGGGTATAGGGATCGTGCGTTCCGGGAGGATACCCTGCTGTTCCCGCCAATGCAGAATCTGGCTCACAAGTCTGTATATGTTAAGTGTCCTAAAGATACATGCTTTGCAGAGTACGCGGTTCTGGCCTTGCGCTGCCCGCCCATTGGGCCTTTGTTGAATTGGCTCTCAGATACTGTCAGTGTTTTTGCAAATAACTGTCCGATAGGGCACGGGTTGGTAGAATTTAGTGAGGAGTCATATGAGATTCCTGCGAAGCATCTTAAATCTGACAATGAAATTTGCGACTACTATATGGGGCGTCTACAGCATGTTTATGATGGATGGCACTGTTCTGGCGAAGCCGAACACGATGTGGTCAACGAGCAGGCGGGTCTTTTAATTGCCGATTGCTGGAAGGTCTGCAATCTTTACACCTTTTATCGCATAGATTGGTACGAACATCTGTGTGGCGGTAATAATTCTCGGGAATCATTCTGGACTGTCGATGCTACTACCGGTAAACAGCTTACTTGTGAAGATATGGTTAATCCGGAAATGCGTGACAGTCTTGCGGCCTTGATGGTGCAGCGCCTGGTAAACGGGCATGGAGAATACTATATCCGCCAATACGAACATACGCCAGATGAATATATTGATGTTCTGAATAGGGCAAATGGGTGCGCACTTATAGAAGAGGGCCTCATCATCTACTTCTATCCCTATAACTTGGGCTCTGGTGCCGACGGCGAATATGAGGCAGTGATTCCGTATGAGGAATTGGACGGGATTTTGTCTCAGCCTCTTTCTTTGCTTCTTGTGCCATTACACGAAGAAGAACTTGACATTACGACCCACGAAATAACCAGCTCTCCGCCGCTTATCGACCTTTTGGGCGTAAAGCTTGCAGGATCACCCAGGCGAATTCTTCAGGAGATGAATATGAATCCTTTCTTTTCAGTAATCATACATCCGTGGAGCCCTCATGCTTCTGAAGGGTATGTATATTGTGAAATCCTCATTGACGGGCAACCTTTTGAAATGCAACTGTACGGAGAAGACGAAGACTGGCGGCACGTGCATTTTATATCGGCTGATGCTGACGACAAGGTCTTCAGAATGCTGAGGAAGAATCTGACCAATTACTATGGACAGCCCGAAGTTGATAGTGGGGATGTTGGCGGATTGACGTGGTTCCCTGACGGCCATTTTATGAAGGCTAGACACCTGCATCATGAAGAGGGTGGGTGGACCTTTTTCATACAAAAGAGTCATTACTTAAGTGTGCCCTTGACGCCCACTGATATTGAATAGCTGGTATTGCCCGAAATTGAAGCGGCAGAATAAGTTTTTGTCCGGCATTTGGTTGCTGAGGGAGGAGGATGTCTCCACTCGCTGCGCTCGGTCGATATGACAGGTGAGTTGCGATTCAGAATGGTTCTGCCCGCCGCCGGAGCGTAGCGACGGGTGGAGTTGTTCTGATAAGCTGAAGTTCAGGGGGTAGTTTCTGGCTGCTATTCCCCTGGCGAGAAGATTGCCAGGAGGATATAAACGGTGAAGAGCAGCACGGTGAAGAGGGCGGCGTAGCCTATGAAGGGGATGCCCCGGGGGGCGATGAAGGCGATGCCGGCTACCAGAAGAAGGGCGCCGCCGGCAAGGATATAATGCCTGGTGCCGGGGCGGCTTTTGAGTGAGAACATCCGGATGTGGCTCACCAGCAGCACGCAGAGCACGGCCGAGAGCGCCGGGATGAACCATGACGACATCAGCAGCCGGAGCACCGCGCTTTCTGCGCCCGCCAGCGTGCAGCAATGGCCGTAGGCCACGGCGGAGGCGCCAATCATGGCGCAGGCGGGGGTGGGGAGTCCGCAGAAATCGTGGGTCTCGCTGCCGCTGGTGTTGAAGCGCGCCAGGCGCAGGGCAGAGAATGCCACCAGAAGCAGCGGCACAAACGCCAGCGGATTGCCGGCCGTGCCGCCGCAATTAATCTTGAAATACCATGTGAAGAGCATCAGCGCCGGCGCAAGGCCAAAGCTGATGACGTCGGCGAGCGAATCGAGCTCCCTGCCCATCGGCGAAACTGCTTTCACCAGACGGGCAAGGGCTCCGTCGCACAGATCGAATACCGCCCCGGCAAGGATAAAACACCATGCCTGCCAGAAATAGCCCCAGAGGGCGAGGATACATGCGCATGCGCCCGAAAGCAGATTCAGGCAGGTGACTATGCTGGGAAGGTACTTTTTCATCTTAGTTTATCCCCATCTTCTTGCGGATCTCCTTGGGGATGGCGTTCTTGTGCACCATGATGTTCAGTGTCTTGTGGCGCACAAAAGAGTCGGATGCGTACCAGATGCCGTTGTATTTGCCGGTCTCGCCCCAGGAGTTCTTCACAAGGAAGAAGTTGTTGCCGTCCTGGTCCTTGGCAGTGCCGTAGATGTGCATGCCGTGGTCGTCGGTAGTGGTTTTGTTGTCGAAGCCCTCCTGGCGCATCTCCTGTGTAACTACAATCTCGGGTGCGTCTGCGCGCATCTTCTCCAGTTGTCTGGCTTTATCCTCGGGGGATACGCCAACCCAGCGCTCCTGGTCGCTGCCTGCAGCCTCTACCCCAGAAAGGTCGGGGTTTATAGCGATGCCGTTGCGGGTGAAGCCGGCTTCGCTGACATCGGAACCCCAGGCTACGGTGTAGCCCTTGTCTATGGCGTTGTAGATAATCTCCATCATCTCTTCCAGAGGTACGTTGTAGCTGTAGTCCCAGCGCCAGTTATCCTCTACCTCCAGCACAAACTGGCTGTAGAAGGGGTGATGGGTAAACGAAGTGATGGATACATAGTCCTCTGGCTTAAGGCCAAGCGACTCTGCATAGCTCTTGGGAGTATATTTCTTGCCGTTATACTCGAATTCTTCCGGGCAGGGGCCAAGATATGCATCCAGAATCCCCTGCAGGGCGCGTTTCCACGCGGTGGAGAGCTTCTTGTTGGGGTTCTTTACAACTGCGTCCAGAAAGCCCTTCATGCCGTTGCAGAGTTCGCTGTGGCGGTTGAGCTTCTCGCCGTAGTTGAGGCCCGGCATCACCTCCTGGGGCACGATGCCGTAATCCTCCCAGATGTGGAAAACATCTTCGCAGGAGCTGCCCTGTGCAAAGTTCAGCACGCCGTCCAGACGGACATATTTCTCTGCCTTGTCGGCATAGGCCTTGCTCACCACAAACATCTCTGCCAGGTCGGTCTCGGGGCCGCCCATACGCATGATTTCAGATTCGATGAATGAGATAGCGGAGTAGCACCAGCAGGTACCGCTGCTTGCCTGGTTCTTGACAGGGGTGACGGGGAGTTCCTTGACGGTTGTAAAGGTATAATCCTTGAACTTGATCTCCTGGCGCGGCTGAGCGCTGAGCAGGGTGGATGATGCTAACGCAAAGCATCCGATAAGGGTCAAAAGTTTTTTCATAATCATATATTTACAATAATTTTTGTTGCATGAATAGCCGCAGCAGGTTAAGGGCGTTTGAGGCAAAGCGCTGCATGTTTACCTCGCGGCTGGCAGAGGCGCTGCGCACCAGTCTGGAGACGACCTCCACCTCGCCGGTAAAGGGATTGCGGTGTGCCGCGGCAGTCCAGCAGGTCCCCACGGGTTTGGCTTCGCTGCCGCCGCCCGGGCCTGCAATGCCGGTGGTGGCCACGCTCCAGTCGGTGTCAAGCAGAATCGCTGCGCCGCGCGCCATGGCCTCTGCACACTCCCGGCTCACGGCACCGTATTTCTCCAGTATCTCTTCCGGTACGTTCAAAAGGTTGATTTTTACCTCGTTGGCATAGCTGGTCACGCTCCCTTTGTAATATGCGCTGCTGCCCGGTACGCTGGTTATAAGGTTGGATACAAGGCCGCCTGTGCACGATTCTGCCGCCGCAATGGTCTCCTGATATGCCGCCTGAGGGGGAGATTGCAACAGACGGGGAATCACCGTCTGCAGGGTATCTTCTCCTTCACCATAAATGTAATTGCCAAGAAGGCCGTAGAGCTCTTTCACAGCCACGTCCATCGCATCTTTGCGACCGGGTTCGCCGGCGCCGTACAGCGACAGGCGCAGCCTTACGCCGTAAATGGCGTTGGGCAGGTATGCCAGGTGAAGATAATCGGGCAGGGCGCTTTCCCACGCCTCTATCGTTTTGGCCAGCACCGATTCTGCCATTCCGAATGTGCAGATGGTGCGGTGGAGTATTCCGTCTGTGTCAAAGTGGCTTTTGATGGCCTCGGTAACGTCGCCCAGGGCGGCCAGGGTCTCGTATGGCACACCGGGCATGGAGTATAGCAGCGCCTTGTGTCCGTATCGGTCCGGTTCGAAAACGAACTCCATGATGGGTGCGGTGCCCAGCTTGTTTACTATCACGCGGGCGGTGTCGGGGACGTCGGCCTGGGCGCGGTTGGCCTCCAGCATCTCGATGCCACGGCGGCTGAGGATGCTCTCTATAATGGCCGTCTGCTCTTCGCTGCGGCGGTATCCCTTAGCGCCTGAAAGGGTTGCCAGGGCATCTTTGGTGATATCGTCTCTGGTGGGGCCAAGGCCGCCGGTAACAATCACTATATCGTTGTTTTTCAACAGATTGTCAATATGCGAGATTATGGTGGCGCGGTCGTCGCCAATGGCAGAAATGCCCGCTACCCGCACTCCGATGGCGCCCAGCGCACGGGAGATGTGCGAAGAGTTGGTGTCAACAATCTGACCGATGAGTATCTCATCTCCAATGGCACAAATGGCAGCCGTTTTCATCTCTTGGTTTGTTTTTTCAGATATTTTACAATGCGCTTTGCGAAGCCGGGACCGTTGTATATGAAGCCGGTGTAAACCTCTACCAGCGAGGCGCCCGCATCCAGCATCTGCGAAGCCTGGGCGGGGGTCATGATGCCGCCGCAGGCAATAACCGGCAGCAGGCCGTTGCTTTTCTGGTGGATATATTTCACCGTCTCGAGCGACTTTTCAAAGAGCGGGGCGCCGCTCAGGCCTCCTTCTCCGGCGGCGGCAATGGCTTTCTCTGCAGACTTGAGCCCTTCGCGGCTGCGGGTGGTGTTGGTGGCCACGATGCCGTCGATGCCGTTTATAAGGCAAAGGTGGATTATGGAATCCAGCTGCTGATGCGTGATATCGGGAGAAATCTTTAGCAGGATGGGGCGGGAGTGCTCGTTGTAGCGGCGCACCTCCACCACGCTGTCGATAATCTGCGAGAGCATCTCGTTATCCTGCAGCTGCTGCAACCCTGAAACGTTGGGGCAGGAGACGTTCAGCACAAAAAAGTCCACGAAATCGTACAGCAGCGATAGCGAGCGGCAGTAATCCTTGTATGCGGCACCGTTGCCGGTGGTGGAGTTTTTGGCTATGTTGGCCCCCACGATTATGCGGGGATTGTGCTTCTTGAGGTTCTTTAGCGCAGCCGTAGCGCCGTGGTTGTTCATCCCCATCCGGTTGACCAGGGCGCGGTCTTTGGGCAGACGGAAGCAGCGGGGGGTGGGGTTGCCGTTCTGTGGCTTTGGGGTCAGCGCACCAATCTCGATAAAACCAAAGCCAAAGTTTGCCAGATCGTTGTAATATTCGCCGTTCTTGTCCAGTCCGGCGGCGATTCCAACCGGATTCGGGAACCTGATGCCGAACAGCTCGCGCTCCAGTTGTTTGCTCTTGCGGCAGTAGCGCAGCCTTATCATGGCGCGCATACCAGGGATGAAGCGGGCTATCTTAAGACAACCCATTGCGATGTGGTGGGCACTCTCGGCGGGGAAAAGGAACAGCAGGGGTCTTATCAACAATCTGTACATACGTACAAATATATGAAAAAGTTTTACACGCACCTATAATAAGTGCGTGCGCGCGTGTGTACGTGTGCGAAGAGAGGGTGCTAGTTGTGAAGACGGGTGCGCGCGTTGCGGGCAGGCGCTACCTGACCTCGAAGGTGCCGTCGCTGTACAAAATGGTGATTTGGACGATGCGCTTGCCGTTGGCAGCGGGCGCGGGTTGCTGTTTTACGCGATTCTCGGCGGGATATTTCTGAGGCTGGGGCGCCGCAATAGATTGAGGAGCAGCCGCTTGCCTGATTTGTGGGGCAGGGGCCGCAGCCGGGATGTTCTGTGCGGGATTGGCCGCCGCAACGGCTGTTCTGGGGGCGGTTTCTGCGGTTTCTGCTGCCGGTTTTGGTGCGGTATGGGCAGAGAAAAGGCCTAATTCATCGTTGTTTACAGTGTTTTCTTCAAGTATAGCTTCAGTATTGGGCAGGGTGGGTGATATCAGTTCATCTGGCATGTCTTCCATATCTGCAGCCGGTGCAGAGGGCACGGCCGGTTGAGGTTCTGAAACTTGAGCGGCAGAAGTGGGGAAGTCCCGGTATGCCTTGCCGGTTCCCATAATCAGCCAGTCGGGGTTGATCTTGGGAAAGGCGACCATCATCTTGCTGATGAATTCGAAGCTGGGCTTGTTCCTCCCGGAGAGCAGGTGAGAGACCCCGGAACGCTGGACTCCGAGCTTGTCGGCAAACTGGCTCGGCGAAAGTCCTTCCATTGCAAGGAAAAGTTTAAGTCTTTCTTCCATATAATTTCTGTAAACTGTCCAATACAAATGTAGCGCACAAATTTGATGTGTGCAAATCAATCTTGTAAATTACAATTGTGAATTACAGATATAATCAAAAGTGGTATGGACTTACTGGGGTAATCCAGGCTAAAATATATTCAAGCATTAGAGTAGTTAAAATATATAAAATACTGGGTATTCAATAGATAGTTATGCAATATATGCCAAATAGTGGCCTTTTGGGGCCTGTAATGCCCCCTGGTTACATCAATAGGCGCCCCGTATCTATTCTTATGGTGCATATAAATACTATAAGTATCTGAGAATACGCTAATTATAAACTGACATATATTAGTATAACAAAAAGTTATGAAACAAAATTAACAAATGGCTCCCAAGATGTGGCGAACAAATGTGAATCGTGCAAAAGCCCCGACCAATTGCCAATCTTGATACGTGGATTTACAAATCTATACAAATTGATAATCTAAAGCGATACTTCAAATAGATATTTTGACCAAAATTCTGTGCATTTTTTACCTTTGCTCCAAATCGTGAGAAAATGCGTGTAGATATCGATATAAACAACTACGATTATCCCCTCCCCGACGGCAGGATTGCCCGCTATCCGCTCCCAGACAGGGACGATTCAAACCTGCTGATTAATCTGGACGGTAATTTTATCAAGGAATCCTTCCGGAATATCGCCGCTTATTTGCCTGAAAACGCCTTTATGGTGTTTAACGAGACCAAGGTTATTCCGGCCAGAATATTCTTCCGTCGCGAGAGTGGCGCCCTTATAGAGATATTCTGTCTTGAACCATATCAGCCTTCTGACTATCAGGTTTGTTTCGCGTCTACCTCAAGTTGCCGCTTTAAGTGTATGGTAGGGAATCTCAAGCGTTTCAAGGGACCTGTAACCCTGGTTACCGACCATTGCCATGGGGATGATGCCACCGCTCTGGAGGCGTTGCACCTTACGGCGGTGATGGTTGAACGGCTGGATAACACCTGCATTGTGGAATTCAGCTGGCAGGGCGGCGAATCGTTCTCGCGCATAATGGAGATGTGTGGCAACATGCCAATTCCGCCCTATCTTAACCGCGACACAGAAACCATAGATTATACCCGCTATCAGACCACTTATGCCCGCTGGGAGGGCTCTGTGGCGGCACCTACGGCCGGTTTGCACTTTACTTCCAGGGTGATGGCTTCCATCCGCAGCCGCTGTATCGAAACCGGTTATGTCACGCTGCATGTCGGTGCCGGGACTTTTCTCCCCGTAAAAGGGGACAATGTTGCGGAGCACAACATGCACAGCGAGCCCTTTGTGGTTACAAAAGCCTTCCTGAATACTCTTCTGGGCTACATCGGCACAGGTAAGGTGATATCTGTGGGGACGACCTCTACCAGGACGCTGGAATCGCTCTATTACCTGGGTGTGCATTGCTTAGAGGCGGGTGCTCCGGGTGACGTGGATCAGTGGGAGCCGTATCGCGAACAGGGTTATGCCGTAACTACTCAGGAGGCGATATCTGCACTAATCAAATATCTTGATGATAATGATTTAGATAAAATCACCGCAAGGACAAGATTAATAATAGTCCCGGGCTTCAGATACCGCGTGGTGGATTATCTGGTTACAAATTTCCACCAGCCCAAGAGCACATTGCTGCTGCTTATCGCCGCATTTATCGGGGAGCAGTGGCGCGATCAGTACCGCTTTGCGCTTGAAAACGGATTCCGCTTTCTAAGTTATGGCGACTCTTCTCTTTTGAAGCGCAGATAGGCATTGTATTTGTTGGAATTTTTTGCATATTTGTTGAAAATATCTGGTAATGTTGATATTTCTGGATAGACTTGCGGCCAATAATGGCCTGACGATCCTGCTGTGTTCCATAGCCGTGGCACTGCTGTGCGCCCTTATCTGCTTCAGTGTGGTGCGCGGCAAGATGCCTGCCAAGCAGATTCTTTCTTACATCTGCAAGGCGGTTGTGGCGGTTGCGGTTGCTTTCGTGGCAGGTTTTCTGGTCTCTAAACTGCCGATGGGCGAAACCTGGGGTGCGGTGGCCTTTTTTGCGCTGCTGGCTGCGGTTGCGGCAATATCGGCATTTGTGTATACATCGGGTCTGTTCGGCGCAAAAAGAAGGTCTACAGCCAGCTCGCTGCGCTCCAGCGCTGCAAAAGTGGCTGCCATCCGCCATGCGAAAGGATGGCTGTTTGGCAGTTGCGTGGCGGTTGTGATATTTGCCGCGATGGCGCTGGCCTTTGGCCGGCCATATTATCTGCTGATGTTCCCGGTGGCGCTGATTGTGGTGGTGTTGCTGCTGCACAGTGTGTTGCGCTGGCGTCTGTGGTATGCCCTGCTTGCGGTTTCGATTGCCCTTTTTGCCGTTATGGCAACGATAGATTATGTGGTTGAGGTGCAGATGAGTGCCCTGCCTATTGTTTCCGGCGCCCTTGCGGCGGCGGTGATGGGGGTGTCTGCATGCGTGACCCTCACAATAAGAAATGATTGAGATGGAAGACGTCTACAAAGATATCAGGCCCTATACCGATGCCGAGGCGGCGGCGGTAATGCCCGTGATGGCGCAGAGTCCGCTGGTGGCTTCTTCCGGCAAGTTTTTGTTTCCCGACAGGGAAGAGGGATACCTGCCGGAGCTGATAAGCAGCTGCCGCTCTATAGACGAATTCCAGGACAAGGTCATATCCAAGGTGGTGCTCAGGGATCTTGAGCTCACACACAGTAGCCTTAGCTACAGTGGATTGGAGTCGTTTATCAATAGCGATGGTTCAGTAGAAAAGTTCGTGCTTCTCTCTACCCATCGCGATATTATCCTGGATCCGGCGCTTATAGAGCTGACCATGTTTTCCAACAATCTGCCCACAACGGAGATAGCGGCTGGAGACAATCTGCTGGACACACCGGAAATTGAGGCGGTGATGCGGGCAAACCGCATGATAAAGGTGGTGCGCAGCGACAACCCGCGCGTGGTGTATACCACCTCCAAGGTGCTGTCGTCTTATATCCGGGGCAAGGTTTCATCCGGAGAACGGTCGGTGTGGATAGCTCACCGCAGCGGCCGCACCAAAGACGGGTACGACCGTACGGAGCAGGGTCTGCTGAAGATGCTGGACATGAGCGGCACGGGCAGCTTCTTCGAGAATTTCTCGGAGCTTAAGCTGATGCCGGTCGCCATATCCTACGAATACGAAACCTGCGGTGCGCTCAAGGTGCTGGAGCAGATTACCAAGGCGCGTCAGGGGTATTACCACAAGCAGCCCGGGGAAGATGTCAACAGCATGCTCCAGGGGCTCAGGCAGCAGAAGGGGCGTATCCACATCGCCTTTGGCAAGCCGCTCACAAAGGAGGAGCTGCTCAAGGCCGACAGCGCCCAGCACAACGACAAGTTCCGCGTCCTGGCAAAGATTGTGGACGAGCGGATAAGCGGCCTGTTCAAACTCTGGCCAACCAACTATGCGGCGGCCGATATCCTTTCCGGCAGCGACAACTACCTGCGCCAGGGCCTCTATACGGCAGAAGACCGCGAGCGGCTGCTGGAGCGGTTAAGGAGTGAAACGGAGGGTATGCCGTCTGAGGTATATAATGGATTATTAGAGCTTTATGCAGCTCATTTGAATAAAAAATAGAATATGAAGAAATTTATTTTACTCGCCGCAGGCGTTTGCATGATTCTAAGTAGTTGTGGTACCTGGTCCAACCTGGCCAAGGGTACCGCTATCGGCAGTGGTGGCGGTGCTGCTGCGGGTGCCGCAGCTGGTGCGCTGCTGGGCAAGGATGCCAAAAGTGCTGCCATCGGTTCTGCGATCGGTGCAATTGTGGGCGCAGGTGCCGGTGCCATTATCGGTGACAAGATGGACAAGAAGGCAGAGGAGCTGAAAGCCCTCGAGGGGGCCAAGGTAGAGACCGTTACCGACGCAAATAACCTGACATCGGTAAAGGTTACCTTTGAGAGCGGAATCCTTTTCGCAACCAACAAATCCAATCTTAGCGACGTGGCCAAGAAATCGCTTAAAGAGTTTGCTGCCACTATGGCCGACATGCCAGAGACCGACATCACCATCTGGGGGCATACGGATAACACCGGCAGCGATGCGGTAAACGAGCGTCTTTCTCTGGAACGCGCAAATTCTGTGAAGAGTTTCCTTACGGATGCCGGCATCGCGGCAGAGCGCATGACAACAGAAGGCAAGTCCTATTCGATGCCCGTAGCCTCCAACGAGACCAAGGATGGGCGTGCGCAGAACCGCCGGGTAGAGGTTTACATCACCGCCAACCAGGCAATGATTGCCGAGGCCGAGGCAGAGGCTGCAAAGTAGCAGAAACCTGAATAGATTGAAGGGCAGCCCGCAAGGCTGCCTTTTTTTATTTCAGGAAATCAGCGGCGTCGCTGATAAAGGCGTTGATATCAGACTGGCTCTTGAGGGTTTCCAGGGGGAAGCCCAGGGTAATGCACCGATAGTCCGCTCCGCGGTATGCGACTGCGGCACCGATGCCGCTGTCGCTGTAACGCATCACCACAAAGGCCCCTTTGGCCGCGTCCATGCCGTCGGGCGATTCCACGCAGTAGCGCACGCCGTTGGGCTTTGTAAAGAAGTGGTATCGGCATCCGGTGTCGAACCTGTACGGACTCTTTACGGTACGTACGCTGCCGGTGCTGCTCCCCTTGTTGGTGATCCACTGGCATTTCAGGACATCGCCCACAAACTTCTGCTCCGGCGCCAGTTCTTCTGCCTGCATCGCGGGGTCAACCTCAAAATCGTATATGCGGTCGAAACTGTCGCTGGCCACATAGGCGCCGGAAACCAGCAGTCCGCCGCCCTTGGCGGTGAAGGCAGAAAGCGCCTCCCGCAGCGGGGCGGGGAAGACACTGTAGGATATGACCCGTTTACGGGCCGTTTCTTTCCCGTTACGGACGATTTGGTAGCTGGTAGGTGTTCTGACCTGCTTGCCGCATATAACGTCGCAAATGCGGTATTTATCAAGGTTTACGCGGCCGCGGCACACCGCATCGCGCGTAACGGATACAAAACTGTGTCCGGAGTGCAAGAATGCCGCGCCGTGAAGCAGTGCAAAATCAAAGGTGTTGCCGGCAATAACCTGGGTTTCCTTGTCGCCGTAGCTTGCGCCGAACGACGACGGCTCTGTGGTTAGATGGCCGGCGCTGCGGCGGAATTCGTACTGCTCGCCGCAGAAGGATATGTCGCGCAGATAGGGGACACCGCCGTCTGTATGGCAGGCGAAGCCGGCCAGGGTGGTATCGGCGCTGGCAAACGATGCCGGGGCAGATATGCGGTCAAAATTGTTGATTATCACAACGTCGGCGCTCTTGGAAGTGCCTGCAAGCCCTACGGAGACAATCTCGTGGCAGAGGCTTTCGCCCCCGGCGTTGACGGCCGCCACCTTGAAGCTGTATATCTTCCCGGGCGAAAGCTTGACCTGATACGAATTGGTATTAACCGCAACTCCGTTGTCAAAACCGTCCAGCCCCGCTTCAGGCGTGCCGGCCATTTCGCCGGCCTTGTCGGGATCGGTGATGCGGGTATACACCACATAGCTCTCTGCAAAGGCAGATGGCTCCAGAAAATCGGGGGTCGGTTCCCAGCTGAGGCATGCGCTGCCATTTCTGATATCTGCGGCAAGGGAACTTACCGGCAGCGGCTGCACTACATAGTCGGTGTCGTTGACGTAGGCCAGGAACTTAAGCATCCCTTTGTACACGGCCCGCGAAGCGACAAAGCGAAAGGCCGGGTCCAGCCCGAAGCGCATGTCGGCAAAGTTCTGGTGCGAGAGCAGCTCCAGCAGCATGGCTGGCACATAAGGCACGCGGCTCTCGAAGTATGAGCGGTCCAAGAGGCTGCGCCGGCTCCAGTCGGGGTCAAAGGTGGCGCGGATATCTTCTACGACCTGTGTCTGGACGATGTCGGCAAATTCGCGCCCGATGTCGCGGCTGCCTCCCGTCGGATATATCTTTTCCCCCTCGGAGAGGCGGGTGTAGATGGCCAGCGTCCCCACGATGGAATCGGTGCGGGTGATGCCGGCATCGGAGTGGAAGGCCAGGGAGAGGTCCAGGGGGATGGCGTAGCCCGGTTCTGAAGGATTGCGCACCGAGCCGCCACAGAGGGCGTTGACCCACAGCGCCCGGCTGCGGTAGTCATCTACATAATCATCTACGAAGCGGGTGGTGGAGTAGATGGTGTCGTTCATCCCGGCCCACTGCAGCCAGCTGCGGGAGCCTTCGCACCAGCGGGGATATCCGGATATCTCTGTCTCTGCCTCGAAGTCGAACTTGCGCGGCTTGTCGTTCTCGTCTGTGGGATAGGGGTTGCGGGCGATGTTGCCCATGCCGCCGCCAAACTTGACGGCATCGGCGGTGACAACTTCGCCGTAGCGGCCGGTAAAATTGCTAAGGGTGACGCCCTGGTTGGCAGCGCCCTTGCTGAAACCGAAGGTTCCAAGATATATCCAGGTGCCGCCGCCCATCGTCTGATTCACCAGGAACCGGGTGCTGCCGCCGTTGTGGTTCACGGTGTATAGCGCCCCGGTGGTACTCTCCGGGAGGGTTACGTATGAAATGTAAACGGCATATTCGCCACTGTTTTTAATGTCGGGTTCCCATTTTGCTATGGATGCATCCCCCTCCTGCAGAACGGATTCTGCCTGCCGGGCGCCGCCGTCCATAAAGGGATTCTCCCCCTGGCGATATATCTCACGGATGTGTGCAAAGCCCTTGCCGGGGGCATCGCGCCACTCTTTCTCTGCATCGGTCTCGCTGTAGGTGCCGTCGCGCGGGCTGGTGTCGCGGTCCACAATCAGCTCTGCTGTCTGGATGTCGCGCTCTCGCGGCAGCATCACCACCGCCCCGGCATTCTCCAGCATCGGCACCAGGAACGGGAGCACGTAGCTCTGGGTATAAAGGTCTTCTACAGTGCAGAACAGTCGCGGACGCTGCCATTTCCACCGGCTCTGGCTCTGGTCGTAGTAGTAACCGTGGCTCTGCCAGAGGGCGATGTGGCGCCCTTGAAGTCCCTTGTAGGCCTCTGTCCCGCGGGAGATATTCCTTACCAGCGGCGTCTGGCACCGGTCAAAGGCGTTGCCCTTTGCCGCGGCATCGCGTCCAAGTCCGCTGGCATAGCGTCCGACCAGGCTTTCCAGAGGCGTGCCGCCGGCAAACGCTTCGCAATTGTTGCGGTAAGAGCGGTAGTTCTCCGGCATTTGGCTGGCGATGATATCGTATATCGCGGGAAGGTCGTCGCTGCGCAGCGTGCAGTCGCTAAGATAGCGCGAGAAGTAGATCTGTAGCGTCTTCTGGTTCTTTATGGCGATGCGCTCTACGCTTATGTTGCCGTTCATGGTGGTGCGCCCCTGCAGATAATCTTCTATCTTGTCGCACATGGGTGCGAACCATTTTGCAAGGTTACGCTTGGTCTGGGCAGAGAGATTTACAGCGCCCGTAAACAGGAAAATTACGAGCAGGATGGCGGCGGAGCGTTTCATACTTTAAGGGTGCCGTTTATAAGTGCGACCAGTTTTTCTACCCCCTCTTCCTGCGGGATTCCGCGCAGCACCGGCTCACCGGCCTTGTAAAGGGTCACCTTTCCGCCCCCTTCGCCTACGTAGCCATAGTCGGCGTCGGCCATCTCGCCCGGGCCGTTTACTATGCATCCCATCACGGCGATCTTGACCCCGGCGAACTGCCCGGTGGCATCCATTATCTTTTTCAGGAGCGACTGGATATCGTACAGGGTGCGTCCGCAGCCGGGGCAGGCGATATATTCGGGCTTGGTAAAGCGTCTGCGGCAGGCCTGCATAAGGTCGTCCTTGAAGGCATCGATCTGTGCTGCGTCCAGCTCGCTGGCGGCAACGGTGGCGTGCATCTGAAAATCGTCGGTGCGATGGTCCAGAAGATCAGGACCGGCCATATATGCGGCCTTGATAATGAAATCGTCGTGGTCTGTGGCATCTATGATGAACGATGTCTGGCCTGGTTCCGGGGCGGGGGAGGCTGCCAGCGTACGGAGCGCCTTTGCCACCGGAATCTCGTTCACCGGATCTTCTGTAAGCGAAACGCGTATCGTGTCGCCGATACCTTCGCGCAGCAGGGTGCCGATTCCCACCACCGACTTGATGCGGCCGGTATCGCCCGCACCCGCTTCCGTCACGCCCACGTGCACCGGGAATACCATCCCGAGCTCTTCTGCCATCATGCGGTAAAGCATCCGGTAGGCATCTGCCATCACTTTGGTGTTGCTGGATTTGAGCGATACCGTGATGTTGGTAAAGTCGCGTTCTGCGGCCATCTGCAGCCACTCCATAGCAGCGCGGGCCATCCCCAGCGGAGTATCGCCGTAGGCGGCGGTGATGCGTTCTCCCAGCGAACCGTGGTTTAGCCCGATGCGTATTGCGCAACCCGTTTGGCGGCAAAGGTCTGTCAGGGCGGCGAATTTTGCCCGTGCGATGTCGAAATCCCTGGAGAAGTTGCCCGGGTTGATGCGGACCTTTTCTGCAACGCGGGCGGCGGCAAGGGCTACATCGGCATTGAAGTGGATATCTGCCACAAGGGGCGTTTCAATCCCTTTTGCGCGAAGCTGTGCCTTTATCTGTGCGAGCGCATCGACCTGTCGCACCCCCTGCGTGGTGAGGCGGATTATGTCGCACCCGGCGCGGGAAAGCGCCTCGCATTGCGAAACGCTGGCAGCAATGTCCAGCGTATCTGTGTTGCACATCGACTGCACGGCGATGGGATAGCCGTGGCCTATGGTAATGCCGCCTATTTTGCAGGAGAGGTATTTCATCTAGAATTTATAATATAGCGTACCGCTGAAAAGGTATACACGTGGATATGCAAACAGCCAGTATTCGTCGCTGTAGAAGTAGGTGTGGTAGTAGCTGCTGAGCCCCCACTTGTAGTTGGTCTCCAGCTGGAACTCGAACGGGCCGAACATTATTCCGGCACCGCCGCCGAATATCAGTCCGTAGTCGAAGCGGTTGTCGGTGTAAAGCCACTCGCCGCCGGGGCGGTCGTTGCCTATTCGGTAGCCGGCATACGGGCCGACATTGGCAAAGATGCGCAGCCGGTTGATGTTGAAGCGCAGGTTGCACATCATATCCAGCTCTGCCACGGTATACTTCATGTTGATGTTATAGTCTGTGGTGAAGCCTTCGTTGCCCAGGCGGGCGATTACCTGCGTGCCAAAGTTGTCGAGCATGTCCCACAGGTCGTTGTAGTAGGTATAAACGATGCCGTAGTTGTGGAAATTCCACACCTTGCCGGGGCGCAGGTCTGGGCTGAACTGTGCAGAGGCCAGACTCACGCCGTAACGGAGGCCTATCATGTGGGTGCTGTGGAACTTCTTCTCGGGCTTCACGCTCACGTCCTGGCGCAGGATGTCGGCTCCCGAGGGGAGTTCTGCGTTATAATCGGGTATGGTGAACACCGTGTCCACCTGGGCGCCGGGGTTCTCGTTCTCTGCCGCCGGCGGGTTCTCCAGGGCGGCTTTGCCACCCAGGGGTTTCCCGGGACCTTGTGCCAGCAACCCGGCAGCTGGTATGCAGAGCAGCAACAGGGTGTATATTATCCGTCTGATCATTGTTCGAACAGGTTAGTCAGGTCGATATCCTGGTAAATCTCCATCTGCTCCTGTATCCCGAATACCGATGTCCCGTCGGGCAGCTTGAACAGTTTCATGGGCTCCGGCTGCTGCCATTTGAGCAGGTTGCCGGTATCGAACAGGCCGTTGTGGTTGCGGTCTTCGGTTATGCGGATGGAGTATTTGCCGTCTGCGATGTAGGGGAAGAAGTACTCGCCGTCTTTCAACACTTCATATTTGCGGAATACCTTCTTGCACTTGTCGTCGGTCAGGTCCACTATGAACCTGCGGCCGTTCGTGCCGGTTATGTTAAGCATCAGGCTGTTCAGGTTCTCTGTGTTGGGCAGCTGGAAATCTTTCTGCTCCCGCTTGTTCTTGCGGCCGTACACGTCAAAGAAGGTGGCTTCCGGTATGTTCAGGGAGTATTTGTATCCTGGTTTGTAGGCCTCTGTGTTCTGCAGCACAAACCTCATTATGTTGGTGGTATCCTGCGTGAACGTAAAGGCGGTGGTGTCGGTCTGGTTGCGGGTGTTGGTGGAGAGCAGCACTATCGAATCCAGATGCATCTCGATTACCGGGACGCTGAACTCCAGTGTGATGCCGTCCTGCTCTACATTGGTATCGGTGAGGGTGATTTTCAAATCGGTGAGGGTGTCAGCCTCGGCCGCCTTGCGCCCCTCTTCTGTCTTGGCCTTGGCCACCTGGTCTTTGGGGATGGCGGCCGCAATCTCTTCTGTGGTGAGCGCCAGGGCTCCGGTGCTGTCGGTCTTCATGTAGGAGATGGTCATGAACAGGCTGTCTTCCGGGGGATATTTGGTGTTCAGCCAGAAGTCAAAGCTGTCCCGCTGGGGCGAATACTGCATTATGATGTCGCTGGAATCCACTCCCAGTATCTGGAAGGAACTCACCTCTACGTTGGGTGCGCTAAAGGTTACATAGCCGCACTTGTCCCTCTTGCGCCCCTTCTCCTTGATGAACTGGGCGGCGAAGAACTCCTTGAACACGGCAAGCTGCACCTGACCCTTGCGGGCAAGGCACTCCAGGGTATCTTTCATATTGAAGCTCAGCAGCTCGTAGATCGAATCGCGCACCACCGTATGGGGAGTTATCGCAGTGTCGCAGAAGCCGACCTTCTCCTCTCCCAGATTATACAGGTAGTCGTTGTTCTCATCTGTGGTGGCGTATATCCAGTAGGGTACCGGCTTTATGTTGCGGATCGTGAAGAACCCCCAGTCGTCGCTGCGTCCGGCGGCGTCGGGCAGCAGTATCAAGCACGATGAATCGCGGAATTCGCGGTAGAGCGATACCAGGGCGTTCTTTATGGGAGTCATGCTCTCTGCATCGACCACCGTACCGCAGATATACATTGAATCCAGCGTGTCGCAGGTAGAGAAGGCGTATACAAAGCGGGGAGCGATGTTGCTCTCGTTGTTGTCGGCAAGTCCGTTGCCGAAGTCTATGGTGTAGGTGGTATTCTCCCTGAGGGTATCCTGGAATGTCACCACGATATCCCTGCCCTTGACCTTTGTCTTGGGTTTCTTCTTGTGCGGGGGCGAGAGCAGTATCTGGTTGGCGTCCTTGACCACGGTATATTCGTCAAACCGGATCTTTACCGTGCCGCCCACAAGCGGGAAGGCAGTGTCGCCCTGTGGCGGTGTCACCGCAATTATCACCGGGGGAATAGTGTCCTTGGGGCCGCCCATCGGGGAGGCCTTGGTGTTGGCACAGGAGTGGGAAACAACGCAGCAGATGGCTGTCGTTATTATCAGAAGCGCCGCTATGAGCCTGTGTTTGTCCATTATTCGATGTCTGATCGTGTTACTTTTTCAATTCCGTTGATTCTGGAAAATGCCGCTATGATGTTGTCCAAATCGGCGCGGTCGTGCACATAGAGGTCTATGTACCCCTCGAAAATCTCGTCGTGCGCCTCTATGGATATCTTCCTGAGGTTGATGCCCAGCTTGTTGCTGAGCTCGTTGGTGACCTCGTTGAGGATGCCCATGCGGTCGATGCCCGATATCGATATCCGGGCAAGGTAGGACATCATGAAGTGCTTGCTCCAGCGCACCGCAACCAGCTTGTCGCCGTTGGTGGCGGCTATGTTGGTGTATTCGGGGCAGCTGGTCTTGTGGATGGTTACGGTGTTGTTGCCGTCCAGCACGCCGCCGACCTTGTCGCCCGGGATAGGGTGGCAGCACTCCGAGGCGCGGAAGACCACGGTGCTTTCGTCTATCAGGCTCTTTATCCGCCTGGAGTTGGCCTCCATCAGCTTGAAGCCCCACATCTGGACGTTGCGCTGCCGGGCGTTGGTCTTGAGCACGGTGTCCAGCTCTGCCAGGTCTATAAGGCCGATGCCGATCTTGTTGTAGAGTTCGTCCTTGCCGCCGGTGATCTTGTAATAGTCTATCATCTTGCGCAGCACGCGGGTCTGCATCTGGATGCCACGCTTGCCCAGTTCGTCGCGTAACATGTTCATCCCGTGCGAGACGTTGTCCTTGCCCATATCCTTCAGGGCGCCTATTACCGCATTGCGGGCCGACATCGTTTTGAGGAACGCCAGCCACTCGCGCTTTACCTTTGCCGATTCCGATGTGATGATCTCCACCTGGTCGCCGTTTGCCAGTACTGTGGATAGGTTCACCAGCTTCATGTTGACCTTGGCGGCGATGGCGTGACATCCTATCTGGGTGTGGATATCGAACGCAAAGTCGAGGGCGGTTGCCCCCTTGGGCAGGCTGCGGGCCTCGCCGGTGGGGGTGAAGACATATATCTCGGACGAGAGCAGCTCTTTGTGGATATCGTCCAGGAACTGCAGCGCGTTGGCATCGGGATTCTCCAGAATCTCCTGCACATGCTTGAGCCAGCGGTTGAGGCCGTTCTCGCCCTCGTTGATAAATACCCCCTGCTTGTATGCCCAGTGGGCGGCGACTCCGCGCTCTGCGATGGCGTTCATCCGTTCTGTGCGTATCTGTACCTCTATCCACATGCCCATGTACATCACGGTGCGGTGCAGCGCCTCGTATCCGTTCACCTTGGGGGTATCGACCCAGTTGCGGTTGCGGTTCTCGTTGCAGGGGTAGCGGCGGGTAATCATGCGCGCCAGACTCCAGCACTGGTCGGCCTCGCTGGGCTGCTTGTCGGGGACAAACACTATCCGCACGGCGTAGGTGTCGTATATCTGCTCAAAGGGGATATGCTTCACCTGCATCTTGCGCCAGATAGAGTAGGGACTCTTGAGCCGTTTTACTATGCGCGCCTGGATTCCGTTTTCGCGCATCATCTCCTCCAGCTCTGCCACGAAGCGCTCTATGTTCTCCCCCCTGGTCTCCATCGTGCTCACCAGCTCGGCGTCTATCTTGCTGTATTCCAGCGGTTCGTTGTACTGCATCCACACATCCTCCATCTCGCTCTTGATGTTGTAAAGGCCAAGGCGGTGGGCAAGCGGGATGAAGATATACATCGTCTCGCTAAGGATCTTGATGCGCTTGTATTCGGGCATGAAGCCTATGGTGCGGATGTTGTGCAGGCGGTCGGCCAGTTTTATGAGCACGATGCGGGCATCGTCGTTAAGGGTTAGCAGAATCCGCTTGAAGTTCTCTGCCTGCATGCTGCGCGAAGAGGGCTCTTCCCGAAGATTGTCGTTGTCAAGGGCGCTCTTGATCTTGGTGAGGCCGTCTACCAGCATTGCAATCTTGTCGCCGAAAACCTGGCGGATATCATCGGCAGTGTATTCGGTGTCCTCTACAACATCGTGAAGCAGGGCGGCGCAGATGGATTTGCAGCCCAGCCCGATCTCCTGCACCACTATCCTGGCCACCGCTATGGGGTGCAGTATGTAGGGCTCACCGCTGCGGCGGCGGACATTCCGGTGGGCTTCATTGGCAAATTCGAACGCCTTCAGCACCAGATTGTACTGCTCCTGGTCGGCGCAGCGCTTGAGGCTTACAAGGCGCAATTTTTCAAACTCGTGCCTTATCAACTGTTCGTCCGCTGCCGTAAATGTGCTGCTCATCAGAAAGTCACTTTTAAATCGTTAACACTTGTCGTTTTTCCCGCTGCCGGCCGCCCGGGTTACCTGGCGGATCGCCTTGCGCCGCTCGTTGCGCCGCTGCTCGCGCTTAGAACGCCTGTGGTTGAACAGTTCGTCCTTGTCCGGATCGAAATCGTCTACGTGCTCATACGAATAGGTCAGGTATACCCCGAAGAGGATAATCTGCCAGCTGTAGTTGAGCCATACCATCATCAGCGGGATGGCGGCAAAGGCACCGTACACGCCGCTGAGCTTGGTAACCATCATCTGCGTTTCCAGGTAGAGGTATTGCAGCAAAACGAATACCAGAGCCGACCACAACGCCGCTTTGAGGCAGTAGTGGAATTTGACATGTACGTGCGGGATATACTTGTACATCAGGGTGAACACCAACACCGCGGCACCGTAGAGGATGACCCAGTACGATGTGGAGGCGAAGAACTGTATCACCGGGCTGTTTCCCAGTCCGTCCAGCTCGCTGATTACCGATGTGTAGTAGCCGACCCCGTAGAGGAAGAAAAGCAGCACGAACGGAATCAGCACCAGGATCAGCAGGTAGATGCCGATGCTCTTGAAGAAGTTGCGGGTGCGCTTGACGTTCCAGATGTGGTTGAAGGTGTCCTCTATGCTCAGCAGCAGCCATATTACAATCCACAGGAATGTCCCAAAGCTGATGATGCCGAATATGCCGTTGCGGGTCTGGCTCACTATGTTGCCGGCCCAGTCCAGAATCATGTCGGCGATGCGTTTGTTGTCGCCGATATAGGGCTGGACCAGGTCTATCAGTTGCCTGTCCAGGCCAAAGCTCCAGGATACGAACAGCACTATGGCCACCAGCGGCACCATGGAGAGCATGGAGTAGTAGGTCAGGAACACCGATTCGCGGCCGATGCGGCCGGTGGTGTAGCGGCTCCCGGTGAGGATGGCGACCCGCAGGCGGTGCGCTACCTTCTCGCTGAGTCGCTGCGGCTTGGAGAAATCGAGGCGCCAGATATCGTAGGTCAGGAACTCAAGCAGGTTCTTGATGGCCTCGATCCAATCGCCTACGGTCTCTTTGATATGTGCCCGGAACTCGCTCATCTGCCTATCATGCTATAGAACTGCTGTTCGTCTAATATATCGATGCCAAGCGAGTTGGCCTTTTTGACCTTTGCGTCGCCGGGCTTGTCGCCCGCCAGAAGGTAGCTGGTCTTGCCGCTCACGCTGCCGGTGGCGCTGCCGCCGTTGGCCTCGATGAGCGCCTTGATCTCTTCCCGGGATATGGAGAATACGCCAGAAACCACTATCGACTTCCCTTTTAAAAGGTCGGAGACCTGTGCCGATGCGCCCTCGCCGCTGAATTGAAGGCCGGCGGAGCGGAGCTCTTCTATCAGTTTCAGGTTGTCGGGGTTGGCAAAGTAATCGGCTATGGATGCAGCCACAATATCGCCTATATCCTCTATCTCGGCGAGCTGCTGGATGGTGGCAGCGGCCAGGGTGTCTATGTCGGGGAAGTGCCTCGAGAGCAGTTTGGCGGTGGTCTTGCCTATGTGGCGGATTCCCAGGGCATAGAGCACGCGTGCGTAGGGGACCTCCTTGCTCTTTTGCAGGCTGTCCAGGAAATTGTCGCAGGAGCGCTCCTGCCACCCCTCCAGCTGCATCAGCTGCTCTTTGGTAAGACTGTAAAGGTCGCTTAGGCGGCGTATCAGGTTGAGGTTGTAGAGCTGGTCTATGGTGGCGTCGCCCGCCAGGATGTCCATGGCGTCGCGGCTGGCAAAATGGACAAATGCCGATTTTATCTGGGTGGGGCAGCCGGTGCGGTTGGGGCAGTAGTGCCGCGCCTGGTCCTCGTCCCGCACCAGAGGGGTGCCGCAGTCGGGACAGAGGGTGGGGAAGTCGGGCCTGCGTGCGTCATCCGGCCGTTTGGAAAGCTCCACGCCCGTTATCTTGGGGATGATTTCGCCCCCCTTTTCTACATAAACCCAGTCGCCGATGTGTATGTCCAGCAGGTCCATCTGGTCTTTGTTGTGCAGCGAGGCCCGCTTCACTATGGTTCCCGACAGGGGGACCGGTTCCAGGTTCGCCACCGGGGTCAGGGCTCCGGTGCGCCCTATCTGGTAATCGATGCTTTTGAGCGGGGTGAGCGCCTGCTCCGGCTTGAACTTGTATGCGGTTGCCCAGCGGGGCGACTTGGCGGTAAAGCCCAGCCGCTTCTGCAGCTGCAGGTCGTTTATCTTGATAACTACGCCGTCGGTGGCGTAGGGGAGCGCCTTGCGGCGGGTGTCCCAGTAGCTGATATAATCCAGCACGTCTGCAGCCCCTCTTCTAACCTGCGAGAGCTCGCTTGTGGGAAGGCCCCAGGATGCTGCGGCTGCAATCGCTTCGCTGTGGGTGTTGAACGGGAGCCCATCGCCAAGCATGTGGTAGAGCACGCAGTCCAGGCCGCGGCCTGCCACCTGGGCGCTGCTTTGCAGCTTGAGGCTGCCGCTAGCGGCGTTGCGGGGGTTGGCAAACGGCTGCTCGCCAATCTCGTCCTTCTCTTTGTTGAGCGCCTCAAAGGCGGCGTAGGGCATGAATATCTCGCCGCGGATTTCGAATTCACGGGGCCAGCTGCCCGGCTTCAGTTGGCGCGGTATCGACTTTATCGTGAGGACGTTGTCTATCACGTTGTCGCCCTTGATGCCGTCGCCGCGGGTCACCGCCTTTGTAAGGGTGCCGTCTTCATAGGTCAGGCATATCGCCACGCCGTCAAACTTTAGCTCGCAGGAATACTCTAAAGCCTGGCCCTGCTCCGCCTCCAGCTTCGTGCAGAATGCCGACATCTCCTCTGCGCTGTAGGTATTGCCCAGCGAGAGCATTGGGTATCTGTGGGGAATCTGCTGGAATTTGACAGCCCGTTGGGTGTGGGGCGCGTCAGCGGATGCTGCATCTTCTTTAGCCGGCTGGCTTTCATCTTTGCCGGCTTCTATATCGCTGCCTACTCTCTGTGTCGGGGAGTCGGGGAGTACCAGTTCCGGGAACATCGCCTCCAGCGCCTGCAACTCCTGCATCTTGAGGTCGAATTCAAAATCGGTAATGACAGGATTATTCAAGACATAATAATTGTAATTATGCCTCTTTAACTCCTCTGACAGCGCTTCGATGCGCGCTTTCGCAACCGATTTTGAAATCTTGGCCATTATAATGGAATCTATCCGGCAAATATACAGAAAAAAACCTTACGGAGCCCGTTTGCGCCAAAGGGTTTTTTTGTACATTTGCCACAATTTTGAATTATTAGCATTTATGAAAGATTCCATCATTATCCTTTGCGGTGGCGGCCCCGCTCCGGGCATGAACACCGTCGTTTGCTCCGTAGCAAAAACTTTCCTTACCAACGGTTATCGCGTAATCGGCCTGCACGGTGGTTATTCCGGTCTTTTCAGCAAGAATCCCCGCACAGAAGATATCGATTTCTTCAAGGCAGACGCATATTTTAACCGCGGCGGCAGTTACCTGCAGATGAGCCGTTTCAAACCCACCGACGAGGATTTTGAGAAGAATTTCAACCTCCCCCTGTTCCAGGAGAACAACATCAAGCTTCTGGTAACCGTCGGCGGCGATGATACCGCTTCTACCGCAAACCGCATCGCCAAGTTCCTCTCCGCGAAGAACTATCCTATCAGCAACATCCATGTGCCCAAGACCATCGACAACGACCTGCCGCTGCCCAACAATACCCCGACCTTTGGCTTCAACAGCGCCAAGGACGAGGGGGCGCATATCGCACGCACCGTATACGAAGATGCACGCACTTCTGGCAACTGGCTGCTTATTAGCGCTATGGGTCGTTCTGCCGGCCATCTGGCACTCGGAATCGGCGAGGCAACCCACTGCCCGATGACCATCATCCCGGAGATGTTCAACAAGACCGCCATCAGTCTTGACAAGATTGTCAAGCTGGCCATCTCCACCATCATCAAGCGCAAGATCCTCGGTATCGGCTACGGTACCGTGGTTGTTGCAGAGGGTGTGTTCCACGACCTCGATCCCCAGGAGATCAAGTCTGCCGGCGTTACCATGACCTACGACGAGCACGGCCATCCGGAGCTTGGCAAGATCAGCAAAGCCGTCCTGTTCAACGATATCCTTGAGAAGGAGTTCAAGAAGATCGGCCTCAAGATCAAGACCCGTCCGGTAGAGATCGGCTACGACGTCCGCTGCCAGGATCCCATCGCTTACGATCTGACCTACTGCTCTGAGCTGGCTATGGGTGCATACGAGCTCTTCAGCAAGGGCGAGACCGGCTGCATGGTTTATGTCGATGTAAACGGCGAAGCACATCCTCTCTACCTGAAGGATCTGCAGCAGGCCGACGGCAAGATTCCGCCGCGCCGCGTAGCTATCGACGGCGGCATCGCGCAGAACTACTACAACCACATCTGCCACTACATCACTGCTGACGACTACGAAGCCGCCAAGAAGTTTGTTGCCAACCCCGAGGAGTACGACTTCAAGAAGATTCTGGGCTGGTAAGTCTGGCGGGCCTTTGTGGGCCTGATTGGGCCTGGTGGATAACCGGCTATGTAACAGGCTATTATAAAAACCAACCCTCACTATTTCGTGGGGGTTGGTTTTTGTTTTATGCTAATAATCAGCGTGTTACTCGCCAGCACTCGAATTGGTCTCGAATGCCTCTGCGGCCTGCTTGAGGGTGTCTATGATTGGCAGGTGTTGGGGGCAGACGCTTTCGCACTGTCCGCACCCGATACATTCTGATGGCTTGCCGTGGTTCTGGATGTGGATGGAGAAGTACCAGTCGCTGTTCCAGTCGGTGGGATGGAACTCTTTGGAGTTGAGGTCAGAGAAGATATCGGGGATGGGGATGTTCATGGGACAGCCGTCAGTGCAGTAGCGGCAGCCGGTGCAGGCGATGACCCGCTTGGTGGCCATTATCTCGTTGACGCGGGCGATGGCGGCCATTTCGTTGTCGTCCAGGGGCTTGAAATCGCTCATGTAAGAGAGGTTGTCGCGCATCTGCTCCAGGTTGCTCATTCCGCTGAGTACCATAATGTTCTGTGGGAACGATGCGGCAAAGCGGATGGCGTAACTAGCTGCGCTGGCGCCGGTGCCGAGTTCTTTGAGCGGCTGTGCGGCATCTTCTGGCAGATTTGCCAGCATGCCTCCCTTGACCGGCTCCATTATCACCACCGGCTTGCCAAAGCGCTCGCACACCTCGTAGCAACGGCGGGACTGTATCCCCTCGTCGTCAAAATCGATATAGTTGAACTGCAGCTGGACCAGTTCCAGCTCGGGGAAATCTGTGAGTATCTGTTCCAGAAGTTCCGGCTTGTCGTGGAAGGAGAGTCCCACGTGGCGCACTTTGCCCTCTTTCTTGAGCTCGAATGCGGTTTCGTATGCCTTCCAGGCCCTGAAGTCACGATAGTAATCTGTATTCTGGGCATGCAGCAGATAGAAGTCAAAGTAGTCCACGCCGCAGGCCTGAAGCTGCATTGCGAAGAACTTGCGGATGCCTTCCGGGTTGGGAGAGAACATTCCGTGGGTCAGTTTGTTCACCAGCAGGTATCTCTCGCGCGGGTAGCGGCTGGTGAGGCACGTTTTCACGGCCTTCTCGCTGAGGCCGGAGTGGTATCCGTGGGCGGTGTCAAAATAGTTGAACCCGTTCTCCAGGAACAGGTCCACCATCTGTGACATTTGAGTTGTGTCTATCTCGGAGCCGTTGAGCGGCAGGCGCATGCAGCCGAAGCCGAAGTTTTTCCTGATTTCGGGGAAGAATTTATTCATAGTTTGCTTGGAACAGTTCCAGGCAAAGGTAGCAAAACTATTTCAGGAATACGAAAAAGACTGCCAGCACCAGACAGCCAAAGGCGGCAATGTGGTTCCACTGGATAGGCTGCCCCTTGAAGAGAAACATCACTATTATGGAGAAGACGGTGAGCGAGATGACCTCCTGGATAACTTTGAGCTGAAGCAGGTTAAACGGGCCGCCGTTGTCCGAGAAGCCGATGCGGTTGGCGGGCACCAGCAGGCAGTATTCGAAAAAGGCGATTCCCCACGAGAAGATGATGATTAAAATAAGTGGCCATCCGGTGGTGATGTTCATCTGCTGCAGCTTAAGGTGGCCGTACCACGCGAAAGTCATAAGCACGTTACTGAATATCAACATCAACACAGTCCAGAATCCTTGCATAGTGATAAAGTTTTATATTTTGCCGTTTGGGCGCGCAAATTTATTATTTCTTTATAACTTTGCAATTCTGAAAAGACATAAACACGAACAATTAATAATAAACTTTAACTATGTTAATCCAAAAAGTATTTGCAAGGGAAATCCTCGACTCCAGAGGTAATCCTACAGTAGAAGTTGACGTTACTCTCGAATGCGGCGTGATGGGTCGCGCAGCCGTTCCCAGCGGCGCCAGCACCGGCGAAAACGAGGCTCTCGAGCTCCGCGACGGCGACAAGGGTCGCTATCTGGGCAAGGGTACCCTCAAGGCCGTTGCCAATGTCAACGAAAAGATTGCCCCTGCGATTGAGGGTATGTGCGTTCTGGACCAGCGTGCGATTGACCGCGCAATGATAGAACTGGACGGCACCCCCACCAAGCAGAACCTGGGTGCAAACGCAATCCTGGGCGTATCGCTCGCTTGCGCACACGCAGCTGCCAACTATCTCGAGATTCCCCTTTACCGCTATATCGGCGGATGCAACGCTTACACTCTTCCCGTGCCGATGATGAACATCGTGAACGGTGGTGCACACAGCGCTGCTCCCATCGCATTCCAGGAGTTCATGATCCGTCCCGTGGGTGCTTGCTGTGAGAGGGAAGCTATCCGTATGGGCGCCGAGGTGTTCCACAACCTGGCCAAACTGCTCAAGGCCCGTGGCCTTAGCACTGCAGTGGGCGACGAGGGGGGTTACGCTCCCAACTTCGACGGCATCGAGGATGCTCTGGACACTATCGTAGAGGCTATCAAGAAGGCTGGCTACGAACCCGGCAAGGATGTCAAGATTGCAATGGACTGCGCTGCCAGCGAGTTTGCGGTTCAGGAGAATGGCGAATGGTTCTACGACTATCGTCAGCTCAAGAACGGCACCAAGAAAGATCCTAACGGCAAGAAGCTGACTGCTGCAGAGCAGATTGATTATCTCGAGGCCCTGATCACCAAATATCCTATCGACTCTATCGAGGACGGTCTGGACGAGAACGACTGGGACAACTGGGTTAAGCTCACCAAGCGCATCGGCGACCGCTGCCAGCTGGTAGGTGACGACCTCTTTGTAACCAACACCAAGTTCCTGGAGAAAGGTATCAAGATGGGTGCTGCCAACAGTATCCTTATCAAGGTTAACCAGATTGGTTCCCTCACCGAGACTCTGGAGGCTATCGAGATGGCACACCGTCACGGTTACACTACCGTTACCAGCCACCGTTCCGGTGAGACTGAGGACACCACTATCGCAGATATCGCTGTTGCTACCAACAGCGGCCAGATCAAGACCGGTTCACTGAGCCGCACCGACCGTATGGCCAAGTACAACCAGCTTATCCGCATAGAGGAGCAGCTGGGCGAGGTTGCACAGTACGGTTACACCAAGCTGAAATAATCGCTTTTGAAGCGAACGGTTCCAGTGCCCGTCTCCCAAAAGGGGGCGGGCATTGCCGTTTATTGAGTTTGTTAAATAATTTGTAATTTCGCCGCGCAAATTTTTGACAATGGATTTCTTAACCTCTCTTGCCCGCCGCTATTTCAGCTACCGGATTCTGGCGATGAAGCGTTACGATACGCACTTTGAGCAGATACAGCGCGAAGTGCTGGCATTTCTGGTGCAGCGGGCGGCAAATACCCTATGGGGGCGGGAGCATGGCTATGAGTCCATTAAGGATTATGCCGACTTTGCGGCACGCGTTCCGGTTGGCAACTACGCCAGCCACAAGCCATACATCGTGCGGATGATGGAGGGCGAGCCGGACATCCTGTGGAAGGGGCGTGTGAAGTATTTTGCAACATCGTCGGGCACGACCAGCGACAATATCAAGTTTATCCCGGTCTCTCACCGCGGTCTCCATAAATGCCACATGCAGGGTGGGCACGATGTCACCGCCAGCTATCTCCACGCGCATCCGGAATCTGAAGTTGCAAAGGGCTATTCGCTGATCCTTAGCGGCAACTTCAACCCCAAATACACCACAGAGAAGGCAAAGGTGGGCGATGTGAGCGCGATAATGGCCGCCTCCATCCCTCAGTTTTTCCGCAGGGTACTGCATATAGTGCCGGATCTTGAACAGGCCCAGATAACAGACATCAACAGAAAGTACGACGCCATCGCCGGCGTCATCGCCGACAAGCGGCTGGTATCTGTGAGCGGTACGCCAGACTGGCTGCTGGTGCTCCTCAGGCGGACGGCAGAAAAGGCTGGCGCAAAGTCTTTCGGAGAACTCTGGCCCCGTATGGAATTCTTTGCCCACGGCGGAATGAGCATGATGCCCTACAGGCCGATATACGAGGCGCAGTTTGCCCCGCACAAGATTACGTTTATAGAGAATTACAACGCCTCCGAAGGTTTCTTCGGGGTGCAGACCGATACCTCCGAAGCGGCGATGCTGCTAATGCTGGATTACGACGTTTTCTACGAGTTCATCCCGATGTCGGAATACGGCAGGCCGGGTGCACGCGCCATTCCCCTCTGGGAGGCGGAAACTGGTGTGGATTACGCGCTGCTGGTCTCCACTTCATCCGGCCTGTGGCGCTACGATATCGGCGATGTGGTACGCTTCACCCGCAAGGCTCCGTACAAGTTTGTGATAGTGGGCCGCACCCATCAGTGCATCAATGTCTGGGGCGAGGACCTCTCGGTGCAGCAGGCAGAGAAGGCGCTTTCTGACGCCTGTGCCGCCACCGGTGCCACGGTTATCGAGTTCGCGGTGGCTCCGCTGGTCTATGCCGATTCAGCCGCCGGACATCATCAGTGGCTCATCGAGTTTGAAAAGCGTCCCGCCGATATGGCGCGGTTCGCCGCTGTGCTGGAGAAGGCAGTCCGTGCAGAAGACCATGACTACGAGCATTTCAGCGTGGATGCGGGCGGCATCCTCCAGCCTCTGGAGGTTATAGAGGCGCGCCCCGGTCTGTTCTACGAATGGATGGATGCCCGCGGCAAGTTTGGCGGCCAGCACAAGGTGCCCCGCCTGTCGGCGAAGCGCAATCAGTTTGAGGAGCTGCTTGCCCTCAACAAATAGCATTACCGGTACAGGAAGAAGAGGCAGACGCCCAGCATCGTGACCGCGATGCCTATTATCTCGCGCAGGAAAATCTTTTTCTTGTTGATGATTACGTCCGGGGCGATAATCAGCACCGGAGTGAGCGCCATCAGGGTGGAGGCGATGCCGGCGTCGGCATACTGCACCGCCATCAGCGAGAGGGAGACTCCCACCGCCGGTCCGAAAATGGTCAGAAGGGTGGCGTATTTCATCCCCTTGCGGTCTTTGATGCCGCTGACAAGACGGCCAAGCCCTTTTTGCATGGCGAGCAGTGCAAAGAAACCTGCGAAGCCTACGATAGCCCTAATCAGCGTGGAGGCGAACGGCAGCATCACCTGCATGGCGTGCGGGGCGTCGGCAGGAAGGGCGGCGGCGTAGTGTTCCATGCCGACTTTGCTGAGCACCAGCCCGACCCCCTGTCCGATGCCGGCGCCGATTCCAAGCAGGATGCCTTTAACCGGCAGCTGAAGCTTGACATGATTGCCGGCATCGCGGCTCAGGATGGAGATTGCGATGCCGGTAAGTGTTACCGCCATCGCCAGTATGCTCTTGAAGGTGAGGCTTTCTCCCAGGATAAAGTATCCCGCAATGGCCGCGGATGGTGGCGCGAGCGTCATCAGCAACTGCCCGAATCGGGGTCCGATATGAACGTAACAGTTGAACAGGCAGAAATCTCCGAACACGTATCCTACAAGGGCAGAGAGGGCCAGCCATTGCCACGCCCTGGCATCGGCAAAGGCCGGGTAGGGGTGGCCGGTAGTTATCCACAGAAGTGCAGCCAGAAAAACGGCGGCCAGGGCCAGCCGTATCACGTTGGTCACCATAGAACCGATGCGGCGGCTCGCCTTGTCGGCAAACCAGGCAGAAAAGGTCCATGAAATGGCAACGACCAGTGATATTATCTCCCCGAGACGGCTCATTTATTCTGCGTTGGCAAGGGATATGGCGACGCTGTAGATCAGGTTCATGTTGGCTATTGCGCCTGTCAAATCCCACTCGTCGCGGTATTCGTCGCAGGGTTTGTGGTACCACGATGCCATAGGGTATTTGTCTGGCTTTGAGGGGTCTGCCGCCTGCAGGCCGTTCTCCACGACTACGCTCGGGACACCCTGTTTTACGAAATTATAATGGTCGGAGCGGAAAAACCAGCCGTCGGAGTTGTCGTCGTCAAAGAATATGTATCGCCCCTGGGCGGCTGCAGCTGCAATGTAGTAGCGGTCCAGGATACTGTCGCCGCCGCCAAGTATCACCACATCTTTGGTGAGCGGTGCGGGGCCGATGCTTTCGTAATTGAGGCAGGCTGCGGTTTTCTCCATTGGAACGATGGGGTGGGCGCAGTAGTATTCAGAGCCAAACAGTCCGCTCTCTTCTGAAGATGGGAACAGGAAGAGTATGGTGCGGCGGGGGCGCTGCGGCAGTTGCACAAACTTGCTGGCCGCCAGCAGCACTCCGGCGATGCCGCTCCCGTTGTCGGCGGCGCCGTTATACAGGTTGTCGCCCGTCTCGTCGGGGGTGCCGAAGCCAAGGTGGTCCCAGTGTGCGCTCAGCACAACCATCTCGTCTTTCTTATCGGTACCGGGGAGAATGGCCGCCACGTTGCTGGTCTGCTGTATATTGTAGCTCACGTCCATCTTTACATCGCCTTTCACCTTGAGGGAGAAGGACCTGAAACCGGGCCTCTTCGCAGCCGCGAGGGCAGATTCCATATCGAGTCCGGCGGCGTTGAACAGTTTTCTGGCACCATCTTCGTGCAGCCAACCCTTTACAGCAAGTTCGTTGGCATTGCGGCTGGAAGGGTCGTACAGGGCAAGGTTATCTTCCATATGACCGTTGATGCATACGTGCCAGCCGTAGCTTGCGGCCGCTGTGTTGTGCAGCACCAGACAGCCGGCTGCGCCCTGCCGCCTGGCCTCCTCAAACTTGTATAGCCAGCGGCCGTAGTAGGTCATGTTGCGGCCTCGGAAAAGGGTGGCATCGTAATAGCCGGGGTCGTTTACCATCGCAATCACAATCTTCCCCTTTACGTCGATATCCTTGTAGTCGTCCCAGCCGTATTCTGGGGCATGGATGCCAAAGCCGCAGAAGACATATTCCACGCCCCGTAGGTCTATCTTATCGGTGGCACGGGCAGTCCAGACCATGATGTCATCCGGGTAGCGGAGCTCTGCTTTCCTGCGCCCTTTTACCGTGAAGCGCCCTTTTTCGGGGCGGGTCGTTACCGCAATCATCTCAAAGGGCTGGAACCAGCTTCCGTCAAATGCGGGCTCCAGGCCAAGCTTCTGCAGTTCGCCGGCCAGGTAGTTTATGGTTTTGTCTTCATATTCCGTCATCGGCTTGCGGCCGCCAAAGTCGTCGGAGCCGATTGTGGATATCCAGCTGCGGACCTTCTGCTCGTCTTCGCCGACAGTCTGTGCCGCTGCGGTGTAGTGCGGTGCCGGAAGCAGGACAGCCAGGAGAGATACAATTGCCAGTATATGCCTGTTCATATGCGTTTTGTTTGCCGGTGAAGGTACGGATTTTTTGCTATATTTGTCAAATATGTGCAAAGTAGGCAAGATACACCTGTTGGCCATCAACGGCCTGATGTGGGTCGCAATCGGCACCAAGATATCGATAACCGGCATCAGCAACTATCTGCAATCGGGGGCCGACAGGTTATGGTGGATGATTCCGCTCTCGCTGCTGGTGTTCGCCGGGTTCTACATGATGTTCACCGGTATCGTGCGCAGGTATTCGGCACGTATACACGCCCTGCCGGGGCCCAGGGAGCCTGTATATAAGACCTTCAGCCTCAAAGGGTATCTGATTATCGCTTTTATGATTTCGCTGGGGATAACGCTCAAATACATCCCCGGCATTCCGCAGCCTTTCTTTGCATGGTTCTACCTTGGACTTGGTCCCGGCCTGCTCTCTGCCGGTATCCGCTTCCTTATCCGCTGGGTCAGAGCCCTAGCTGGGAGAGAAAGAATGTAAATATTTCCGGCTTGAGCGCCAGCGGGAATAATAATCCATACACGGCGCCCCAGAAGTGGGCGGAGTGGCCGATATTGTCGGCGTTGCGGCGGGCCATGTACCAGCAGTAGAGCAGATACAGCGGCGCGAATATATAGCCCGGTATCGGAATCGGAATAAGATAGATATAGATACCCATCCTGGGTTCGAACAGTATGCTGGCAAACAGGATTGCCGATACCGCCCCGGAGGCCCCGACCGCGCTGTAGCTCCGGTCATCTTTGTATTTGACAAGATCCCAGATGCTGGATACGGCTATTGCCGTTACATACAGCACGATGTATAGAATACCTCCGAGAGGAGCCCCCCATAATACCGAAAAATATTGCTCTACGCTCCGGCCAAAACAGAACAGTGCCAGCATGTTGAAGAACAGGTGCCCCCAGCCGCCGTGTACCAGGCCATAGCTTAGAAGCTGATACCACTGCCGATAGTGCCAGACTTCGTATGCGCAGAACTTGAGTTTATTAGGATTCAGGCCGCCATAGAAGCACAGCACACTCACCAGGGCTGTGACAAGTATTATGGCTATGGTTATCATGGAGGCAAATATAACCAATAATTTGGTTACCGTCATATCGCCGCCCCCGGCCCCGTCACAAAGGTCGTGGACAAGGCGACGTGTTAGCAGATTACATCTTGCGTTTGCCGGGGAAGAAGCGGGGGATGGATTTGCAATAGGATTCGTAAGCGGGGTATTTACTGCTGCTGATTTCTTCTGCGAGGGAGGAACTGCCCTGGAAGAGGACTATGAGCAGCAGGGCGCCGATGATGCTCCAGTTGAGGATGCCGGTGCCGGCACCAATGGAGAAGATGTAGAAGGCGACCCAGATGCTCTGTTCTGCAAAGTAGTTGGGGTGACGGCTGCGGCCCCAGAGGCCGGTGGTGTTGAAGCCCTTGTTGTAAGGCTTGGGAAGATCTTCCAGTTTCTGTCCTGCCTTTATCATGGCCCATTTCTTGGTCTGGAAAGCCCACTGCTGCTCGTCTGCAACGGTCTCCCATATTATGAAAAAGAGCATCAGGGCAGTGGCAAGGGCGTCCACCCAGCCGAAGGGGGTACTGGAGCGCATCGCCACAAGGGCGGGGAGGGTGGTCATCAGCACCAGGGCATTCTGATATATCGATATGAAGCCGAGGTCGAACAGCGCCCACGCCCAGCGCTTTTTGAAAGCGGCGCCGGAGCGCACCACCGCCCATCGGTAGTCTTCTGTGCCTTCCCAGAACTTGAGGCGGTAAGCTCCTTTGCGTGCGAAGTTGAATGTGAGGCGGATGCCCCAGAGGGAGGCCAGGACGGACATGACCACAAGGCGTGCGTTCATGCCGCCGCGGACGGCGATAATCCAGGTATAGGCAATGGGGAGCAGGCTCCAGAGTTTGTCCATCTGGCTGTTGTTGCCGGTGATTTCTCCCACAATGAAGCAGAAGGCTGCGCTGCAAGCGGCAATGATGCCAAGTATCTTGAGCGTGGAAAGCTGGTTTGCGTCAAGTGCGGGGCCTACATAGAAGTAGAGTATGGGACATACAATCAGAGAGAGGCCAAGCAGAGTGGCCATCAGGGGGATATTCATTTTTTTCATAGTGAACAAAGTTAGTTAAAAGTAGCTACATTTGCGCCTTCCATGAAAGTAGCCCTTGACGGACATTACGGATATCGGCGGCTGGTATTCTCGTCGCTTCCCAGCATCGGCATGATGCTGGTGGGGAGCATTTACAGTGTGGTGGACGGCCTGTTCGTCTCCAATGTGGTGGGCACTACCGCCTTTGCGGCGCTGAACGTAATATGGCCGGCGGTGATGCTAGTGGGCGCCCTGGGGCTTATGGTGGGCACCGGCGGCGCAGCCCTTATCGGCAAGACGATGGGTGAGGACGACCGCGAACGGGCCTCGGAAATCTTCAGCATGCTCATCAGGTTCATCGTCGTATTATCTGTAGTTTCCATGGTGCCGATGCTGTTGTTTATGGAGCCGCTTGCGCGGGCGCTGGGGGCAGATGGGGAGATGGTGCACCAATGTGTCATTTACGGCAGTATCTGCACGTTAGGGCTGCCGGCATTCATGCTGCAGATGGCCTTCCAGTCGTTTTACATGGCGGCGGAGAAGCCGCACCTGGGCACTATGATGTCGGTGGTGTGTGCCGTGACCAACATGGCGCTGGACGCGCTGTTCATACTGGTGTTCCGATGGGGGCTGGCTGGTGCCGCGGCCGCCTCTATGCTGGCATGCTGCGTGGGAGGAGGCTTCCCGCTTTGGTACTTCTCCAGCAAAAAGAACGACAGTTCCCTGAGGCTGACCCGCTCGCGTCTGGAGCGCGCCCCGATATTGAAGACCTGCTCCAACGGCCTCTCCGAATACGTGGGCAACATCTCCTTCAACGTTCTGGCAATCTGCTATAACCTGCAGCTGCTCAGGATGATGGGAGAGAACGGCGTGGCTGCTTATTCCGTGCTGCTGTATTACAGCTACATATTTGCGGCGGTGTTCTTTGGATACAACATCACTGTAACTCCGGTTATCGGCTTCAACTACGGGGCCGGGGACAAGAGAGAACTGAAGAGCCTGCTCCGCCATTCCTGGACTCTGCTGCTGGCGCTTGGCATTTTGATAACGCTGGTTTCCGAGCTCTCTGCCGGTTCAGTCGCGCGTCTCTTTGTGGGTTATGACGCGGAACTTACGGCGCTTACTATACGTGCCCTGAGAATCTCCATGGCCAGCTTCGTGCTGGTGGGTGTTAACCTGTTTGTATCGGCCTGGTTCACCGGGCTTGGCAACGGCAAAGTGTCTGCTGTGTTGGCCTTTATCCGCAATCTGGTTTTGGAGCTGGGGTTCGTGTTCCTGCTGCCGGCACTCTTTGGCCCGGACGGAATCTGGCATGCCGTCAATGCCGCGGAGGTCTGCTGTCTGGCGCTCAGCGTAATTCTTATATTCAGATACCGCAAACGTTACGGTTATTGATTTCTATATTCACCGCATTTGGTTATCTTTGCTTGGATAATCGGACATTCACCATGCGGGTTGTGATTCAACGGGTTTCACGGGCGTCGGTCACCATCGACGGCGAGGTAGGGGCGGCAATCGGGCGCGGCCTTCTGGTGTTGCTGGGCGTTGGTCACGACGACAGCGAGGAGGATATCGACTATCTTGTTAAGAAGACGGCGGCGCTGCGAATCTTCGACGACGAGGCGGGGGTGATGAACCGCAGCGTGGTGGATGCCGGCGGCGACGTTATCGTTGTGAGCCAGTTTACGCTGATGGCCTCCACCCGCAAGGGCAACCGCCCCTCTTATATCGCCGCCGCGGGCCATGAGACGGCCATCCCGCTGTATGAGGAGTTCTGCCGCCGGATGTCCGAAGCAGTCGGCCGTAGCGTCGGCACTGGCGAGTTCGGCGCCGACATGAAGGTTAGTTTGATCAACGATGGCCCTGTTACCATCTGTATCGATTCTAAAAACCGGTAACTCAAGAATAGACTATGGAGGAAAAATTCATAATATACCAGATGCTGCCCAGGGTTTTCGGGCAGAGGGATTGGGTGAGAGGAGGCACTTACCAGCGCAACGGCAGCGGCAAGCTGAACGATATTACGGATGATGTCCTGAATGGACTGAAGGATGACCTGCACGTCGGCGCGGTGTGGTATACCGGCGTGATTGCGCACGCCACCAAGACGGTGTTTGAAGGCATCGAGCCGTGTCATCCCGATCTGGTGAAGGGCGAGGCGGGGAGCCCTTACGCCATCACAGACTACTTTGACGTGGCGGCGGAGCTGGCTACAACTCCGGATAAGCGGATGCAGGAGTTCGAAGCCCTGGTGGCCCGCACCCATGCCGCCGGGCTAAAGGTCATCATAGACTTTGTCCCCAACCATGTTTTCCGTCAGTATCAGAAACCGTTTTCCAAGATAAACTTTTATACCCTTTACGGCCAGTCGTTAAAGCTCCCCATCGAGACCGATTACCTGGAGATTCCCGCGCTGGGCACCGGCAACTGCCCCAGCTGTGCCGAGCCCTCCAGGAACGACTGGTACGACACCGTGAAGCTGAATTACGACAACAAATACACCTGGAACATAATGCTGGATGTGCTCCAGTTCTGGGCCGGGAAAGGTGTGGACGGCTTCCGCTGCGACATGGTGGAACTGGTGCCGGCCGACTTTTTCCGCTGGGCGATAGCGCAGATGCGCCACAAGATGCCCGGCGTGTTCTTTATCGCGGAGGTCTACGACAAGGGAAACTACCGCCGCTATGCCGATGCCGGCTTTGACTATCTTTACGACAAGAGCGGCTTCTACGATGCCTTGCGCGAAATCTGCGCCGGCAACCGGCCAGCATACTGGCTCACCGGCGAATGGCAGTTCCTGGGCGATTTGCAGCCGCACATGCTCAACTTTCTGGAGAATCACGACGAACAGCGCATCTCCAGCGACTTTTTCCTGGGCAACGGACGCAAGGCTCTGGCGCCGCTTACCGTATCGCTGCTGTTCAATACCGCCCCGTTCATGATTTACTTTGGACAGGAATACGGCGAGCGCGGCATGTTGCAGGAGGGTTACAGCGGGCTTGACGGCCGCACATCGATATACGATTACTGCTCGCTGGGCGGCGAACGGGACGAAGAACTCTACGAGCGATACAAGCAACTGACAGCGCTTGCTACTGACCCGATATTCGCCCGCGGCAAGAGCTACGATTTGATGTGGCTGAACCCCGCCAGCGGGCACTTTGATCCCGGCAGGCAGTTTGCCTTCCTACGGGCCCACGAAGGGCGCGGCGCGCTGGTTGTGGCTAACTTTGGTGACACCCCGGCCGACGTAAAACTCAATATAAGCGACGATGCCTTCAGCTACCTTGGCATAGCCAGATGCGACCGGTTCTTTGAAACGATACACATCGAGCCGCACGACGGCACGATAATAATGACAGAGTGATGAAACGACTGCTTACCATACTGACAACGATTCTACTGCTGGCGGCGGCGCAGCCTGCTGCAGCCCGGGCTACCCTTAACCGCAAGGGGATTGACAACCCCGACAAGTGGATAACCACCATCTTTGGCCGGTGCGTCGTACCGCCGTTCTCTTTCAAGAAAGACGGCGTTCCCAGCGAGAAGTTTATCCGCAGCTGGAGATACAGCTGCAGTAAAGTCACGGCCCCGGAAGAGAACGCGGTGCAGTACAGCATCGTTTATAAAGACCCCAAGAGCGGCCTCAGAGTTAAGGTGACAGTCACCGGCTACACCGACACCGGCGCCTTTGAATGGGTGGTGCGATTTGCCAACGACGGCAGCGCCCCCACCGGCCGTATCAGCGAAGTCAAAACGGCCGACTTTACTCTGAAAGATAAGGGTGCGAACGGATATCTGCTGCGCCGCCTTCGCGGTTCCAATGCCGATATCCACGACTTTGAGGTGGTGGAAGAGCCGCTGGGCGATGGCAAGGCGGTGAATCTGGCTACCCGTGGCGGCCGCAGCTCCGACATAATCTCGCTGCCGTTCTTCAATCTGACGGCAACGGGCGCTGGATGCGGCGTGGTATATTCCATCGGCTGGACCGGTAACTGGCGTGCAAACTTTACCGGCGGCCGCGAGACCTGCATGGTGGAGAGCGGCCTCAAGGATGCCGACTTCTACCTGAAGCCGGGAGAGGATGTCCGCACGCCGCTTGCATCGGTGCTGTTCTGGAAGGGCGAAGAGATGATGGCGGGGCACAACGCATTCCGCCGCCATATCATGGCGCATCACAGTCATAAGGTCGATGGAAAGCCGTGGACTCCGCTCTGCGCCGGGCTGGACTATGGTGACCCCGCTCCCTGCAACGAATATACCTGTCTGACCGACCTGTTGGCGCGAGGTATAGTGCAGCGCCACAGGCAGCTGGACATCGTGCCGGAGGTCTTCTGGCTGGATGCCGGGTGGTACGAGCCACCCACCGGGCCGGTCTTCAGCGGGCAGTTCGGCTGGCCTGCCGTGGGTACCTGGGTAGTGGACCGCGAGCGCTATCCCGACGGCTTTGTGAACATGTCCAATCTGATGCACAGCTACGGCTCGCAGTTCATGGTGTGGTTCGAGCCGGAACGGGTCACCCTGGGCAGCAAGTTCGCAACAGAGCATCCGGAGTATATGCTGCGGCTGAATCTGGACGACCTCTCTGTGGTGAAGGATGTCTACAAACTTTCCGACAGCCTTACAGAGGACTTTATAGAAGCTTACAGGCTTAGAATCCCCGAGCGGGAGCGGATGGTGTTCAACCTGGCAGACGATGCTGCCCGGGAATACCTCTGCAAGTATATCGGCGATATGATGGAGGCGAACGGGATAGACCACTACCGCCAGGATTTCAATCTGGATTACGTAGACCTTTTCTGGGCCACTGCCGATGGCGAAGGCCGCCGCGGCGTGACCGAGATGAAATACATTGAGGGGCTTTACAAATACTGGGACTACCTGCTGAACCGTTTTCCCGGCCTTAGGATAGACAACTGCTCTTCCGGCGGCCGCCGCTTCGATCTGGAGACCGCCTCCCGTGCCGTGCCGCTGTGGCGCACGGACTATGGCTACGGCGAACCCAACGGCTATCAGTGCCAGACATACGGCCTGCACTTCTTCCTGCCGCAGAACGGCACCGCCTGCTACAACACCGATTTCTACACCGCCCGCAGCGGCTATTCCAGCGCCATGGTAGCCCACATCCCGGTGCTGCAGCCCGGCTACGACGCCGCTGCCATCCGCCGTGTTTACGACGAGTTCAAGGCTGTCCGCGAGTATTTCCTGAAGGATTATTATCCGCTGAGCGGTGTCGGCGACATGACAGCCGACAATATCTGGATGGCATATCAGCTGGACGACCCCGAAACGCGTACCGGCTATGTGTTCGGCTTCCGCCGCATCAACTGCCCTCAGGAGACATTTACCGTGGACCTGCACAACATAGACCCCGCTGCCCGCTATCTGCTGGTAAACTGCAATACCGGCGACCGGCTGGATGTGATGGGCGCCGACCTTGCCAAAGGATTTACAATGACGCTGGACGATGCACCCGGCTCTATACTTTACCGATATGAAAAGAATTAAGACGATACTGGCCCTGGCTGCACTGACCCTGACCCTCACAGCACATGCGCAGGCCCCGCTGAACCGCAAAGGGATTGAAAACCCCGAAAAGTGGATTGCCGCTGCCTTTGCCAAGGGGGCGGTGCCGCCGTTCTCCTTCACTCTGGACGGCGTCCCAAGCGCATCCTTTATCAAGGGCTGGGAGTATTCCAAGAGCAAGCAGCCGGCACCGCAGCCGTGCAGCGTATGCTGGCAGTTAAGCTGGCGCGACCGTCGCAGCGGCCTTAAGGTGATAGCAACCGTTACCGGCTACACCGATTTTGGCGCTGTGGAGTGGGTGCTCCGCTTTGAGAACACCGGCAGCGGCGCCACCGGCCAGATTGCCAACGTAAAGACGGCCGATTTCACCCTCAAGGATAAGGGCGCCACCGGCTACATGATGCGCCGATGCAAGGGTAGCGACGCCGAGGTCGATGACTTCTCGATAATAGAGGAACCGCTGGGCGAAGGGCAAAATATCAGCCTGGAAGCCATCCGCGGACGCTCTTCCGACTATGTTTCGCTGCCGTTTTTCAACATCACCGCGCAGGGCGCAGGCTGCGGGGCGGTAGTCTCCGTCGGCTGGACGGGAGAGTGGAAGGCCGCCTTCAAGGGGGAGAAAGGGCAGTGCCTTGTCGACATCGGCCTCAAGAACGCCGACTTCTATCTCAAGAAAGGGGAGGGCGTCCGCACGCCGATGGTGTCGGTGCTCTTCTGGCAGGGGAACCATCCTATGGCCGGCCATAACCTGTTCCGCAGGTTCGTGCTTGCACATCACTCCCGCAAGGTGGACGGCAAGCCCTGGGCGCCGCTGCTGGGCGGTCTGGACTGGGGCGACCCCGCACCGTGCAACGAATATACCTGCCTTACAGACGAGCTGGCCCGTGCGATTGTGCGCCGCTACAAGCAGTTCGACATAGTTCCCGATGTCTTCTGGCTGGATGCCGGCTGGTACGAGACCAGCGACGGGGCGCACTTCAAAGGCGATTTCAGCTGGCCCGAGACGGGGACCTGGGTGGCCGACCGGGAGCGCTTCCCCGACGGATTCGTGAATATGTCCAACCTGATGCACAGCTACGGAGCGGAGTTTATGGTGTGGTTCGAGCCGGAACGGGTCCCTCCAGGCAGCAAGTTTGTCACGGAGCATCCGGAGTACATGCTCACAATCGACGAGAGCGAGTACATCTTCAACCTATCCGACCCGGCGGCGGTGGAGTATCTGTGCAAGTATATCGGAGACTTTATCGAGGCCAACGGCATAGACCACTACCGGCAGGATTTCAACACATCGGAGCTGGCGGATTACTGGGCGAAGAACGACGAACCGCGCCGCCGCGGCATCACCGAGATGAAGTATATCGAGGGGCTGTACCGCTACTGGGATTACCTTGAAACGCGCTTCCCCCGCCTGCAGATAGACAACTGCGCCTCCGGCGGCCGGCGGCTGGATCTGGAGACGACCTCCCGTGCGACCCCGCTGTGGCGTACCGACTACCACTACGGCGAGCCGCTGGGCTACCAGTGCCAGACCTACGGTCTTAACATGTTCCTGCCGCTGAGCTGCACAGGCATCTACAAGACCGATTTCTACAACAGCCGTTCCAGCTATTCCAGCGCCCTGGTGCTCAATTTCGGCATGCTGTCTGCCGGGGAGGATGCCGCGGCGATGAAGCGGGTTGTGGAGGAATACCGTGCGCTGCAACCCTACTACCAGAAAGATTACTATCCGCTTTCTGGCTTTGGCAATATCACCGGCAGTGATATCTGGGTGGCATACCAGTTGCACGACCCCGCCACAGGTAACGGCTACGTGGTGGCATTCCGCCGCGGCGACTGTCCTAAAACCAGCTATGCCGTGGACATGCAGGCGCTCAGCCCCAACGGTACCTACACCGTGACCGACTGCAACACCGGTGAGAGCAGGGAACTTTACGGCGGCGATATGATGAACGGTTTTGTGCTCAAGCTTGACACCGCCCCCGAATCGATACTGATAAAATACGAGAAACAGTAGACCATGAAAAGAGTCGTAACCATATTGCTGATTGCAGCGGCGCTTTTTGCAGTCCGCACCGCCTACGCGCAGGGCGTAATTTCCCGCACCGGGATAGAGAACCCGGAAAAGTGGATAAACAGCTACTTTGCAGCGGGCAAGGTGCCCCCTTTCTCGTTTGCATACGAAGAGATATCCAGCGCCAAGTTTATCACGGAGTGGCGCTTTTCCAAAAAGAAGCTGTCTGCCCCCAAGGGGGTCGTGGCATACACCTTCTCCTGGACCGACCCCGGCAACACCGTGCGGGTGAGCTGCGATGTACGCGGCTATACCGGCTATGGCGCGGTAGAGTGGATGGTCCGCTTCAAGAATATCTCCCGCGGCAACTCCGCCAAGATTGCGGTGATAAAAGCGGCCGATTATAAGGTGAACGAGCCCGGCGCAAAGGGCTTCACCGCCCGCTATTGCAGCGGTATCAACGGTGCCAGAGAGGATGCCCAGGTAGAGGAGTTTGACCTTCGTGCCGGGGTGATCCGCGACTTTACTCCGACATGCGGAATGTCCTCTGAAGGGTCGTCGCTGCCATATTACAATATCATCTCGCGCGATGCCGACGCCGGGGTTGTGATGGCCATCGGCTGGACGGGGCGGTGGAATGCCCGGCTGAGGGGTGTCACCAGCCTGGAATACAAGCTCTCTGCGGGGCTCGAGAAGGCCAACTTCTACCTGCGCCCCGGTGAGGAGGTGCGTACACCGCTGGTCGCTACGGTATTCTGGAAGGGGGGCGATGTTGCATCGGGTCACAACGCCCTGCGCCGCTTTGTGGCAGAGTATCACGCCCCGCGTGTTTCTGGCGCGCTGTGGGCTCCTGTATCCGCCGGGTTCGACATGGGTTCCCCGCTTCCGTGCCAGGCGGCAGAATGCCTCACAGAGGAGCTGGCGCTGGCCACGGTGAAGCGCTGCAGGCAGTTTGACCTTGTTCCGGAGGTCTTTACCCTGGAACGTGGCTGGAATATTGCCGACGGCCACTGGCGTGCCAACGACGATCTTTTCCCCGACGGTCTGGGGCGCCTGGCGGCCCTGATCCACTCATACGGATCCAAACTGATGGTTCGCGTCGCCCCGGAGAACATCTCCAGAGGTACTCCGGTGATAAAGGAGCATCCGGAGTTTATCCTTACCGCAGAGAAGGGGAGCGATTATCTATTTGACTTTTCCAATCCCAGGGCGGTGGATTATATCTGCAAACAGTTTGATGAGATTATGGCAGAGGGTGGCATAGACGGCCTTATTTGCGACGTTACGGGAGACCTTGGGAAATACTGGGACAAGAACGACGAGGCCGACCGCGCCGGCATAGTGGAGATGAAGTATGTGGCGGGGCTGTACCGGTTCTGGGATTATATCCTGCAGAAATATCCGCAGTGCGCCATGGATAACGGTGCGCAGGGGCGTCGCCTCGACCTGGAGGCGGTGTCGCGCTCGGCGGCTGTCTCGCAGCCCGGATATCTCTCTGCCGAGGCCACGCAGTGCCGCCAGTACGGCCTGGAGCTGTTCCTCCCGCTGCAGGGGTCCATCGCCCGCAGCTGTGATGCCTACGATGCCCGCAGCTGTTACGCAGGCACCTTCACCTACTGCTTCGACCTGTTCCGCATCGGTGGCGATTCGGCGCCAATGCGTGCCAGGGCAGAGGAGTATCGCGATATCCGCAGCTATCTTTGCAAGGATTATTATCCGCTTAGCGGGCTGGAACCGCTGCTGCATAATGACATCTGGGTGGCAAAGCAGTATCACGACCGCGCATCCGGCAGCGGAATTATCGTCGCTTTCCGCCGCAGTTCGGCAGAAAATGCTACATTTGCCGCCAGTATAAAGGCGGTCGATCCAGCCGCCAGCTACGAGCTCTACGACTACGACACCCAGAGTACCCAGATTGTCACCGGCAGTGAATTGATTAAAGGGTATAAAATGAGGGTAGACAAAAGGCAAAGTGTACTATTACGGTACAGTTTGCGGTAGGTTAGGGCCCGAAGGGCGACAGTAAGTCCCTTCCCCGAGGGAAGGGATTTAGGGAAGGGGATACGTTATAAATGTGCGCGGCATGTCCGGCACAACGGTTATGTTAAAAATGTAGTAGCATAAGCACATGAAACAACTAGATGTTAACTTCATGCATCCTGCAGAGCAGATCGCCGTCATTATCAAGCGCATCTACCGCAGCGGAATGACCACCACTTCCGGTGGCAATGTCTCCATCAGGGACGACAACGGCGATATCTGGATTACACCGTCGGCAATAGACAAGGGCACTCTCAGGCAGAGCGATATCATGCGCGTAACGCGCGACGGCGAGATTATCGGCCCGCACAAACCATCTTCTGAATATCCTTTCCATAGGGCGATATACAACACCCGGCCGGAAATCCGCGCCATAATACATGCACATCCTCCGGGACTGGTGGCATTTTCCATAGCGCACAAGATTCCCAATACCAACATTATCCCGCAGGCCAAGGATATCTGCGGCGAGATCGGGTACGCCCCCTACGCATGCCCCGGCAGCGAAGAGCTGGGCGCCAAGATTTCCAAGGTGTTTGAAGACGAGAAATACCGCTGCGTGATCCTGGAGAACCACGGTGTGGTGCTGGGCGGCACCGACCTGATGGACGCATACCAGCGCTTCGAGACGCTCGAATTCTGCTGCCGCACCATTATCAACGCCAACCATCTGGGCGGCATCAACACCCTGAGTGATGCCCAGATAGATGATTTCCACCGCCGCATCCCGCACAACATCCTGCACTTCATGGATGTGGACCATCCCAGCGACGAGCGCGACCTGCGGGAGCAGATGTGCACCATGATCCACCGCTCCTGCGAGCAGGGGCTTATGATATCTACCTACGGCACGGTGTCGATGCGATGGCGGGGCAACGATTTTCTGATTACTGCCACTGGCAAACCACGCTGGGATATGCAGCGCGAGGATATCGTGCAGGTTCGCGACGGCATGGCAGAGGCGGGCAAGATTCCCAGCCGGAGCGTGGCGCTGCACCAGCGCATCTATCAGAAGAACCCTCACATCAACAGTATCATCACCACCCAGACCCCGAACCTGATGGCATTTGCCGTGTCGGGCAAGAAGTTTGATGTGCGCACCATCCCGGAGAGCTGGATATTCCTCAAGGATGTGCCGCGCCTGGAGTTCAACGAGCACTACGAGAATCCGGATAAGGTGGCAGAGATACTCTCGCACAACCGTGCGATTATGGTAAGCAACGACTGCTTCCTGGTTACGGGCGATAAGCTGATGCAGACCTTCGATTATCTGGAGGTGGCGGAATTCAGCGCCCACTCCCTGGTTATGGCCTCCGCAATAGGGGAGCTGAAACCGATTACGGATAAGGAGATAGAAGAACTCAGAATCGCTTTTAACGTACAATAATGGCAGATTACCCCAAGGCATCGCTGATTCTTGAGAACGGGATGGTGTTCCACGGCTACGCGTTTGGCGCACGCCGTCCCGCCACCGGAGAGACGGTGTTCTCTACCGCGATGGTCGGTTATCCCGAAACTCTTACCGACCCGTCGTTCCAGGGTCAGATGCTTTGCGTGACATATCCCCTGATAGGCAACTACGGGGTGCCTGCCGCACACACCGATGCCGATGGAGTGCTTGCCACGTTCGAATCGGAGGCGATTCATGTAAGGGCGCTGATTATAAGCGACCTCTCTTTCGATTACAGCCACTGGAGCGCTGCCAGAAGCCTGGACGAATGGCTCCGTGAACAGGATATCCCAGGTATCTGGGGGGTCGATACCCGCGCCCTTACGCAGGTGCTCCGCGAGAGCGGGTCCATGCTGGGGCAGATAGTGTCGGAAGCAGACGCTCCCGCCGCTGATGTATCAGATCCCAACCGGACAAACCTGATAGCAGAGGTCTCCTGCCGCGACGTGATACGTTACCGCGAGGGAGCCGGCAAGAGGGTAGTGGTGGTGGACTGCGGCATCAAGCACAACATCATCCGCTGCTTGCTCGCTACGGGGGTTGAGGTTATCCGCGTCCCGTGGGACTACGATTTCAATGCTGACCCCGCCACCCGCGACTGGGACGGCCTGTTTATCTCCAACGGCCCGGGCAACCCGGACCTGTGCACCGCCACCGTAGAGCATATCCGGCAGTCGATGGCCTTTGAAAAGCCGATATTCGGCATCTGCATGGGCAACCAGCTGCTGGCAAAGGCGGCCGGGGCAAAGACCTACAAGCTCAAATACGGCCACCGCGGCCACAACCAGCCGGTGCGTATGCTGGGCACGGAGCACTGCTTCATTACCTCGCAGAACCACGGTTTTGCGGTGGACGACAGCACTCTGCAGGGCGACTGGGAACCCTGGTTCGTGAATCTTAATGACGGCACAAACGAGGGTATCCGCCACCGCAGCCTGCCGTTCTTCTCTGTACAGTTCCATCCCGAGGCCTCCAGCGGCCCCCTGGACACCCAATATCTTTTCAACAAATTCGCCTCAATGCTGTAGCCTATGGATAAGTCAATCAAAAAAGTGTTGGTTCTTGGCTCAGGCGCCCTCAAGATAGGGCAGGCTGGCGAGTTTGACTACAGCGGCAGCCAGGCGCTCAAGGCGCTTCGCGAAGAGGGGATAGAGACGGTCCTTATCAACCCCAATATCGCCACAGTGCAAACATCAGAAGGGGTTGCAGACAAGGTTTACTTCCTCCCCGTGACTCCGTTCTTCGTAGAGAAGGTCATCGCCCGCGAACGCCCGGACGGCATCCTTTTAAGCTTTGGCGGACAGACAGCCCTCAACTGCGGTGTGGATCTTTACCAGGGTGGCATTTATGAGAAATACGGCATCAAGGTGCTCGGCACCCCGGTGCAGTCGATTATCGATACAGAAGACCGCGAGGCGTTCGCTGCCCGCATGGAGGAGATTGGCGTAAAGATTATCCGCTCTGCGGCGGTATCGACTGTAGAGGAGGCGGCTGCGGCAGCTTCGCAGCTCGGCTATCCGGTGATCCTGCGTGCTGCATACGCCCTGGGCGGCCTTGGCAGCGGCTTTTGCGACAACGAGGCGCAGCTTCGGGAATTGGCAGACAAGTCGTTTTCTTATTCGCCGCAGGTGCTGGTAGAAAAGTCGCTCAAAGGGTGGAAGGAGGTCGAATATGAGGTTGTGCGCGACGCCTTCGACAACTGCATCACCGTGTGCAACATGGAGAACTTTGACCCGCTGGGCATCCATACGGGCGAGAGTATCGTGGTGGCGCCGTGCCAGACGCTCAACAACCACGATATCAACCTGCTGCGCGAGCTGGCAATAAAGATTGTGCGGCATATCGGCATAGTGGGCGAGTGCAACGTGCAGTATGCCTACGACCCCGACAGCGACGACTACCGCGTGATCGAGGTCAACGCCCGCCTGTCGCGTTCGTCGGCCCTGGCAAGCAAGGCAACCGGCTATCCGCTGGCGTTTGTGGCGGCCAAGCTGGGGCTGGGCTACGGTCTGTACGAGCTCAAGAATTCGGTGACACAAACCACTCCGGCGTTCTTCGAACCCGCCATCGACTATATCGTTTGCAAGATTCCCCGCTGGGACCTGGGTAAGTTCCACGGCGTGTCGCGCAAGATCGGCTCCAGCATGAAATCTGTGGGGGAGGTGATGGCCATCGGCCGCAGCTTTGAGGAGGCGCTGCAAAAGGGGTTGCGAATGATAGGGCAGGGGGCGCACGGGTTCGTGGGCAACAAGGAGCTGGAGGTGGCCGATGTAGACGAGGCGCTGCGCGAACCCACCGACAAACGTATCTTTGTGCTGGCAAAGGCGCTGCAAAAAGGGTATACCATAGAGCAGATTCATCAGCTCACAAAGATAGACAAGTGGTTCCTGCATAAGCTCTATAACATGGTTGTTACATGGGACGCTCTGCAACGGTTCTCTACTGTAGACGAGGTCCCGTCCGAACTGCTGCGCACCGCAAAGCGGCAGGGTTTCTCAGACCATCAGGTCGCCCGGGCGGTGTACAGGGATATCGACGATATCGAGCCGATGCAGGATGCCGTGCGCACACGCCGCAAGGCGCTTGGAATCGTGCCGTGCGTGAAGCAGATAGATACCCTGGCGGCGGAATTTCCCGCCCGGACCAACTATCTTTACCTGACCTACAACGGTTCAAAGAACGATATCGACTATGAGAACGACGGCCGCAGCGTGATTGTGCTGGGCAGCGGCGCCTACCGCATCGGCAGCAGCGTAGAGTTTGACTGGTGCAGCGTGAACGCCCTGCAGACCATCCGATCTTCTGGCTGGCGGGGCGTGATGATCAACTACAATCCCGAAACCGTATCTACCGATTATGATATCTGCGACCGGCTCTATTTCGACGAGCTGAGCTTCGAGCGGGTGATGGATATCTACGAGATGGAGAATCCGCACGGCGTGATTGTATCCGTGGGCGGCCAGATTCCCAACAACCTGGCGCTGCGCCTGCACGAGCATTCCGTCCGGATTCTGGGCACTAGTGCAGAGAGCATAGACAAGGCAGAAGACCGCAACAAATTCTCTTCTATAGTGGATGCGCTTGGAATCGACCAGCCCAAGTGGAAGGAACTTACCTCGCTTGCCGACATCCGTTATTTTGTAGACGAGGTGGGTTATCCGGTGCTGGTGCGCCCCTCGTATGTGCTTTCCGGGGCGGCGATGAACGTCTGCTACAGCGACGACGACCTGGAGCGCTTTCTGGCAATGGCGGCGGAGGTTTCCCAGAGCCACCCGGTGGTGGTGAGCGAGTTTATGCAGCGCTGCAAGGAGATAGAGTTTGATGCGGTGGCCGACGGTGGCAATATCCTGGCCTATGCGATTTCAGAGCATATCGAGTTTGCCGGGGTGCATAGCGGCGATGCCACCATCGTTTATCCGGCTCAGAAGATATACGTCAAGACGATGCGCGACATCAAGAGCGTGGCCCGCAAGATAGCCGCTGCGCTGGAGATTACCGGCCCGTTCAACATCCAGTTCCTGGCCAAGGAGAACTTCGTGAAGGTCATCGAGTGCAACCTGCGCGCGTCGCGTTCCTTCCCGTTCGTGAGCAAGGTCTCCAAGATCAATCTCATAGAGTTGGCCACCCGCGCCATGATGGGCGAGCATCCCGCTCCGGTGAGCAAAGATGAGTTCGACTTCGACTACGTCGGTATCAAGGCCTCCCAGTTCTCGTTTACCCGTCTGCTGCAGGCCGATCCGGTGCTGGGCGTGGATATGGCTTCTACCGGCGAGGTGGGCTGCATGGGCGACAATTTCGACGATGCGCTGCTTAAATCTATCGTTTCGGTAGGTTATCCCGTGCCGCAGAAGGGCATATTGATATCATCCGGAGATGCGTTGCAAAAGGCATCCATGCTGGACGCATGCAAGCTTCTGGCAGCCAAAGGGTATAAGTTGTACGCCACCGGCGGTACGCAGCGGTATCTGGCAGAGAACGGAATCGAGGCTTCGCGCGCCGTATGGCCCAGCGAGTATGAGCAGAATCCAGCATTAGCAGAGCAGTTTGACGTGGCGCTGGACCTGTTGGAAAACAAGAAGGTGGATCTGGTGATCAACATCCCCAAGAACTACACCCGCGTGGAGCTCACCAACGGCTACCGCATCCGCCGCGCCGCCGTGGACTTCAACATCCCCCTGATTACCAACGCCCGCCTGGCCACCGCCTTCGTGCGCGCCTTCTGCTCCATGACCATGGACCAGGTCAGCGTCAAGACCGCCGCGGAGTACTAGATAATATCAACCGTTAGTCGTTCTGCGGCATTCTTAATCTTTCCTGACAGGTCAATGAGAGCGCCTTTAAGGGTGTTCAGTTCATCTTCGGTGAAGCCACCACGGCCGCCGTTGCCATCGATGCCATCCAGCTTATGATATAGCCAAGACGGCGATTTCCCGAAATAGTCAGAGGCAATCTCCCGCCAGGTTATTTTCATATAGATGTCAGACAGCCGTTGCTTAATGTCTGCGTACATCACTCGGTCGTTCCGTTTTAATACTATTTCCATAAGCTTATCTTTTAATCATCAAAAGGGTAGGTTAGTTCGTCAAACAGCCGTTGTGCATAATCCAGAAGTTCCGGATACCCGTTAGGGTAGCTTTTGACGTAGTTTCTAATTGCCTCAATAAGGTCCGCCTCCCGTTCACTCAGACATAGGTTAATAATAGCCATACTCAGGTAATGCAAATATAATACGATTTTTAATACTATACAATTATTCGTAGAGTTTTTGCGCTCTGATTTTGAGCAAATATATACCAATATACGTGAAATAATACCACTTGAAACGGCCAATGTATCAAGTATTTACGTTTCTAAAAACGTCGTTTGCGAATGTGAAATGTGAAAACAGAAATGGGTTTTTGAAAACGATGCAGATGAAGCCCGGCAAACCGCTCCGCGACAGTAATGCTTCTGGCAATCGCGGGCTTTTCAGACCGGCTGAACACCGCTCAGAAAAGTCCACTTCCGTCCCGCGCCCCTCCGCCCCACTCAAAAACGACCATATATCTAAGTCGTTTTTTGAGCGGGGTACTATATTGCCTGAAGCATTCTGTCTGCTACGCGATATGTTTGCCGGGCAAAAGAAATCGAAGAAAGGCTTGCATCCTTAGGGAATGTGCCCTATATTTGCACTAACGATTCCGTAGCTAATGACTACCGATTCGTTGCCAGAACGGGGAGTAATCATTCAGATTGCTCCCCGGACTTTTTATATAGCAGTCTCAGATTATAACCTTCCAGTACTATCAGACTGCCTTGGCCGAGATGAAGGACGGACACAAGATACATCATTGGATATGGTACATCTTTCCTCAAATACAAGGCCTTGGCCATAGCTCTACAGCAGAGCGCTACGGGATTTATTCACTCTATGAGGCCCAGCAATACCTTAAGGATCCAATTCTTGGAACTAGATTGCGTGAAATCACGGAGGCCGTACTTACGAATCCCGAAAAGGAAATTGAAGAAATAATGGGTAGCCGGCTAGATGCTATGAAACTCAAGTCGTGCATGACGCTCTTCGATATAGTCTCTCCAAACGATGTCTTTGCCCAGGTGTTAAACACATTCTTTGATGGCGAACGTGACCAGTTGACATTATCTGCCATAAGAAATAGTGCCTAGGCTTGTCCGTCCCAAAGCGCCGAGATGCGCTCGGTCACACCCGTCCCTCGCGGCGGTGCTCGTCACTAGGACATTAGGAAGGTGAGAGGTGGTGCGCCCGCTGTGTTTCGGGGAGCCTCTTGTTTCCGTGTGGCGCTTTGGCAGGACTACTAGCGATAGAGCGAAGGGGCAGATAAAGTCCGCAGCTTGAATTCTTTCAGGGCAGATTTTTGCCTAGAAAGAATTGCAAGCGGAGGCATCTGCCCCGAGCGGTCGATTTCAACATCCCGCTCATCACCAACGCCCGCCTTGCCACCGCCTTCGTGCGCGCCTTCTGCTCAATGACGATGGATCAGGTCAGTGTCAAGACGGCAGGGGAGTACTAGGCCCCGTTTAAAGTCGCAGTCTGGGTGACTTTAATTATTTCTCCGCCAAAGGCTACCTTAGCAGCGTCGACTAAAACAACCCGCGCATCATGGCGTCCCACCAGCGGTCGGGGAGGATGTGGTGGGCGAGGACGGCAGTGTGGGAGCCGAAGCCGGTGCGGTAGCGTGTTTTGGGCTTGCTGGAGTTCACGGCCCTTGATATGGCCCTGGATATCACCTGCGGAGATGAGATAAAGTTGCCGGTGTAGGCCTTGCGCATTGTGTCGGCCTGCTCGTCGGCAGTTTTCTCATAGGCGGTGCCGCGCGACGATTCTACCAGGTGGTCGGCGGCGATGATGCCCCAGTCGGTCTTAATCGCGCCCGGTTCAATAATGCATACATCGATGCCGAAGGGCTTCAGTTCTATCCTCAGGGCGTCGCTGAGCGCCTCCACGGAGTATTTTGACACGTGGTACCAGCCACCGAACTGGAACACAGTCTTGCCGGCGACAGAGGCGATGTTGATGATGCGGCCGCTGCGCTGGACGCGCATATACGGGATTACGAGTTTGGTGAGCGCTGCCAGGCCGAATACGTTGACCTCTATCTGGCGGCGGGCATCTTCCATTGCGACATTCTCTATGGCGCCAAAATAGCCGTATCCGGCGTTGTTTATAAGTACGTCGATCCGCCCCTCTGCCTCTATCACAGCCTTCACGCCAGCCTCCATCGAGGCCTGGTCGGTGACATCCATCCGGATGGCGGTTACCCCAAGCGGGGAGAGCGGTTCTATGTTTTCTACGCGGCGGGCGGCGCCATACACCTTGTGTCCCTGTTCTGCCAGCATCTTGGCAGTGTTGAACCCGATGCCGCTGCTGGCACCAGTAATAAGGATGACTTTGGATACCATTGTCTGTTATTTTACGATGCGTCCGGTCATCTCTCCGCTGCATGCGGCGGCGTTGGCTTCGTCGGTGTCGATGTGCATTGCAAGGGCATATTTGGGCGAAACGCGCACTACGGTGTCGCCAAAAATCACCTTGCGGCCGGTTTCCTGCTCTACCTCTACGTTAACTATCTGGCCGTTGGTCACTCCAAAGGCGGCGGCATCTTCCGGAGTCATGTGGACATGGCGCTTTGCGATAATTACACCTTCTGAAAGATCGACCTCACCGCACGGGCCGACAATTTTGCAGGGGGCGCTGCCGGCTACATCGGCGCTTTCGCGAATCGGGGCGGTGATGCCCAGCGCACGGGCGTCGGTGAAAGAAACTTCTACCTGATTCTCGGGGCGTACAGGGCCCAGGATGGAGAACTTGAGGCTGGACTTGGGGCCGACGACCTCTACCTTCTGGGGCGTTGCAAACTGGCCGGGCTGGGAGAGTGCCTTTTTGAATTCGAGCTGAAAGCCCTTGCCAAACAGTATTTCCAGAGTCTCTTGGGTGACATGCACGTGGCGTGCAGAAGTTTCTATTACGAAGTTCATATCAAAGTTGGTTTTGTATTGTCTAGAAAGGATATCCGATGCCGAGGTGTACCGCGCAGCCGTCGTGGGTGAACCACTCGCCGGCAGAGAGCCACTTCTGGCGGGCGGGGTCGTACCCCTTGATGCCCAGGTCAACGCGTATCAGCAGCAGTCCAAAGTCCAGCCGGGCGCCCACGCCCCAGTCCATTGCAATCGATTTGGGAAGGTTGGCTGCCTTGAATACAGACAGATCATATTCTTCGTCGGAGAAGTCGGGGCGCTTGGGCAGGTTCCAGATGTTGCCCACGTCGGTAAACAGGGCGCCGTTAAGCTTCCAGAACAGGGGGAAGCGCAGCTCCAGGTTGGCCTCCAGGCGCATGTCGCCCACCTGATTGTATATCGCAAAGGAGTCGTCCAGCTGCGACAGGCCGGGGCCTATTGTGCGGGACTGCCAGCCGCGCATGGAATTGGCGCCGCCGGCATAGAACATCTGCTCCATAGGCATGGAGAACAGGGAGTTGTCGTATGCATATCCGGCACCTGCCAGCAGCCTGGTGGCCAGCGCAAACTGTTCGTCCCTGCCAAAGCGGAGTGTCCCCACGGCACTTACCTGCGTACGGATATACTGGGCGTAGGGGATGCCCCATACAAGGTGCTGCCCGCGCCGGTTCTCCTGCAGCAGGCTGTTCATGCTGCTTAGCAGCAGGCCCGACGAGGCCATATCGCCGCGCACGTAAAAGTAGCTGACCTTGGGATTTACGTTGGTGTTGGTGGTGTAATATACAGAGGCGTTGGCGCCCAGATCGAAGTGGTTCTGGTAGAGGTACTGAAGATAGCTGCTGTTAAGGTTGGAGTAGAAATCCTCGTTTATATTGAAGATCTTGATGATGCTCAGCTGCGGGAACTTGACAGAAAAGCGGAGATTGCGCATGGCGCTCCAGCTGTATCCGTATGAACCTGAAAGGATGTTGCGGGTGTATTCCGGACGGTTCTGGTAGTTGTATGCCAGCGATATCTCGGTAGACGGGAGGGTGGGTGTCGAGCTCTGTATGAACGGGAGCAGCAGCAGTTTCGGGAACTGGATGGCTGTGGTGATTGCAAACTCGTTGCTGTGTGCAGAGTCGTTTAGCTTGAACTGGAAGTTGCCGCGGAAACCAAGGCTTAAGACCTCGCCGCCCCCAAACAGGTTAAGATGGTTGTATGTGAGCGATGGGGTGAGACCTATCAGCATCGCAGAGTTTGTGGAGGCGTCCATGCTCACCTCGAAATTCTGCATGCGCGCCGGGGTGAGGGATATCACGCAGTCTACCAGGCCGGTAGTGTCGACCGGCGTGAGGCTGACATTCACCGTGCTGAAGATACGGTTGCTGGAGAAGCGCTGGTAGGTGGTGCCGATAAGCTCTTCGCTATATTGCATCCCGCTCTCTATCAGGTTGATATCGTCAAGGAAAGATTGCTTTACGTTCATAGAGCGCGGCGTTGCGTAGCTCACGTTGCGGATGGTGTACTGCTTGTGCGGCTTGGCCATTGCGGCAGATTCGTTGCGGGTGTAGTTGCGAACCTCCACCTTGAGCAGGGAAGAGTCGGGCACCGACACGGTATCGGCAAAGTTGAACAGGTAGTTCTTGGTGAAGCCGTAGTAGCCTTTGCTGCGCAGCAGGCTGGCAAAACGGGTGGCTTCTGCCTCCAGGCTCTCTTCAGAGAGCATCTGCCCCTCGTGCAGGGTATGGTTCAGGGAATCGGCGGCAAAGATATCCCGGATCGTCTGGTCTGCGATGGCGTATTCTATCTTTTTTACAGGATACTGCTTGCCCAGGGTCACGATATAATTTACGGTGGCCTTTTTGTCTTTACGTACAACCACGGTGTCGATGCTGGAGTTGTAGTAGCCCCTGTATTCGAGATGGCGGAGCATGCCGCTGGTGCTGGTGCCTATAAGATTTTCGTTAAGCACCACCGGGTCGCGGAACGGCGTCTTGATTCCCAGAAAGCCGGGAGTTTCGCTCTGCTTTAGGTAGGCGGCAAGGTCGCTCTTGGGATATTTTTTGGAATTGAGGATAACGATGTTGTTCTTGTCAAGCATGTATTCCCCGTCGGCAATCTTTTTGGTGGGGGAGCATGCCGGCAGAAGCGCAGCCACAAGCGCGGCAGCCAATAGCAGAAATATCCTTTTGCACTTTACCATCGTTAGCCAAATTATGCAAATTTAATTATTTTTGTGTATGATTTCAAAGGCAGAGATAAAAAGGATTCGTGCTTTGCACGATAAAAAGCAGCGGCAGCAGTGCGGAGTGTTCCTGGTAGAGGGGGAGAAGATGGTTGCCGAGGCCCTGGCCAGCGGTTTTGAAGTGGAGGCGGTGTACCGCACAGAGGATATCGGGCAGGAGGCGATGGAGCGCATCTCGCAGCTGAGTTCGCCATCCCCGGCGCTGGCCGTGGTGCGGATGCCGGAAGTCCCGGATGCCGGAGAAATAGCCTCCCTGATTGCTTCGCGGCCTCTGTGCCTGGCGCTGGATTGCGTACGCGACCCCGGCAACCTTGGCACGATAGTGCGTATTGCCGACTGGTTTGGCATCGACGCGATTTTCGCTTCGCAGGATACGGTGGAGATTTTTAACCCCAAGGCGGTTCAGGCCACCATGGGTGCGATATTCCGCCGCAAGGTTATTTATTGCGATTTGCCCGCCGTGGCAGAGCGTTTCACGGCGGCGGGGATGCCGGTCTACGGAACTTTCCTGGACGGGAAGGATATCTACCGAGAGGATCTTTGCTCAAGCGGACTTATCGTTATGGGTTCTGAATCCAACGGAATCGGCAGGGAAATGGCCGCCAAAGTCACCTCCCGGCTCTATATCCCGCCATATCCGCGCGAGAATTCCGGCAGCGAGTCGCTAAACGTGGCCATCGCCACCGCCATCACCTGCGCGCTGTTCCGCAGGTAGTCATTCAGATTTTTGGGAGCGGGGCTCCATGTGAATCGTTACCAGCGTCTCTTTTCCGAAGCGCTGTTTGATTTTGCGCTCTATATCGCTGACCCGTTCGTGGGCGTCGGCAAGTGTGCGGCTGCCGTCCATGCGGACGTGCGCCTCTATCGCGATGCGGTTTCCGATGCGGCGGGTGCGCAGGTTGTGCGGCTCGCTGACATCGGGGAAGGAGTGTATGATATCCTCGATTTCCCGCTCGGTTTCTGCAGGGAGCGATTCGTCGGTAAGTTCTCCGGTGCTGGTGCGAAGCAGTTCCCATGCTACTTTTATCAGCATGGCGCCAACCACTATGGATGCCAGCGGGTCAAGCACGGCCCATTTCTGGCCCAGCAGCAGCGCGCCGCCGATACCGATGGCGGCCCCAACCGACGAGAGGGCGTCACTGCGGTGATGCCAGGCGTTGGCCACCACCGCGGCAGAGCCCAAAGCCTTGCCGCGCGAGATGGTGTACCGGTACAAAATCTCTTTTACCACGATCGATATCAGGGCTGCCCAGAGCGCCAGCCTGCCCGGCATCACCAGCGTTTCGCCGCGCAGCCAGCGTGCAAACTTCACAGCTCCGGAGCCGATGATGCCGATTGCGGCGGCCACCAGGGCGAGCGAAACGAACAGGGTGGCGAGAGTTTCAAACTTGCCGTGGCCGTAATCGTGCGACTTATCCTGCGGCTTTGCGCCGATACGGATGAATACCAGTACGATAAGGTCGGTGACAAAGTCAGAAAGGGAGTGTACGGCATCGGCAATCATGGCGGAACTGTGGCCCAGGATACCCGCCGCAAACTTGAATGCTGTCAGCAGAAAGTTCCCCGCGCTGCCTAGCAGCGTGACCCGTGTCAGCTCCTTTGTCCGTTCCATGCCTGATTACAGTGTATCTTGTTTGAGGCTCTCTATATATCTGTCTATCCGGCTCAGTTCGCGGGGGATGGATATGCTCTGGGGGCAGTGGTCCAGGCACTCCCGGCAGCGGATGCAGTGGTCGGCCTGGCGGATGCTATCCATAGCGCGGTCGTAGCCCACCAGAAAGGCCCGTTTGAGCTTTTTGTAGTCTTTCTGCTGCTGGGTCTGCGGGTAGAGGCCGGTGGTTATGGCATCGTTGTAGTGACGGAATATCCCGGGGATGTCAACGCCCCAGGGGCACGGCATGCAATAGTTGCAGTAGTTGCAGTTCACTATCGGGTAATCTTCCATCCACTTTGCCATGCGCTCCAGAAAGTCAAGCTCCTCCTGATTCAGAGGCTTGAAATCCGTGAAGGTGTCCAGGTTGTCCAGCAGCGGGTCCATGGAGGCCATGCCGCTCAGGATGCAGAGCACGCGGGGGTAGCTGCCGCAGAAACGGAACGCCCACGATGCCACCGATCTGTCTGGCTCGCGCTGTTTCATCTGCTTTGCGATACCGTCGGGAACGCCGGCCAGACGGCCGCCCAGCAACGGTTCCATAATCACGATGGGGATTTCGCGCCTGTCCAGCTCTTCGTACAGATAGTCGGCGTTCACGTTACGTGTGGGGTCGGCGTGGGTCCAGTCCTTGTAGTTCATCTGTATCTGACAGAAGTCCCAGTGGACTTCTCCGCTGTCGTGCATCTGTAAGAAGTGGTCGAACATCTCCCGGATGCCGTGGAAAGAGAAGCCCAGGTTGCGGATGCGGCCCGCAGCTCGTTCTGCCTTCACAAAATCGAGCATGCCGTTTTCTATGTAACGGGCGTTGAACGACTCCATGTTGCGGCCGATGTTGTGCAGCAGATAGTAGTCAAAGTAATCTGTGTTGAGCTGCCTGAAAGAGTCCCTGTACAGGGCCAGCGATGCCTCTTTGTCAAAAACCCTGAAGTTGGAAAGCTTCGTGGCCAGGTAATAGCTGTCGCGTGGATATTTTGCAAGGGCTATTCCGGCCGCCTTCTCCGACTGACCCTGCAGGTAGGCGGGGGAGGTGTCAAAGTAGTTGATGCCGTGAGCCATTGCATAGTCCACCAGCTCGTTCACGGCAGCCTGGTCTATCACCTGTCCGCCCTCCTTGTCTATCATGGGCCAGCGCATGCAGCCATATCCCAGCAGCGAAATTTTGTCGCCGTTGGCGGGATTGGTGCGGTATTCCATCTGCCCGGGGGCGGAGTGGTTCTTCTCTGTTTTGCCGGGGGCGCAGCCGGCAGCGGCGGCAAGGGTTGCAGCACCCGATATCTTTATAAAATCTCTTCGGTCCATGGTTATTCCATTATGTGGTTATGCCGCCCGTTTACGGTGATGGCGCTTATGGGGCGCACCGGGCAGAGGTTTTCGCAAGCGCCGCAACCGATGCACAGGTTCTCGTTTATTACGGGACGGTGGATTGTTTCCGATCCGTCCGGAATCATCTCTATGGCGGCGGTGGGGCAGTGGCGGGCGCAATTGTTGCAGTGGGTGCCGCTTTCTGCCACGCACAGCTCCCGGTTGATATGCGCCAGACCGATATGGTAGCGGGTTTTCTCTTCCCGGGTAATTTGAACAATGGCGCCGGTGGGGCAGAGCTCGCTGCAGCGGGTGCACTCCGGACGGCAGTAACCCTTCTCAAACGACATCTCCGGTTGCATCAGGTGCTCTAAAGTGGCGCTGGGACGCAGCACGTTGTTGGGACAGCCCGCCACGCACAACTGGCAGGCGGTGCAGCGGCTGTAAAAGTCCCTGACGCTCTTGCTGCCGGGCGGGGTCAGGGGCACTTCGCGCTCCGGTGATTTCTTGTCGATAATATGCGCCAGGCCTCCGTCGGTCTTTTTCTCCTGGGCGCTTAAGGCGATGCTGCCTGCGGCCAGGGCTGCGCCGGTGATGAATGCGCGGCGGGCGTTCGGCCCGGTGGCTGAAGACCCGGTGGCTGATTCCGCCGCAGGAGAATCTTCTTTTGCAGTCCGACCCCAGGCGAACCGGTATTTAAGCGCACCGAACTTGCAATCGTCCAGGCAGTTGAAGCAATCCACACAGCGCGAATAATCTATCTTGTGGTTATCGATATCGATGCACGACGCCTTGCAGTTGTGCTCGCACACCTTGCAGTTGCGGCACTTTTCTGTGTCGATTACCGGGCGGAACATCGCAAAGCGGGAGAAGAAGCTTAGCGTTGTGCCCACCGGGCAGATGGTGTTGCAATAGGTACGGCCGCCGCGCCATGCCAAAACGACTATCGCCACCAGCGTTACGGCGGCTATGATGAATGTCGGCAGGCTGCGCATCCACACCTCGCGGCTGTAGAAGGCGTAGCTGTCCGCCCTTTCTGCAATGGCGGCCAGCAGGTTGTTGCCCCAGATGTATATCGGCTGGAAGAGGTTCTGCACTATGCGGCCCCACGCGCTGTATGGAGCCAGCAGCGCCACCAGCGCCTGAACGCCGATAACAAGCGCGGCCGCAAAGATGACCCATACTGTGTAGCGGAGCCACTTTTTCTCTTTGCTGTGGCCGTATGGCCTGCGGTTACCGCGGCGTCGGAGGTTTTTTACCCTTAGGTGCGCCACGCCGTCCTGGAATACACCCAGCGGGCATATAACAGAACAGTATATGCGGCCAAACAGCAGCGTGAGTAAAATCAAAACGGCGATTACCGCCACGTTCAAAGCCATCACAGCGGGGAGAAACTGAATCTTCGCCATCCATCCCAGCCACAGGTGCAGCGCCCCGGTAAAATCCAGCAGCAAAAGCGTAATCCCGGCAAAGAACAGCACTGCCAGGGTTATTCTAAGTCTCTTCAGAACCATATTAAAAACATGTTCAAAACGTATTGTTTGACCTTGTAAAGGTAAGTTTAATTTTTGTAAATTTGCATGATTAACTTTTACGATTATTATGTCGATTGTAAGGGAGCTCAACGGGGTCATGCCCAAATTCGGCAAGAGATGTTTCCTGGCAGAGAATGCCGCCGTGATTGGGGACGTGGTGATGGGAGACGACTGCAGTATATGGTATTCTGCCGTGCTGCGGGGCGATGTTAACCCGATTATAATGGGCGACAGGGTGAATATTCAGGACGGCGCGGTGCTGCACACGCTTCACAAGCGCAGCGTGGTTGAAATCGGCAACGACGTCTCTGTAGGGCACAACGCGGTGATCCACGGGGCCAAGGTGGGCAACAACGTGCTGGTGGGGATGGGCGCCATACTGATGGACAACGCCATTATTCCTGACAATACTATTATCGCCGCAGGCGCGGTGGTTCTGTCGGGCCAGGTGCTGGAGCCGGGCGTGTATGCCGGCATCCCAGCAAAGCAGGTGAAACCGGGCAGCGAGAAGATTGCCGAGATGGCGCACAACAATGCACAGGGCTATATGAAATACAAGGCCTGGTTCGACGACGGAACCGGCGGATGCTTTGATTACAGCGAAAAAGAATAAATCATGCACATCGGAGTCGCGGGAAATATCGGCAGCGGCAAGACGACCCTCACGCGTATGCTCGCAGAGCATTACGGGTGGGTGCCGCAGTACGAGGCCGTGACTTACAATCCATATCTGGAAGATTATTACAAGGATATCCAGCGCTGGTCGTTCAACCTGGAGGTCTACTTTCTAACGCAGCGTTTCAAGGACCTGCTGGACATTGCAGACAGCGGGAAGACGGTGATCCAGGACCGTACGGTGATGGAGGGTGTGAACATATTTGTGGAGAACAACCGGGCGATGGGCAACATCTCGCAGCGGGACTATGATGCATACATGGAGCTGTTCCATGTCATGATGCGTCTGGTGCGTCTGCCAGACCTGCTGATTTACCTGCGTTGCAGTGTACCGCACCTTGTGGGGCAGATTAGCAAGCGCGGCCGCGAATATGAGCAGGGGATGAGCCTTGACTACCTTGGCGGCCTTAACGAACGCTACGAGAAGTGGATATCGGAATACAAGGGCGAGGTCATCATCCTGGATGCGGACAAGCTCGATTTTGTGGCGAATCCAGAGGATTTTGGCACCATCACCAACCAGATAGACGCCCAGTTGTTCGGCCTCTTTAATTGATTATGACAAAAGGAACTATATCACAGATTATTGGTCCCGTTATCGACGTCGCCTTTGACGCCGCTATCGGGGAAGAAGACCTCCCTGCCATCCATCACGCGATGACGATCCGCCGGCAGGACGGTCGCGACCTCACCATAGAGGTCCAGCAACATATCGGAGAAAATACGGTGCGTTGCATCGCCATGGACTCTACCGACGGCCTGTGCCGCGGGATGGAGGTCACAAGTTCCGGTGCTTCGATCACCATGCCCGTCGGCAGCCAGATCAAAGGTCGCCTGATGAACGTGACCGGCGATGAGATAGACGGGATGTCGCAGCTGGACCGCAGCGCCGCCGTCCCCATCCACCGCGACCCGCCGCCGTTCGACACCCTTACCACAAGCCAGGAGGTGCTCTACACCGGCATCAAGGTCATCGACCTGCTGGAGCCTTACGTTAAGGGCGGCAAGATAGGCCTGTTCGGGGGCGCCGGCGTGGGCAAGACGGTGCTCATAATGGAGCTTATCAACAACATCGCCAAGAAGCACCACGGCTACAGCGTGTTTGCCGGGGTGGGAGAGCGTACCCGCGAGGGCAACGACCTGCTGCGCGAGATGATAGAATCGGGCGTTATCCGCTATGGCGACGAGTTTGTCAAGGGGATGGAAGAGGGCAAGTGGGACCTTGGCAAGGTGGATAAGGAAGAGCTGGCCAAGAGTCAGGCGACCCTTATCTTCGGGCAGATGAGCGAGCCCCCGGGGGCGCGTCTGTCGGTAGCGCTCAGCGGCCTCACCGTGGCGGAGTCTTTCCGCGATGGCGCCGACGACAGCTCTGCAGCCGGCCCGCGCGACATACTGTTCTTTGTGGACAACATCTTCCGCTTTACCCAGGCGGGCAGCGAGGTCTCTGCACTGCTGGGGCGTATGCCCTCTGCGGTGGGTTACCAGCCCACTCTGGCCACCGAGATGGGGCAGATGCAGGAGCGCATCACCTCCACAAAGAGCGGTTCCATCACCTCTGTCCAGGCCATCTACGTGCCGGCCGACGACTTGACCGACCCGGCGCCTGCCACCACCTTCTCTCACCTGGATGCCACCACGGTGCTCAGCCGCAAGATTGCGGAGCTGGGTATCTACCCGGCGGTGGACCCTCTGGAGTCGACCTCCCGCATCCTTGCTCCCGAAATAGTGGGTGAGGAGCACTACAATACCGCCCAGCGCGTTATCCAGATACTGCAGCGCAACAAAGAGCTGCAGGACATCATCGCCATCCTTGGTATGGACGAGCTGAGCGACGAAGACCGGCTCACCGTGAACCGTGCCCGTCGTGTACAGCGCTTCCTCTCCCAGCCGTTCAATGTGGCGGAGAAATTCACAGGCCTGCCGGGCGTGATGGTATCCATAGAAGATACGCTGCGCGGCTTTAAGATGATACTTGACGGCGAGACGGACCACCTGCCGGAGCAGGCATTCCTGAACGCCGGCACCATAGACGATGTGTTCGCCAAGGGCGAAAAGATGCTCGCTGACGCTAAGAAATGATGACCCTCCAGATCATAACTCCAACAGGTTGCGTGCTGCAGACCCAGGTCACCAGGGTTTTCCTGCCCGGGAGCGCCAGTGCGTTTGAGGTACTGAAAGGCCACGCCCCGATAGTGAGCACGCTGTACAAGGGCAAAGTGCGCTACGGAGTAGGCGAAGATCTGAGGGAATATGATGTAAAGGGAGGTTTTGTAAAGGTAGAAGACAACACGATAACAGTCTGCACAGAAGAATGATGCGCCGTACCGTCATAATGGTTTTTGCCGCGCTGCTGATGCTTGCCGCACCGCAGCCGATGGCGGCGTCGGGCCACGACGGCGATAGCTTCAGCCCAAAAGAGCTGGTGATGGAGCATCTGGCCGATTCCTACGAGTGGCATATCGTCACCGTCAAGGGGCACGAGCTAACGGTTCCGTTACCGGTGATTGTGCGCTCTTCTACCGGCTGGCATATCTTCTCTTCAAACAAGATCTGCCACGGAGGCAGCTACAACGGCCTTTACATAGCCCACGAGGGCAAATATAAAGACAAGATAGTAGAAGATGTCGGCGGGCAGCAGAGGCGTCCGTTAGACCTTTCGCTTACCAAGACCGCCTGCGGGGCGATATTCTCCATGCTGGTGGTGATGATACTGTTTCTGGTGGCGGCACGTGCCTATAAGAAACGGGACGAGGTGGACTATTGCCCCAGGGGGCTGGCGGGGCTGCTGGAGTGGCTCATCGATTCCATAATGGGCAGTGTGATAAAGCCCTGCGTGGGTCACAATTACCGCAAGTTTGCGCCCTATCTTCTCACCGCCTTCTTCTTTATATTCATCACCAACCTGCTGGGCCTGATACCCATATTCCCGGGTGGGGCGAACGTTACGGGTAACATAAGCGTCACATTGTTCATGGCGGTGATGACCATGCTGGCGGTGAATCTGTTTGGAAGCAAGCACTATTACAAGGAAATCTTCTGGCCGGATGTGCCTCTGTTTCTGAAGGCGATACCACTGATGCCGGTAATAGAGCTTGTGGGTATAATCACCAAGCCCTTTGCGCTGATGATGCGTCTTTTCGCAAACATCTTTGCAGGGCACTCCATCATCCTGAGCCTTTGCTGCATGATATTCCTCACCGCACACATGGGTGCGGCGCTGAATGGCTCTATGACGGTGGTGGCGCTGCTGTTTATGATATTTATGAACTGCCTGGAACTGCTGGTGGCATTTCTCCAGGCCTATGTATTCACCATGCTTTCGGCCGTGTTTATTGGCCTGGCACAAGAACATTAGAAATGATAATTTATAAACCATTAATAAAAAGTAACTATGGAATTTGCTAAATTGGCTGCCGCAATAGGTGCAGCATTGTGCGTTTTCGCTGCCGCATGGGGCATCGGTAAAATCGGTAAATCTGCTATGGAGGCTATCGCCCGCCAGCCGGAGAGTGCCGGTAACATCCGTACATCTATGATCATCGTGGCTGCGCTGATAGAGGGTGTATCGCTCTTCGCAGTGGTGGTCTGCCTTATGGCGCTCTAAAACCGCTTCCGACAGGTTATGGGACTTTTGACACCATCCGCAGGGTTGCTGTTCTGGATGACAATCGCCTTTGGGGTGGTCTTCTTCATCCTTGCCAAATTCGCCTTCCCGGTGATTCTGGGCTCGGTAGAGAAGCGTGAAAAGTATATCGATACGCAACTCGACGCCGCCCGGGCCGCCGAGGCACGCATTGCCGGCCTGGAAGAGGAGGGTAAGCAGATTATCGCAGATGCCGAGCGGGAGAGGGTGAACATCCTCAAAGATGCCGCCGCCAGCCGCGACAAGATTGTGGGTGATGCCCGCGAGACTGCCGCAGAAGAGGCGGCGCGTATCATTGCAGAGGCCAAGAAACAGGCTGGCGAAGAGAAAGAGGCGATACTTGCCAGCGCCCGCGGCGAAGTGGCCATGATTGCGATGCAGATGGCCACCAAGATACTGAGGGGCCAGATGGATGACGCTCAGGCACAGAAGACACTGCAGGAGATACTGGCAGGCGAGGTGCAAAACTAGCGGTATATGAACAGCGGACTTCTTGCAAAGCGGTATGCTGCGGCGCTTGAGAGCTACAGCAGCGAGTGCTCCCAGAGCGAAGCGTGTCTGGGGGATGCCCGCCGCATGCTGGCATCACTCCCTGCGCTGGGGGCGTATCTGGGCAAACCGTTGCCATCTGCCACAAAGATGGATATCCTTCGCAAGGCGGTGCCCGATATGTGCCCTGCCTTTGAAAGGTTCCTCACAATGGTGGTAGCACATCGCCGGGAGTCGTCGCTGAGGCGTATCCTCACATCTTACATAGCAGAGTACAAGAGAGTCCGCGGCATAGCCGACGCCCGCCTTACGGTGGCATCCCCGCCATCTGAACAACTTCTGGAGCGGCTTCGGGAGCTGACTCTTAAGGGCGGAGACTACCGCAGTGTGGAGATAGAGGTCAGGGTAGATCCCGGCATTATCGGCGGGTTCGTATACAAAGTGGCCGACAAGCGTCTGGACGCCAGCATAAAGCGCCAGATAAACGATTTGAAGAAAGTATTTGAGACGGATAACAAACAACGGATAATATAGGTCGTTATGGAGGATTCAATTAAACCTTCTGAGATATCAAAAGTGTTGCTGGAAGAGTTGCGCAGCATCGATCTCACCGCAAGGACAGAGGAGGTGGGGGAGGTGCTCACCGTGAGCGACGGAGTGGTGCGCATTTGGGGGCTGAGCGCTGCCCAGGCGGGTGAACTGCTGGAGTTCGAAAACGGAGAGAAAGCGGTGGTGATGAACCTCGAAGCCGACAACGTGGGCGCCGTGCTGCTGGGTTCCAGCGACAATGTGAAGGAGGGCGATATTGTGCGCCGCACATACCGCACGGCATCTATCGATGTGCGCGAGTCGATGCTCGGCAGGGTGATAACCCCGCTGGGAGAACCGCTGGACGGCGGTGGCGACATCACCGGCGAGGCGTTCCGCATGCCGCTGGAGCGCAAGGCGCCGGGGGTTATCTTCCGCCAGCCGGTAAATGAACCGCTGCAGACCGGCATCAAGGCCATCGACTCCATGATTCCTATCGGCCGCGGCCAGAGGGAGCTGATTATCGGCGACCGTGTCACCGGCAAGACATCCATAGCCATAGATACCATTATCAATCAGCGCGCCGGTTACGAGAACGGTGACCCGGTGTACTGCATCTATGTCGCCATTGGCCAGAAGGCATCTACCGTGGCTACCATCGTGGAGACGCTGCGTGCCCACAAGGCGATGGACTATACCATAGTGATAGCCGCCACCGCCGGTACCAGCGCTGCACTGCGCTACTACGCACCCTTTGCCGGAGCCGCCGTTGGCGAGTATTTCCGCGACACCGGGCGCCATGCCCTGGTGATATACGACGACCTTTCCAAGCAGGCCGTGGCCTACCGAGAGGTTTCGCTTATACTTAAGCGTCCTTCGGGGCGTGAGGCATATCCGGGTGATATCTTCTACCTCCACTCGAGGCTGCTGGAGCGCGCCGCCAAGATCATCGCGCAGCAGGAGGTGGCAGAGATGATGAACGACCTGCCGGAAAGCATGAAAGGTCGCGTAAAGGCGGGCGGGTCGCTCACCGCACTCCCTATCATCGAGACACAGGCGGGAGACGTGTCGGCATATATTCCCACCAACGTAATCTCCATCACCGACGGCCAGATATTCCTTGAGACCGACCTCTTCAACCAGGGCAACCGACCCGCCATCAACGTCGGTATATCGGTATCCCGTGTGGGCGGCAATGCCCAGACCAAAGCGATGAAGAAGGTGGCCGGCACCCTCAAGATAGACCAGGCGCAGTACCGCGAGCTGGAGGCGTTCAGCAAATACAGCAGCGATATGGACGCCATAAGCATGATGACGCTGGACAAGGGGCGCAAGAACACCAGGCTGCTCATCCAGCCGCTGCACGCCGTGATGCCGGTAGAGAAGCAGGTGGCGGTGCTTTACTGCGGTACCAAGGCGCTTATGAAGGATATCCCAACCGACCGAGTCAACGACTTCGAACGGTTGCTGCTGGAGCACCTGGCCAGCGACGGTACCCTGGAGACCATCCGCACCAGTGGACTGACGCCGCAGGTGGAGGATTCCATCCGCCAGGCTGCCGCGGCGGTATGCGATGCAATAGTTAATTCATAACCGGTTCAGATAAATGGCATCCCTCAAAGAGATTAAGGCCCGGATATCGTCTGTTCGCAGTACGCTCAAGATCACGCAGGCGATGAAGATGGTCGCCTCTGCCAAATTGCGCAAGGCGCAAAAGATGGTGGCGGGGCTGGATGCCTATAAAGATGCCTTGAACGATATCCTCTCGCGCCTGAATCACCGCCTGGCGTCATCGCCCCTGGCAGCGCGTCCGGATGCTGACGGTAAGGTCGCGATAGTCGTGTTCTCTTCCAACACCGCCCTTTGCGGCAGCTACAACTCCAATATATTCAAGGCGCTGCTGGCGCGCATCTCTGACATTGAGAGCTCAGCAAGCGAAGTTTTGGTGTATCCGGTGGGCGAGAAGGTGGCCAAAATGGCGCGAAAGGCTGGCTGCGACGTGTGCCCGGATTTTGTATCGGCCGGCGACGCCCTCTCATATGCCGACATGGCTGCGATGGCGCAGTTCTTTGTAGATGAATTCCTGGCCGGCCGCCTGGCGCGGGTAGAGCTGCTTTATATGCATTACCACAGCGCTGCCCGGCAATCTGTAAGCAATCCGGTCTGGCTACCGATCAGCGTGGCGGCCGGAGCGGCTGATGATATGCCGGACGACGTTATTGTTGAGCCGTCCGAGGCAGAGGTGGTGGAGAGGCTGCTCCCGCTGGCGATGCGCACCGATATGTACGCGACCCTTTTAAGCAGCAATGCCAGCGAGAATGCCTGCCGCATGATTGCGATGCAGACTGCCAGCGACAATGCCCAGGATCTGCTCCAGCAGCTGCAGCTGACATATAACAAGCAGCGTCAGCAGGATATCACAGAAGAGCTCACGGATATCTCCAACGGCAAGTTGGCTTAAGTCTCTTTGTTGCCGGCTTAGTCCTGAGCGGCGAATAATACAGAAGCGGCGATTATTGCAATGGCGATAAGCAGTTTCATGGCGGTTACGTTTTTGTTTCTGATGCAAAGATGGGTCGCTATGTGTGTCAAATCCTGGCGCATATAAAAAAATTTTTTATATTTGTTCCGAAATTTTTCATTTCGCCATGAAAACCAGCACATCTTCTCTTGTCGCCAGATACATCTGGCTTTTGAACATTATTTACGAGGCGGGTCCGCAAGGGATCTCGCGTGCAGACATCAACCGTCTGTGGCGTGGCTGCATCTACAACGAGAATCACGAGCGGGAGATTGCCCGCAAGACCTTCTACAATTACAAATGTGAGATAGAGAGTCTGTTTGAGATTACACTGGAGGCGGTGCGTCTGGACGGTCATTTCCGTTACCGCATAGCGGAGGAGGATTCGCTGCAGGTGAATCAGGTAAAACGGATGCTGCTCAACTCGCTCAGCATCAACGAGGCGGTCTCCGCCGGCAGTGAGATGTCAGACCGCATCCTGCTGGAGGATATTCCCTCTGCGGGCGGTGTGGCGCTGCCGGCAATCATGCAGGCGCTGCGTACCTCCCGCGCCCTTAACATCGTCCACAAGAGCTTCAAGCCCGATGCCCTCCCGGTTGCCTCTACCGTTTATCCCGTCTGCCTGAAGTTGCGCGAGCAGCGGTGGTATATGCTGGCATACAAGCCCGCCGACGGCCAGGCCCGTGTGTATGGCCTGGACAGGATAGGGGAGTGCAGCGTTTCTTCAGAGAAGTTCGATGCCCGTAAAGTAGTCCGTACGGTGCTAAAAGGCGCACGCGGAGCCGTTCCCGAGGATTATTTCCGCGATTATTACGGCGTGGTGATAGACGATACCGTGCCGCTGATGGATGTCAGGGTAAGGGTCTTCACAGAGCAATATGTCAACTACTTCCGCTCCCTGCCGCTGCACGCCTCTCAGGTGGAGGTGGGCGCCGCTCTGCCGGACGCGGCAAGTCAGCCGTCCGCTTCCAGGAGAAGGAAAGCCGCAACAAAAAAGGGCCCGGAAATCTCCGAACCCTTCTCAGACTTTATGTATCATATCCATCCTACGATAGATTTCACCCGCAAACTGCTCTCCTACGGCCAGTTCGTGCAGGTCATATCTCCTGCCGATTACGCCGGTCAGGTAGCCGACATGGTCCGCCGGGCCGCAGGGCGGTACAGGTAGTCGGAATTAGCGCTTCACGCGGACTACCAGGTAGCGGGAGATGCTCCAGAAGCTGTCTTTATCGGTGATGACGATACTCTCTGTGCCGTCTTCTTCAGGCTCTATGGTATAGCTGCCGTCGGGGTGGTTGGTTAGCAGTTTGAGCCGCTTGCCGTTGGTGGGAACCACCGATACGCGGCGGCGGTCAAAGGTCTTGAAATCGGCATCGTTGTGCGAGATGTCCAGCAGGCGGCCGCCATCGAACAGCCCCTTCTTCTCAAACAGGTTCCAGGCTACCAGCTCGCTCTCGGTACCGCAGATGTAGTGCACGGTGTTCAGGTCGGTATCCTGGCTCTTGATGCGAGACAGCTGGTCTGCGCTCTTCTCCTTGAGGCCGGCAACATCTTTTTCAAGCGAAGCCACGGTGTTGCCAAGCTCGTTGATGCGGTTGCGCTGGTCAGAAACGGTGCGCTGCAGGTCTTCTATAATGAGCGTCTTCTCATCCAGCTCCTGCTGCATGCGGGCAATTGTCGCGGTAAGGGTCCTGTTCTTTGCGCTGCTCTTGCTCAGTTGGGCCTGCAAATCGTCTATCTTTTGCTGCTGCTGGGCAATCTTGTCTTTAATCTTGTCTACCTGATTTAGCATGATCTCCTTGCGGGAGATGGTGTCGCCCTGGTTCTCAAGATTGAGTGCGATAAGGCTGCTCTCTGCCGCAGATATCTCGTTAAAGCCCGCCTCGATCTCGTTGAGCATATCCAGGGTCTCGTTATAATCGGCCTTGATTTGCTTGTTTACGCGGTTCAGGGAATCAACGCGGACAAGCAGCTGCTTGTACTGGTCGGAATCCTCTACACGCTTGCAGGAGGCAAACAGAGCTGCTATAGACAGCAGTATCGAAATGGAGTAAAAAAGTTTTTTCATCGTTTTGTGTATAAATGTTCTTTCACAAACTTACAAAATTCATACCTTTGTTACAAATCATTTAATACAGATAATTATGGATAACAAGTACAAAGGCACACAGACAGAGAAAAATCTGGAGGCCGCATTTGCCGGCGAATCGCAGGCACGCAACAAATACACCTATTTTGCATCTGTGGCAAAGAAGCAGGGTTTCGAGCAGATTTCTGCCCTGTTCCTCAAGACCGCAGAGAACGAGAAAGAGCATGCAAAACTCTGGTTCAAAGAGCTTAACGGCATTGGCGACACCGCTGCCAACCTGGCTGCCGCAGCCGCCGGCGAGAACTATGAATGGACCGATATGTATGCAGAATTTGCAAAGACTGCCGATGCAGAAGGATTCCCTGAACTGGCACAAAAATTCCGCCTTGTCGCCGCTATCGAAAAACATCACGAAGAGCGTTACCGCGCCCTGCTGAAGAATATAGAGATGGCAGAGGTGTTTGCAAAGAGCGAGGTCAAGGTGTGGGAGTGCCGCAACTGCGGACATATCGTGGTCGGATGCGCCGCTCCCGAGGTATGCCCCGCATGCAACCACCCGCAGGCATTCTTCGAAATCTGCGTCGAGAACTACTAATGCTATGTCCGCCAACAAGAAAGCCGCTCTGGAAAGGGCGGCTTTCTTGTTGTATGAGTCGATGATTATGCCATGTCGCAGACCGCCTTAAGGTAGCCGAAGGATTCGGCGATACCCATGAAGGGGTCGTCCATGTCCTTCTCGTATTCCAGGGAGCACATGCCGCTGTAGCCAACCTTGCGCATCATCTTTACCAGGGCGGGGAAGTCTATCTTGCCGCGGCCTATCTCCACGCACCATCCTGCCTTGGATGCCTCGGATTCGTCTTTGAAGTGCATGTCAAACACGCGGGTATGGTATCTCTCAAGGTCTTTTACTGGATCGGCGCCGCCGCGAAGGTCGTGACCTATATCCAGGCACATGCCCATGCGGGGATTGTACTCCTTCACTTTGTTCCAGATGACCTCTGCGGTTTGGTAGATGTCGATGTCGGGGCCGTGAAGGTGGATTGCGAGTTTGATTTCAGGATACTCCTCAAGTTTCTTGTCGACATAGGGGAGAAGGTCGTATCCGGGCACCCCCACAAGTATGTTGACGCCCACCCGGCGTGCATAAGCGAAAGCGCGGTCAACTTCTGCTTCTGTCCCCATGTAGATGGGGCCTACGCCATAGCCGGTGACGCCGTAAGAGGCGCACTTTGCGTGGAAGGCTGCAATCTGCTCGTCGGATGCATTGAGCGGCAGGTGGAAGTCTTTGATGCACAGATAGTGCACGTCCGCCTTCTGGAGTGTGCGGAGCGCTGTGTCGAGGTCAAATTTTACAAAGGTGTACCCGGCGCAGGAGAGATGGAAGGCGTCAGGACCTTTCTTCGAGGATTTCTTGCATGGCTGCGCGCCGTTGAGCTTGAACCCACCTGCGGTGAGCATTACGGCCCCGGCAGCGCCGGCCTTGATGAATGAACGTCTTGAAATAGTCATATTGTATGGGTTTACCGATTTACGTAGCTGTTGCAAAATTAAAATATTCCGGTTGGATTTGTTACACCAACTCCATTATTTTTATACCTTTGTGCGTTAATTTAACGATAAATCGAATAACTTCCAAATAATAATCTTTTAGATAACTAATTATGGCTTCTGTTGTAATTATGCCCAAGCAGGGGCAGTCCGTAGAGAGTTGCATCCTTACCGAATTGAGAAAGAACAAAGGCGACCATGTGGCGGTTGGCGATATCCTTTTTGCCTATGAGACCGACAAGGCCTCTTTTGAGGAGGAATCCAAGGTAGAGGGCACCGTTCTTGCGGTTCTTTACAACGAAGGCGACGAAATCCCTGTGCTGACCAACGTGATGATAATTGGTCAGGAGGGCGAGAATATAGACGATCTGCTGGGCGGCGCGCAGCCGGCGGCAGAGGCTCCCGCAGCAGCTGCTGCGCAGGCACCGGCAGAGAAACCGGTGGCTGCTCCCGAGATTACCGTGCACCAGAGCGCGCCCGCAGCCCCGGCAGTAGAGGGTAAGCGTGCCATAAGCCCCCGCGCAAAGGCACTGGCAGAGAAACTCAACATCAATCTGGCATATGTAACTGCAACCGGCCCCGAAGGGCGCATCATTGAGCGCGATATCGAGGCCGCTGCTGCATCCGGTGCCCGCCAGACTCCTCTGGCAGCAAAGATTGCGGCAGAGACCGGCGCCACCGTTCCCGCAGCAGGCAGCGGCCTGGCAGGCATGGCCCGTTCTGCCGATCTGGGCAAGGCGGCACCCGCAGCAGCACCCGCAGCCAAGGGCAAGGATGTTCTGGAGAGCGGCGAGGACTTCGAGGTGCGCAAGCTTAGCAACATCCGCAAGGTGATTGCAAAGAGCATGCATGCAAGTCTGCAGAACTCCGCACAGCTGACCCACCATCTGAGCGCCGATGCTCGCCGCATCCAGTCGCTGCGCAAACAGGCCAAGAAACTTCTGGAAGAGGGCAAGCTGGATGTGAACATCACCCTGAACGATTTTATCTGCCTGGCGGTTATCCGCGCGCTGAAGAAGTTCCCGAATGTGAACACCCATTTCCTTGGCGACAGCATCAAATATTTCAACAAGGTTCATCTGGGCCTGGCTGTGGATACAGAGCGCGGCCTTATGGTGCCTTGCGTCAAGAATGCCGACGACCTATCTATCGTAGGACTTTCCCGTCAGCTGAAAGCAGTTGCCGATGCCTGCAAGAAGGGTAGCATCAGTCCCGATATCCTGAGCCCCGAGGCGGCTACTTTCACCGTTTCCAACCTGGGCAATTACGGCGTTGAGATATTTACCCCGATTATCAACCTGCCGCAGAGCGCAATCCTGGGTGTGAACACCATCGTGCCGCGTCCCAAGGATCTGGGCGGCGGAGTCTATGCGTTCGTGCCCCATATCGGCCTCTCGCTCACATACGACCACCGCAGCATAGACGGCGGCGAGGCGACCCGCTTCCTGAAGCAGATTGCTACGGAGCTGGAAACCCTGGAAGTTGTGTTTGAATAAGAATACTAAAAACATTATCATATGATCGATCTCGCAATAATAGGTGGCGGCCCCGCAGGTTATGTGGCTGCCGAAAGAGCCGGAGCCAAGGGCCTGGCCGTTACATTGTTTGAGAAGCGCGAGCTTGGCGGCGTGTGCCTCAACGAGGGGTGCATCCCCACCAAGACCCTCCTTTACAGCGCAAAGGTTTTCAACTATGCCGCGCATGGCGACAAATACGGTGTGAGTGCAGAGAACGTCTCCTGCGACTTTGCAAAGGTGATGGAGCGCAAGAACAAGGTGGTCAAGAAGCTGGTGGGCGGCGTAGGTGCTGCCATGAAGGTCAACAAGGTCACCGTGGTCAAGGGCGAGGCCGTGATTGAAGGGCGCAGCGCAGAGGGCATCACCATCGCCTGCGGCGGTGAGAAATATCTTGCAAAGAACCTGCTGATATGCTCTGGCAGCGAGGCTGCCGTGCCCCCGATTCCCGGCCTGAAAGAGGCTGGCGATGTGATTGTCACCAACCGCGAGATTCTCGCGCTCAAAGAGCAGCCTAAGGAGCTGGTGGTTATCGGCGGCGGCGTAATCGGCATGGAGTTCGCGGCATTCTTCAACACCATCGGCACAAAAGTCACCGTGGTGGAGATGCTTCCCAAGATACTGGGTCCGCTGGACGACGAGATCAGCTCATCGCTGCAGAAGATTTACGCGAAGCGCGGCATCGAGTTCTGCCTGGGTTGCAAGGTCACCGCAATAGAGGGGAACAAGGTGGTTTACGAAACACCCGACGGCAAGGTCAACAAGGTTGCCGGCGATAAGATACTGGTATCCGTGGGCCGTCGCGCCAACATCCGCGGCATCGGCCTGGAGAACATCGGCGTAGAGGCGGAGCGCGGCATCAAGGTAGATGAGAAGATGCGCACCAACGTGCCCAACGTGTTCGCTGCAGGCGACTGCGTGAGCGGCTATCCGATGTTGGCACACGTGGCCAACCGCCAGGGCGAGATTGTTGTCAACAACCTCACCGGAGGCAACGACCACATGCGCACCGACGCCATCCCCAGCGTGGTTTACACCAATCCCGAGGTTGCCAGCGTGGGCCTTACCGAGGCTCAGGCCAAGGCTGCCGGCAAGGATTTCAAGGTTGTCAACCTCCCCATGGCTTACGCCGGCCGCTTTGTGGCCGAGAACGAGGGGGGAGAGGGCTTCTGCAAGATTCTCATCGGCGCAAAACACGGTGAGATTATCGGTGTCCACATGATGGGCAACCCCTCCAGCGAGATGCTCTACGGCTGCTGCATGGCCATTGAAATGGAGATGACCGTTGAAGAACTCAAGCAGATCATATATCCTCACCCCACGGTGAGCGAAATCATCAAAGAAGCTGTTTTCTCTGTCAAATAATTAAAAATACATAATATGCCTAAATCACAATTTGCCGATCCGGATTTCCTGCGCAAGGCAGGCGAAGTGAAGATTGCTCCGATTCCGGTAAACCAGTACAACAAGACCATCAAGGACGAACTTAAGGAGAAAAATTTCACCAAGGATGACCTGAAGCATATCTACCGCGATATGTTCACCATCCGCGAGTTCGAGACGATGTTGAACCTGGTAAAGACCACCGGTGGCTACAACGGTGTGGAATACAATAACCCCGGTCCCGCCCACCTCTCGATGGGTCAGGAGGCTGCCGCTGTCGGTATGGCCTACAACCTCACTACAGACGACTTTATCTTCGGAAGCCACCGCAGCCACGGCGAAATCCTGGCCAAGGGTCTCCGTTCCATAGAGATACTGCCTGAAAAAGAGCTCACAAAGATTATGGAGGAGTTCTGGGGCGGTAAGACACTGGAAGTTGCAAAGAAGGGCTTCAAGGGGGGCAGCGTGAAGGATCTGGGTATGCACTTCCTGCTTTACGGTGCAATGGCAGAGATCTTTGCCCGCACCACCGGCTTCAACAAGGGTCTGGGCGGCAGTATGCACACCTTCTTCACCCCGTTCGGCATTTACCCCAACAACGCCATCGTGGGCGGCAGCGGCTCCATCGCAGTGGGTGCTGCACTCTATAAGAAGGTCAACCGCAAGAAAGGCATCGTGGTTGCCAACCTGGGCGACGGCGCCCTGGGTCGCGGCCCGGTTATGGAGGGTATGACCTTCGCATCCATGGACCAGTTCACCCAGCTCTGGGAAGGCGATATGAAGGGTGGTCTGCCTATCCTGTTCAGCATCATGGACAACCAGTATGCAATGGGAGGCCAGACCCGCGGCGAGACAGAAGGGTATAACTTTGCAGCCCGCATCGGTGCCGGCTTCAACCCCGACAGTATGCACGCAGAGCGCGTGGACGGCTACAATCCGCTGGCAGTCATCGATGGCTTCCGCCGCAAGATGGCGCTCCTGGCAGAGAAGAAGGGTCCCGCACTGCTCGATATTGTAACTTACCGCTATGCCGGTCACTCACCTTCCGACAGCTCTACCTACCGTACTCCGGAAGAGATCAAGGCATGGGAAGCTATCGACTGCATCAAGTGCTTCGGCGAGAAGCTGGTAGAGGCAGGCGTCGCAACCGAGAAAGAACTCGAAGAGATTCAGGCTAAGCAGAAGAGCATCATATTCGAGATGTACAAGCTCGCCATCGATCTGGAGGTTTCCCCCCGTATGGATCTGGTTAAGGAGAGCGAACTGCTGGGCGACATGATGTTCAGCAACGGCAGCGTGGATTCCATGTCCGACGCCAAGCCAGATGTGAACATGCCGCTTGAAGAGAACCCGCGCGTTAAGCAGCTGGCAACCAAAGAGCGCTTTGCTTTTGATGAGAACGGTAAACCTTTCAGCGCAATCAAGACCTTCGGTATCAAGGACGCCCTCTTCGAGGCTATTGTAGACCGATTCTACAAAGACGCATCGCTGGTTGCTTACGGTGAAGAGAACCGCGACTGGGGCGGTGCATTCGCCGTTTACCGCGGTCTGACAGAGGCTTTGCCTTACCACCGCCTGTTCAACTCGCCCATCAGCGAGGCAGCTATCATCGGCACCGCCATCGGTTATGCTATGTGCGGCGGCCGCGTAATCCCCGAGATCATGTACTGCGACTTCCTTGGCTGCTGCGGCGACGAGGTCTTCAACCAGCTGCCCAAGTGGCAGGCCATGAGCGGCAACATCCTCAAGATGCCCGTTGTGGTACGCGTTTCCGTCGGTAGCAAATATGGCGCGCAGCACAGTCAGGACTGGACCTCCCTCTGCACCCATATCCCCGGCCTGAAGGTCGTGTTCCCCGCAACGCCTTATGATGCCAAAGGTCTGATGAACTCTGCACTGCAGGGCACCGACCCCGTCATCTTCTTCGAGAGCCAGCGTATCTATGGTCAGGGCGAGGAGTTCCACAAGGGAGGCGTTCCCAAGGAGTACTACGAAATCCCCATCGGCGAGCCCGATGTCAAGAAAGAGGGTAAGGATGTCACCATCCTCTCTATAGGTGCTACCCTTTACCGCGCCATGAAGGCAGCCAAGCTGTTCGAGGAGAAAGGTATCAGCGCAGAGGTCATCGACGCCCGCAGCCTCGTGCCGTTCAACTACGACAAGGTTATCGAGAGCGTGAAGAAGACCGGCAAGATCATTATCGCAGCCGACGCTTCTGCCCGCGGGTCGTTCCTGAACGATCTGGCAGCAAACATCGCAAGCTTCTGCTTCGACTATCTGGACGCAGCTCCGGTGGTTCTCGGAAGCCGTAACTGGATCACCCCTTGCCACGAGCTGGAAGAGGCATTCTTCCCGCAGCCCAGCTGGTTTGTGGATGCATACCACGAGCGCATCGCGCCCATAGCCGGTTATACACCCACTGCCAACCTGACCAACGCAGAACTGCAGACTCGCGCAAAGAAGGGTATATAATATGTGTTTCTTCAGTAATAAGAAAAAGATTCGCCGTATGGAGGTAGTGGATGTAAATGCACACCTCCATACTCCGTATTCATTCAGCGCCTTTGACAGCGTCTCGCAGGCGGCAGAAATGGCTGCTGCACAGGGTGTCAAAGTGATAGGTATAAACGACTTCTACTCTATGGACGGCTATGCCGAGTGGGAGAGTGCTGCCCGCGAAAAGCGGCTCTATCCGCTCTTCAACATAGAGTTCATCTCGCTCAACAGCGATGATCAGGCTGCCGGGGTAAGGGTCAACGACCCCAACAATCCCGGCCGTACCTATCTGAGCGGAAAGGGTATGTCATTCCCCGTGACGCTCTCCGGCGAACCTGCTGCCCAGCTGGCTGCGGTGCGCGAAGAGTCCAACCGTCAGGTGGCTGCCATGTGCGATAAGGTGCTCTCTCTGTTCAAGGAACTGGGTGCCGAAGCCGGCTTTGATTTTGAATCGATAAAGCGCGACCTTACCAAGGGGAGCGTGCGCGAACGTCATCTGGCCAAGGCGATAAGGCTGGCGGTGGTGCGTCTTTTCCCCGAAGCCGAGGCACAGAAGGCTTTTTACGAGAAGCTCTTTGGCGGCAAGGCTTTAAAGAGCGATATCACAGCCGAAGCCAAGGTAGAGAACGAGATTCGCGGCAACCTGCTAAAGGCGGGCGGCGCGGCATTCGTGCCTGAGGATCCCAAGGCGTTCCTGCCGATGGATACCGTGCGCAACATAATCCTGGCGGGCGGCGGCATCCCCACATATCCCTTCCTTGCAGACGATGCAAAGGGGGGCTTTACCGACTTTGAGGGAGACCTTGAAAAGGCGGCTGCGACCCTCAAGGCGCGCGGCTTTTACAGCGTGGAATTCATCACCACCCGCAACAGCGTGGAGGTGCTGGAGAAGTATTGCAACTATCTGTGGGACAATGGCTTTGTGGTAACGCTCGGCAGCGAGCACAACACTCCTGCCATGGAGCCGATAAAGCTTGCGGCCCGGGGCGGTGTGGACCTTACCCCCCGCTTAAAGCAGCTCAACTACTGGGGCGCCTGCATCACCGCGGCGCATCAGGCGCTGACGGCCAAATGGTCCGAAGGGTATCTTGACCCCATCGGACGTCCCCTGCTTGAATATCGCGACAGATTCATTCTGATGGGTGACGAGATTATCAAAGAAGCTATAAAATGAAAGAGATAGATTTTCTTATAGAAGTTTCCAGGCGCTACGGCGCCGACTCCCGCTTTGTGATTGCGGGTGGCGGAAACACCTCTTATAAAGATAACGAACGCCTTTGGGTAAAGGCCAGCGGCCATGCCCTGGCAACAATAACTGAAGACGGATTCGCGGTTCTGGACCGCACCCTGTTGAACAAGATGGGGGAGAAGGTATACAGCACCAATGCTGCAGAGCGCGAAGAGCAGGTCAAGAACGACCTGGCTGCGGCCTGCATCACCAAGGGTCGCCGCCCTTCCGTTGAGACATCGCTCCACAACGCCATGAGCGCCCGCTTCATAGTGCATCTGCATCCCACGGCGGTGAACGGCGTGATGTGCTCCAACAATGCCGCCAAGGCGTGCCGCGAGCTCTTTGGTGAGGATGCACTCTACATCCCTTACACCGACCCCGGCTACACCCTTTTCAAGAAGGTGTACGACGAGATATGCGCGTTCAAGGCCGTCAAAGGCCGCGAACCCAAGATGATTTTCCTGCAGAACCACGGCGTGTTTGTAGGGGGCGATACGGTAGAGGAAATCGATGCGATTTATACCGATATGCTATCCAGGATAGAGGCGCGTGTGAAACCGGTGGACGAAACTGCCACCGAGGTATGCGACTGCGCCACCGAGGTTGTGCCTGCAATACGCTCCATCCTCTCAAGAAACGGCCGCGGCGATAAGATTATCAGAATCGTCAAGAACGCTCTGGCGGATAAGTTCATCGCATCCGAGAAGGCGTTTGCCCGCGTCGCTGCTCCTTTCACTCCGGACGGCATCGTTTATTGCAAATCGGCCTATCTTTACATAGATGGCGAAGATGCAGCGGCCAAAGTGGCCAATGCCGAGGCTGCCATAGAGAAGTACACAGCGGAGCGTGGCTATACACCTAAGGTGATAGCTGTCAAGGGAATAGGTCTTTTGGCTGTAGGTGACAGCGCAAAGGCTGCCGGCATCGTGGCGGAGGTGTTCACAGACTGCATGAAGGTGGCGCATTACGCTGCCGCCTTTGGCGGGGAGCATCCGATGACCAAGCCGCAAATCGACTTTATCGATAACTGGGAGGTGGAGAATTATCGCCGCAAGGTTAGCGCAGCAGGCACCCACGGCCGTGCAGAGAACAAGATTTTCATCGTTACAGGTGCCGCCCAGGGCTTTGGCGAGGGTATCGCCCGCTGCCTGGTAGAGGAGGGGGCCAACGTGGTTGTGGCCGATCTGAACGAGGCCACCGGTACCGCTACCGCTGCCAACCTGAACGCGCTGTGCAAGAACAACCGTGTGACCTTCTTCAAGACCGACGTCACCGATATCAACTGTCTGGCTGCGCTGGTTAAGGCCACCGTGTGCGACTTTGGCGGCGTGGACGTGTTCATCAGCAACGCCGGTATCGCCATTGCGGGCGATCTGACCCAGATGGTTCCGGAGAAGTTCGATTTGGTAACCAAAATCAATTACCACGGCTTCTTCTATTGTTCCAAGGTGGTTGCCCCGGTGCTCAAGGCACAGAACAAATACGACAGCGAGCGCTACGGCGACATTATCCAGATTAACTCCAAGAGTGGTCTGGAGGGGAGCAAGGCTAATTTTGCTTACGCAGGCAGCAAGTTCGGCGGGCTGGGACTGGTGCAGTCGTTCGCCATGGAGCTGGCGCCGTACCGCATCAAGGTGAACGGCATCTGTCCCGGCAACTTCCTTGACGGTCCGCTGTGGAGTGACCCCGTGAAGGGTCTCTACGTGCAGTACCTCAACGCCGGCAAGGTGCCCGGCGCCAAGACCGTGGACGATGTGCGCGAGTATTACCTTAGCAAGGTGCCGATGCACAAGGGGTGCAACCCCAAGGATGTGACAAAGGGCGTGCTCTACCTGATAGAGCAGACCTGCGAGACCGGCCAGGCACTGCCTATTACCGGCGGTCAAATAATGCTGAAATAGGAAGCTGTTTTGAAATAATTAACATCAATCTTTATGTTGAACCCCTATGCGCCCTCATCAGAACGTAAAAATCTCTCAAAACATCTTCATAAATCTTTTCGTGAACCATTTCAAAACAGCTTCTAAATAATTACGATATGAAAACTAAAGCAGTTCGTTTATACGGTAAGGATGATCTCAGGCTCGAGGAATTTGAGCTTCCCGCAATCAAGGATAACGAAATCCTCGCCAAGGTGGTGAGCGATTCCATCTGCATGTCCTCTTACAAGGCGGCGCATCAGGGCACCGACCACAAGCGCGTCCCCAACGACGCTGCAGAGCACCCCGTGATTATCGGCCACGAGTTTGCCGGTGAGATTATCGAGGTGGGCAGCAAATGGGCGCACGAGTTCAAGCCCGGCGACAAGTTCTCCATCCAGCCTGCACTGACCTGGGAAGGCGGCCCCGTGGGCGTGCTTTCTGCTCCCGGTTACTCTTATCAGAATATCGGCGGTGACGCCACCTATGTAGTCATCCCCAACGAGGTGATGGAGCAGGGGTGCCTGCTGCGCTACCAGGGCGACGCGTTTTATCCCGCATCGCTAAGCGAACCGCTAAGCTGCGTGATCGGCGCCATGCATGCCTGCTACCATACAACTCCGGGCAGCTATGTCCACCAGATGGAGATCAAGGATGGCGGCAAGATGGCCCTGCTGGCCGGCGTAGGACCCATGGGTCTGGCCTGCATCAACTATGTGCTGCACCGCGAAGACCGCCGTCCGGCGCTGTTTGTGGTTACTGACATCGACCAGGCGCGTCTGGACCGTGCTGCATCGCTCTACACCAAAGAGTATGCTGCCAGCCGCGGAATCGATCTCCGCTATGTGAACACCGGTGCCGTTGCGGACCCAGTTGCGGCTCTGCGCGAGATTTCCGGCGGTGACGGTTACGACGAGGTGGTGGTTATGGCACCCGTACCGGCCGTGATTGAACAGGCCGACGCAATCCTGGCATTCGACGGCTGCCTCAACTTCTTCTCCGGCCCCGGCCGTGCAGATTTCAAGGCTCCGTTCAACTTCTACAACGTCCACTACGCTTCTACCCACATCGTGGGCACCAGCGGCGGCAATACAGACGATATGAAGGAGGCACTCTATTACATGGGCAAGGGGCTTGACCCGGCTGGTCTGGTGACCCACATCGGCGGCCTGAACGCCGTGATAGAGACTACCCTGAACCTCCCTCAGATTCCGGGCGGCAAGAAGCTTATCTACACCCATATCACCATGCCGCTCACCGCGATAGCTGAGTTCGAGCAGAAGGGCAAGACCAATCCGGTGTATGCCCGTCTGGCAGAGATCTGCGCTGCAAACAACGGCCTGTGGAGCGCCGAGGCAGAGAAGTACCTGCTTGCCAACTCAGATAAACTGGCGTAAAGACAGTAACTCATCTGCGGATATGCTCCAGGTTGCAAGGTTCGTATTCAATCCCTTCCGCGAGAATACTTACGTAGTGTGGGATTCCAGCGGGGAGGGGATGGTCGTGGACCCAGGCAACAACTACCCAAAGGAGCATACGGCACTGGCAGATTTCATCGACAGGAACAATATCCGCCTGCGTATCGTAGTGGCTACTCATGGCCACTACGACCACGTTTGTGGTGCCGGGTTCCTCAAAGAACGGTACAGGGTTCCGTTTGCCCTTTGCAGCACAGACGAATATGTCTACTGCACCAGCGCCTTCGACGGCAGCCGTTATCAGTTCAACTTTGAACAGGTGCCATACGAGATAGACCTTGCCCACGGAGCGCCCGTCGCTTTTGGTGAAACATCCTTTATTCCGCTGCTCACTCCCGGCCATACCCTGGGTGGAGTCTGCCTTTACAGCGAAGCGGCAAAGGTTATCTTTACCGGCGATACGATTATGTGCGGCACCGTGGGGCGCACCGACCTCAAGGGGAGCGACCACCCGACGCTGATGCGCAGCATCGTCTCGCAAATCCTGCCGCTCCCGGATGAGGTGGAGATATATCCGGGACATGGTCCGCAGACTCTCCTGGGCAACGAAAGATCTAATAATCCATTCCTTCAACATTGTTGAAAACTGGTATTTTGAGAAAAGTGAGAATTAGTTTATCTTCGCATTTACTATATATAAGCAGTATACTGATGAAGAAACTATATCCTTTGCTTGCACTTTGCTGCATGCTGATTCTTTGGGGATGCCCCGGTGAGGAGCCCAAAGAAGATGATGTCCTTACTGTTGTCAAGACAGAATATCCGATTGGTGCAGAGGGCGGCGAGCTGTCGATATCGTTCAATACGAATGTCACCTGCAAGGCGACCCCCGATGTACCATGGATAATAGCCCCCACAAGGGCTACCAAGGAGGTTACTCCCCAGACAGTAAAGGTTACGGTTGTGCAGAATACATCTTCAAGCGCCCGTACCGGTCATGTAAAGATATCCGGAGGTTCCATTACCGTGGAGGTTACGGTTGTCCAGGAGGGCAAGGCGGTAGAACCCACTCCGGGTCCCGGACCCGGCACTGACCCAGAAGAGCCGGAGGAGCCTGAAGAGCCCGAAGAGGATGTGCTTGAAAACTTTGGTTTCTCTACCTATGTGATTCCCTCTTTCGGCGGCAGTTTTGCCGTAAAGGTTCGTTCAAATGTAGAATATGCCATAGAGTGCGATGCAGAGTGGATCAGCCGTGCCACCACCCGCACCACTACAGAGGATATCATCACATTTACGGTAGCATCCAATGCCGGCGGCGCACGTTCTGCCGTTGTTTCGTTCGTATACGAACAGGCGCTTACATTCTCTGTAACGGTTAAGCAGAACGCATTCACTGAACCGTCCGGGGAAGATCCTTATCTGGAGATTGCAGAATTGGAAACCACTGTAAATGAATACGGCGGCGAAGTGTCGTTCACGGTGGATGCAAACAACGAATATCTGGTAGACTGCGATGCAGACTGGGTTGAGGTGCGTCAGGCCGATGCAACCTTTGTCTGCTACGTTATGCCCAACAATATTCCCGACGACCGTTCTACCATGCTGGTATTCAACAGCGAGGGAATCATTGCATATTATACCATCTACCAGTTGGCACAGGGGAGCAACCAGGACCCGTTTGACGTGGGCGAAGACCTCAGCGTGAACGGAACAGCCAACTGCTATGTCGTGCCCAAGGCCGGCAATTTCCATTTTGATGCCAGCGTCATGGGTAACGGACTGCCGGGCTTTATTTGGACCGACGCCGAGGCCGAGGCGCAGAACCTCTGGCCCACATCGTCGGTAGATATACCTTTTACCAACTATGAGGGGCCTGAGAAACCCTCCAGGGTAGAGAAGTTGTGGGACGACAACAATGTCATCACCGACCTCTCCATAAGCGACGACCTTAAAATCTCTTTCACCGCCACCGGCAACAAGGGCAACGCCGTGATTGCGGTACGCAACCAGAACGAACTGCTCTGGAGCTGGCATATCTGGTGTACCGACAGCCCTCAGCGTCTGCGCCACGAAACCTTCGACGGGACCCGCATCGTGATGCTGGACCGCAACCTGGGTGCCACCAGCGCCAATGAGGCCGACGGCGAAAAGACCTTTGGATACTGGTACCAGTTTGGCCGTAAGGATCCTCTGCGGTTATTCTATGGTGTTAAGGACTACATGCCAAAGGGAGAAGCAGCAATGAAGTATTCTGTGCAGAGCCCCACCACCATATTCGGTATGGTCGGCAAGGACAACGAATGGTTCAACGGGTCGGTTACCTCCATCACGGCCGATCTGTGGGGTAACCCTTATGCCCTGCACAATGGTGCCGAGCATCTTTATGCCGCCCGGATGGACGAACTCAAAAAGACCATCTACGACCCGTGCCCTCCCGGATATATGGTACCGCCGGAGTGGGCTTGGGAAACCATGAGCATGGACAACTGCACGGTGAGCGAATATGGTCTTACATTTATAGAGGATAACGGCTCCAGCTTCTATCCGTTTGCCGGATATGGCGATGCTGGTGATGAGTATGGCGGAGACAACGGTTGGTATGGTTATCCGGGTTACACGCCCAATAAGGCGCCCGACGGAAAGTATCATCACAACTGCCGCAACGTGGTATGCTGCTGGTCTTCCGGCAGCGAGCATGCATATCTGCGCTCCGGACACCAATGGGACCTGAACAATTATCATCATTCCAACCAGTTCTTCTATCTTCAGGACGAAGAGGCCAGTGGGAACACCGTAATGGTAAATGCAAACTCCCAGGCTCATCTTTACCAGAAGTTCGGTCATATCCGCCAGCGCTGCTGCAGTGTGCGCTGTATGAAGATGCAATAATTATCAACATTTAAAAATATCAGTATGAAGAAAGTATTATTCCCGATCCTTGCCCTGGTGAGCGTCTTCATCCTATGGGGATGCCCGGAGCCTGAGCAGCCCACGGAAGATGATGTTCTCGAAGCCATCAAAACCGAATATACTATCGGTGCAGAGGCCAGCGAGTTCACCGTCTCTTTCAAGACCAATGTAGATTACACCGTCAAGAGCAGCGACGAATCGTGGCTCACGGTTACGGTCCCTTCCAGAGCGGTAAAAACAGAAACCGTTACTGTAAAGGCCAAAGCCAATACCTCTACATCGCCCCGCGAGGCCAATATCAAGATTACTGCGGGTACCCAGAATGCGACTATAGTTGTCAAGCAGGAGGGCCTTACCCCCAGTATAGTGATTAACGGCAATACCTCCCGCACTGTATCGGAAGATGGCGCAACCATTACTGTAGAGATAGAGAGCAATGTAGAGTATACCGTGGATATCGATGTTGCCTGGATTACCCGCGGCAGCAGCGCCCTCGGTGCAGAGACCTTTGTGGTTGAGGCCAACCCCGCCGAAGAGAGCCGTACCGGGCATATCACATTCAAGTATGGCGATATCAGCAAGATGGTTACCGTATCTCAGAATGCCAAGCAGCCAGAAGCGCCTACACCTTTCATAGATGTGGATATTCTCCGCTTTGACCAGCCCGCAGGGGCCTCTACAATAGAGATGACTGTGACCAGCAACGTAGAGTATCAGACCGTTATCAGCCACGATTGGGTAACCCCCCTGGGCGGCGGCAAGTTCTCTGTTGCAGAGAACACCTCTACCGAGGCCCGCACTGCAACCATCACCTTCAAGTATGGTGATCTTTCCAAGACCGTTACCGTTAACCAGGCCGGCAAGAGCGATACTCCGGTAGAAGATGACGTGCTTGCAAACAACGGTGCTTCTACCTATTCCGTAGGCTGGGAGGGCGGCTCTATTGAGGTGCTGGTTCGCACCAATGTGGATTATACCGTAGACTGCCCCGTAACCTGGATCAACAAGGTAACCTCCAGGACCGTGCGTGAAGACAAGGTGATGTTTGTGGTTGATGCAAACAGCACCTCCGAGACACGCAGTGCCACCATTACCTTCAGCTTTGGCGAGACTCTCTCTTTCGCTGTTACCGTAGCGCAGGAAGCTTACGTACCGCCGGTAGAGGAGCCGTTCTTTGAGATTACCCCTCCGGAGGCAACAATAGGCGCAGAAGGCGGCAAGGTTGAATTTGTTGTCAACACCAATGTGGAGTATTTCGTGGATATCCCTGAGAGCTGGGTTACCGCAGATAGCCAGAGCGCTACCGCTCTCAGCCTTAATGTGGCTGCAAACACCAATACCGTGTCCCGCAACATGATGATTACCATTACCGGCGACGGTATAGTTCCTGTATTCGTATCTGTTACCCAGGAGCCCGGAGAGGAGATCGATCCTTTTGATGTCGGGTCTGACCTTAGCAAAAACGGTACAGCAAACTGCTATCTTGTAACCAAAGCTGGCACATTCTCCTTCAGTGTGCAGTATATGGGTAACGGTCCCGATGGCTTTATCTGGGGCGATTCCGAGGCTGAGACCCAGTTGCTGTGGCCGTCAAAGAAGGCAAATGTGTCGCTATTTGCAACGTCGGAGAAGCCTAACAGCGCCTCTGTCCTTTGGGACGATAACAACGTCGTTACCAATGTCACCTATAATTCTTCCAACAAAACCATAAGCTTTGACGCTACCGGCAATAAAGGTAACGCTCTGATAACTTTGATAGGCAAATATGGTACTCTGCTTTGGAGCTGGCATATCTGGTGTACGGATTCTCCCAAGCATATGACCCAGTACGACGAACTTGACCGCTCATATGTCCTGCTCGACCGTAACATCGGCGCAACCAGCGCCGACCCTGCCGATGGCGAGGCTACCTATGGTTATTTCTATCAGTTTGGCCGTAAAGACCCGTTGAGGGCATATTATGGCTGTGCAAAGGATATGCATGAATGCGAAGCAGAACTTGTAAATTCTGTCCGTCATCCAGACTGGATTTATTTGATGGGAACCAAAACCTGTGAATGGTTCAATACCGGTATAGGTTTGCCAAGGGTTACGGCAGATCTCTGGGGCAACCCGTTTATGCGTCATTGCTCAGTAGATTATGGTGTTCCTTCTGACCATCCCAATCCGGCACGCAGGGACGAGCTTAAAAAGACCATCTACGACCCGTGCCCTCCGGGATATATGGTTCCGCCGGAAGATACATGGGCAGGATATACCGACAGGGATATCCAGATAATTGACAATGGCGTGATTATCCCAACGGCAAGTGGCGATAGTTTCTATCCATTTGCAGGCTTTATCGCAGACATGAACACAGATGAAAAGCCTCATCCGGAACGTTTTGGCTACTTTGCATACAATGGCTATGAAAGACAGGCTTCCAGAGCGATATTCCGTGAGGCATGTGTATATACCTCGTGTACTGGCCTTAATTCCATGTGGCAAGACATAGATATTCATCCGAACTATTTCGGTGGCAGGTATATGTCGGTTTACTTTAACTATTCCCAGGCGCCCGATGAGTTAAGATTCAATCCCAAGCTCTACCATGTGCGCCAGTGCGGCAGACCTGTAAGGTGTATGAAAGTGTTTGGCCCCGACGACCTTTAGTAGTCCAGGCGAACATATAATCAAAGGTGGCTGCCTTGTGGCGGCCACCTTTTTTATTGTATTATTCAACATTAATGCATATTTTTACAAATTATTTGAACTTTAGCTTTTTGTGTATCATTATATGAAATGAGCAAAGAGGGCATTATCATCTCGCTGGAGCATCTTAGCAAGTGGTTCGGCGACAAACGTGTTCTGGACGACGTCAGCCTCACGATAAAAAAGGGGGAGTTCGTTACCATTCTCGGGCCGTCTGGTTGTGGTAAGACCACAACGCTTCGCATCATAGCGGGGTTTGAGACTCCGGACGACGGCAATGTCTACATCGGTGGATCTTTGATGAACAGGGTGCAGCCGCACAAGCGGCCGGTCAATACCGTTTTCCAGCGCTATGCGCTTTTCCCGCATCTTAATGTGTTCGACAACATCGCCTTTGGCCTCAAGCTTAAGGGGGTATCGCGCAGCGAGATAGAGACCCGCGTTATGCGCGTACTCAAGATGGTGGGCATGACCGATTACGAGTGGCGCAACGTAGATTCCCTCTCCGGCGGGCAGCAGCAGCGGGTGGCTATCGCCCGGGCTATCGTGAACCAGCCGGAGGTGCTGCTGCTGGACGAACCGCTCAGCGCCCTGGACCACAAGATGCGCAAGGATATGCAGATAGAGCTGAAGCAGATGCATAAACAGTTGGGCATCACCTTTGTCTACGTTACCCACGACCAGGAAGAGGCGCTTACTCTGAGCGACACCGTGGTGGTGATGAACGAAGGGGTGGTGCAGCAGATAGGTTCGCCCACCGATATCTATAACGAGCCGGTGAACTGCTTCGTGGCAGATTTTATTGGGGAGAGCAACATATTCAACGGTACCATGATTGCCGACCGAAAGGTATCGTTCATGGGACACGAGTTCGAGTGTGTCGACGAGGGGTTCGGAGAGAACGTGCCGGTGGACGTGGTGGTCCGCCCGGAGGATATCTACATCATGGCCCGTACCGACAGGGGGCAGTTCCACGGAGTGGTTTCGAGCTGCATATTCAAAGGTGTCCACTACGAGATCATAGTCAATACGCCCGACGGATACGAGCTTATGATCCAGGACTATAACCCCTTTGAGGCGGGGATGGAGGTGAGCATGATTATAAAGCCGTCCGATATCCAGGTAATGCGCAAAGAGCGCATCACCAACACCCTGGAGGGCGAGATGATAGACCAGACACACGTCGAATTGCTGGGCTGCGGATTTGAGTGCCTGCCCCAGGAGGGCCTTGCGGCGGGGAACAAGGTTAGGGTAGAGGTCGATTTTGACAAGGTGGAGCTCACCGACGACAAGCGGGATGGTACCTGCGAGGGGGATATCACCTTTATCCTGTATAAGGCAGACCACTGGCATCTGACCGTCCGTGCAGAAAACGGCGAGAATATTTATGTCGACACGCAGGATGTCTGGGAAGACCGCGACATCGTGGGTATCAACATCCGCCCGGAGGATATGCGTATCACAAGGGCAGAAGAAAGCGCGGCGTAAGATGAATCTTCGTAATGTCATCGGCCGTCGCAGTAGCTGGAGCCTCCCGTATGCGGTGTTCCTGCTGCTGTTCGTTGCCCTGCCGCTGGTTCTGATAATGGTCTATGCCTTTATCGACGAGGGCGGCCGTTTTACCCTGGGTAACCTTGCCCGCTTCTTTGGCGATGCCGATGCCCTGAGCACCTTTGCCGTATCCATAGAGATTGCGATAGAGAACACCGCCATCTGCCTGCTGCTGGGATATCCGGTGGCCTGGATACTCGCCAACAAGCGGTATAACCGCAGCGGTGTCACCATAATCATATTCATCCTGCCGATGTGGATCAATGCCCTTATGCGGACGCTGGCCACCGCCGACCTGTTCAACATGCTGGGCATCACCCTTGGCAAGGGGACGCTGCTGTTCGGTATGGTATACGATTATCTGCCGTTCATGATTTATCCGATATACAATGTCCTGCGGCGTATGGATCCTTCTTATGCAGAAGCTGCGCAGGATCTTGGCGCAAAGCCGTCCCGTGTGTTTGCGAATGTTACGCTGCCGCTGTCGCTGCCGGGCATCGTGAGCGGCGTGATGATGGTTTTCATGCCAACCGTGAGCACTTTTGCCATATCGGAGTTCCTGACCAACAACAAGATAAAGCTGTTCGGTACCATCATTCAGGAGAATATCAACTCCTCCATGTGGAACTACGGTGCCGCGCTGTCGTTTATAATGCTCATAATAATAGGTATCTCGACCCTGTTTGGCGGCAGGGGGGAAGAGGAGAGCCAGGTGCAGGGAGGGCTCATATAGGTCATGAAAAAGTTCTTTGCACGCGCATATCTGATCCTTATCCTGCTGCTGCTCTACGCACCACTGATATTCATCGCCGTATCGTCTTTTACAGAGAGCAGGGTTCTGGGTAACTGGACCGGTTTCTCTACCAAGCTGTACAGCAACCTCTTTTCCGGTTCGATGCAGGGGGCTGCCGGGTCGCTTATGACAGCGGTGTACAATACGCTCATAATCGCCCTTGTGGCGTCGCTGGTGGCCACTTTGCTGGGCACCCTGGCCGCTATCGGCATTTTCTATTCCCGCAGCCGGGCAAAGAATGCGGTGATGTTTTTAAACAACATCCCCATGGTGAATCCCGACGTGATTACCGGCGTGTCGCTCTTTCTGCTTTTCGTATTCCTGGGGGTTACGCAGGGTTATGTATCGGTGATTCTGGCGCACATCACATTCTGCACGCCCTATGTCGTGCTCAACGTGCTGCCTAAGCTCCACCAGATGAACTCCAATACCTATGAGGCGGCGCTGGACCTTGGGGCGACTCCCGCCCAGGCGCTGCGCAAGGTTATGGTGCCGCAGTTGCTGCCCGGCATGCTCACCGGCTTCATCCTGTCGTTCACCATGTCGCTCGATGACTTTGCGGTTACCTTCTTCACCCGCGGCACCGTCGGGCTGGAGACACTTTCGACATACATCTATACAGATGCGCGCAAGGGCGGCCTTACGCCCGAGCTCAGGCCTCTGATGACTATCATATTCATTGTGATTTTCGTGCTGCTGCTGATTTTCAACATCCGTCAGGAGCGCGCGGCAAAGAAAAAAGCTCTTTTAAAGTAATGAAAAGATTGTTTTCCTTTGCAGTTTTGGCTGCATTGCTCTTTTTGGGCGGCTGCAAGACCGACCGGAGCACAGTACTCAAAGTTTACAACTGGTCTGATTACATCGACGAAAGCGTTATCGAGGAGTTCGAGAGCTGGTACCTTGAGCAGACGGGCGAACCGATCCGCGTGATTTACCAGACGTTTGACATCAACGAGACGATGCTCTCTAAGATAGAGCGCGGCAAAGAGGATTTTGACGTCGTATGCCCCTCGGACTATATTATCGAGAGGATGCTGCAGAATGACCTGCTGCTCCCCCTGAGCCGGGATTTTGGCGATACGCCCAACTATATCGATGCGAACCTGTCTCCCTATGTCCGCGAGCAGTTCAACAAGATAAACGGTGGCGACAAGAACGCCAATGACTATGCCGTGGGTTATATGTGGGGCACCACCGGTATCCTTTACAATGCCAAATATGTCACCGACGAGGAGGCCTCTACGTGGGATGTAATCCGCAACGCCAAATTCGCCGACCGTATCTTTATAAAAGACTCGCCCAGAGATGTTTATTCGCAAATAATACTATATTTGCATCAGCAGGACATCCAGCAGGGGAGTGTCACCATGGACCAGCTGATGAACTACACCAGCGACGAGGACCTTGCGGCGGTAGAGGCGTATATGAAGCAGGTAAAGCAGCTGGTAGCTGGCTGGGAGGCCGATTTTGGTAAGGATCAGATGACGCAAGAGCTTGGTTATGTGAATCTTACGTGGAGCGGCGATGCTGTCTGGGCTATAGAAGAGGGCAAGACGGTAGGGGTGGACCTCCGTTATGTATGCCCCAAAGAGGGCTTCACCGTATGGTTCGACGGGTGGGTAATCCCCAAATATGCCCAGAACACTAAAGCTGCCCGCTACTGGATCAACTTTATGAGCCGTCCGGACATTGTGATCCGCAACGTAGATGTCACCGGCTATGTATCTGCATCCGGTTCACTTGAAGTGATGGATGCATTCGTAGACGACGAATACGAACCGATAGATGTCAGCTATTTCTTCGGGCCGGAGGCAGAGGCCGTCTGCCTTGACCCGGTGCTTTATCCCGATGCCGCCACAATTGGCCGCAGCACCATGGAACACGATTGGGGCGAGCACACCGCCGATTTGGTAAAGATGTGGAGCGGTGTCAAGGGCAACAATATGAATTTCACTACGGTGATTATTCTCTCTGTAGCAGCGATTGCGCTTATGGCTCTGGTCGTTGCACGTATGCGCAGGCATTCGCACCGTCCTGCACGCAAATATAATGGAAACAATGCCCGCAAGCGCAGATAGCCAGTTTTAACACAATTTATATTATGTAAAATAGGGTTTTCAGAACCCTCCTCCATGGAAGACGATATACAAATAGCTCTCACTCCGCTGGCAGAACGCCTCCGCCCTACGACTCTCGATGAATTCGTGGGTCAGCGGCATCTGCTCGGACCAGGCGCCGTGCTTCGCAAGATGATCGAGAGCGGCACGATGTCGTCTTTTATATTGTGGGGCCCGCCAGGCTGCGGCAAGACTACGCTGGCAAAGATTATCGCCAATACGCTGCAGCGGGATTTCTACACGCTCTCTGCCGTAACCTCCGGTGTCAAGGATGTGCGTGAGGTTATCGCCAAGGCTTCGGGCAACCGGATGTTCGCGGTGCACGGCGCACCCATCCTCTTTATCGACGAGATTCACCGTTTTAACAAGGCGCAGCAGGACGCGCTCCTGGGCGCGGTAGAAAGCGGAATCGTGGTTCTTATAGGTGCCACCACAGAGAATCCGTCGTTCGAGGTCATAAGCCCGCTCCTTTCCCGATGCCGTGTATATGTGTTTAAGTCGCTGGAAGTCAGTGATTTGGATGTGTTGCTGGAGCGCGCTCTTACCACCGATGCAGAGATTAAAGCGCTGAATGTCAAGGTTTTGGAGAAAGAGGCGCTGTTCCGCTTCAGCGGCGGTGACGGGCGCAAACTGCTTAACATCCTGGAGCTGGTGTGCATGAATCAGGCCGCGTCCGGTAAGGTAATTATTGATAATAAGACAGTTACAGAGACGCTGCAAGAAAATGTCGCCCTTTACGACAAGGACGGCGAGCAGCACTACGATATTATATCGGCCTTTATCAAGAGCATCCGGGGCAGCGACCCTAACGGCGCCATTTACTGGATGGCGCGTATGCTTGCCGGCGGAGAAGATCCCCTCTTTATCGCCCGCCGCATGCTGATTCTGGCCAGCGAAGATGTCGGCCTTGCCAATCCCAATGCCGCACTGCTGGCTCAGTCGTGTTTTGACGCCGTACATCAGGTCGGAATGCCCGAGGCACGCATTATCCTGGCAGAAACCTGCATCTATCTGGCCACTTCGCCAAAGAGCAACAGCGCATATATGGCAATTGACGCCGCCCTTGAGGCGGTCAGCAAGGGGACTCCCCTGCCCGTCCCGCTCCATTTGCGCAATGCCCCTACCTCGCTGATGAAAGATTTGGGGTACGCCAAAGATTACAAATATGCCCACGCTTTCGAGGGTAATTTTGTGGATCAGGAGTTCCTGCCCGAAGAGCTTGCCGGCACCAGGTTCTACGAGCCTGGCGACAATGCCAAAGAAGCCCCTCTCAGAGAGCGTTTAAAGCGCCTCTGGGGCGAAAAGTATAAATATTGATATGGGACACCGTAAACAGAAACCATTGCTTGAAAACGTCCGTATCGAGGCCGTGGCGGCAGAGGGCAATTCCCTCTCGCATGTCGACGGCAAAGTGCTGTTCGTGCCTCAGACTGTGCCGGGCGATGTGGTGGACGTGCAGGTGACACGTATGCGCAAGGGGTATATGGAGGGATATGTAGTGCGTCTGGTCTCCCCTTCCCCCGACCGCCTGGAGCCTGTGTGCAAGCATTACGGTGACTGTGGCGGCTGCAAGTGGCAGATACTCCCGTATGGGATGCAGCTGGCCGCAAAGCAGCAGCAGGTAGTAGATCAACTGTCGCGTATCGGGCATCTGGATTTGCCTGAAATATCGCCTATTATGGGCAGCGACCTGCAGTATTTCTACAGGAATAAACTGGAATATACATTCTCTTCGCGCCGATGGATTCTTCGAGGCGAAGATCCCGAAAGCATATCCCCCGCCGACCGCTGCGGCCTGGGTTTTCATGTTGGCGGGATGTTCGACAAGGTGCTGGACATCGATTTTTGCCACCTTCAGGCCGAGCCGTCCAATGCGATTCGCAACTTTGTGCGTTCATACGCCGTTTCGCACCATCTGAGCTTCTTTGACCTGCGGGAACAGACCGGCCTGCTGCGCAACATGGTGGTGCGCACCGCCTCTACCGGTGAGATTATGGTTACGGTGGTTTTCGGACCAGAAGGGCTTGAGTCTGCTGGCGGTGCATCTGCCGGTGATGCTTTAGATTCGGTCGCAGCATCGTTCCTCACCCTCTCACCAGGTTCGCCGGCCGCATCGCTGCTCGATTCCTTAGTTAAAGAGTTTCCGCAAATCACATCGCTTAACTATGTGATTAACAGTAAGCGTAATGATTCGATAAACGACCTGGAAGCACATACATGGGCTGGTCGCGACTGCATCTATGAGCAGATGGAATCGCTCCGCTTCAAAGTCGGACCCAAATCGTTCTACCAGACCAACAGCGCCCAGGCATACAGGCTCTACTCTGTTGTGCGTAGTTTTGCTCTGGATGAGGCTGGCCTGGCTGCTTTGGGTAAGTATGTTGCAGTGCCGCAAAAGCCGGTTGTCTACGACCTGTACACCGGTACGGGAACAATCGCCCTGTTCCTCTCTGCCATTGCCTCTAAGGTGGTCGGAATAGAATATGTGCCCGAGGCGATAGAGGATGCCAAAGCCAATGCCGCGCTCAACTCCATAGATAATGCTACTTTCTACGCCGGCGATATGAAAGATGTTCTAAACAGCTCTTTCATTGCCGATAATGGAGCGCCATCTATAGTAGTTCTTGACCCTCCGAGAGCCGGTATCCATCCGGATGTGGCATCCGTATTGCTGGAGGCAGCACCCGCCCGTATCATATATGTCAGCTGCAACCCGGCATCCCAGGCCCGAGACCTGGCGCTCTTTGCAGATTATTACGATATCCTGGCGGTCCAGCCGGTGGATATGTTTCCTCAGACTCATCATGTAGAGAACGTGGTTTATCTTGCACGGCGGGTCAATCCCAAATCTTTATAAAACAATTATGTTACAAGATTTGAATAACAGTACGATATGTGCGCAGGCAACTGCCTTGGGGCAAAGCGCCATAGCCGTGATCCGCGTTAGCGGACCCAGTACATTTGAGATAGTTTCCAGGGTCTTCCGCTCCCGCAAAGGGCTTCAGCTGGATCAGATGAAGGGGTATTCCCTTTGCTATGGTTCTCTGCTTAAAGAAGACGGTACCCTTTTGGATGACGCCCTGTTAAGTGTGTTCCGCTCCCCCGCTTCATATACCGGCGAGGATATGGTAGAGATATCTTGTCACGCCTCTCCCTATATAGTATCGGAGGCCTTACGGGCTTTGGTGGCCTTTGGTTGCCGGTATGCAGCTCCCGGTGAGTTTACCCGCCGTGCGTTCACTAACGGCAAAATGGACCTTACTCAGGCAGAGGCTGTTGCTGACATTATTGCAAGTGAAACTAAAGAAGCTCATAAGATAGCCATCAATCAGCTCAAGGGCGGTTTTTCAAACGAACTTGCAGCCATGCGGGAGCAGCTGCTCCATATCGTCTCGCTGATGGAACTGGAACTCGATTTCAGCGAAGAGGATGTCGAGTTTGCCGACCGTTCCGAGTTGCGTTCTCTGCTTGATAAAGCCACCTCTCATATCGGTGAACTTATTTCAAGCTTCAAGTTAGGTAATGCGATTAAAAATGGTGTCCCTGTTGCAATTGTAGGTGCCACCAATACCGGCAAAAGTACCCTTTTGAATGCTCTGCTTGGGGAGGACCGCGCTATAGTTTCATCTATCGCCGGCACCACCCGCGACACTATAGAGGATACCATGAATGTGGGGGGGATTCTCTTCAGGTTTATCGATACAGCCGGCATCCGCCGCACAATGGAGACGATAGAGATGGCCGGAATCGAGCGGACGTACTATAAGATTAAGCAGGCCTCCATAGTGATGCTGGTGCTCGATTATACCCGCCAGGACGATTTCGAAGAGTCTGTCCGGAATTTGAGTATAAATTTAGGTGGAGGCGAACAAAGAATTATCATACTGCTTAATAAGATAGATGAAAAACCGGTAATTGCGACAAATTTGTTTGAAGGTCGCGCTCCGGAATCGATCACCCCTGAAGAGAATATCAGCAAAGTGTGCGACGTCATTTCTGACATCGCTGCCGGCAACAATATCGCGCCGCTCGCCATTCTCCCGATATCCGCAAAGAAAAAGACAGGCCTGGACTCAATTCGCACCCTGCTCGCCCACTCGCAGCAAGAGGCCGGCACCGGCACCGAATCGGTACTGGTTGCAAACCTGCGGCACTACACCGCCCTCAAAGAGGCCTACGACTCCCTGCTCAAAGCCACCGTCGCCCTCGACGAACACCGCCCCGCCGATCTCATCGCCCAGGACATCCGCGAAGCCCTCTACTCTTTAGGCACAATCGTCGGTGAAATCTCCACCGACGAAGTCCTCGAAAACATTTTCAGCCGGTTTTGCATCGGGAAATGATATAGCCCTGGTCACACCGGAGGAATACGATGTCTCACTCCGGGCGCGCACCGAGCGCGTGAACACCTGGTGCGGCAGCTGGGCAAGCGCAATGTCTGCCTAGTCTCCATCCACACCAACGCTGCCGGCAACGGCAAGCAGTGGATGTCCGCCCGCGGCTGGACCTGCTACACTTCCCGTGGCCAGACCGCCGGTGACCATCTGGCCGATTGCCTCTACCGCGCCGCTATACTCTGGCTTCCCGGGCACATGCTCCGGAAGGACTACTCCGACGGTGATCCCGACTGGGAAATCGACTTCTACATCCTGAAGAACACACTCTGCGGCGCAGCCCTGACGGAAAATCTCTTCCACGACAACTCCGACGACTGCCTCTTCTTGGAATCCGACGAAGGCCGCCGGGCCATCGTCGCCCTGCACGTTGAGGGAATTGTCAATTATGTGCTGAAACGATGGTAGGCCTATCGTCATGCCCGACCTGATCGGGCATCTCCCCCGCTCCATCATTCCCTCGCTTCCATCAGTTCCGGCAATTGATGGAAGTTTATCTTATGCCGCCGGATGGGAAGGAGGTTCCCGGGGGGCTCCGTTCCGCTACGCTTCACTCCGTACCCTCCCACCCTCTTCCCGTGGCAGAGGGGGGCCACGCCCGCGGGAACCTCCTTTCCATCACGGCTAATGCATCACAATCCTGTTAAATCGTGTCGAAAGATGATTAAGACGGGTTTGTTTTTAAAAATGAAGGGGCAGCTTTTATCCCACTCTGTAAAGGCAATAATGATAGAGAGTAAACAGTTCGTTTACACCCGTGCTATTGACTAGTTCTGAGGAACCGAAATATCTCTCGGCCTTGCCTTCTTTAATTCTTCATTGATGTCGCTTGATGCGCTGGACAGTGGAGTTAGTTCACCAAACAACAAGGGAATATCAAGGGCGCCGTTGAGACTCATGATTTCCCTTTCCAGCTTCTCAAAAGATACTATTGCGGCAGCATCATTTGGCGTAATCAGATCCAGCGTTTTTCTATTTGCCGCAAGGATAACAGCCTGCTCCATCCCTTCTTTTTTACACACTTTGATGGCATCGAGAATATCTGCTCCCAAACTCATCTGGTGTCTAAATGTGACTCTTACCCAGGTCTTTCCTTTGAAGAAGTATCCGGCTTCACCAATCCATCCATTTGAGGTAAAGCGCTTAGTAATGACGTCATTCAAATACCTTTGCATTCCCTTCGGGGCGCTCTGACCGGACCTTAATTTCGCATCACGCTCTGCAGCAAACAGTACAGATGCTTCCTTCCACACATCATCCTTTAGAAGTTCAACTGCTTCTGCAGTTTCACGTGTTAGCTGAGGTTTCGCCCAAGGGCTTGCCAATAATCTTGTTTTCATAATAACGGCATTATTCAACCCAGCACATAGGTGCGGGTTTTATGTCACATTCGACGGCATAGGATAAATCCAACCGATTGCTGTTTGGCAGCATTGGAGGATAGCCCATCAATACGTCTTCTCCGCCGAGCTCTTCCTTTAGGATGACTTTGGGAATACTTGAATGCTTCAACTCAATTGTCACACCATCATTGTTTATGGTGAAATAAGCGGGTCTGAGATTCCTACCTTTTACTACGGATACGGAATCGTCAAAACACTTTATGTGTTCCCATACTCTGGCCTTTAGAGAAATACTCTCAGCCAAACCACTTTTTGCGGACAACCTTAATTGCGTCCCGTCTGTTGTCTCAAATACCTTGATGATTCCACCTAATTCCGTACCCACTTCCTTGAGAATCCTTGAGCAGATTCTCAACAAGCGTTCTCTAAACAGGTCGCTTTCAGTTCCTTGACCTGTTTGACTCCATAGTTCTTCAAGAGCGGCCACCTGTTTTGAATTACGGATTTCAAGTAACTCATTAAGGCCCAATTTATCACTATCCGCGTCGTCCATGATTGCTGCACGTATCTTCTTGGCGACAACATCGGGAAACTCTCCTATAGCGAGGTTGCTATTCTCAAGGCGAGTTTGTATCCTATGGTACATACGGGCCTCAATACTATGGGGGTACCACACATTGTATACAACAACTTCATCTGCTATCTGGCCCAAACGAGCAATACGGCCCACTCGCTGCTCAAGTCTGGCTGGAGTCCAAGGTACATCAACGTTAATCAAAACTCTTGCAGCCTGAAGGTTCAAGCCTTCCGATGCAGCATCAGAACAGAATACGATTTTAATATCTCCTGAGAAGAGACCCCGCTTGAGGTCATTCTTATCACAAGGCCACTCTTTCCCATTCCAGACGACACATGACGTCGCTCCGGTATACACTCCATATTTATAGAATTTGTGCAGCCCCAGAAGATTGAATTCGTTGAGAAGGGCGTCAACCGTATCAGTATACCTGGAAAAGACCAAGACTTTGTCTTCGGCGTCCAGGCTCTTTTTTGCGAGTGCGATTGACTCCTTGATTTTAAGATCTTTGCGATTATCCAGCAGTTCACCAGCTCGCTTTATTAGAGGCGAAATTGCAGTTGATTCAAGAACGATGGCTTGGCAGCTCTGGAATATTCACGTTGGAAAGATTTACGTCAAACGTGTCATCGTAACCTTCGTCAAATAAATCTTCAAGATCGACGTCGTCCAGTCCTGTCGGGTTAGAAAGGGAGGCACCATTGGCGTTGAGATACCGTTCCAGGGTCTTTTTCAAGTTGTTTATCTTATCCAGACGTCTTTCCAGACTCTTCTTACAAGAATACAATGAGGAAGCGACCCTTTGCTGATAACTAACACGCACAAAGCCGATAGAGATCTTTCTATCAGGGAAAAGAATCTCTTCTATGGAGAAACACCTTTTTGACAGATAGCTGTTCACATGGTCATAGAACATCTCTATTTCCATGGAATCAGGAATTGAAATAGGGGTCAACCTCCTATTAGGAAATTTGTATCCTTTTTCAGATAGGGAGCGTCTTGTGTTTCTGACCGTCAGTAAATGGGCCGGATGCAGTAGGACAAGGAGCTGACGTATAGTTGACCAATTGTCTCGTACATAGTCAGTAAGAATTGTCACGTCACTATCCTTGAGTTCTATCACTCGATTTAGTACTCGGTTCTGTTCTTCGTTTAATCTATCAATGGTTGGATTCATGCCCTCCATCGTCATATTGAGCATTTTTGCAGCACTACTCAAGTCTGTTAGACTAGGATACTCGGAACATGAGATTAAATCTAGCGATTTCATATAGGCCGACGCCTTTTGCCATGCCTTGGGCAAGCCAAGGAGTTTAAGCAGCGAATGGTACTCCCCGGCTTCTTTTTGCATGGGGGTGGCTGTCGCTAATATCATATGAGGAATCTTCGCCGAGACCCTCTCCAGCATCGCATAGATTTGCGTCTTCTTACTGCTTCCGGAGATGTCTTTACTTACTCTCGCCGAATGAGCTTCATCAAGAATAAGTAATTCTGGCAGGCAGGCTCCACTTCTGGAGAAGATATCACCATTGTTACCGGAGCCTCGTGCATACTGAGCCGACATCAGCATTATGTCTGGAGACCCTTTCCCAATTGGATTTGAACCATTCACATACTTTATATGATCAAAGGAATCGATATAAGACCTGCTGCCGGAATCATATCTCCACACATTCAGTTTGAAATGCTCTTTCAGTTCATCTTGCCACTGTTTCAAAACTGATTTCGGTGTCAGTATAATTACCCTCTTTACTCCGCAATACTTCACCATGAAAGCCATTGTGGCTGCGACTTCGAAGGTCTTACCCAAGCCAACCTCATCTGAGAATAATACTCTAACCGGCCATCTAGAAAGAGCATCTATTACAGCGCGTTCCTGATGCACATACAGAGCTGGGATGTCACCAGAGACAAAGAAGTTTGACAACATGGCCGAGGACACTTTAATCAAATCGTTTTTTGAAGATTGATTTGATTTAGACGGATTGGAGTAAGTTCCTAGTCCTTGCTTGATAATTTCCGCAGTACTCTCTGTAACATCAAGCGTAATGGCATCCTCAATTTTGTTATTCCATAGTGAATTAAAGAATTCTTCTTGGACCGTCACGGCATCCGGTTGCTCCCAAGATTTGGCGACCATGACCTGCTCAAAGTTGCCGCCTAATCCAGAGCTCGTCTCATTGGGGCTACCAATCGCAACAATCTTATCTCCACCTTCATCGGCCAGAAGCAATGTCTTAGGATGGAAAATACCCTCTCCTATTACATCTGCAGTCTTTATCTCAAGGAGACCATCTTCAATCATCCAAGCTACGGTTGCCAACCGTTGTCTCTCCAAGCTATCTTTAATGGATTCTATACCTAATCTCAGATTGTTCCTTATCTCATCTATTTGTTCTTCAAGGTATTTTCTTCTCGTCACAGCATCAAGGAATTCACCGGGGAAACTGTGTATACCTATGATTAACCTCATCCTACCATGCTTCCGGTATAGGGAATCTATCCCCTGGGAGATGGCCAACAATGATTCAACGGTATAGAAACTTGTGACGCGGTCATAGTGGACACTCGCATCTATCGAAGGCAAAAGAAAACTCTTAAGGATGTCTCCGCCTTTGCCGGCATAACTGACTTTGATATCTATGTCCTTAAGCCCCATATCTATCTTTCGAGAGCATCCAATACTTTGTCACACAACTCTTCGTCGCCATCAATACTGTTGCGTTGGATGACTTTGTTATCTGCGAGATTATTAAGAATATCCTTCAGTGTGGCTATCTGTTTTTCGCTTAATGCTTTGCCTCGTTTCTTTTGCCCTGCCAGGCTATTTAAAAACTTAATAGTGTTTGGATTCACCGACGTGAAGTTTTTTGCTTTTTTTGCCAATGCAAACATTTCGCCTCCCGTAAGTTGAGAAAGTTGCTGCTCTGAAGAAGCACCGGCCACCTCAATCATCTGTTGATAAATAAACTCACTGACTGACTCATTCTGCGATCTAGATGTATCAGCCAGTGCGGACAAAGCCTTCTTAATCTCGTCGTCATTGCCACTTGATAGTAATGGCCAAGTTGTCTTAGGCGGATTTGCATCAGAAATCATCCTGATCATCTCTTCGTCTAGATTGCTCAAAGACAAAAATGCATAGAGTTCGGCAGGGGTAGTCTTAATAAAGTTAGCCGTAGTGGCTATGTCAAGTCCAACCGAGTAGAAAGCTTCAGAGATTGTAATAATCTTCTTCTCCAGACTCAGATTCTCGGAATCCCAAGTCTTTCTAATTAATTCTAGCGCATCAATTTTGTCCATGGCTACTTCATTGATTCAGTCCTCTGTGAGACCCATTCATTCCGAATCTTTAATGCCTTCCTGCTGTCTACATCCAATTCCTCTACAAGTGAGCGATAGATAGCATCAGAAGTTGCAATTATCCTACGCACTTCACCATCAATCTTTTTCCGCCAAAGTGGATGGTCTTTATAGACAAGGACCTGCAGCTCCTGCGGCTCCTGATACATATCAAGAATGTAATCAAAGGGACCTACTTCATGTCCATCCTCTTCCTTCTCTAGATAAGTAATATGGATTTCACTCCCGTCCTCCATGAAGAGCGACTTTTCAGTCACTATGCTTTTTACAGAGTCGTTAATACTTACGCTCGGTTTGGTGTCCTCGCGGGATTCATTGTTTGGCTCTGTCGCTGGAGTATCGGCACCTTCATTCTCGATTACATACTCTTTGTCTAGTTGCTCAAGAACAGCTTTCTTTTCAGACGGTTTATTGATGTTGTGCCCCCTACTAAGATTACGAGAGGCAGCCACTACGCCCTTAAGGAAATCTTTCATATGGATTTTCACGAATTCCCAATCCTCAGACTGCTGCACACCCTGCTTATAAAATGTTGCATCGAGGAAATCCATATTTACCTCTCCAATGATACGACTAGTCATCAAGTGCGCCGTGAACCAACTCTTATCATGAGAGACGACTAACTGGCCTCTACGATAGATGTTAAAACCATATAAGCCATCGTTGTGTGTCTGTTTGTCAATTGCGACCCATCCTGTAATATGGTATTTGTTCCCCGGTCCAAACTTCTCGTCAATTATGACTTTCGTCCCTTTGACAAAGCTATACGTCTTGGGCTTGGCGGGATAACTATCATTCTCATCGATTACAGTAATGATGTCACCTCCCTCGATGTGCCCCTTGAAGGCGTCTCCTAGATACTCAAGTACAGCGCTTACGGGGAACTCGTTTATCTTCAGGTTCTTAATTACGAACGCAGTCCCGTGAGGGGCTTTTTTTAACGGCGAGTAGATTGAAGGCTTACCATCTTCTATGGCAATATCCCACGCATCAGAACCAGACGGACGAACGCTGTAGTCTTTGATATCGAAAGCGGTATGATACTCAACATTCTCATCAACAGGCCTAGTATAGATTTCATAATAATCACCTAAAGTGGAGCAAGACGTTTTGAACCCCATTCCAAAATGGCCTTTAGTACCTTCGCCTCTCTCAATATATCTAGACATATCTTCACCTATGCAGACGGCTTTCTCCAGAATCTCGGAAGTCATACCTTTCCCATTATCCAAGACAACTATCTGGTTGTTCCTCATGTCGATGGAGATATTTAGCTTTTCTTCGCCACATCTCGCATCAAAACAGTTAGCCACTAATTCTCCAATCGCCGCTTGAGGCGATTGGTTCGTTGCACCTATTGTTTCCATCAATCTAGGAGACGGATAATTCTTAACAACTCTTCTTCCCATTGTAATAGAATGGTTACTAGTTCATTATACTCCTGAAGAAAGACAATTATGCCAATCCAATTCTTTTAACGTAGTTGCCCTTGCCGTCATTATGGCACAAAACAACGCGCAATACTGCCATCAGAGTAAATGGACAGACTTAATTGAATGAAGGCTTGCTTTCTATGATCAGGTAAATATAGCAAAAAAAACTCTAATGCGGGCAAATGCCCTAGTTTGCTTCAATGATGTCATGGATATCAAAGAGCCTGAAAAACGAGAGACGATGTCGAATAATTTGGATCGAAACGAATAAGTATGTACCTTTGATACATTGTTTTTGAAACGCATGAAAGAAGTAAGAGTCATAGAGCTGTTCGCCGGTGTCGGAGGATTTAGGGTTGGTCTTGACAGGGCCGACGCAGACTTCTATAAGACCATCTGGGCCAATCAGTGGGAACCTGCCACTAAAGTTCAGCATGCGGCTATGGTCTATGAAAAGAACTTCGGCAAAGGCAGCGTGGTAAATGACGACATCAACCAGGTAAAGACCGAGGATATTCCAAACCACGATATGCTTGTGGGTGGATTTCCGTGCCAGGACTACTCTGTGGCAACCACTCTCAGTAATTCCAAAGGCATAGAGGGTAAGAAGGGTGTTCTCTGGTGGTCCATTTATCGCATCCTCAAAGAAAAAGGTGCCAACCGTCCTGAGATTGTCTTCCTCGAGAATGTTGATCGCCTACTTCTATCCCCCGCAAGTCAACGCGGACGTGATTTCGCAATCATTCTTGAGTGCCTGAATGAGTTGGGGTATATTGTTGAATGGCGCGTAATCAATGCCGCCGAGTATGCAATGCCCCAGAAACGTCGCCGTACGTACATTGTTGGTTACAAGAAAGACGGCATCATCGGGAAGAGCTTCACGAAACCGGAAGACTGGGTTTTCCACTCTGGTATATTTGCCAAAGCTTTCCCGGTGCTCATCGAGGAGAATCTTCCTGCCCTGCGCAAAATCAAGCTTTCAGATAATAAGAAAGACCGCCTAGTGGACATTACTAACGAATTCAACAAGAATAACAAGTTGCATCCGTTTGAAAAAAGTGGTGTTATGTTGGACGGTATAGCCTACACTGTGGCCACGATTCCATCTTGCGATGAAAAGCAAATGACAATCAGAGATGTGATGGTCGAGCCCGAGGAGGTCCCCGAAGAGTTTTACGTCCCTGAAGAACAGATTGAGCGATGGAAGTATTTCAAGGGCGCTAAGCGCGTGCCTAGAACCAAGAAGAACGGCATCCAGTATGTGTTTTCGGAGGGCGGAATGGAGTTCCCCGATTCGATTGATAAACCATCGAGAACAATCATAACATCAGAAGGAGGCAAGAGTCCTGATCGTTGTAGGCACATCATCATTGATCAGACCGGACGCTATCGCAGGCTGGTTCCAGCCGAGTTAGAAGGTTTGAATATGTTCCCTAAAGACCATACTAAATTAGAAGGAGTCGACAACGGGAAAAGAGCCTTCCTGATGGGAAATGCCCTTGTTTGCGGAATCGTCACAAAGGTTGGCAAAGAGCTGGAATCTAGGCTGAAAAGATAAAGAGAATGCGAGGTGCTGAGCCTCGAATATTTCTATTCGGCATTTTCCACAATCGCCTTGATGTAGTCGTGGTTGAACCAATAGCAGTACTTCTTGGACGTGCCTCCATGAGGATTGGCTGTTACATCTGCCGCATTCTTAGCCTTGGGACGTACATGGAACTTCCGGTGGTCGCTTTCGCGATAGAAATACTCAGGAGCAATATGGTTCTCCTTGACAGCTTCTTTGATGCTCTTCCAATATCCTTCTGCTTCTTCCAAATCGTTCACCGGCATCGTCCAGAAAAACGCCTTCTCAAGGCGTGCTTGGTCGTCCTCTCCTTCCTGGAATACGATAAATAGGAAGTGGCCGGTGAAGATGTCATAGAGTCGGGATTCATACCAATCGTCTTCCTGCAGGATATCAAAGTAGTTGATGTTCTCGAATGACATAGCTTCTGCAGGACGGCCATTCTTATTAAGGCGGATAGTCTTGATGACAATACCGGACTTGATGAACTCGTCGGTTTTTGTCACATCCTCGCCGCGGGTTTCACCCTCGGTAAGGATTTCATTGGCAATCAAGAAATACTTGCTCTTGGCGCCGGTGGTGGGAGCATGCAACTCTTTTACCAGCTCGTCATAGGTCTTACCGTAGTAAGGTTTGAATCGATCCAGGAGGATGTCTTCGAAATACTTCTCGCGGAGTTCACTTTCTTCAATGAGATGAGGCCCATAGCCATGCACCAATGCAGAAGTATTGTATGTGCCCTGTCCACCAGTCTTTTCGGCAAAGGCCAGTATGGTCCGCATGTACTGTGTCTTCAGCGAGAAGGCCCGTTTAGGAGCCGGAATTTCTGCACGTGATCCATCTGGGAGATTGTAATAAACATCGGAGTCTCCCCTCTGGCCCTTCCGGCAGGCACCAAGATAGGTCGTATCTCCTTCGGAGATCTCATGTGCCTTTCCAGCGCGAATCTTGCCAATAATCTTTTCGTAGTCCTGCTTCATGATAAGCAGGTCTTTCTCCGGAATCTGCCACAGGACAGAGTAGATAAACAGTAACTGCTGGACAGGAACATTTGCCTCGTGGAGGTAGAAGAGAATCAGCATGTAGGCGCATTTCAGATAGACGTGGGATTGCTCAAATGGCTTATCCTGATCGACATCATAGTCTATCATCGTACAAACAAGACGCTCTTTGATTGCCAGCACCTTATTCTTCAGTTCTTTGAGAGGCGTGACTTTCAGCTCCAGGCCGGCGTCCGAGAAATCTGCATCCGGATTAGAATTGACATCGTACCCAAAGAAATACTCCTCAACCAGCTGGCCAAGGCGTCCTTTCCCTTTGCGGGCAGAAATGATGTCCGGAGCAATAGCCTGCTCCAAGGTTTTGCCAAGAAGCCGCTTACTATACTCCAATATGGACCATTTATCGGTCCTATCGTAGTTAAATTCCATGTTGTCTGGGGTTATTATTGCCAAAGTTAATCATTTTCAGTTGAATCTGCGTAAATTTGCATTGTTATCCATATTCCAATGACTCCAGAGCAGCGTTTCAAATGTATGTCTCATAACCGCGCCAAGAACACCGGCCCGGAGTTGAAGCTGCGCCGTGCATTGTGGAGCTTGGGGTTCCGCTACCGGATTAATGAAAGGCGGCTGCCGGGGAAACCGGACATAGTGCTGCCCAAGTACCGGACGGTGGTATTCGTCCACGGATGCTTTTGGCACGGTCACAAGGACTGCAAGAACTACACGGTCCCCAAGACCAACACTGAGTTTTGGACGGCGAAGGTGACCAGGAATCAGGAGCGGGACCAGGAGGTCTGGCGGCAGCTGGAAGCGAAAGGCTGGTCGGTCATTATCGTCTGGGAGTGCGAATTGAAGAAAACTATGTTGGAGGATACTGTTGGCCGTGTCCGAGCTGAGATTCTCCGGAACGGCGAGCTCTATCTCTCTGCCCAGGAGGACCGTCGGCGCTCACGCGAAGCCTACAGGCTGATGCGCCGGCAGCAGCGGGAAAAGGAAGCGGCTCTTCTGGCGGAGCTCAAGGGACACTGATTCACCACCCCTTAAAACTATCTCAATCTTTTTCCTTTAACGGTGCCACATTGGCTTCGGATATAATCTTCAGTCCTCATAAAAGAAACCCGATTCCGGTCAAGCGTAATGGAATCGATCAACTGTTCCATGTTGACCAGATCGTTCCGCTCATCAAAGTAACAGAATAACCACCTAGCATCCGGCCCCACATTTGCGGCAATTGCTTCGAAATATAGTTTATCAACATCACTACAAGAGTGGCCGAAAACGACTAGGAAATCGACACCTTTCAATGAATTGAAAAACAATGATTTCTGTTCGATAAGCTTTTCGGAAGGCTTGTGCAGTTCAGCAAAATCACCAAGGTTCTGTATTATGCCATTGTTCCCTCTAAAATCGTTATTCTCAAAAGAGCCAGATAGAGGGTCAACCGCAGTTCGATGTCCTACGATGATTCTAGAATCCGAATGTGCTTTTCCGTGAATATGCAGGATCCTTTCTGCCGGGATAGAATACAGACATTCAAGAGTTTCTGTATAGTTGAATGTAATGAATTTTTTACAACTGTTAAAAGCAAAAATGCGCGTGCCGGTGATCTCGATATCATTTACCCACGCAGAAAAACTATTCCTGACAATATCAGAGATAGCCGTGTCAAGGATGTCCCCTGACGTTACGGTTTCTCTTCCGTCTTCTTCTTCAATTGTGAGATACAGGCTGTCCCATCCCCACCTTTCAACAGCGGCCTTGTCATTCTGAGTCAATGCTTTCTCAAATTGGGACCAAAGAAGATACTTGCCATCCTGCTGTACCGGGAAAAGAGACTGCAGTTCAGCAATAACATCAAAGCGCCCATGACTCATGAGCCATTCTTTGAAATGCCAGTAGGATGTCTTTAGATCGTGTGCGCGGTCAAAGCCGTTGCCGAGGATGAGAAGGCTGGGCATCACACAATGAGGTCGCTAATTCTTTTTGCCTGTCACTTTGCGAGTGGGATCAATTAATGATATTCCCAATCTGGCAGCGTGCGAGGAGAATTTTTGCAAGATGTCAGAAAACAACTTATGATTTACTTTAAACAGAAACTTGAATTTCTTGTCATCATTTAGGACGGCATCGCTTGCTGATGAAAGAAATCTGAAATCAAAACATATCAAACCTATTTTTCCTTCAATTTCAACAGGCCATATGGGGTAATTTCTTTCGCCCTTATAATCTGCCTTGATAGACTTCCACTTTGCAGCATCTACAGGGGAAAGAATGAAGCCTCCAACTAATCTTGACAACTTTTTCTTGCTTTGCGAAAAATCACACGGTGGAGTGAGCTCAATGGCGATATTGATTGCATTCTCAGGGGCTTCGCTAATGATTAATTCCGAATCCTTATCACAAACCATATAAACGTTCCCGGGAACTATTGAATCATGGTCAATATCATCGTGTTCAATTAGCAATCTGTCATTCAGCTTAGAAACTATGGACAGCCCTTCAGCCGGATTGTCTTTCCACGGGTTAGGAGTTGTATCGTTGAATACATCACAAAAACCGGATTTGGCACAATCGGAGAGTTCTGAATATAGGATCTCATCAAAGGCTTTGTACGCATCATGATACATCCCTTCATATTTTTTCTCTCCATCAATGGGTTTTCCGGGATAATTCGCCGCGAGCAAATACAAGACATATGACAACTTGGCTTCTTGGTTCTCGAAATCAGGAACTAAACTATAAATCTTAGCCAATGTTTTATCTGCGTATTCAGAAATGCTTTCTCTCCAGTTCAGGAAAAAATGCGCAGCTTTATCACCTGCAAGTTTTTTGCTTAAATCCTCAAAGATGTTTGAGAATCCGTCTTTCGAATAACCTGCTTTATCCAGTCCGATAATAAACAAAGGAAGGCTATATGCAGAGCCATCTCTAGAAATCCTCTCTTTCACCAAATCGATATGCTGAAGATGATTTGTCCAGAGGACAATTCCATATGATCCGAACTCCTTGCCAACAACTCGTTTTAAAATTTTCCTGAGCTCAGAGATGTGCCCTTCCACTTCGGTTGCTGTTGCACTCAAATATAAATCGCAAAAAATGATTTGCCGATTTCGATACGTAGAATCCGGCAAATTATTCGGGTCACAGAACGTGTATAAAACATCATTTGATTTCAGGACCTCTTCAAGACCTGCCACCTCTTCTGGCTGATCATCAATTATCAGCACGCTGCTAATGTAATCCGTTGCTTTCATTTTCTTATTCTCCTTTTGGGAAGCAGAGTGCGACAATAGCTTTGTTCGCGCCAGCTTTAACAACTTCTTCAGGAAGCGTAATATCCTTTTCATCATAAAATATCAGACATCCTTTCATCGCATTCATCATTTCGTTTGCGATATGCAGACCAAGCCCCATTCCGACATTATTAGGTTTACCCGAAATAAAAGGTTGAATCGCGACATCTGTTCCAATATTGAACCCGGGGCCGTTGTCACTGACAACGATCGTGCTATATCCGGAAACCTGATCCGTTAAAAACACAGATATCTTCCGGTCGTCATGTCTTGTCTTGCTCACCCAATAAATTGCATTATCCAAAAGGTTAGTCAGTACTGCAATAGATTCAGCCCGGGCAAATTGAGCCTTAAGCTGAGATGTATTCCAGTTCGAGAGGACATCGATTCTGTGGTCGGAGAAGCGGAACTCATAATTGTCCAGAGCGATTGACACCACGTCAGAAAGCTTCCCTAGCCCAATATTCGATTTCTTGATCATAGCGGTGTAGCCACGAATAATCTTTTCAAGATTCTTTGATATCGAGACCACTTTTTCAACTTCACCTCTCTCTGCGCTTCCATGAAGAGCCGCAACCTGTTTGTCGATTTCATGGATAACAACAGATAAATTGAGGCCGGCATTGGCACTCTTAATCAGAGTTTCTTTAACAGCCTTGTACTGCACATTAACACGATCGATACAATTTAATAGTTCTTTCCGGCTTTTCTCGTCTTCAACTTTTGCATTTATCAACGTGACTGCATCTTCCAAACTACTAAGAACCGGTTCAACGGCCTTATTCGTTTTATATAAAAAGGTCAGCCTTTCCTTATCTTCGTTTCTTAATCTGACAAATATGGATAAGACATGATTGACGGCATCTGCAAATGCACTGTATGTCTCATCCTCGATGAACCCCTCACGATTAGTTTTTTCCTTGAGTCCAGTACTTTCAGCACGATTCAGCCTAACAGAGCCGAGTATTATATTATTGCTGACGTTTCCTCCAACTCGGTGAACTCTTTTGAGGTCAATACCCAGCCAGTCGTTATCTCTCTCCCCATAATCATAGACACGCACATTATCTCTATAGACCCTTACTCCACCATTTTCATTAAGATAATCCCTGATGATGGTTTTTTCAGCATTGAGGTAATTCAATATTGCCGAGTCCATCTCGAAAATAATGATATCAAATTTAATCTCTCCGATATGAAGTTTTTCTAGGTCGATGTCATAATCTTCTGGTTTTGATTTCCCCTCCACGACCCTTGAGCCTGTAATGCTTATATCGAGGGTGTTCAAATCAGAAAGTCCTACATGTCTGCCAGACTTAACTTTTGTGAGCGTCTTCCAAGGCCTAAAATCATATGAGAATTCAGATACAGAGCTGCCTTTCATAGTACAGCTGCCAAAATACAGTCCACCATTGGAAATGATGTCCTCAAATTTCGGCAACCCTTCAAACAGAGAAGGATTGTTGCTGGATATCTCTACTTTAAAATCCTCGCTCGTATCAACAAATGGACTGTTGAGAGACATCAAATTTCTGTAAACATCCCGAAGCTGCCTTTTTTGCCAATCACATTTAAGATCATCAATAATTATCTTGGTTCCTGTCTCTCCGTCGCGAAATACCGATGGGGTAGCATTTGTTCTAATTTCTACCGGGAAATCCTCCAAAGAATTTGCTGTGTCTAGCTTTGTCCAATCAATTGTGAGCGACACCTCGTCATCGACTTTTGTCTTGGATATGAGAGAAATCTTGCGTCCTAATTTATGAACACCAAGCCTGCCTACACCTTTTTCTCCAAGAGGTAATCTGGAACCGTCATGCGTCCCCTCAAATATCTTTTTCTTATTGTCGGTACCTATGACAAGCCAGACATTCTTAATAGTGTCCTCGTTCATACCAACACCATTGTCGGCAATAATAATACTCCTTATAGAACCCTTTTCCTCCGTAAAATGAACGACACACTTCGACGCATTGGCATCATAGGAATTTTTTACCAATTCGAGAATCGCAATGCTTTCGTTTTTTATTAGATCCTCACCCAAATGGGCAATTACTCTCGGTGTTATTGAAAAGGATTCAGTCATAAGTGCTTAAAAAGATTGAATGAGATGTCCCAAGCGCCTTGCATACTCACAGGGCACAGCATTCCCAATTATCTTGGCGGCATTTCCCATACTTGTGGTCTTGAATACATAAGTATTGGGGAAAGTTTGTATGGCGGCTCCTTCACGGACTGAAATCGCACGGTCCTCATCTGGATGGCCGAACCGTCCATTTGAAATGCTGAGGAACTTCGTCGTTATCGTTGGTGCCGGTTTGTCCCATGACATCCTTCCGTAGTTGTCTGTAAAACTGTCATCTTTCCCTTCATAACAAGCCAACTGAAGTTGGGGGTCATTTGCCCAATCAAGCCTGCTGCCACCATTTTTATGAGTACGGATCATTCGTTGCTTGCCAACATCGCTTAAACAGGCACACGAATGATTGAAATCGCTGCTATCACGATGGCCAGCTTCAATACTCGGGAAGCCATTGGTTACTCCGATGCACGAGCGAAGCCTCCTTTGCTCAGCATCAGGTTTTGGAAGACAAAGAGAGATACCAGGCAACCTCGTAGCTATAAGCGAAAAACGCCTTCTACTTTGAGGGACTCCATAATAACTGAGGTCAATAACATCCCTTTTGATGTCATCAACAGTTTCACCATATCCAAGACTTACGAGTTTATTAAGGAATTCCGGCAAAACAGAATATTTGTTTGTTACAATGCCAGGAACATTTTCCACTAGGACATATCCGGGTCTGTAATATTCAATAAATCTGGCAAAGCTCATCAACAAATCTTTGGTCTTCAATGATTTTGTACGATCCGTATTGATGATGCTGTAGTACTGACAAGGGCTGCATCCGACCAGAATAAGGTTGTCATCATCCCTCTGAACGCCAAATTTATCTTCGAAGTAGCTCTCAGGAAGAAGGTTAATGTCAGAATTGATGAATTTGCTTCCAGGATTATTAAACTCATAGGTTTCTCCTACTGTCGGATCAAAGTCCACACCTGCAATCACATCAATTCCAGACTGGCGAAGTCCGCAAGTCATACCTCCCCCACCACAGAAGAAGTCAATCGCAGTAAATCTCTGTTTGGCAATATCCGACATATCCCAAAATGAGGGCAATAATACCCTTTATGGCGTAGAGTTACAAATAATTTTCAGTAGGGGCATTATAAGATTAGGAAATTCTTGAAATGGCCTTATTAGTACTTATATGGCAACGAAAACAACCGTGTTTAGATTTGCAATAATTCCTGGCAAATCGTATATTTGTTGTTGAAAAATCTCAGGTTTTCCGTCCTCGATCAAACGGAGCAACATAACGTGTTATGTGGACAAAGTACCCGACCCATCAAGTGGTGCGGGCGCTTGGACTTGAGATTATCCGTTGCTCCAACCCCGTACCCTCATATCCGTTCTCCGCGTTCTCGCAGGTGTATCTCCTGTGGGACGAAAGGACGTATAAGCCTGATCGCATCCTTCTCTACCTCGTATTTCCGGGCGTAGTATTCGATGGCGTCACGCAATGTCCATCCGGCCGAGGACCGTAAGTCCTCAGAGAAGTCATCGAATACCGTGAAAGCGGTATGGTAGTTCCCATCCAGATCGGTGGCGGGCACCGTTATGACGTTCAATCTTTCCACATTTCAAATTTACAACAATATGGCAACACAAACAAATCAGAAGCAG